>NZ_JAQGNX010000010.1 GCF_028293835.1 Pseudomonas sp.
TCAGCTTGGCTTCGTCGCGGTTGAAGGCGATGCCGGAAATGATCGGCTGTTCCATGGATTCCTCTTCATCAATGGTAATGAGGGTGCCCGGACCCTCCTGGAAGCTGTGCAATACGCGCAGCGGGACATTGTATTTACCGGCGAACTCGACAGCGCGGATCTGCAGCACTTTTGAACCGAGGCTGGCCATTTCCAGCATCTCTTCAAAGGTGATCTTATCCAGCCGTTGAGCTGCGGACACCACGCGCGGGTCGGTGGTGTAGACGCCATCGACGTCGGTATAAATCTGGCATTCATCCGCCTTCAGCGCAGCCGCAAGGGCCACGCCAGTGGTGTCTGAACCACCGCGACCGAGGGTCGTGATATTGCCGTGCTCATCGACGCCCTGGAAGCCGGCGACGACCACAACCCTACCCGCCTTCAGGTCGGCGCGAATCTTCTGATCATCGATCTGAAGGATACGCGCCTTGTTGTGGGCGCTGTCCGTCAGGATGCGCACTTGATTACCGGTATAGGACACCGCTGGCACACCGCGCTTGATCAACGCCATGGCCAGTAAAGCGATAGTCACCTGCTCGCCCGTGGACACGATCACGTCCAGCTCACGCGGGACCGGTTGATCACTGATTTGTTTGGCCAGGCCGATCAGGCGATTTGTTTCGCCGCTCATGGCCGACAACACCACGACCAAGTCAGTGCCTGCATCGTGGAACTTCTTAACTTTGTCGGCCACTTGCTCGATGCGCTCCACAGAGCCCACCGACGTGCCGCCAAATTTCTGTACGATCAAAGCCATCTCAAAGCCGCCTCTGCCCATGAAGGGCGCCCAATAAACATTCGTCCCAAACGCCAGGGCCTGCCATCAATTGGCAGGCCCTGGAGGACGACTAGATACCTTGCTCGACAAAAGGCACGGCCAACGCCAGCGCTGCATCAAGCGCCCCGGCGTCTACACCGCCACCCTGAGCCATATCAGGACGACCACCGCCTTTACCACCCACGGCGGCGGCCGCTTGCTTCATCAAATCACCGGCTTTGAGTTGGCCAGTCAGGTCCTTGGTCACGCCTGCAACCAATACGACCTTATCTTCATGGACACTGCCGAGCAGGATCACTGCGCGGCCGAGCTTGTTCTTCAACTGATCAACCAACGCCAACAGGGCTTTACCGTCCTGGCCGTCAAGGCGCACGGCGAGGACTTTTACCCCTTTGACGTCCAGCGCGGCAGACGACAGATCGTCACCCGCAGCACTGGCCGCCCTGGCTTGCAATTGTTCCAGCTGTTTTTCCAAAAGACGGTTGCGCTCCAGTACTGCCGAGAGCTTGTCCAGCAGGTTGTCGCGACTGCCTTTGACCAGCACCGCGGCTTCCTTGAGTTGCTCTTCGGCGGCGTTGAGGTAGGCCAGCGCCGCAGCGCCAGTCACCGCTTCGATACGCCGTACACCTGCTGCAACCCCACCTTCACTGGTGATCTTGAACAGCGCAATGTCGCCGGTGCGATTGGCGTGAATACCGCCGCACAATTCCACCGAAAAATCGCCGCCCATGCTCAGCACGCGAACGTTGTCACCGTACTTCTCGCCGAACAGCGCCATGGCGCCCTTCTTCTTGGCGGTCTCGATATCGGTTTCCACGGTTTCCACCGGGGAATTCTTGCGCACTTCGCGGTTGACGATTTCTTCCAGGGCCTTCAATTGCTCAGGCTTGATCGCTTCGAAGTGGCTGAAGTCAAAACGCAGACGCTGACTATCAACCAATGAACCCTTCTGCGTTACATGCTCGCCCAGCACTTGACGCAACGCCGCGTGCAGCAGGTGAGTAGCCGAGTGGTTCAAGGAGGTCGCCTGGCGAACGTCAGCATCGACTTCGGTGCTCAGTTCGGCACCGGCCTTCAGGCTGCCACTGGCCAGCACACCGTGGTGCAGGAAAGCGCCGCCCGTTTTGGTGGTGTCGCGTACATCAAAGCGCACACCGGCGGCTTCAAGGTAGCCACAGTCACCGATCTGGCCGCCAGACTCAGCATAGAACGGGGTCTGATCGAGGATCACAACGCCCTCTTCGCCTTCGCTCAACTGCTCGACCGCTTGGCCGTCCTTATACAAGGCAACCACTTTGGCGCTGCCACGGGTCGCGCCGTAACCGAGGAACTCGGTGGCGACGTCAACCTTGACCAGGCTGTTGTAATCCATACCGAACGAACTGGCGGAACGAGCGCGCACGCGCTGAGCGTCCATTTCGCGCTCGAAGCCTGCTTCGTCGAGTGTCAGATTGCGCTCGCGAGCGATGTCACCGGTCAGGTCCATGGGAAAGCCGTAGGTGTCATACAGTTTGAACACAACGTCGCCGGGAACCACGGTGCCTTTCAGTTCAGCCAAGTCTTGCTCAAGGATTTTCAGCCCCTGCTCCAGGGTTTTAGCGAACTGTTCTTCTTCAGCTTTCAGCACGCGCTCGATGTGCGACTGGTTCTGAGTCAGCTCAGGGAACGCTTCGCCCATCTCCGCCACCAATGCGGCGACGATTTGATAGAAGAAGCTGCCGCTGGCGCCGAGCTTGTTACCGTGACGGCAGGCGCGACGAATGATCCGACGCAACACGTAGCCACGTCCTTCATTGGACGGCAGCACGCCATCGGCAATCAGGAAGCCGCACGAACGAATGTGGTCAGCCACTACTTTCAGCGAAGGCTGTGCGTCGTTGGTGCAGCCGATGGCCTTGGCCGATGCGACGAGCAGGCTTTGGAACAGGTCGATCTCGTAGTTGGAGTGCACGTGCTGCAGCACGGCGCTGATACGCTCCAGGCCCATGCCAGTGTCCACCGACGGCGCAGGCAACGGATGCAACACGCCGTCAGCGGTACGGTTGAACTGCATGAACACGTTGTTCCAGATCTCGATGTAACGGTCGCCGTCTTCTTCCGGCGAGCCCGGTGGGCCACCCCAGATGTCAGCGCCGTGATCGTAGAAAATCTCGGTGCACGGACCGCACGGGCCGGTATCGCCCATGGTCCAGAAGTTATCGGACGCGTACGGCGCGCCTTTGTTGTCGCCAATACGGACCATGCGCTCGGCCGGCACGCCGATTTCCTTGGTCCAAATGTCGTAGGCTTCGTCATCGCTGGCGTAAACCGTGACCCACAGCTTGTCTTTCGGCAGGGCCAATACGGACGTCAGGAACGTCCAGGCGAAAGTGATCGCGTCGCGCTTGAAATAGTCACCGAAGCTAAAGTTACCCAGCATTTCGAAAAAAGTGTGGTGACGTGCGGTGTAACCGACGTTTTCCAGGTCGTTGTGCTTGCCACCGGCCCGTACGCATTTCTGACTGCTGACGGCGCGGGTGTACGCGCGCTTTTCCTGACCCAGGAAGCAGTCCTTGAACTGGTTCATGCCTGCGTTGGTGAACAGCAGGGTGGGGTCGTTGCCCGGAATCAACGAGCTGGAAGCTACACGGGTGTGACCTTTCTCTTCGAAGAAGCGAAGGAAGGCTTCACGGATTTCTGCGCTTTTCATAGGTTTTTCCACGGAGACTGCTGCCAAAGGCCAGAGCAAAACGTCCAAAAGAGGGTGCGACTTGCAAAGGGCCGCATTATATAGGCGTTAGGCGCCCGGTACAGCGTGTTTGTACATTGCCTGCCAGCAATTGGACTGTCGGCGTGTTCAGTGTCAGGCGAAGTCGGCAAATGCGGCGATTACCTGTTCAATCTGAGCCGACGACACATCAAGGTGCGTGACCATCCGCAAACGGGGCGCGGCACTGAGCTTGATTCCGCGCTCGGCGCAGAAGCTTTTCAACGCCTCGGCTCGATCACCCATCTGCACGTAGACCATGTTGGTCTGCACGGCTTCAACTGAATAACCGAGGCTGCGCAGGCCTTCGGCCAAGGCGCTCGCGTTAACGTGGTCGTCCGCCAACCGCTCCACTTGATGTTCCAGTGCATATAAACAGGCCGCCGCCAACCCACCGGCCTGACGCATGCCGCCACCAACCATTTTGCGCAAACGCCGAGCCTTACCGATTAGCTGCGCCGTGCCGAGCAGCACGGAACCAATGGGCGCGCCCAGGCCTTTGGATAGACACACCGAGACGGAATCGAAGTGCTGAGTAATTTCCTTGGCGTCGACACCCAGCTTCACCGACGCGTTGAACAACCGCGCGCCGTCCAGGTGCAATGCCAGGCCTTGCTCATTGCACAGTCTGCGTGCAGCCGCCAGGTAACTCAGCGGCAGCACCTTACCCTGCATGGTGTTTTCCAGCGCCAACAAGCGGGTGCGGGCAAAGTGGAAATCGTCGGGTTTGATCGCGGCCAGCACCTGATTCAGGTCCAGCGAGCCATCTTCCTGCACGTCCAGTGGCTGAGGCTGGATCGAACCCAGTACCGCTGCACCTCCGCCCTCGTACTTGTAGGTATGCGCCTGTTGGCCGACGATGTATTCCTCGCCGCGACCGCAATGGGCCATCAAACCCAGCAAATTACTCATGGTGCCGCTGGGTACAAACAGCCCCGCAGCGAAACCCAGTCGTTGCGCCAGGTAGGCTTCCAGACGGTTAACGGTGGGATCTTCGCCATACACGTCATCGCCCAACGGCGCATTGGACATCGCGTCTCGCATGCCGGCGGTGGGCTGGGTCACGGTGTCGCTGCGGAGGTCAATAACCGTCACGGTGAAGCTCCTGAAAGAGTTGAAGTTGTGATGTTAAGTCGAAGATCAGATCTGGGATAGGGTCATTACTGAGGTTGCCGACAGGCTAATTCAAGTCCCATGTTCAGTGAACCGATAGGTTCGATATAAGAAATTGTCGGGGTCGATAGACGAAAGTGTCCATGCAAAAGCAATAAATCTGTGATAAAAACTCTCCGCCGACAGAAAATGCTGTCGGCGACGTTCTCAGGGCGGGGTGCGATTCCCCACCGGCGGTAATGACGCGCAATGCGTTTAGCCCGCGAGCGCTTGTGGTGCCAATAGCTTCGGCTTGTGCACCGACAAGGTCAGCAGACCCGGTTTGATTCCGGGGCCGACGGTCATAGTCCGGATGAAGAGAGAACGGGATCGATACCACAGGATCGTTTCGTGAGCACCGCCGTGAACCGCTTTTGGTTCGCGCTTTGGTCTAGACGTACCCTGGTATCCCATTCGATCAAAACGCCCTGTTTTTTTCATTAAACAGGAGTCAGAACTGATGCAACCCACAGCAATCGATAGCAAAAGCAAAAGCCATCCAAACGAACGCATTGCGTTCATTCAGGCCTGCTGGCACAAAGATATCGTTGATCAGAGCCGTAAAGGTTTTGTCGCCGAGATGGCTAACCACGGCTACGTGGAAACTGATATCGATTTCTTCGAAGTCGGCGGCGCCTTTGAAATTCCCCTGCACGCCAAGCTGCTGGCTAAAAGCGGCCGCTATGCGGGCATCGTTGCGGCCGGTCTGGTGGTTGATGGCGGCTTGTATCGCCATGAGTTCGTCGCTCAGTCGGTGATTAGCGCATTGATGCAAGTACAGTTGGAAACAGAAGTTCCGGTGTTCTCAGTGGTTCTGACGCCGCACAATTTCCACGCGGGCGATGAGCATCAAAAGTTCTTCTTTGACCATTTCGTGCACAAAGGCGCGGAAGCGGCCAAGACCTGTGCCGACACCCTGAACAAAATCCGCAGCCTGCGTCGTCATGAGCCACAGCAGCGGGTCGCGGTTTAGTCCTTCATAGAAAAATACCCCTGTAGCAGCCAACTTGTTGGCGAGAGGCCTGATGATTTGTATCAGGTCTTCGCCAACAAGTTGGCTCCTATAGGTAAGACCGGCTTGTCAGACCAACTGATCCGCCGTGGTGGGCACGATCAATATCCCGGCGCGCAAGCCGTTTTTGACGTTGGGATTCGGGAAAATAATCCGGGCGCCCTGCTCTTCGACTACCCAGCGGCTGTCAGCCAAATCATTGGCTAATACAAAACCCTGCTCCAACTCGGAAAAATTCTCGACATCGTCTGGCAAATTCAGCTGGAACGCATCGCTGTGCTTGATGATTTCCCGGGCCACGCTGAATAACTGCAACCCCTCTAGTGACAAGTTTCCAATCTCGGGTTCCGAACCTTCGATCAATTCCGTCAGGCATATTTCCAGCATCGTCAGATTGACCTGTTGGTTCTGCCCGAATGGCCGCGCCTTACCCAACTCCAAAGTGAAGGACTCGGCACCCAGCTTGTCGTAGGTGTATGAACTGAACACGATGGACGGTTTGTTCTGCAGCAACACCGCTTTCATGCCAGCGGCCTGTAAACGCGCCAGTTCACGGCGTGAATGCTGGCGGCCTTCCTTCCAGGGATACAACGCGAATTGCTCGATCTTCGACCCGCGAATCGCCGTGTGCAAATCGTAGTGCACACGGTAGCGATCCGGCAGGCTGAAAAAGCTGTCTGCCAGCCGCTCCAGCTCGCAGGCGCGCAACGCTTCAAAACCGCTTGTTTGCTCGTGCCGGCCATTGAACAGCCGGTTTACATCCTGCTCGACATACCGCTCGCCACGACGCATGGCTTCGGGGTTACCGAACAAAAACAGAATACGCACTCGCGGCACTAAATCGCCGCGGGCGATATCCCGCAGCAATAAATCAAGCAGTTCAATGGGCGCGGTTTCGTTGCCGTGGATACCGGCAGACAAGAGCAAGTCGGTGCCACTGTCCTGGCCTTGGGCCGGCCGAACCTCAAGCGCGCCTTCGCTCAACCAGCGCATGCGCACGCCGTCGACAGTCAACTGCGTCTTTTCCGCCGGTTCGCGGCCAGCCAGGGTCAGTTCAAGCAGTTTGCCGAGGGCGAGCATAGTCGTGCACCTTAAAAGCAGTTAATAAAAGCAGCGAGGCGAGATGATCGTGATCAGTCGTGGTCGCAATCAGCGCCGTGAACGTGCTCTTCGTCGTCGCCTACGTCGGCCGGTTCCATTTCCAATTGCAGGCTCACCAAGTTAGTGGCCAATGGTCGCAGCAACAGGTTGGCATATTCCGCATCGCCTTCTTCTACGTCGACGCCAATCAACAATTGGCCACGGCCATCGTGCTGAATCCACAACTCCTTGCCCTGCCACATCACGGCAACGCGGGTGCAGGTAGTTTCCAGCTGGGTGCCATCGGTATCTTCGAGAATTAACTGCAGAGTGTCGGACATGATTCAGGTGCTCTATAGAAAGGGTTCAATTGATTTGGAAGGGGTAAACCGCGCCCAATTTAAGGATTTTCGTCAGTTCATCCAGCGCCGTACGGCATTCAACCAGCAGGGCCGGATCGGCGAGGTCGCTTTCGCGCATGCGATCCCGATAGTGTTTTTCGACCCAGTGCGTCAGCGAGTCGTACAACGGCGGGGTCATGATAACGCCTTGATTGACCGCCGCCAGTTCGGTTTCATTCAGTGCAACGCGCAAACGCAGGCAAGCGGGTCCACCGCCGTTCTGCATGCTTTGTTTGAGGTCGAAGACTTTGACTTCGGCTACCGGGCCTCCGTCAGCCAGCAGACGCTGCAAATACTGCCAGACCCGTTCATTGCTTCGGCATTCTTCCGGAACGATGAGCAGCATCGAACCGTCGGCACGCGATAACAACTGGCTGTTGAACAGGTAGGAGCGAACGGCGTCCTCGACCGCGACTTCGGCACGCGGTACGCAGATCGCCTTAAAGCGACCGCCGCGACGACCCAGTTTGTCGTGCAGTTCAGCCAACAGGTGTTCGGTATTGAGGAAAGCATCTTCGTGATAGAACAGCACTTCGCCGTTGCCTACTGCAATCACATCGTTGTGAAACACACCCTGATCAATCATTGCCGGGTTTTGCTGGGCGTAGACCACACCCTCTGCGCTCAACCCGTGTAACCGCGCGACCGCTTGTGATGCTTCAAGGGTTTGCCGCGCCGGGTATTTCTGCGGAGCCGGGTAACGGGTGTCGAAGGCACTGCGCCCGAACACAAAGAACTCGACGCCTGGCTGACCATAATCGTGGCAGAAGCGCGTGTGGTTAGCCGCGCCTTCATCACCGAACTGTGCCACGGCGGGTAACGCCGCGTGGTGAGCAAAATGCTGCTGATGGTTGAACATTGCGCCCAATACCCGGCTGGTGGTGGGGTGTTCAATGCTGCGGTGATACTTGCAGTTGAGGTTGGCGGCGGTGAAATGTACGCGGCCATCGTCCGTGTCCGCGCTCGGGCTGACTGTAGCGGCGTTGGCCACCCACATGCTCGACGCCGAACAACTGGCGACCAACAGCGGCATGGCATCCCTGGCGGCTTTTTCGATGACTTGGGCGTCCGTACCGCTAAACCCCAAGGCACGCAAACCGGCCAGGTCCGGGCGCTCTTGCGGGGCCAACACGCCTTGAACGAAACCCATTTCCATCAGCGCTTTCATCTTTGCCAAGCCCTGCAACGCCGCTTCCCTGGGGTTGGAAGATTGCTGGAAATTGCTCTGGGACGCGACGTTGCCGTAGGACAGACCGCCGTAGTTATGGGTCGGACCTACTAAACCGTCAAAGTTGACTTCGTAAGATTTCATCGGCAAGGCTCGGTCGGTAAACGTATTTTTATGGCTGCTTATTCTATAGGGGGTTGTGCTTGCATCAAGGCAACGTTATGCCCGGCGTCAACGTGCCTGGCAAACTGATCCGCGGCGCTTCCAGTGAAGCTACCGGGTACGCGCAGTAGTCCGCGGCGTAATAGGCGCTGGCGCGGTGGTTGCCCGATGCACCTACACCACCGAACGGTGCGCTGCTCGCGGCGCCGGTCAGTTGTTTGTTCCAATTGACGATGCCCGCCCGGCTTTCCAGCCAAAACTGCTGATAACGTGCCTCCGAATCCGACAACAGCCCAGCGGCCAAGCCGTATTGAGTGTTGTTGGCTTCAGCGATGGCCGCGTCAAAATCAGCATAGCGGATCACTTGCAACAGTGGCCCAAACAGCTCTTCATCAGCGCGATCAGTTACATCACTGACATCCAGAATACCCGGCGTCAGCAGTGCAGCGCTCGCCTGTGGCTGCGTCATTTCCAGCAACGCCACGGCGCCGTTAGCCAGCAATAGCTCCTGAGCTTCGAGCAGCGCATTGGCCGCGCCCAACGAAATGACCGAGCCCATGAACGGTGCAGGCTGCTGATCGAATGCACCCACCTGAATGGTCGCGGTCACTTCCACCAGACGCACCAACAACGCATCCCCCCAGGCGCCTTGCGGCACCAACAAACGGCGGGCGCAGGTGCAACGCTGCCCGGCAGAAATAAACGACGACTGGATCACGGTGTAGACCGCGGCATCGATGTCTTCGACCTGATCGACGACCAATGGGTTATTACCGCCCATTTCCAGCGCAAGAATTTTGTCCGGACGCCCAGAGAATTGTTGGTGCAACGAATTGCCCGTACGGCTGGAGCCAGTGAAAAACAAGCCGTCGATCCCGGGATTCGCCGCCAGCGCAACGCCAGTTTCGCGAGCGCCTTGCAGCAGGTTCAAAACGCCTGCTGGCAGGCCGGCTTCGATCCAGCACCTGACGGTCAGTTCAGCCACTTTCGGGGTCAGTTCGCTCGGTTTGAACAGCACCGTATTGCCCGCCAACAGCGCCGGCACGATATGACCATTGGGCAGATGCCCCGGAAAGTTGTACGGACCAAACACCGCAACTACGCCGTGGGGTTTGTGGCGCAACACAGCGGTGGCGTCCCCCAGGGGGCCGCTTTTCTCACCGGTTCGCTCACGGTAGCTCTGCACCGAAATCGCGACTTTGTTGATCATGCTGGTGACTTCGGTGGCCGATTCCCACAACGGCTTGCCGGTCTCTTCACCGATGCAATGGGCCAATTCGTCAGCATGGCTTTTCAAGCGGGCGGCAAACGCTTCAAGCACTGCAATGCGCTCGTCCAGCGTGCGCTTTGCCCAAGCGGGGAATGCCTGTCGCGCAGCGTTGATGGCAGCGTTCACTTGCTCGGCGCTGGCGGCTTGTCCGGACCACAACACGCCTTGAGTGACTGGATTCAATGATTCAAAAGGTTCGCCCTGCCCTGCATGCCAGGCTCCGGCGATATAGTGGGTGTTCATTAAACGGCCTCCCTCGCGGCGGACAACGGCACCGCTCGCACTTGATCTCCGGCGCTCAATTGCAGACGTTTTGCAGTCATCGGGTCCACCACCAACGTGCCTGCGGCGAAACGCGCACGAGCGGCGGTAATGCGGCAATCTTCGCGCTTGCGGTTGTAAATCAGAAACGCCGGAGCGTCATCGCCCGGCGTACCAATGGCCAGGACCAGGGCCTGGCTGTCGCGCACGGCACGGATCTTCGTGGTTTCGCATTCGACGGCAGGGCCGGCATCGAAAATGTCGACGTAGCCTTGGTAGCTGAAACCTTCACTTTTAAGCATCGCCAGTGCCGGCTCAGTGTCGGTATGCACGCGACCAATAACATTGCGCGCGTCTTCAGACAAAAAGCAGGTGTACAGCGGAAACTTGGGCATCAGCTCCGCGATAAACGCCTTGTTGCCCACGCCGGTCAGGTAGTCCGCCTGGCTGAATTCCATTTTGAAAAAATGCCGCCCCAGGCTTTCCCAGAACGGCGAGTGTCCGGCTTCGTTGGACATGCCGCGCATCTCGGCAATGATCTTGTTGCCGAACAATTTCGGAAACTCGGCAATGAACAGCATCCGCGCCTTGGCCAGCAAGCGACCGTTGAGGCCGGTGCGTTTGTCGCTGCGCAAGAACAACGAACACAGCTCGGAATTACCGGTCAGGTCATTGGCCAAAAACAGCGTCGGAATTTCACGGTAGATGTTTAATTCCTGGGAGGCACTGACCGTCAGGCCGACCCGGTAGTTGTACCAGGGCTCGCGCAGGCCAACGGCGCCGGCGATGGCAGAAATGCCCACCACGTTGCCGTCATCGTCTTCCAAGACAAACAAATAGTCAGCGTCACCGCGCTCGGCTTCACCCCGAAAGGTCTTTTCAGCCCAACTGACTCTATGCGCCAAGCGCTCTTCATTGGCCGGCAGCGTGGTCAAGCCGGTGCCAGTGGTGCGCGCCAACTCAATCAGTTTCGGTAAGTCGCTGCTGCGTACGGGACGAACGATCATGCTTTCTCCTCAACCGGGTTTCCTTGGAAGCCCGCGAATCTCGCTAAACCTGCAAACCAGACACTAACGGCGCGCCTGTCAAACTGCCACGATACGCACGCTGGCACCTTCGCCGACACCCAGGGCCTCGGCGGTTTCCAGATCCAGGGTGACCGGTTTTCCCGGCGCCCAATCGAGGTCCAGCAGCACTGCCCGATAATCCTGCAACTGGCCATTTGCAACTAAATACAGCCGTCCGCCTTTAGCCAGGTCGCCGCTTTTTACCGTGTCGAGTTTCACCGGAACCAGTCGGCTCTGGGCAATCGAGCGGATACCGGACACCCGCGCATGCAAGGTCGGGCCGCCGTCGAAAATATCGATGTAATGGTCGGTTTCGAAGCCTTCGCGCATCAAAATATCGAAGGTAATCTGGGCACGTGGATGCACCTGACCCATGGCTTCTTGCGCAGCGTCTGGCAGCAACGGCACGTAAATCGGGTAATGCGGCATCAATTCGGCGAGAAACGTCCGGCTTTTCAGGCCGCACAGGCGCTCGGCTTCGGCGTAATTCAGGTCGAAAAAGTTACGCCCGATGGCGTCCCAGAACGGCGAGTCGCCGTTCTCGTCGCTGTAACCGACAATCTCGGTGACCACCGAATCGGCAAAGCGCTCCGGGTGTCCTGCGACAAACAGCAGGCGCCCGCGTGAGTTGAGTTCGGACCAGTGGGTGCCCACCAATTCCGGGATGACGTAGAAACTGGTCAGCAGGCTGTTGCCGGTCAGGTCGTGACATTGCGACAGCACGTGAATCTTGTTGTGAATCTTCAGTTCGCGAGAAGCGTGAACGAAGGTTTCGTTACGGAAGCTATAGAAGGGTTCGGAATAGCCTGCCGAAGCGACAATCGCAGAACATCCCACCAAGCGCCCAGTGTCGCTGTCTTCAAGTACAAAGAAGTAAATTTCTTCGCCGTTGAAACTGACTTCGGCAGCGAACGACGCTTCCGAGGCCGCGATCTTGTCGGTCAAACGGCCAGCATCGTCAGGCAGGGAAGTGACACCAATCGGGCTGTCTGCTGCCAGACGCTGTACCTCGCCCAGATCAGCCATTTGCGCGGGGCGCATCACCAGCATGGTGCCACTCCTTACCAAAAATACAGGTCAGCATCAGCCAACACAGAAAAAAACCGGCGCTGGCTGCATGCCAACGCCGAAAGGCGTTACTCACTATCAGAGTAAACGTATCAGCTGTTCATCAAGCTTGAGTCAACGTGGCCACTGCCCGTTCAAAACGGTTCAGACCTTCCTCGATATCCGCTTCGGTAACCACCAGGCTTGGCGCAAAACGGACCACATCGGGGCCGGCTTGCAGAATCATCAAGCCTTCTTTTTCAGCCGCGTTGAAGATGTCTTTGGCTTTGCCTTTCCAGGCATCGTTAAGCACGCAACCGATCAGCAGGCCCAGGCCGCGCACTTCGGTGAACATGCCGTATTGCTTGCCGATCTGCTCCAGACGCGCTTGAAACAGGGCGCGTTTGGCTTTCACCCCCGCCAATGTTTGCGGAGTGTTAATGATGTCGATCACCGCCTCTGCCACTGCACAGCCCAGCGGATTGCCGCCATAGGTAGTGCCGTGGGTGCCGACGGTCAGGTGGTTGGCCAGCGCTTCGGTGGTCATCATCGCGGCAATCGGGAAACCACCGCCCAGGCTCTTGGCACTGGTGAGGATGTCCGGGATCACGTCGTAGTGCATGTAGGCAAACAGCTCGCCCGACCGACCCATGCCGCTCTGCACTTCATCGAAGACCAGCAGTGCATTGTGCTCGTCGCATAATTGTCGAGCGCCTTGCAGATAGGCCAATTCACCCGGAATCACGCCGCTCTCACCTTGTACAGGTTCCAGCACCACAGCGCAGGTCTTATCGGAAATCGCCGCTTTCAGCGCATCCAGGTCATTGAACGGAACGTGAGTAATGCCAACAATCTTCGGACCGAAGCCATCGGAGTATTTCGCCTGTCCGCCCACGTTCACGGTGAACAATGTACGACCGTGAAAGCTGTTGATGGCGGCAATAATCTCGTATTTTTCCGGGCCATACAGGTCGTGGGAAACCCGACGCGCCAGCTTGAATGCGGCTTCGTTGGCTTCGGCGCCCGAGTTACAGAAGAACACCCGATCAGCGAACGTAGCGGCGACCAGCTTTTTCGCCAGACGCAGGGCCGGTTCGTTGGTGAAAACGTTGGAGACGTGCCACAGCTTATTGGCTTGCTCAGTCAGCGCGCTGACCAGTGCCGGGTGGGCGTGGCCGAGTACGTTTACGGCGATGCCGCCGGCAAAGTCCACCAGTTCGCGACCCGATTGATCCCAGACGCGGGAACCCGCACCGCGCACGGGGATAAAGCCCGCTGGCGAATAGTTCGGGACCATGACCTGGTCAAAATCGGTGCGTTGCACCTGAGCATGCTCAACGGACATCGGAGTCTCCTGAAGAGGTACACCTGCCTGAAACTGGCAAGTGATGGGAGGATTGTAAGGACTGGTGTGTGTCCGACCTTGCCGCCAAGCGACAACTTGTTACAGCGCCACACCGGGTTTTTCGGCGGTTTTCGGCAATGCGACATATAACGTCGGAAACAGGCAGTTTAAAGGTTTCGGGGTGTATCCGACAGGCTGAACATAATTCCGCCGCAGGAGCTGCCGAAGGCTGCGATCGACCGGGCACCGGTCGAAGAATTTGACATTGATGAAGGCCCTCAGTCCTTATCTCAGCCTCCGGCAGCTCCTACCGGTGTTCGCTCTCCACTGCACATCACCCGCGCTCGGACGGCACCGAAGACAATTCAAACGGGCTGCTGCTGCGGCGCTGGTTGCGGTCTTCCCGTGGCGTGGCGCCGAAGAAGTTACGGTAAGCACTGGAGAAATGCGGCCCGGACGAGAATCCGCATGACAAGCCAATCTGGATAATCGATTTGCTGGTTTGCATCAGCATCTGCCGCGCCTTGTTCAAGCGCAGCTCCAGATAATACTGGCTCGGCACTCGATTAAGGTATTGCTTGAAAATTCGCTCCAGTTGACGACGGGAGACGCACACGTGCTGTGCGATTTCATCGGTGGTCAGCGGCTCTTCGATGTTGGCTTCCATCAACAATACCGCTTGAGTCAACTTCGGATGGCTGGACCCCAGACGGTTTTGCAGGGGAATGCGCTGACGCTCACCGCCCTCACGGATTCGCTCGACGACCAACTCTTCCGAGACCGCACCGGCCAGTTCGGCACCGTGATCACGGGCCAACACCGCCAGTAACAGGTCCAATACCGACAAACCGCCACACGCGGTCAACCGATCGCGATCCCAGTCAAACAAGTGGCTGGTAGCAATGACTTTCGGAAAGCGCTCGGCAAAATCGTCCTGCCAACGCCAGTGCACCGCCGCACGGTAGCCGTCGAGCAAACCCAGCTGCGCCAACGGATACACCCCGGCAGACAGGCCGCCAATCACGCACCCTGCACGCACCAGTTGTTTAAGTGCAGCGCTCAGCGCCGAGGTCATCGACGCGGGTGGTTCATCGGCCAACAGAAAGAGCTTCTGGCAGCCTTCCAGACGCCCGGTCCATGGCTCACCCGGCAATTGCCAGGCAGCACCGTCAACCGGCGGTTCGGCCTGCAGAAACAGCAACTCGTAAACCACTTCTGGATGGACGCGCTGCGCAACACGCAAGGCTTCCTCGGCCAGCGCCAGAGTCAAGGCTTTGGTGCTGGGCCAGATGAGGAAACCTATTCGATGGGCAGTCATAGCGTACAGTCCGAAACGTATGGCGGTTAGGGGTCAAGCAACAGTGCGCTCGATGTGCATCGGGAGGAGCCAGGTCAAACGGTGACGCGGAGCATGACCTGTTCTAGCGTTAAAGGCATCGTCAAAAATGTTTCGTTTATTTCAAGCTGCCCGATAAAAACTGCTGCAGGCGTTCTGACTGGGGGTTAATCAGCACTTCACGGGGATTACCGCGCTCTTCAACCCGGCCCTGGTGCAGGAAAATCAACTGGTTCGACACTTCACGGGCAAAGCCCATCTCGTGGGTGACCACCACCATGGTCCGTCCTTCCTGGGCCAGCGCTTGCATGACCTTGAGTACGTCGCCCACCAACTCAGGATCGAGCGCCGACGTCGGCTCATCGAACAGCATCACCTCGGGTTCCATGGCCAAGGCGCGAGCAATGGCCACGCGCTGCTGCTCGCCACCGGACATATGGCCCGGATACGCGTGCTTGCGATGGGATACGCCAACTTTAGCCAGGTAGTGCTCGGCCTTTTCAAGCGCGTCTTTCTTTGACATGCCCAATACGTGAATTGGCGCTTCAATGATGTTTTCCAGGGCCGTCATGTGTGCCCATAGATTGAAGTGCTGAAACACCATAGACAGCCGCGACCGCAGGCGTTGCAACTGTTTAGGGTCGGCCGCTTTCAAACCGCCGTCCTTGTTTGCCACCAGTTTCAGCTCTTCGTTGTTTAGAACAATCTTACCGGCATTGGGCTGCTCAAGCAGATTGATGCAGCGCAGGAACGTGCTTTTACCGGAGCCGCTGGAACCAATGAGACTGATCACATCGCCAGCCTTGGCCGTCAGGGTCACGCCCTTGAGCACTTCATGACTGCCATAGCTTTTGTGCAGGTCGTGGACTTCCAGTTTGTTCATCGTAGGGTTCTCACAAAACGGTTCATGGCTCAAGCCTTGCGCGGGGCGAGGTAGCCCAGCCAGTGGCGTTCGGCGATTTTGAACAGCCGCACCAGAATAAAGGTCAGGCACAGATAGAACGCGCCAGCGGTGATGTAGGCCTCGAACGGCAAATAGAATCGGG
Organism: Pseudomonas sp.; assembly: GCF_028293835.1. GTDB lineage: Bacteria > Pseudomonadota > Gammaproteobacteria > Pseudomonadales > Pseudomonadaceae > Aquipseudomonas. Next base: position 15,911 of record NZ_JAQGNX010000010.1, read on the forward strand.
CGTTGACCGTACGCGCCGCGCCGGTGATATCGATCAGCGTCACGATGGAAGCCAGACTGGTGGTTTGCAGCATCATGATCACTTCGTTGCTGTACTGCGGCAGCGCCCGGCGCAAGGCCGACGGCAACAAGATTCGGCGGTACATTTTCCAGCGCGACATGCCCATGGACTTGGCCGCTTCGATCTCCCCCGCCGGGGTGGACTTGAGGCTGCCGGCAATGATCTCTGCGGTGTAGGCGCTGGTGTTGATCGCGAACGCCAGACATGCGCAGAACGTCGCGCTGGACAATAACGGCCAAACAAAGCTGTCGCGCACGGCCTGGAATTGCGCCAGTCCGTAATAGATCAAAAACAATTGCACCAACATCGGCGTGCCGCGAATCACGTAGGTGTACAACCAGGCTGGCATATTCACCCATGGTTTTTTCGAGACCCGCATCAAACCCAGCGGCAACGCCGCCAGCAGGCCGAACGCCAATGAAATTGCCAGTAATTTGAGGGTAATAAGCAGACCGCCAACGTACAGCGGCAGGTTTTCCCAAACGACGTTGTAGTCGAAAATCATAGGTCAGCCGCCCTTACGCCTACCGAGTAGCGTTTTTCCAGGTATCGCAGCACCAATAACGAGACGCTGGTGATTACCAGGTACATCGCCGCCACCGCCAGAAAGAAGGTGAACGGTTCGCGGGTGGCGTCCGCTGCCTGCTTGGCCTTGAACATCATGTCTTGCAGGCCTACCACAGAAATCAGGGCGGTGGCTTTGGTCAGCACTAACCAGTTGTTGGTGAAGCCTGGAATCGCCAGACGAATCATCTGCGGCACCAGAATTCTGAAAAACACTTTAGCGCTACTCATCCCATAGGCCATGCCAGCTTCCGCCTGTCCCTTTGGAATCGCCATGAACGCCCCGCGAAAGGTTTCCGAGAGATAAGCGCCAAAGATAAAACCCAACGTACCGATACCGGCTGCCAGCGGGTTTAAATCAATGTACTCGTCGAAACCCAACAGCGGCGCCACGCGGTTCAGCAGGTCTTGGCCACCATAAAAAATCAGCAGGATCAGCACCAGGTCGGGAATCCCGCGAATCACCGTGGAATACAGGTCGCCCAACCACGCCAACCAACGCACCGGCGACAAGCGCAGCGCCACCCCAATCAGCCCGAGAACGACAGCTAAAGCCATGGACGACAGGGCGAGTTGCAGCGTGAGCCATGCACCATCGAGGATCACCGCCCCGTAGCCTTTCAACATGATTCAGGTCCTCAAGCTCGAACATAAACAATGGCGCCTATCAGCAACTTCTGCTGCCCGCGCCATTGCGGGCGGTAACGCGCGGGGTTACTCGCCGTAGATATCAAAGTTGAAGTAGGTGTCTTGAATCTGTTTGTATTTGCCGTTGGCACGAATGGCAACGATGGCGGCGTTGATCTTGTCCAGATCCGCTTTGTCACCCTTGCGCACGGCGATGCCGATGCCATCGCCGAAGTATTTGGCATCGGTAAATGCCGGACCGGCGAAGGCGTAACCTTTGCCCGCGTCAGTGTTAAGGAAGCCGTCTTGCAACAGCGTTGCGTCAGCCAGGGTGCCATCGAGACGACCGGCCGCGATGTCCAGGTAGATTTCGTTTTGCGAGCCGTACGGCATGATTTCAGCGCCCAATGGCTTCAGCACTTCCTGGGCAAAACGGTCATGAATCGAGCCGCGCTGTACGCCGATTTTCTTGCCTTTGAGTTCGCTCAGGCCAGCGCTGACCACGGTCCCGTCCTTCATCACCAAACGGGCTGGGGTGTTGTAGTACTTGTTGCTGAAATCCACCGATTTTTTGCGGTCTTCGGTGATGGACATCGAGGAGAGGATGGCGTCGATCTTGCGCACTTTCAGCGCCGGAATCAGACCATCAAACTCTTGCTCGACCCACGTGCACTTGACCTTCATTTCCTCACACAGCGCGTTACCGATGTCGTAATCGAAACCCACGATGCTGCCGTCCGGCGCCTTGGAGGCAAACGGCGGGTACGCCGCTTCGATACCTATCTTCATCGGCTTTTCATCAGCAAACGCAGGCAACACCAACACCGACAGCGCCAAAGCGCCGAGAAGCATGAGTTTTTTCATTATTAGAGCTCCATCGGCGTACACCGACAAATGACAGGGGTGAGCCAGAGGCTCAATGAACAAAGAACAAAATCGGGACGACGACGCCTGTGGCGAATGCCGGGCATTTTAACGGCAGGTCCAAAGCCGATATTTCTTCAATGCGACAACTAATTACACATGCAGTGAAAAAGCGGATTCGGAATATTGACAGCTATTGGAAAGCGTGGAGTGCGAAAATACGACCAACCTATGGACACAGCAATTAGCGCGCCGGGTTGTTAGATAAGGCTCTATCGTGGCCATCACAGTCGACTGATGGAATTAGCGCGGCGGTCAAATGATCAGAAGAAACACCCCATCCGCCCGTTTGGTTACACAATTGGTTACCTGTCTGGATATCAGGTAACAGTCGATAAATATCGTTGGTTGGGGAATGTTGCAACACACAATCACTGTAGGACCTGCCGAAGGCTGCGACTCTCCAACCCATCGCAGCCTTCGGCAGCGCCCACAAAAGATCAGTGCGCCACTCGCTCCATAAAAAACGCCCCGCCGCGGCATTCGCCGGGCGGGGCGTTTTACTGCCTGGGATCAGGCGGCGTTCATGGTTTTGTGGGTCTCGATCAAGTGTTGAACCACACCCGGATCCGCCAGGGTGGAGATGTCACCCAAGGCGCCGTATTCGCCCGTTGCGATCTTGCGCAGAATGCGGCGCATGATTTTGCCCGAGCGGGTTTTCGGCAACCCCGGCGCCCACTGGATGAAGTCTGGTGAAGCAATCGGGCCGATTTCCTTACGCACCCAGTTTCTCAGTTCCAGACGCAGCGCTTCGCTCGGTTCTTCGCCACCGTTTAGGGTGACGTAAACATAAATGCCCTGTCCTTTAAGGTCATGAGGGACGCCAACCACTGCGGCTTCAGCGACTTTAGGGTGAGCAACCATGGCGCTTTCAATTTCCGCCGTGCCCATCCGATGTCCGGATACGTTGAGCACGTCATCCACACGCCCAGTGATCCAGTAGTAACCATCTTCGTCACGACGTGCGCCGTCACCCGTGAAGTACATGCCACGGAAAGTCTTGAAGTAGGTATCGACAAAACGGTCATGGTCGCCGAATAACGTCCGCGCCTGGCCTGGCCATGAATCGAGGATTACCAGATTGCCTTCAGCAGCGCCTTCAATCAGGTTGCCCAGGTTATCCACAAGCGCAGGCACCACGCCGAAGAAAGGACGCGTTGCCGACCCTGGCTTGAGCGCAATCGCGCCCGGCAACGGGCTGATGAGCACGCCACCGGTTTCGGTCTGCCACCAGGTATCGACAATCGGGCAGCGTTCTTTACCGACGGTTTTGTAGTACCAGTTCCAGGCTTCCGGGTTGATCGGCTCGCCCACCGAACCCAACAGCCGCAGGCTTGAACCGTCTGCGCCTTCAACGGCTTTGGTGCCTTCGGCCATCATGGCGCGAATCGCGGTCGGGGCGGTGTAGAGGATATTGACCTTGTGCTTGTCGATGATCTTCGACACGCGGGTAATGTCCGGATAGTTCGGCACGCCTTCAAACAGCAAGGTGGTCGCGCCATTGGCCAATGGCCCGTAGACGATATAACTGTGGCCGGTGACCCAGCCGACGTCCGCGGTGCACCAGTACACTTCGCCCGGACGGTAATCGAACACACGCTCGTGGGTCATGGCCGCGTACACCAGATAACCACCGGTGGTGTGCTGCACGCCCTTCGGCTTGCCGGTGGAACCCGAGGTGTAAAGAATGAACAGCGCTTCTTCGGCGCCCATTTCTTTCGGCGCGCAATGGCTCGACGCAACCTTCATCAGGTCGTCGTACCAGATGTCGCGATGCTGGTGCCAGGCAATGTCGCCGCCGGTGCGCTTGCAGACAATAATCTTCTGCACACTGGCCGTTTCCGGGTTGGTCAGCGCCAGATCGACATTGGCTTTCAACGCGGTACGCTTGCCGCCCCGCAGGCCTTCGTCAGCGGTGATGACGATTTTCGATTTGCAGTCGATGATACGGCCGGCCAGTGCTTCCGGGGAGAAACCGCCAAATACCACCGAGTGAATAGCGCCGATCCGGGTACACGCCAGCATGGCGACCACAGCTTCGGGAATCATCGGCATATAGATAGTGACTACATCGCCGCGGTGCACATCCTGGCCCCGCAAGGCGTTAGCGAATTTGCAGACTTCTTCATGCAATTGGCGGTAGGTAATGTTGCGGTGTTCGGAAGGATCGTCGCCTTCCCAGATGATTGCGATCTGATCGCCACGCTCGGCCAGATGGCGGTCAAGGCAGTTGTAGGAAACGTTCAGGGTGCCATCAGCAAACCATTTGATGTCGACATGGTGATCGTCGAAAGAGGTTTGCTTGACCAAGGTGAAGGGTTTGATCCAATCAAGACGCTGGGCTTGCTCACGCCAGAAGCCATCGGGATTGACCACCGACTGCTGGTACATGGCTTTGTAAGTCGCCTCGTCGGTCAGCGTAGTCGCTAAAACCTCGGGGCGAACAGGATATATAGAAGCCGCACTCATCTTTGGTACCTCGGTGGACAGTTGTTGTTTTATGGGTTCCGTTGTAACGGTTCGACTCCAATCAAGCCATTCGACGATGGTCTTACCGGATCGGAGCGTCCCGTTATCCTACGCGCTAAGCCCTTGCGTCGCAGCAGACCCAGGGCCGCGCAGATGACCTCAGCGCCACTGACAACCCGCCGGCAAGGTTATCCAAATGATTATTGCCGTTTTGATCAAGAGTCTTTATCAGATCTGCTCATATATGGAGCCGCTCAACACGCCTAAAATCATTCTGGCCAACCGGCAATCGATTAACACGTATACGCCCCCACAAAGGCTTGTTAATCCACTTGTAAAATTAGCGACACACCTGGCTTCACAAGAGCCAGGTTCCCTCTCACAGTTGAGATAAGGAAGCTAAATATGAAAGCTGCATTATTAATATTGGCCATGGGCGGTTTCTGCGCCTCAGCCTTTGCCGCCAATCTCCCAACCACCGGACCAGACGCAACAGTCCCGGTAGAGCAGTACACCTACTCGACTCATTTGGACATTGCCAAAGTCATCTCCACGACGCCCATCCCCGACGTCTGCGGCGTAGTGCCTGCGCGTATGGACTACGTCGACTCTAAAGGAATAGAACATGTGCTTGAGTATCGCGTCATGGGCAATGGGTGCATGGATGGTTGATCAAGTTTGCGCCCTATCAAACTAACGCCTCGGGGGAAGTCATTCCAACGAGGCGTTGTGATTAAGGCCGCTGTGATAGCCACCCGTCGTTATTAAGCGCTCGCCTTTATTCGATAAAACTATTCAAGTTATAACGGTTCGCTATTTAATCTGCTCAGGCCCAACCTGATGTAGCTCTATTTTTTCGCTACCTAACTGATGACCGCGCAACTTGTTCGCGATCGTAGTGTGGGAGACCCCCAGTCGCTTGCCTAATTGCCGGCTGCTCGGGTGTTGCCCATAGAGTTGCTCCAGCACGGCTTTTTCGAAGCGTCCGATGATTTCATCCAACCCGCCTTCAAGGGAAAAATCCCCTAATGGCTGAGGCGCGCCGTAATCCGGCAGGCGGATGTGCTCCGCTTTGACCACGCCGCCTTCGCACAGCGAAACAGCCTGAAACAATGCATTCTCCAATTGACGCACGTTGCCGGGCCAATGGTAATGACTTAACCGCTCCATGGCCGCGGGCGACAGCCTTGGCAATGGGCAGCCAATTTGCCGACTAGCCTGATCGAGAAAATGATCAACCAACGGCGGCAAGCCATCAAGACAATCGCGCAGCGGTGGGATATGCAACGACAGCACGTTCAGTCGGTGATAAAGGTCCTCCCGAAACTCGCCCCTGGCGCACAGCCCGGACAAATCCACTTGGGTGGCGCAAATCACCCGCACATCCAGATAGACCTCTTCGTCGCTTCCCACGCGGCGAAAGCGACCTTCCTGCAGAAAGCGCAACAGCTTCCCTTGTAAACGCTGGCTCATCTCGCCGACGCCATCGAGAAACAGCGTTCCTCCGGCTGTCAGCTCTAACAATCCCAGCTTGCCCTCGGCCCGCGCCCCTTCAAACGCGCCGGGACCATAGCCAAATAATTCAGTCTCCGCCATGGACTCCGACAGCCCGGCACAATTGAGCGCCATCAGTGGCGACTGTCCACGCGGGCTGGCCAAGTGACAAGCGCGAGCCAGTAGCTCTTTGCCGGTGCCGGTTTCACCTTCGATCAATAGCGGCGCATCCAATGGCGCCATGCGCCGCGCTTCACGGACCACGGCCGCCATGACTTTAGAGCTTTGGAAAATACTGTCGAACCCACGCAGCTCCTGCTTACGCACATGGTAAATACGCTCGCCGACGCGGTCCGCCCGATGCAGGGTCAACACCGCGCCGGCCATGGCCTCGCTGTCGTCGTGCTGGGATTGCAGTGGCGCGATGTCGGCGAGAAATACATCGCCGCGCACCTTGACCCGCAGGCCATTGATTCGAGACTTATGGACCCGAACCAGCTCAGGCAAATCGAAGTCCTCGGCGTAACGTGACAGCGCTATGCCCGGCACTTCATCGACCCGCACCCCGAGCAGCTGCGCTGCCGCACGGTTGGCCGCGACGATGGAGCCGCCCATGTCAATGGACATCACCGGAAACTCCAGCGCGCCCAGCAGCGCGTTGAGTTCCATGTGCCGACGCTCACTGGGCATCAGTCCCACGCGCTTTACCCCAAACACCCCGACTATCGCCTCGAACTTGGGACGCATGGCCTGAAATTGCAGATTGATCAGGTTCGGGCAATTCAGGTAGATCGCATCGCCGTGTTCGCCACCCACTTCCCCGCGAGCGACGTTGACCCCGTACTCAACCAACAGATTAAGAATGTCACGAAGAATGCCGATGCGGTTTTGGCAGTGCACTTTGATGCGCATAAACGATTGTTCCTGAAATGGCGGTTTTTTCTTAGCCAGCGCTACTTTCGCCGTCACGATTATGTGACAGCCACGGTCTGATTCCCATCACTTTACGCCGCGCCATTCGCAACAACCTTGATGACCGTAAACTTTTCTTTACGAAAATACCAACAAGTGCCGTTCAGCGGGGTTTCACCCTTCAACCAGCAGCCGTTATTTGGGTTATTTCTAAGTCATAGATAACAACAAGCTTCCTTGAGGAGAGCAACATGACGCACTACGTGGCCCGCGAGCCCGATATGAACGGCTTTATCGACTACCCGCCTGCCGAGCACGCAGTGTGGAACACCCTGATCACTCGACAACTCAAGGTGATCGAAGGCCGCGCTTGCCAGGAGTATCTCGACGGCATTGAGCAATTGGGCCTGCCCCATGAGCGCATTCCACAACTGGCCGAAGTCAATAAAGTGCTGGCGGCTACCACTGGCTGGCAAGTCGCTCGGGTGCCGGCACTGATCCCCTTCCAGACCTTTTTTGAATTACTGGCCAACAAGCAGTTTCCGGTGGCCACTTTTATTCGCAGTGAGCAAGAGCTGGATTACCTGCAAGAGCCGGATATTTTCCATGAGGTGTTTGGTCATTGCCCGTTGCTGACTAACCCATGGTTTGCAGAATTCACCCACACCTATGGCAAGCTCGGTCTGAGCGCAACCAAGGAGCAGCGGGTTTACCTGGCGCGCCTGTACTGGATGACCATCGAGTTCGGCCTGGTGGACACGCCTCAGGGTCGACGTATCTATGGAGGCGGAATTCTGTCGTCGCCCAAGGAAACCGTTTACAGCTTGTCTTCCGCGCCGGAACATCAACTGTTCGACGCGCTGGACGCTATGCGCACACCGTACCGAATCGATATTTTGCAGCCACTGTACTTTGTTTTGCCAAGCCTCAAACGGCTATTCGACCTCGCCCACGAAGACCTCATGAGCCTGGTTCAATCGGGTATGCAGCTCGGCCTGCATGCGCCAAAATTCCCACCGAAAATCAAAGCTGCCTGATCAGGAATCCTTTATGAGCACTCTCAACCAAGCCCACTGCGAAGCCTGTCACGCCAATGCCCCGCAGGTCAGCGATGAAGAATTGCCAGTTCTGATCAAACAGATCCCGGACTGGAACATCGAAGTACGCGACGCCGTCATGCAACTGGAAAAGGCTTTCCTGTTCAAGAATTTCAAGTTTGCGCTTGCGTTCACCAACGCTGTCGGCGAAATTGCCGAGGCCGAGGGTCACCACCCCGGCTTGCTCACCGAATGGGGCAAAGTCACCGTGACATGGTGGAGCCACTCGATCAAAGGGCTGCACCGCAATGATTTCATCATGGCCGCGCGTACTGACGAAGTGGCCAAAGGCGCCGAGGGCCGCAAGTAATGCATTTCAATGATATCCAGCGAGTACCGGGCGACCCGATTTTAGGGCTGATCGAAGCGTACGCGACTGATACCAACCCGAATAAATTCGACCTCGGCGTGGGCGTCTATAAAGACGCTATGGGCCTGACGCCGATTTTGCGCTCGGTGAAACTCGCCGAACAACGTCTGGTGGACAAGCAGGACACCAAAACTTACATCGGCGGCCATGGCCAGGCGCTCTTCGGCAGCCTGATCAGTGAACTGGTGTTGGGTAAGGATTCGCCGCTGCTGGCGGCCAAACGTGTCGGCGCGACCCAGACCCCGGGCGGCACTGGCGCCTTGCGCTTGTGCGCGGATTTCATCGCCAATTGCTTGCCAGGGCGCAGCGTATGGTTGAGCGACCCGACTTGGCCGATTCACGAATCGATCTTCGGCGCCGCCGGTTTGAAGGTCGGCCATTACCCCTATGTGGGCAGCGACAACCGCCTGAACGTCGAGGCGATGCTCGCCACGATGAATCAAATCCCCCGTGGCGATGTGGTGTTGTTACACGCGTGCTGCCATAACCCCACCGGCTTCGATCTTTCCCGGGACGATTGGCACCAGGTGTTGGACATCGTCCGCAGCCGCGACTTGCTGCCGTTGATTGATTTCGCCTACCAAGGCTTCGGCGACGGTCTGGAACAGGACGCATGGTCCGTGCGATTGTTTGCCGACGCACTGCCGGAACTGCTGATCACCAGTTCATGTTCGAAGAACTTTGGCCTATACCGCGAGCGCACCGGCGCCTTGATTGTGTGTACCGACACCGCGGAAAAACTGTTGGACGTGCGCAGTCAGCTGTCCTCCACCGCCCGTAACCTGTGGTCCAATCCACCGGACCATGGTGCAGCCATCGTCGCTGAGATTCTTGCCGACCCTGAGCTGAAAACCCTGTGGATGGATGAGGTTGAGGAGATGCGCTCACGTATCGCCCAACTGCGGGCAGGGCTGGTCGAGGCATTAACCCCACTGGGGCTGGGCGAGCGTTTCGCTCACATCGGCGTACAACGCGGGATGTTTTCCTACACCGGGTTAAACGACGATCAGGTGGCAAGGTTGCGCTATGAACACAGCGTGTACCTGGTCAGCGCCGGACGCGCCAACATCGCCGGCATCGACGCTTCGCGCCTCGGCCTGCTGGCCCAGGCCATCGCTGATGTGTGCCACGACTGATTGGATTTCATAGCGTCGTCCATCGCGCCCTTCATGGGCGCGATTGCGTTGTGCCAGCAGACAGCCGGTCGCTAAATGGCAAAAGCGCGGTAGATAAAGTCTGATTGTCATTTGCAGTGCTGTATCCTGCCGAAGCTTTTTAAAAGCACTGATCTTTCCAGCAACCTTCAAATCAGATCTTGCGCGGAGCGACGACGATGCATGAAATCCCAAACTTCCCTTACCCAAGCCTGCACGCACCAGAGCAATCCCCCAAGGCCCAACAAGCACCCGGCCAGCAAGCCGAGTTGAAGGCCAGTCCAGTCAAGGCAAAAGATAGCCAGAGCGCTAAAAGCCGAGACTGAGGCCATTATTCAGACCGTATGCCAAACCAGTGTTCTGCGCCTGTTTCCATACGGTCTGTCAGGCTCCGCTTTTCCCGTAGCGCGTTCGCGCATACGCCTGATCAAAACAAGTGAATACCAAAATGGCCGATCTTCCTGACCCCAACGCCAGCGTGTTGATGGAAACCACTGAAAAAATGGTCGAAATCTGGTCCCGCCTCAGCGCCGAAAAACAGGCGGCTTTGCTGGCGCGTTTCGGTACCAAAGAAACGGCACTGGCGGCATTGATTACCACCCAATTGCTTAACCCCAGCAAACGCTAACTGCCAGGCTTTGCTGACGGTAACGACCGTCCATTGCAGTGTTTCGACTTTTTTTCATCGCCGATGTCCAGGAATGCCCCGTCCACCGTTATCATAAGCAGCCTTGATCGCGCCTACTGCTGAATCGTTTATCCCGCGACACGTTGCGCATCATTACCTCCCGCCGTAACCGTGGATTGTTGACCCATGCCAGATTCCTCCGCCGCCTCTGCACAACGACCCATGGCGGTCACGCTGCAGGTTGTTTCCATTGTCTTGTTCACCTTCATCGGCTACCTGAACATCGGTATTCCATTGGCGGTTCTGCCAGGTTACGTACACACCGACCTGGGCTTCGGTGCGGTGGCTGCCGGGTTGGTGATCAGCGTGCAGTACCTGGCGACGTTGCTCAGCCGTCCTTATTCCAGCCGATTCATTGACAACCAAGGCAGTAAAAAAGCGGTGCTCTACGGTTTGGCCGGTTGCGGGCTCAGCGGGGTTCTGATGCTGGTGTCGGCCTGGCTGCACACTGCGCCGATGGCCAGTCTGATTTGCCTGTTCATCGGTCGATTGGTGCTGGGCACAGCAGAAAGCCTGGTGGGCTCCGGCTCGATTGGTTGGGGCATCGGCCGGGTGGGCGCGCTTAACACGGCCAAGGTGATTTCCTGGAACGGCATTGCCAGTTACGGCGCCCTGGCCATTGGCGCACCGCTGGGGGTGCTGCTGGTCCAGCAGTTTGGTTTGTGGAGCATGGGGTTCAGCATCATCCTGCTGGCGGCACTGGGCTTGAGGCTGGCCTGGAACAAAGAAGCTGCGCCTATCGTCCACGGTGAACGCTTGCCGTTCATGCACGTGCTAGGCCGCGTGCTGCCCCACGGCACCGGGCTGGCGCTGGGCTCGATTGGCTTCGGCACCATTGCTACGTTCATCACCTTGTATTACTCGAGCCACAATTGGCCCAACGCCGTGCTGTGTTTGAGCCTGTTTGGCGCGTGCTTCATCGGGGCGCGCTTGCTCTTCGGCAAATACATCAACCGCCTCGGCGGCTTCCGTGTGGCGATTGCCTGCCTGGGCGTCGAGACGGTGGGCCTGGTGCTGCTCTGGGTTGCCCCTACGCCATCGCTGGCCTTGGCGGGAGCAGCGCTCACCGGGTTCGGTTTCTCGCTGGTGTTCCCGGCCTTGGGGGTTGAAGCAGTAAACCTGGTGCCAGCCTCCAGTCGTGGTGCGGCGGTGGGGGCCTATTCGCTGTTCATCGACCTGTCCCTAGGCATCACCGGCCCGGTCGCCGGAGCAATCGCCGCCGGCTTCGGCTTTGCCTCCATCTTCCTCTTCGCCGCCCTGGCTTCCCTGTCGGGACTTGCGCTGAGTGTTTACCTGTACAAGCAAGCCCGGCATGCTCGGGAGCACAACCTGTAGGACTGAACCTTCCTCGGTCTTCCCTAAAAATCCACTTTCCCACGCCCGGCCTTGATGCTGCCGCGCAAGGTCTTGCCTTCCAAACGACGCTTCTTCGAGCCCATGGTCGGTTTGGTGGGGCGGCGTTTTTTCTCGACCTTGGTCGCGTTAATAATCAGTTCGGTCAAACGCTCCAACGCATCCGCACGGTTTTGCTCTTGGGTCCGGTATTGCTGGGCCTTGAGCACAATCACCCCATCGCTGGTGACGCGGCTGTCGCGCAGTGCGAGTAAACGCTCTTTGTAAAACGGCGGCAAAGACGAGGCATTAATATCGAAACGCAAATGCACCGCGCTCGAAACCTTGTTGACGTTCTGCCCTCCCGCACCTTGGGCACGAATGGCCGTCAATTCGATTTCGGCGTCAGCCAGCTGTACGTTATTGGAAATCACCAGCATATGAGCGTTACATCATCCTGAGGCGGTCAGCGAGGCTGCGTTTGCTTTCATACTTGCAAGCATACGGAGTTAGCGTACGTGTACCAAGCGGCGCAAACGTTTCCAATACAGGCAAAACCGCTGGCTGACTGTATTTTGGCGGAAATTAGTTTCCTTGAACCCAGCGGCGACTTCGGCGCTTATTTCCAGTAAACCCAGCGTTCCACAGAGGACGTAAGTGCTCAATTCTCTTTCACATTTTTAAAAAAACATTGCTCAATAAATATTACTGAACTAAGTTTTCCAGTGTCAGCTGGCCGATAACAGTCAGTGTATTTTTTCGGTGGGGTGTTTAAAGCCCAGCATTTCGAGGCGATAGATATCCCCACCGTTTTAGCTTTGCCCATCAAGCAAAAAAAAAGCGCCAACCTGTCGGTTAGCGCTTTTTTTACGACCCGCTGATTAAAGGCGGATGCTTACTGCGGCTTGCGACGACCAAAGCCAGGACGCTGGCCGGAGCCAGCTGGCGGGCCGTTACGCTTGCCCGAAGGCTTGCCGTTGTCTACCAACACAATGCCCGCGCGCTGCTGTTTAGGCTTGGCTGGACGCTTGCTTACGTCGCTTGGACGTTCTGCCACTGGCGTGCCACGGCTATCAGAGCGGCTGTCTCTGTCTGAACGACCGTTCGCTGGACGTGGCGTACGTGGCGAGTCACCACGGGGTGCACGAGGCGCACGCTCGGCTGAATCACTGCGCGGCGCACGTGGAGCGTCGCCGTCTTCACGCGGTTTGCGTGCAGGACGATCAGCACCTTCGCTACGGCCACGCAACGGACGATTGGTCTCGCCAGTCGCTGAACCGGAACGCCCGGTGGCAGGACGCGGAGCACGGCCAGACGAGTCTGAACGCGGACCAGCAGGACGCTGATCACGGTTGCCTTCCGAACGCGGACGATCACGCTCGCTGCCTGTCACCTGTGGCTGACGTGGTGCACGGTCAGCACCCGATGGTGCCGGAGTGCCAGGGTTGGCTGGACGCAAGGTACGCACGCGCTCGCCTTTGCCCAATGGACGCGACGATTGGCGCTGCAAGCGCTCCATCTTGTCTTTGGTCTTGGCATTCATTTGCGGTTGAGCGACCGGCGTCAGGCCAACTTCGGCGCTGAGGGTGTCAACTTCGTATTGGCTCATTTCGCGCCAGCGACCCATGGGCAGGTCGGAGTTGAGGAACACCGGACCATAACGTACGCGCTTCAGGCGGCTGACCACCAGGCCCTGGGATTCCCACAGGCGGCGAACTTCACGGTTGCGACCTTCCATCACTACGCAGTGGTACCAATGGTTGAAGCCTTCACCGCCCGGCGCTTGCTGGATGTCGGTGAAACGTGCGGGACCGTCTTCCAGCACTACACCGGTCTTGAGGCGCAGCAGCATGTCGTCATCGACTTCGCCACGCACACGAACCGCGTACTCACGGTCCATCTCGAAAGAAGGGTGCATCAAGCGGTTGGCCAATTCACCGTCGGTGGTGAACATCAGCAAACCGGTGGTGTTGATGTCCAGACGACCGATGTTGACCCAGCGGCCCTCTTTAGGGCGCGGCAAGCGGTCGAACACTGTCGGACGACCTTCCGGGTCATCACGGGTGCAGATTTCACCGTCTGGCTTGTTGTACATGATGACGCGACGTACCGATTCGGCCGTCTCTTCGCGTTTGATAACGCGGCCATCAACGCTGATGGCGTCATGCAGGTCGACGCGTTGACCGAGGGTCGCGTCTTTGCCATTGACTTTGATGCGGCCTTGGCTGATCCAGGCTTCGACGTCACGTCGTGAGCCTACGCCAATACGCGCCAGCACCTTTTGCAGTTTTTCGCCTGCTGGGCCGTCGTCTTCTGGGGTGTCTTGCTTGTCTTTGATACTCATCTGGGCACCTCCCGGTGTGTCGATAACAGGTCGCGCTGAGAAATCGCGCGCGCTGATTGCTTAATCTAAAGCCGATGGCAACGTAGGAATCGCCAAAAGGTCGCGAATCATACGCGCAAGGCGCCCGTTGCGCACCAAAGAGTAGTGCAATCGCGTCGACTTACTTCTTTTTCCGCCGACCGGAGGCTTTCATCTGGATCAAGCGCATGGCCGAGTCGGCCAGTACCTTGCGTCGATCGCCTTTGTCGAGCTTCTTCCAGGCCTTGATTTCACGTTTGCTGCGGCCACAGCCCAAGCAGATATCGTCATCGAATTTACAGACGCTGATGCATGGGTTGTTGCTCATAAGAGTCTCCATGGATGTGGCGATCTGCCAACTTGTTGGCGAGGCGCCCGACTGTGCACATCCTTATATGCCCTCTCGCCAACAAGTTGGCACCTACAGAGTGCCGGGATCGGTACCGCCATCCTCTTCCGGCTCGGCGATATCAATCCGCAACAAATCATCGAAGTCTGTCTTGAGACCCAGCTCCATTGAATCAAGTTCGACCAATAAAGTGCGGAAGCTGGTTTCGTCTCGGGGCGGCTCGGGTTCGGCATCGGGGTCGAGGCTGGCATCCGCCAGGGCCTGCAAGCTGGCAGGCACCGGGGCGTCGTCGAAGTCGAGCATCGGCTCCGGCTCCAGCTCACGCAAGGCAGCCAGCGGCGGCAGATCGTCCAGACTTTTCAGGTTGAAGTGATCGAGAAACGCCTTGGTCGTAGCGAACATCGCCGGTTTGCCAGGCACATCGCGGTAACCGACAATCCTGATCCACTCACGTTCCAGCAAGGTTTTAACGATGTGGCTATTGACCGCAACACCGCGCACGTCTTCGATTTCGCCCCGGGTAATCGGTTGGCGATACGCGATCAAGGCCATGGTTTCCAGCATTGCCCGGGAATAGCGCTGTGGCCGCTCTTCCCACAAGCGGCCGACCCAGGGCGAAAATCGTTCGCGGATCTGTAAGCGATAACCGGACGCTACCTCTTTCAGCTCAAAGGCTCGACCTTCGCAGGATTTGCCGAGTAATTGCAGGGCTTTTTTGAATACCGGCGGCTCTGGGCGCTCGCCCTCTTCGAACAGTTCGAGAAGCCGCTCCAGCGATTGCGGTTTTCCGGATGCCAATAAAAAAGCTTCGAGCAGCGGGGCCAGCTCGCGGGGGTCAGTCAGGTTCATGCTATGGCTCTTTAACGGTTATTCGGCTCTTGCACGGACGTGAATCGCTGCGAAGGCCTCGTTTTGCACCAGTTCGACCAACGACTCCTTGACCAGCTCCAGAATTGCCATGAAGGTCACGACCACACCCAAGCGCCCTTCTTCTGCAGTAAACAGCTCGGAAAACGGTACGAAACCGCCTCCTTTCAGCCGCTCAAGCACATCGCTCATGCGCTCACGGGTCGACAACGCTTCACGACTCACCTGATGGCTTTCAAACATATCGCCACGGTGCAACACCTCGGCCATGGACATCAACAACTCATCAAGACTGACGTCAGGCAATAAACGCCGGGCTCGCGCTTCGGGCGCGTCCAGCCTGGGGATAACTACGTCACGCCCGACCCGGCTCAGGCCATCAATGCCTTCGGCCGCCGCCTTGAAGCGCTCGTACTGTTGCAAACGCCTGATCAATTCGGCTCGGGGATCGTCTTCTTCCGCTTCGATCTCAGCCGAGCGTGGCAGCAACATCCGAGACTTGATCTCGGCGAGCATGGCGGCCATGACCAGGTATTCCGCCGCCAGCTCCAGGCGCACGGTTTTCATCAGCTCGACGTAGCCCATGTATTGCCGGGTGATTTCCGCCACGGGAATATCAAGAATATTAATATTCTGCTTACGGATCAGGTACAGCAGCAAGTCCAGCGGACCTTCGAACGCATCGAGAAACACTTCCAGCGCATCGGGCGGAATGTACAGGTCCAGCGGCATGTGCATGACCGCTTGGCCATAGACCATGGCAAATGGCAGCTCCTGCTGAGCGCCCGCCTGGTTGTCCAGAGGTGTTGACTTCAGGTCGGCGACCGCTGCCATTCAGGCCCCAACCTCAAATGGCCGTGGATCACCGCAGCCCACGCGAATGATCTGGGCTTCGCCGTCTGCCAGGTTAATCACCGTGGACGCCGAAATACCGCCGATACCACCATCGATGATCAAATCCACTTGATGCTCAAGAATCTGCCGCATCTCGTAAGGATCGCTCAATGGCAGGCTTTCGCCGGGCATGATCAGGCTGACGCTCATCAACGGCTCGCCCAGCTCCACCAGCAACGCGTGGGCGATGGGATGGCTCGGCAGCCGCAAGCCAATGGTCCGGCGCTTGGGGTGCAGGATCAAGCGTGGCACTTCCCGTGTGGCATTCAAAATAAAGGTGTACGGCCCCGGCGTGTGCATTCTGAGGGCACGGAACGCTGCCGTGTCGACCTTGGCATAGGTCCCCAGCTGCGACAGGTCACAGCACATCAGGGTGAAGTTGTGCTTGTCATCCAGCTGGCGCAGGCGGCGAATGCGCTCGATGGCGCTCTTGTCTCCAATCTGACAACCCAGCGCGTAGGACGAATCCGTGGGATAGACCACCAGGCCGCCGGCCTTGATGATCTCTGCCGCTTGCTTTATCAGGCGCGCCTGCGGGTTTTCCGGGTGCACCTGGAAAAATTGACTCACGGTATCTTCCTGTTCAGACGGCAGTAGGCTGGTCATGTTTGAATCGACACCAAAGTGGCGGTAGATCCTCCGGCAACGGGCGATAAACGCCAATTTCGGACCAGGCGCCAGGGGCATGAAAGTCACTGCCGGCAGTAACCAGCAGACCGAACTCACGGGCCAGAATAGCCAGACCACCGACCTGCTCTGCAGGCTGCAGGCCGTTGACTACCTCAATAGCGTGACCGCCGGCCTCAAGATAGTCGGCGACCAACTTACGACGTTTGCTGCGGGTGAAATCATAATGCCACGGGTGCGCCAGGCTGACCCAGGCGCCTGCTTCGCGTAGCGTCGCGACGGTATCTTCCAGCGTCGGCCAATGCTGCTTGACGTCGCCGAGCTTGCCAGCGCCCAACCATTTGCGGAAGGCTTCGGCGCGGTCCTTGACGAAACCGCCACGCACCAGGAAGTCGGCAAAATGCGGCCGGGCCGGTGCATTGGCGCTGTCACCGAGCTCTTGCTGGATAGCGCGAGCACCTTCCATAGCGCCAGGCATACCTTTGATCGCCAATTTTCGACTTATTTCTTCTGCACGCAACCAGCGGCCATGGTGCAAACGATCAATGGCAGCGAGCAAGGCAGGTGCTTTCATATCAAAGCCATAGCCCAGAACATGGATGGTCGCCCCGCCCCAGGTGCAGGATAATTCTACCCCGTTGACCAACTGCATACCCAGCTCAAGCGCCGCAGTACGGGCCTCTTCGAGACCTTCAAGGGTGTCGTGATCGGTCAGCGCGAGGACCCGCACACCGTTCTCATATGCACGGGCAACGAGGATCGCTGGCGCAAGGGCGCCATCGGAAGCGGTGCTGTGGCAGTGCAGGTCAACATTCATAGGTGGCGCTTTCGCTATCATTGATGTTTGTTATTATGCCGCCACATCCTGCATCTGGCTGCCATTGTGAAACAATTCATCGACTTCATCCCACTGCTGCTGTTTTTCATCGTTTACAAGATCGAACCGCGCGCCGTTGACATTCTTGGACACAGCATCATGGTGGGCGGGATTTTCAGCGCTACGGCGATGCTGATTATAAGTTCGATTGTCGTCTACGGCATTTTGTTCATCACCCAGCGAAAACTGGAAAAAAGCCAACTGCTCACCCTGCTCGCTTGTTTAGTGTTCGGCAGCTTGACCCTGGCCTTCCATAGCGAAGCGGTGCTCAAGTGGAAGGCACCGGTGGTCAACTGGGTGTTTGCCCTGGCATTTGCCGGCAGTCACTTCATCGGTGACCGCCCGCTGATCCAACGCATCATGGGCCATGCATTGACCTTGCCCGAGGCGATCTGGACGAAACTGAACATCGCCTGGATCATCTTTTTCGTATTCTGCGGTGCGGCCAACTTGTATGTGGCCTTCACGTATCAAGACTATTGGGTCGACTTCAAAGTCTTCGGCAGCCTTGGCATGACCTTATTATTTCTGCTCGGCCAAGGTATTTTCCTCGCCCGGCACATGCACGACGCAGACCCTTCCTCTCCCGAAACCAAGGACTGATGATGCTCTACGCAATCGTTGCGACCGATGTCGCCAACTCGCTGGAAAAACGCCTGGCTGCACGGCCTGATCATTTGGCGCGGTTGGTCGCGCTTAAAGATCAAGGCCGCATGGTGTTGGCTGGCCCTAACCCGGCGATTGACAGCAACGACCCTGGTGCCGCGGGCTTTACCGGCAGCTTGATCGTGGCCGAGTTCGACTCCCTGGCGGCCGCGCAGACCTGGGCCGACGCCGATCCGTACATGGCTGCTGGAGTGTATGCCAACGTAACGATCAAGCCGTTCAAGCAAGTACTGCCCTGATAGGCTGTCTGGACGCCGCTCAATATTGTGCGCAACCTGCCGACAACCCGCTGAACAATAATATTTTCGTTCATAGAAAACAGCGGAGTTCAGATGCGTTCAGGTTCCTGGTGCTTGTTGTGGGTCGTATTGAGCGTTAGCGTCAGCGCGT
>NZ_JAQGNX010000018.1 GCF_028293835.1 Pseudomonas sp.
TACAGACAAGGTCAGGTGTAAAACCTGCCTTTAGGAGCGATCGGCCTCCCCCAGAAACGCACTACTTGTGTGTGTAACCTGTGACCATAACCTCTTTCGTTAGGCACAGGGACAACATACAAGGAGCAAACTTCAACTTGTTGGCGAGGGGGCGGCTCGGCATTGCTGGAGAACCGAGGTGCTGCTGATATCGCCAACAGGTTGGCTCCAGCGGGCAGGTAAGCAGGCACGCACGCGCATGCACGAATTTCAGGAATAACCCCGCGATTTAATTTCGCTTGTGACCGATGTGCATTCCTCGCTTATATAACCCATGCCTTTTTTGACGAAATCATTTGTATGAGCAGCCAAGCATGAGCAATTCATCGATCAGCGGTTCGATTTCCATGGTTCACCCGATCACCCTGGACCACGGAAAAAACGCCGAAGTGTGGGATGAAGAGGGTAAGCGCTACATCGACTTTGTCGGCGGCATTGGCGTGTTGAACCTGGGGCATTGCAACCCGCTTATCGTCGAGGCCATTCGCGAGCAAGCCACCAAGCTGACCCATTACTGTTTCAATGCCGTCCCCCACGGGCCGTATAAACGGTTCATGTCGCAGCTCGCCGCGTTCATTCCGGTCAGTTATCCCGTCAGCGGCATGCTCACCAACAGCGGCGCCGAAGCGGCGGAAAATGCCCTGAAGATCGTCCGGGGTTACACCGGTCGCACTGCGGTAATCGCCTTCGATGGCGCTTTCCACGGCCGAACTCTGGCGACCCTGAACCTGAACGGCAAAGTGGCCCCCTACAAACAAAAAGTCGGCGTCTTGCCGGGCCCGGTCTACCACCTGCCGTATCCAAGCAAAGACAACGGCGTCACTGCCGCCGAAGCCGCCAAGGCCATGGACCGTTTGTTTAGCGTCGAAATAGATGTGAGCGACATTGCCTGTTTCATTCTCGAGCCGGTTCAGGGTGAAGCTGGTTTTCATGCGATGGACATCGAGTTTGCGCAAATGCTGCGGGCGTTCTGCGACGAAAAAGGCATTCTGCTGATCATCGACGAAATACAGTCTGGCTTCGGTCGCACGGGGCAGCGCTTTGCTTTTTCCCGTTTGGGCATCGAGCCGGACTTGCTTCTGCTCGGCAAAAGCATCGCCGGCGGCATGCCGCTAGGTGCAGTGGTGGGGAAAAAGGAATTGATGGACGTGCTGCCCAAAGGTGGATTGGGCGGGACCTATTCCGGAAACCCTATCGCCTGCGCGGCAGGTCTGGCGACGCTGGAGCAACTGACCGACGGGAATTTGTCAGCATGGGGCGAGGCCCAAGGGCAGGCCATCGCCAGCCGCTACCAACACTGGATCGACAGCAAACTTTCGCCCTTTCTTGGACGCTTGACCGGCGTCGGCGCCATGCGCGGAATCGAACTCACGACCCCAGAAGGCAAACCCGCAACCGCCCAGCTGGCTGTATTGCTGGAAGCCGCCAGGAATAAAGGCCTGCTGCTGATGCCCAGCGGTAAATCCCGGCACATCATTCGCCTGCTGCCGCCGTTGACCACAGAACTGCATGTACTCAATGAAGGACTGGATATTCTTGAGGGGTGTCTGGCTGAACTTCGCTGAATCCACAAACTCTGCGCTGTAGTCTTCGCGCACTGCCCCCATTGACGATCCTCTCACATACGGGCCCCACTCGCGCCACTGCGCGGCCCCGTCGCCTTCAAGCCTCAGGCCTTCGATGGTTTGCTGCAGGGTTTGTTTTGACTCGGCAGACATGTTCACTTCCAGAAAAAACGCAGCTGAATGAAAGAAAACCGGCACTCAATACAAGAAAATCTATCGAGCGGTGCTTTCGGTCAAATTATTGGCAAACAACTTATTCAGAGGGCGATTAGTGATGGCAATTAGACGCCGTATACGGCCGGTGTATGGTTCCGGAGTCGGAACATAACTCCAGCCCTCAGGGTTGCGTTGTTCAGGAGGTATGCACAGCGGCGAATGGACCTGAACGTTGTTGACCTGAACGCGGGCGGAGGCGATATGAATACGTTGGGTGATCTGGCTTCCAGACGAAACAATAATTTCAATTTGATCAGAATGCTCGCCGCCACAGCGGTTCTGGTTTCGCACAGCTATCCACTGGCGCAAGGCAGCACGGCCGTTGAACTGCTGGCTCAGTGGCTGGGTTTTTCATTGGGTGAAGTGGCGGTCATCACCTTTTTCTGCGTGTCGGGTTTCTTCATTTCCCTGAGCCGTGATCGCGCTCCCACTAGCCTGGACTTTTTTTGCGCGCGGTTTTTGCGCATTTATCCGGTGTTGATAGTGGTCTTGCTGCTGAGCGTGTTTCTGATTGGCCCGATCTTTACGACACTGGGTACGGTGGAATATTTCCGCTCCAGCGCGATTTACAGCTATTTAAGCAATAACCTGATGCTGTTCAGCATGAGATTCGAGTTGCCGGGGCTTTTCGAGGACAACCCATGGCCGGGGATCAACGGATCGCTGTGGACGCTGTTCTATGAGGTCTCGCTGTATGTGCTGGTCGGCGGTTTGGGGGCATTCGCGTTCTACGGTCGAGGCCGTCGCTTTGGCGTATTCCTGCTGCTGTATGCCATTGCCTATGTCGCGTTCAAAGCCGCTCTGGCTAACACGGATGTGCTCAACGATATGCATCGTGCGCAGTTCTTCTTCATCTGGAGTCTTCCGTTCATACTGGGCATGGCGCTGTACCGCTACCGGCAGCACATCCAGCATCGTTTCATCTGGTTCCTGCCGTTGGCGGGGCTGGCTGTGTGGTCCTGGCAAACGCCATTCTTCTTTGAAACCTTCGTGATCGCCTGGACCTATCTTATTTTCTATGTCGGCTTCGCCACGCATACCTTCGTTGACCGCTATAACCAGTTGGGCGATTACTCATATGGCGTGTACATCTATGCCTTCCCCGTACAAGAGATCCTCGCGCATCAGTTCAAAGGCATCGGACCGCTCACCATGATGCTCGTGGCTTTTCCGATCGTACTGGTTGCAGCCATGGCTTCCTGGCACTTCATTGAAAAGCCGGCCATGTCGAGGCGTCACGGGTTTGCCGCACAGCTTGGTTCGTCTTTCAACAGCGTCAAGGTCTACTGGGCGGGTATGCGAAAAGGCCGCGCCTGAAAAGATTCGATTTCAGGCCAAAAGATCCGGGGTGTTGAAGTTGGTAAGCCGAGGATCATCCGCTGCGCATTCCAGCGCCCTCAAATCCTGACTCAACAACGCACGCAGCAGGCTTCGCTCGCCAGCCTCCCAGCGCTGGCGCAGCACCGGCAATAATCGGATGGGAATTAAGCTAAACATCGGTTGCCATTGCCCCTCCTGGCGGATCATCAGCGGCAATGATCCACCGTCCGCACCCTGCAAAAGGTGTTCAATCAGCGTTCGATCAATCCGGGGCGCATCGCAGGCCAGCACCAGCACCCAAGCATGTCGTGCCGCACCAAGCCCCGCCAAAACACCGGCAAGCGGTCCGGGAAAATCCTGCTGCTCATCACTGACTAACTGATCAGCAAATGCCTCATAGCGCTGCTGATTGCGGTTGCAGGAAATAATCAAATCGTCGGTCAGCGGCCGCACCACCTCATGCACGTACCCAATCAGCGGCCGGCCTCTCCATTCAATCAGTCCCTTGTCCTGACCGCCCATACGTTGGCCGCGACCGCCTGCCAGTAGCAAAATCGAGGATGAAGATTCTGTTGGGGAAAGTGTCATGGCGGCGCCTGGTTGTGCGACAAAAAGCAGCGCTAATCAGCCGCCTGTCATGTTCATGAACCGCACGACTTGCACATCATCGTTGATTTCGAAGTTGTGACGGTAGGGCTTGAGTTGCATGGCGTCGATGATGGCGTTTTCCAGCTTTTGTGGCTGGCCCGGATGGCTGCGCAAGACGCTTTTCAGGTCCACCGCATGCTCATTGCCCAAGCACAGTAGCAAGCGACCTTCCACGGTCAGGCGTACTCGATTACAGGTGGCGCAGAAGTTATGGCTATGAGGCGAAATAAAGCCGATGCGAATCTGTGGCGCCTCGGCCAGGCGCCAATAACGGGAAGGGCCTTGGGTGGATTCAGCGGAGTCGATCAGCGTATAGCGTTCGGCGATCAGTGCCCGAACCTGATCGCTGGAGAAAAACGATTCGGCGCGACTGTGCTCGCTGATGATGCCCAACGGCATTTCTTCGATAAACGTGATGTCGAGATTTCGGTCAATGGCAAAGCTGACCAAATCGTTGATCTCATGGTCGTTGCGGCCTTTCATGACGACGCAATTGAGCTTGGTGTGGGTAAATCCCGCGGCGCTGGCGGCATCAATACCGGCGATGACTTTGGTCAGGTCGCCGGTACGGGTGAGTTCACGAAAACGCTCAGGGTTAAGGCTGTCCAGGCTGATGTTCAAACGCTTGAGACCGGCATCGAACAGCGGGCCCGCCAACTTCCCCAGTTGCGAGCCGTTGGTGGTCATGCACAGTTCGCGCAACCCTGGCAAAGCGGCAATTTGCCGACACAACTCCACCACACCGGGACGGACCAGTGGCTCGCCGCCGGTCAGGCGGATTTTGCGTGTGCCCAGGGCGACAAAGCACTCGGCCAACTGGAAGATCTCTTCCAGGGTGAGGATTTTTTGACGCGGCAAGAACTCCATGTCTTCGGCCATGCAATAGACGCAGCGAAAGTCGCAGCGATCGGTTACCGACATGCGTAGGTAATCGACCTTGCGAGAGTAGCTGTCCATCAGAATCCGATCTTGCAATTGCACCTCGTTCGCTCTCAACGTTTACACGCAAGGGCGCTACTGTGGATTGACCGCTAAACGGCCTGGCCCTACCAGCCTAAAAGGCTGACCCATTTTTATCCAATTGCTATTAGTGACTAAATGATCGATGCCATCTATCGGCTGGGGTTCCGACTGACCTTACCATTCATCCGGCATTACAGGCCCAGATCGGAAAGGCTCGGATGATCGTCCGGACGGCGCCCCAGCGGCCAATGGAATTTGCGTTCAGACTCCTTGATCGGCATGTCGTTGATGCAGGCAAAACGATTGGCCATTAAACCGTTTTCTGCGAATTCCCAATTTTCATTGCCATACGAGCGAAACCAGTTGCCTGAGTCGTCGTGCCATTCGTAGGCATAACGCACCGCGATACGATTGTCTGTGAACGCCCACAGTTCTTTGATCAAGCGATAATCCAATTCCTTGGCCCACTTGCGCGACAGGAAACCCTTGGCTTCTTCGCGATTGTTGGCGAACTCTGCGCGGTTACGCCATTTAGTATCAAGGGTATAAGCCAGGGAGACTTTTTCCGGATCGCGACCGTTCCAGCCATCTTCTGCAAGACGCACTTTCACAATGGCGGATTCGCGAGTGAAGGGCGGTAACGGTGGGCGAGCTTCAACGTTCGACATCACTGGTTCTCCTATAAAAAACATAAACGGATTGTTGGCGCTATTCGCAATTCTCGTAAAACCATCAGCTATCCAACAGCCGCACAGCAATATCACGGGCGCTGTCTGCCGACGTCGGGTCGCTCATTACTCGGGCAACGGTAATGGCGCCGTCCATCAAGATAAGCAGTTGTTTAGCCAGTGTTTCGGGTTTAGGCACACCCAACTGAGTACACAGCTCCAATGTGTAATCGAGGAGCTTTTGTTTGTGCTCTTTAGCGATCAAACGCACTGGGTCGGTGGCGTCCCCCACTTCGCCTGCGGTGTTGATAAACGCGCAACCGCGAAAACCCTCGGTGGTGAACCAGCTTTTAAGCACGGAAAATAAATTCAGGATGCGGGCCTCGGCGGTGGGAGCCTTATCGACTTCCGTGCGGAACCACGCCATCCACCGAATATCCCGGGCGATCAAGGCATGGGCAGCTACATCGTCTTTAGTGCCGAAGTAACGATAAATAGTCTTTCGGGATATGCCCGACGTCTTCACCAACAGGTCCATGCCCGTGGCATGAATACCGTGTTGGTAAATGAGTTGCTCCGCGCTGTTAAGCACGGTGTTGCGAATTTCTGAAGGCGTCTGTGTGTTCATGGAAAGGATGGTAGAACGATCGTTCTACCTAGTCAATAGGCCGCCAGATATTCGCGCTGAATGACCATTGATCCCGTCTGTTGCAACCTCCCTTCGCCCAATTCAGTCATAGCTCTGAACCGCAGCGATGTAATGGCTGCCATAAAAATCAGGAGGAGTCATGGCCGAAATAGTGGGCGATCATTTGCTGGAACGCCTTTCCCAATGGGGGGTTAAACGCATCTTTGGCTATCCCGGAGATGGCATCAATGGAATCATGGGAGCGATGGGCCGTCACGCCGACGCTTTCGATTACATCCGCGTGCGTCATGAGGAAATGGCAGCGTTCATGGCGGTCGCCCATGCCAAATTCACTGGGGAAGTGGGGGTGTGCATGGCAACTTCCGGGCCCGGTGCGATCCACTTGCTCAACGGTTTGTACGACGCAAAGATGGACCATCAGCCAGTGCTCGCCATTGTCGGGCAACAGGCGGCGACTTCCATCGGCAGTGATTACCAGCAAGAAGTCGATTTGCATACGCTGTTTAAAGACGTCAGTGCCTACGTCGAAACCGTGACCACGCCCGCGCAGTTGACTCACGTTATCGACCGCGCCTTGCGTATCGCCATGAGCGAGCGCCAGGTGTGCACGGTAATCATTCCTAACGACGTTCAACAGATGCCCGC
This sequence comes from Pseudomonas sp., assembly GCF_028293835.1. GTDB lineage: Bacteria > Pseudomonadota > Gammaproteobacteria > Pseudomonadales > Pseudomonadaceae > Aquipseudomonas. The sequence continues at coordinate 6,714 of NZ_JAQGNX010000018.1, forward strand.
CGTGGTCGCGCCAGTCCACAAGCACGGCAATGTGATGTCCGGCGCAGGCTTTATTTACCCTCGGCCGTTTGCCCTTGATGAAGACATTGCCGAAGCCGCCGAGATTCTCAACGCCGGGCGCAAGGTAGCGATTCTGGTGGGCGCCGGCGCATTGGGCGCTCACCTTGAAGTGCAAGCCATTGCGCAGGCCCTGTCCGCAGGGGTGGCCAAAGCGTTGCTTGGCAAAATGGTATTGTCTGACGACTTACCCTACGTCACGGGCTCCATTGGCCTACTGGGCACGCGCGCCAGCTATGAGCTGATGAACGACTGCGACACTCTGCTGATGATCGGCACCACCTTCCCCTACAGCGAATTCTTACCCGAGGCCGGACAAGCACGGGCGGTGCAGATCGACCTGCATGCGCGCAACGTCAGCATGCGCTATCCCATCGAAAAGGCGCTGCTGGGTGACAGCGCCGAAACACTGCAACGGCTGTTGCCGCTGATCAAGCCGAAGCGCCATGGCAGTTGGCGGCGACGGGTAGAACACAGCGTCGCTGCCAGCTGGGCCGAGCTGGAAAAACAAGCGATGCAATCCGCCGAGCCGATCAATCCACAGCGGGTGTTTTGGGAGATGTCGGCGCAATTGCCTGACGACGTCATCCTGTGCGGCGACAGTGGTTCGCACACCAATTGGTACGCTCGGGATGTACGGGTCAAACCGGGAATGCTCGGTTCGTTGTCGGGTAAGTTGGCGACCATGGGGTGCGGCATGCCTTACGCAATTGCCGCCAAGCTCGCCCATCCTGAGCGCCCAGTGATTGCTATGGTTGGCGACGGTGCCATGCAGATGAACGGCAACGCCGAGTTAGTGACCGTGCTGCAATATTGGAAACGCTGGGCCTCACCGACATTCATTGTGATGGTGATCAACAACCATGACTTGAACCAAGTGACGTGGGAGCAGCGGGCCCTGGGCGGCGATCCGGAATACGCCGCCGCGCAAGAGGTCATCGACTTTCCCTACGCGCGTTATGCCGAAATGCTCGGGTTCGTGGGGATAAAAGTGAATTCGCCGGAGCAGATCGAATCGGCGTGGGTCCAGGCATTAGCGGCTGACCGGCCGGTGGTGATCGAATTCATCACCGACCCCAACGTGCCGCCGTTGCCGCCGCATATCACCTTTGAACAAGCCAAACACATGATGGGCGCCCTGATGCAGAAAGATCCCAAGCGTTGGGGCGTTATTAAACAGAGCGTGAAACAAGTGCTGGCGCGGGGGTGAAGCACCCCCCCTGTGATCTCAATGAACCTGATCTTTATCCGGCACCGCATGGGTCAGGTCATCCGGGCCTGGCCTGGTTTTGCGCAGGGTAACCGGTACGGATTTCGCCGCGGGCACTTTACTGCGCTCGGCATGGTGCCAGAGCGGCACCAGCGGATTGCATTCCGGGTAATACGCCGCGCTGCAGCCTTCGGGAATGTCATAAGCGACGATCTGCATCGGCCCGACTTCGCGAAGCACTTCCGGTTCGATAGCGGTGGTGATCATCACCCAATCCCCTGTGCGGAACCCTAAGCGAACGATGTCATTGCGGTTCATGAGGATCACGCTGCGAGTACCACTGACTCCACGGAAACGATCTTCATAGCCATAGATCGTGGTGTTGAACTGGTCGTTGCTGCGCAGCGTCATCAGTTGCAGCACGTCGCGTCGGTCCGATCCCGGATTGACGTCGGGGTTTTCGTCGAGGCTTTTCGGAACAATAAACTGCGCGCGTTCGCTGGGGGTTTTCCATTTGCGTTCGGCGGCCGGAAGAGGGCGGTGGAAACCACCGGGTTCCCACATCCGGGTTTCCATGTCATGGAAAATTTCCGGATAGATCTCGCCCATCGCCTTGCGAATCTGCGCATAGTCACCGCGCCATGCCTCCCAGTCGATGCGTTCGATGCCCGACAGGGTCGCCAACGCCAACCCGGCAATGATTGTCGTTTCTGCGCGAAGGTGCTCGCTGACCGGTTCACTGTTACCGTTCCAGCCGTGAATACAGCCAGTGCTGTCTTCTGTGCTGTAAGCCTGCGCCTTGCCGTTTTGTCGATCAATCTCGATTCGTCCCAGGCACGGCAACAACCAGTTCTGCTCGCTCGTCACCAAATGCGTACGGTTGAGTTTGGTCGCGATTTGCACATTCAACTGCAAATGCTGCCACGCCGGTTCCATGCGTGACGTATCAGGAACCGCGCGCAAGAAGTTACCGCCCAAGCCAATGAAACCGCGCACGCTGCCGTCAAGAATGCCTTCGCAGGCGTCGACCGTCGCCAGTCCTTTTTTCTCCGGTACATGGAAACCGAACAGCGCCTCGATTTTGTCCACAGGGACTTTTTTCGGGTCTTCGGTGATGCCCACCGTACGTTGCCCCTGAACGTTCGAATGGCCGCGTACCGGGCAGATGCCGGCCCCGGGTTTGCCGATATTGCCGCGCATCAGCAGCAGGTTAACCAGCATCTGCACGTTTTCCACACCATGCCGATGCTGCGTCAGGCCCATCCCATAAATGAACATCGTGCGCGAACTGCGGGCATACACCGTGGCGGCGGCTTCCATCGCACTGCGTGAAAGCCCTGCACGCCTTTCCAAAATTTCCCAAGGGCTGCTTCGCGCCGCCGCAGCAAACTCGGTAAAGCCTTCAGTGTGCTCGGCGATAAATGCTTGATCGATGATTCCCGGCTCGCCCTTGATCAGGGCCGCCTTGTCCATCTCGAACAGTGCTTTGGCGATGCCCAAGACAGCCGCAGTGTCACCGCCAATCGCCACCTGATGGTATTGCGTGCTGATCACCGTTGATTCCGGGCCAAGCATCTCGACCGGCGATTGGGGATTAACGAAACGCTCCAGCCCGCGTTCGCGTATCGGGTTGAACGTGATAATGGGCACGTCGCGTTTCCGCGCTTCTTGTAATTGGTGCAGCATGCGCGGGCTGTTGCTGCCGACGTTTTGACCAAAGAAGAAGATGCAGTCCGTCAGTTCGAAATCCGCCAGCGTTACTGTGCCGACCGGTACGCCAATGCTTTCCTGCAATCCCACCGACGTGCTTTCGTGGCACATGTTTGAACTGTCAGGCAGGTTGTTATTGCCGTACGCCCGGGCAAACAATTGATACATGAACGAAGTTTCCAACGAGGCGCGGCCTGAAGCGTAAAACACTACGCTTTCTGGTTCCATGGACCGGAGTTGCGCTCCGATGTCGTGGTAGGCCTCTTCCCACGTGGTTTCCAGGTATTTGTCGCTGGCGCGGTCGTAACGCAGGGGATGGGTCAGGCGACCGTGCTGTTCCAGATCATAGTCGGTCCATTGCTGCAGTTCGCTAACGGTGTGTCGCTGAAAAAACGCCGGGCTGGTCTTCAGCGACGTCAATTCCCACGCGGTGGCCTTGGCGCCGTTTTCGCAAAACTCCAGAGGGTGCGGTTTACCCGGTTTGGCCCAGGCACAACTGACGCAGGCGAAACCGCCCGGTTTGTTTTGTTTAAACAGCGCGCCGGGGGCCTTGGCGAGTGCCTGTTCGCGCCACAGTATTTTCATCACTGAGTTCGCCGAGCCCCATCCTCCGGCGGATGATGTGTAGGGCTTATAGCGTGCTTTCGGATGAATGAGCATTCAATGACACCTCGCCAGACAAAAATGCTGTTACAACTTCAGCGGTATGAATCTACGACGAGACGCTGGGACAAAGGTTCGTTGCTGCTTACGGACGGTATTGGCGCAGACAAACCGAACTTGCCGGGCAAATATCGATCAGTTTCAAGGTGGTCAGGTTATTAGTGAATCAAGCGTGGGAGGGGTCTGGATTTTGTTGAGAATCAAAAATATCGCGTTGCTGTGTGTTTTACTTTTTGCGGGCAGTTTCAATCTTCAGGCCGCTGATGTGCCCAGTATTGTGCTTGGGGCTATAACCGCAGCTGATCCAGTTGTAGCTGCTGCTCCGGCGGCCCCCGCAGCTCCGGCTGCCACAACGGCACCCGCTGCGCCCGCCGCAACACCTGCGGCTCCTGCGACACCCGCGCCAGCACCGGAACCCGCCAAACCGGAGATTTTGGTGCAAGGCGGTTTACTCGGCGCGATCAGCTCCAGCATCGACAGCGTGCAGGACAATCTCGACATGGATAACCACCTGCTCGACTCGTGGCGCCTGCGCGCTGACCGCGCCGCCGACGAGCTTGATACGCTGGTCAATCAGCGCACCTCGCGCTCGAAGGTCAGCATCGCTGGCGATTTCTTGATGCTGTCGGTGATCTGGGTTGCTGCCTTCACCCTTCTGTTGCTGACGGGACGTTTTATTGCGTCACGGCTTAACCGGCACCGCTTTCTCGCCACCCGTTATCGTCCCCAGGCACTGCTCAATTATGTGTTGCCGTTCACGCTACCGGCCATGGTCAGCCTGCCTCTGACCTTGTACGTCAGCCATTTCATGTCAACCTCGGTGGGTCGCGCGCTGGCGCTGTGTTTCGCCTATGCCACCAGCAGCGGTATCGTTTCGACGTCGGTGATCCTGTGCGTGATTGTGATGTTCAATGCCGGGCACAAACGCGTTGCCGTGGCGATCATTCGGCGATACAGCCCTCGGCCACTGTTTTTGATCGGGTTTCTGGCGGCCTTGAGTGATGCGCTGACCAGCCCGCAAATTTCCCGTCAACTGGGCAGTAACGTCACCGCCAGCGTCGCCGTGTTCACCGGCCTGTTTGCATCGGTGGTGTTTTGCGTGCTGGTAATCAAATTGCGTCGTCCGGTGGCGCATTTGATTCGTAACCGTTCGCTAGCTGGTCGTCTGCGCCAACCGGCCCTGCAAGAGTCACTGAAGATATTTTCCAGCGTTTGGTACTTACCGATTCTGTTGATGATTCTGGTGTCGGCGATTCATTTGATTGGCGCCGGTCAAGACAGCCAAAAAGCGCTGCGTAGCGCCTTGCTGACTACCATTTTGTTGATTGCAACGGTGTTTTTGAGCACGGTATTTCAGCATCTGTTCAAACCCGGCGAGACCGATGAACGCAACGACCATGTCTATAAAACCCGGTTGTTAAGCCTGCTACATGCGGTATTGCGCATAGTTTTGGCCATTACCTTCATTGAAGTGCTGGGGCGGATCTGGGGTTTCTCGCTGTTGGAGTTCGCCCAAGGCAATACCGTGGGCCGGGCCATCAGCGATTCCCTGAGCCGGATTGGCCTGATTTTCCTGGTCACGTGGCTGTTGTGGGTGATCCTCGATACGGCGATTCAGGAGGCCTTGAAGCCTCCGGTGAACAAACGCTCATCGCACCAACCCAGCACCCGTATCAAAACCATCCTGCCGCTGTTGCGCAATGCGATAAAAATTATCTTGCTGGTGATTTGCACCATCACCACCATGGCCAATCTGGGAATAAACGTTGCTCCACTGTTGGCCGGTGCTGGCGTGGTTGGTCTGGCGATTGGTTTCGGCTCTCAGCAACTGGTGCAGGACGTAATTACCGGTTTGTTCATCATTGTTGAAGACACCATATCCATCGGCGATTGGGTGGTACTGGATTCCGGGCATTCGGGTACGGTGGAAAGCCTGACCATCCGCACCCTGCGTTTGCGCGACGGCAAAGGGTTTGTGCATTCAGTGCCGTTCGGCCAGATCAAAGCTGTGACCAACCAATCGCGACAGTTTGCTTACGCGTTTTTTGCCATTCAGTTTACCTACGACACGGATATCGATTCGGCAACGGCGTTGATCCGTGAAGCAGGCAGTTCCATCAGCGATGACGTATTGCTCAACAGCAACCTGCAAGGGCCCCTTGAAGTGTTCGGCCTGGACCGCATGGACCTCAACGGGATTGTATTGACGGCGCAATTCCGCACGGTATCGGGTGGGCAATACGGCGTCAGCCGAGCGTTCAACGAACGGTTGAAACGGCTTGTGGATAAAGCCCCGGACGTACGCTTCGCCCAGACTTACCCACAAATGGTCATGAGCCCCCACGGCGACAACAGCGGGGCAGAACAACAACCCGCTCCGGCCAAAGCCAGCGTCACCAATGGTGATGGCTCAGAAAGCCCTGCGGCGACATGATAGGGGTGTGGGATCGAATTCATACGGAAAGGCCATCCCTCGGTTAGCCTGATACACCGCACCGTCTGTTTCCCGAATACGTTCGATCCCACTGGATTGTGTTTCCGCAGATCGATGCATGACCCTATTCCCGGTAGGAGGTCCGCCACGTCTTCGACGCCGCGCTGTCGCGGAGCAAGCACAAAACCTACAGATTATTATTAAGTCGATAAGTTATGCGTTGTTTGATAAGAGCGTTCGCGAAGGGCGCACCTCGGTGTCAGTGCAGTAACCGATCCCTTAGCGCCGCCGCCGCGTGCGGTTCCAACTCCAGCCAATAGTGCGGTTTGCCGGCGATAATCGCTGCGGCCGGAATGCCATCGCGGTACACCAACCGATTGCCCGCCAGTGCCGGGACTTTGTTGCCGGGCAGCAGGGTGCCGACCAGGTTCAGCGGATCAGCACCGCACAGTCTGACCAAGCTGCCATCCAGTGGCCGTCGACGAACCTCTCGCAGCAATGGAATGGCTTCCGGTAATGCAAATTGCTCACCCGCCAGACCGCTGATAAACCGCCCGCCACGAATCTCACCACGGGCTTCCAGTCGATGAAAGGTGCGCAACAGCTCGCGCCAGCTTGGCAACCAGTCAGCCTCACGTTCCAGCACTCGCCAAAACACTACGCCATAACGCCGTAGAAGCGTCATGGCCACGTGTTCGAGCGTGTCCGGCGCAGTGTGTCTGGATCGAATGGTTTCAGTGGGTTCTGCAACAGGCGAGCGGCGCAGTAACGCCCAGCGCCCGGCATCGTCCATGCCGCCGATGAGCGCGCCACGGTTACGTCGACTGGTACGCGCCGAGCGTTTGCTGGCCGGGGTAATTAGCGCTCGCAGTCCAGCGAAGCTGTCGGCATTGACCAATCCAGCGCCGACCAATTCCTGCAATGCGTTTTCCAGCTCGCTACGCAGCAGGTGCGCCTCATGCATCAGCTCATCGAAAAACAACGCACCGTGGTCGGCCAGCGCGGCGTGGACTTTTTGTGCGCGCAACGACAGCTCAGACGGCAACGGCTGTTCGGTCAGCTCGCTCCACAACCGTACCTGGCTGCGTGGCAACAGCACAATGGGCGTACTGCGCAACGCCGCAGCGCCGGTTTTGTTGCGCGGGGCCAAACGCGTCCATACGGTTTTACCCGAGCGGCACAGCTCATCGAGCCACATCAGCGAATAGTCCTTGAGCCGGGCCGCAAGAATGTCGCTGTCCCAGGCGCTGGCTGCGGCCGAATAGCCCTCCAGCTGCTCAACCACTTGGGGCAATGCCGCTTTGCCTTGGCTACGTGTCACGCTGGACAGGTGCTGCCAATCGAACAGAAAGCGCATGAAGTCCTGCAACGAAACCGGTTCGATTTCCCGTCGCAGACGCTTCACCGTGTAGCGATGGATGCGTGCCAGCAAATGCCGCTCGCACCATTGTTCATCAAGGGCGCCGGGGCTGAAATGACCGCGCAGCACGTAACCTTCGCCTTCCAGCCGCGCCAGCGCTTGAGTCACCCGAGCCGGAGGCAAAGCCAGAGGCTCGGCTATCGCTGCCAAAGACAATGGGCCGAAACCCGCGAGGCGCGCACGGACGATTTCCACCGTCGCCTCGTCTTCCTCCCACGGCTCATCAAACCCGCTTAACGGCTGTAACGGCGGATGCATCTCTGCCAGCGGATACACCGCACGCAAACAGGTCAGGCGTTCAAGGGCCAACCACAACGCATTGTCCGGACTGACCTGCAAGCGGGTTGCGCGGCCACTGTTAGCCAGCGCCTCAAGCCACGGCAACCACTGCGGATGCTCACGTGCTTCGGCACCGCTGACACAGCTAAGCGTCATCAACGCCTCGTGCATTTCATCGAGGGATTGCGGTTGCGGCCAGGCTTCTTCACCGACCGCCGCAATCGCGTCGGCATCCAGCGCGCCCAGATCGTCGGTGGATTGCGGATCGCTCCAGCGCCGATTAAGCACCGCCTGAGTCCGGCGTTCTTCCAGCGGTGCGTCATCCAGAAACGCAAACGGTCGCGCGTTAAGAATCTCGGCTGCCAGCGGCGAGGGCGCAGGCAAATCCCGGCTGATCAAGCGCACCTCACCGCGTTCCATACGCCGTAGCAGCGTTAACCAGCCCTCGCAATCCATGGCTTCATGCAGGCAGTCGTCGAGGGTTTGCTCGACCAGCGGATGGTCCGGGATTTCCCGCTCGCCCACCAGATTCTCCAGGCAGGCGATCTGGTCGGGGAACACCGTGGCGATCAGGTCTTCGCTCTTTATCCGTTGCAACTGCGGCGCGACTTTACGTCCGCCGCTGTAACGGGGTAAAGCCAGCGCGGTGCCGGCATTCCAGCGCCAACGCACACCGAACAACGGCGCCTCCAGCACGGCCTGAATCAATAAATGCTCGCCACTGTTAGCCTTGATGTAGTGCCACACCTCATCTAACTCGAAGCTGTGGCTGGTGGACAGCGAAAGCACGATGGCGTCTTCACTGGCCGCCGCTTGCAGCTCGAAATTGAAAGTGCGACAAAAGCGTTTGCGCAGCGCCAAGCCCCAGGCACGGTTGATCCGGCTGCCAAACGGCGTGTGGATAATCAGCTGGGTGCCACCCGCTTCATCGAAAAAACGCTCCATCAGCAAGGTGTCTTGGGACGGCAATGCGCCGAGCGCCAAGCGCGTGCGCGCCAGGTAATCCACCAGTTGATCAGCGCTGCCAATGTCCAGGCCGAGGGTGTCCATCAACCAGTTAATGCACGGTTGTAGATCGCCAGGGCTGGCGCTTAGCAATTCATCGATCTGTGCTTGCAGGCGCGCCACGGCGAACGACAACTCGGCGCTGCGCCCCGGTGCTTCGCCGAGCCAAAATGGAATCGTTGGCGATTGACCATGGGCATCCTCGACCCGCACTCGGCCGGTTTCTATGCGCAAAATTCGATACGAGGTATTGCCCAACTGGAAGACGTCCCCGGCGATGCTCTCCACGGCAAAGTCTTCATTCACCGTACCGATGTTCAACGCCTGGGGTTCGAGAATAACGCTGTAGTCAGCGTTGTCCGGGATGGTCCCGCCGCTGGTGACGGCGGTCAGCTTGCTGCCACGTCGCCCGCGCAGGGTCCGGGTCAGCGCGTCGCGGTGCAAATACGCACTGCGCACGCCCTGGCGGCCGCTATAGCCTTCAGCGAGCATGCGCAACAGCGCCTGAAAGTGCGCCTCATCCAAGTCAGCGTAGGGCGATGCCTGACGAAGCATGTCCAGCAATGCCTGCTCCTGCCATTCCTCGCAACTGACCTCGGCGATAATCTGCTGGGCCAAAACGTCCAGCGGAGCGACGGGGATCAGCAGTGTGTCCAACTCGCCACGACGCACGCAATCCAGCAACGCGGTGCATTCAATCAAGTCATCTCGGGAGGTCGCAAACAGTCGACCTTTGGGTGTGCCGCCGACGTGGTGACCGGAGCGGCCAACCCTTTGCAGGAACGCAGCGATAGAACGTGGCGAGGCAATCTGACAGACCAGATTGACGTCGCCGATATCGATCCCCAGCTCCAGCGAGGCGGTGGCGATCAGCACTTGCAAGTCACCGCGCTTGAGCCGTTGCTCAGCGTCCAGGCGCTGCTCTTTGGCCAGGCTGCCGTGGTGCGCGGCGACGGCTTCTTTTGTCAGCCGCTCGCTGAGGTGCCGGGCCAGACGTTCCGCCATGCGTCGGGTGTTGACGAAAATCAACGTGGTCCGGTGTTCCCGGGCCAACTGTGCAATACGGTCATACACCAATTCCCACACATCGTTGGCCATCACCGCGCTTAGCGGCACGGGCGGCACTTCGATTGCCAGATCCCGTGGTCGAGCGTGGCCGATGTCAACGATAGCGCACGGTCGTTTGAGTGGATCGCTGCCCACCAGAAATCTCGACACCCGCTCAATAGGTTTTTGCGTGGCCGACAGGCCGATACGTAACAGCGGCTGAGCGTATTGATGCTTGTCGCACAAGGCCTGCAAACGCTCCAGACTCAGGGCCAGATGGCTGCCACGCTTACTCGATGCGATGGCGTGAATCTCGTCGACAATTACCGTTCGAGTGGTCGACAGCATGCGTCGGCCGGAGTCTGAGCCCAGCAGTACATACAGCGATTCCGGCGTTGTCACCAGAATATGCGGCGCGGTCTTGCGCATTGCCGTGCGTTCTTTTTGATGGGTGTCGCCGGTGCGGACGGCCGTGGTTATGCGCAGTTCCGGGAGCCCCATCCGTGCCAGCTGCGCTGTGATCCCGGCCAGCGGAATTTGCAGGTTGATCTGGATGTCGTTGGACAGCGCTTTGAGTGGCGAAACATAGACCACAAAGGTCTGGTCTGGCAGCTCGCCATCGGCCAAACCCTGATGGACCAGGTCATCGAGCACTGCCAGAAACGCGGTCAAGGTTTTGCCCGAACCGGTGGGCGCGGCGATCAGGGTCGAACGCCGCGCCTTGATCAGCGGCCACGCCTGGGCCTGAGCAGCCGTTACCGCCGGGAAAGTAGACGTGAACCAAGCGCTCACCGCAGGATGAAACTCGCTCAGAACCGGGTCGGGAAGGGTGGGAAGATTCATGCGCAATTTATGCGGGCGGCGCTAGGAAGATGCAAGCGCCTCCCATCGCCGGAACTCACGCGGCGCCCCTTCGTAGGAGCCAACTTGTTGGCGAGGGCCTTATGCGGTGAGTCAGGTAGGAAGCCTCGCCAACAAGTTGCCTCCTACAGATTCCTCATGATGCCCGGCCGATTGTAGCCTCCGGCAGCTCTTACAATGGCCCTTCCGGCGAATACATCCGTTCTGCCATGTCGCTTAGCTGCTCCAGATCTTTCTTGTCGGTGTCGGTAAATTGCGGCCGCAGTTCAACCTTGATCCACCCCGTGTCGCGACGGTCGAAGGCTTCGAACGCGCTGATGGCATCAGGAATAGATTTGGTCTGGGTGAGAATTTTGCTCGGGTCGATGCGCTTGGCCAGGGTGAAATCAATCAGGCGCGGGATGTATTTGCGGTGATGACAGTTGCCCATATTGATCGTCAGGTTCTTGTTCATGGCCGCGCCAATGGGAAACTGCATCGCTGCTTCCGGGTAAACACCGATGATCGACAGAGTTCCGGCTTTGGCAATCGCTTGGACCGCCCAGCGCAATACCTGACTCGGCGCGCCACCGGGCTTCCAGTTTTCGCCGTCGGGGTGGGTTTCCGGGGCGACGGCTTTGGTTTCTTCTTCAAACTCCTCGGCCTGTTCGTGGCCGCAGTTGCCATGCTCCGCGTCGATGCCTACCGCATCGATCACCCGGTCCACGCCAACGCCGTCGGTCAAACGCATCAAGGTTTCAACCGGGTCTTCACTACCAAAATCGATGACTTCCGCGCCTTGGGTACGGGCCATTTGCAAGCGGTCTGGATGACGGTCTATAGCAAACACCCGGCCCGCGCCCAACAAGTACGCACTGGCAATGGCGAACTGCCCTACTGGCCCGCAACCAAACACCGCCACCGTATCCCCCGCAGTAATTTCCGCCATCTCCGCACCGAAGTAACCTGTAGGGAAAATATCCGAAAGCATGATCGCCTGATCATCCGTGATCTCATTGGGCAGTTTGATCAAGCCGATGTTGGCAAAAGGAATTCGCGCTTTTTCGGCCTGCAAGCCATCGAACGGGCCTGTTGCTTTCGGCCCGCCAAAGAACGCGGTGCCCGCAGTTTTGCCGTTAGGATTGGCGACGTCGCACTGAGCGAAATATCCGGCCCTGCAGTAAGCGCAGTTACCGCAGGCGATTGTCGATGGGATCACCACCCGGTCGCCCACTTGCAAGTTGCGCACATCCGCGCCGATTTCTTCGATGATCCCAACGCCTTCATGGCCGAGAATGGTGCCCGGCTGCATGCCGCTGAATGTACCGCGGATAAAGTGCAGGTCAGTGCCGCAGATGGCTGAAGTGGTAATGCGAACGATGGCGTCTGTCGGCTCCTGAATAACCGGATCGGGTACATCGTCCAGTCGGATGTCACCTACGCCGTGAAATACGATGGCTTTCATAAGGTTCTCCTTGGGTGCGTAAAGTCTTAATGGCCGTGAAGCATTTTCGACGGCCTTGTTCTCGTGACAGACCCGTCCAAAGAGTTGTTCCTCGGCAATGGATCAGTGGTTGATGGCCATTATTTTGAATCCAGAAAACGGCGCAAACCCTTACAGACCGGGCGCCTCTTGGGGGATAGGGATCAACGTGTTATGTTTGCAGCCGTTTTTATTAATTTATTTTGATCGATTCTGAGAGCCTGCTGACTCTATGCGAATGCGCCTTATGCTGTTGGGCGGCGGGAATGCCCTTGGGCAGGCGCTGATTCGCCTTGGTGCCGAGGAAGATGTTGGTTTCCTCGCACCGCGTCCACCGGAAAGCGGTTGGGACGCGGCGAGCCTGACGCAACTGCTTGATGACACCCGCCCGGATGCCTTGATCAATCTTGCTTATTACTTCGACTGGTTTCAGGCGGAGACCGTGAGCGAAGCCCGTCTGGCTGGCCAGGAACGCTCTGTTGAGCGCCTCGCCGAGCTGTGCCAGCACCACAATATTACGTTGTTGCAGCCGTCCAGCTATCGAGTGTTCGACGGTTCGCGGGCGACCGCTTATAGCGAAAAAGACGAACCCGTGCCGTTGGGTCAACGTGGCCAAGCGTTGTGGCGTATCGAGCAAAGCGTACGTGCCACCTGCCCGCAGCATGTGCTTTTACGCTTCGGCTGGTTGCTGGATGACAGCGGCGACGGCGTCATGGGGCGTCTGCTCAAGCTTGCCGAGCAACCCCAAGAGTTGCTCATGGCGGATGATCGCCGTGGCAACCCGACACCGGTTGATGATGCCGCTCGCGTGATCATCTCAGTGCTCAAGCAACTCGATTGCGCGGCACCGCTGTGGGGCACTTATCACTATGCCGGCCACGAAGCGACCACGCCACTGGCACTGGGGCAGGCAATTCTGACCGAAGCGCGTCTGCTGCACCCGCTGGCGGTTGAAGCGCCCACTGCGCAAGCCCATGCCGCTCGCGCCGATGCTGTCGAAGAGCCGCAACACGGCGTGCTGGCCTGCAAAAAAATCCTCCATACCTTTGGTATCAAGCCACGCGCCTGGCGTGCAGGCTTGCCAAGCTTACTGGACCGTTATTATCGCCATGCTTGATGCTCCTGTTTTAATCACCGGCGGCGCCGGCTTCATTGGATCGCACCTGGTCGACGCACTGCTAGCCAAAGGCTATGCGGTGCGCGTCCTGGACGATATGTCCACCGGTAAACGCAGCAATCTACCGATGGAAAATCCACGTCTGGAGTTGATCGAGGGCGATGTCGCCGACGCAGCACTGGTCGCCCGCGCCGCCATTGGTTGTCAGGCCGTGGCGCACCTGGCGGCGGTCGCTTCGGTGCAGGCCTCGGTGGATGATCCTGTTCGCACCCATCAAAGCAACTTCGTTAGCACCTTGAACGTGTGCGAAGCCATGCGGCAGGCCGGCATCAAACGGGTGTTGTTTGCGTCGAGCGCGGCGGTGTACGGCAACAACGGCGAAGGCGAGTCCATCGACGAAGACACGCCCAAGTCGCCGCTGACGCCTTACGCCTCGGACAAGCTGTCGAGTGAGTACTACCTGGACTTCTATCGTCGCCAGCATGGGTTGGAGCCGGTTTCATTTCGCTTCTTCAATATCTTCGGTCCACGCCAAGACCCATCGTCGCCGTATTCGGGTGTGATCAGCATTTTTTGCGAGCGCGCGGAAAAAGGGCTGCCCATTGCCATCTTTGGTGACGGCGAGCAAACCCGGGATTTCGTCTACGTAGGGGATCTGGCGGCGGTGCTGGTGCAGGCGTTGGAATTGCCGCAGGTCGAAGCGGGTGCAATCAACGTTGGCCTCAATCAAGCGACTTCGTTGAACCAGTTGCTGGAAGCGTTATCCCAGGTGATTGGACGGTTGCCAGAGGTGAGTTACCTGCCGGCGCGCTCTGGTGATATTCGCCACTCACGGGCCAGCAACTGTCGCTTGCTGGAACGGTTCGAGTTCCCGCAGTCGACGCCGTTGAGTGTTGGCCTGGCGCGGTTGCTGGGGCGTTGAATAAAGTCCGGTAGGAGCCAACTTGTTGGCGAAGCGGTGTGTCAGACACGCCGCATTAAGCGCCTCGCCAACAAGTTGGCTCCTACAAATGTTGCGGTGTGGGCGTTAAAACTTGTAACCCAACCCCACCATGTAGACCCATGGATCGACGTCCATATTGACCTTGGTCTGGCCGACGCCCAGTGCGTTGGGGCCGTCGACGGTGGCTTTGGTGCTCATGTCGATGTACCAGACCGAGGCGTTAAGCATCACTCGGTCGGTCAGCATATAGTCCGCGCCAATCTGGCCGGCGATGCCTACCGAATCCTTGACCTTAAGATTGCTAAACCCCTCGTTCTTGCGTTCGCCGGTCAAATCCCCGCCGAAAAACGCGGTGTAGTTCAGACCCACGCCCACATAAGGTTGAAACTTCGACGAGGATTCCAGCGGGTAGTACTGCAACGACAAGGTCGGCGGCAGTTGTTTGATATCACCCAACTTGCCATCCAGGGTCGGGCCGAGGCCTTTGACACCCACCGTGTGTTTGAACGGCGTGGCCGCCAACAACTCAATGCCGAAGTGGTTCGTGAGCATGTACGCCACCGCCAGTCCAAGCTGGGTGTCGCTGTCGAGAGTCGCTTTGGTGCCGGAGACTTTGGCGCCATCCAGTTTCAGATTACCGCTGTCTTCGTTAGGGCTCACCGTCGCCGCACCAGCACGAACGATGATGTCGCCGGCTTCGTGGGCCTGTGCGACGAGGGAGGCGCTGAGCGCCAGCGCAAAAAGAGACGCGCAGAGCAGTGACTTGTGCATGAAGGCTCCATTAGACGATTAAATGTGGCGATGTCTAATGGTAGGGCGCGTCTGCCACGGGCCTTTTGACTCAGCTCAATGAAATGGATGTCTATAAGCCAGCCATCAGCTCTGTAGAAGGGTCCGCCACGTCTTCGACGCCGCGCTGTCGCGCAGCAAACACAAAACCTGTAGTAGCTGCCGAAGGCTGCGATAGGCCGGGGTCGCGGGCGACCGGCACCCCCTTCAGCTGTATAACGAGGGCGACCGGTTCCCGGTCGAATCGAAGCCTTCGGCAGCTCCTACCGCAAGTAATCTCTTCGGGAATTCAAGAATCCGGCAGCTCATACGCATAGATTTTTTCAGCCGCCATTTTGTAGCCCGCATCGGCCAGTTCACTGGTAGACGCTTCGACTTTCATCGAGCCTTCGATCCAATACGGCTGATACAGCTCATCAAGTTTGACCCCGACCTTGCTGGTCACGTAGACGATCTGGTTCGACGGCGGCGGTGGCACATGGATGCAGGCGCCGAAGTAGGGCACTAAGAGAAACTCCGTCACCCGGCCTTCTTCCGTGACTTCCAGCGGAACGATGTAACCCGGCAGGCGGATATGCTGCCCGTCGAGTGCCTTGACCACCGGCGCCGATGGCGATTGCTGTTTGGCGGCGGGCGCGGACTCCAACGCGTCGGCCATACCGGACAGGCTATGGATCACCGCCTTCTGCGGCGGCGGTTTTGGAGCATCCGGCGGGATCATTTGCTCCCAGGTCAAGTCGCGTGGCTGCGTGTCAGCGGCCCACGTCGGTGTCGCCGCCAGTAACGGCGCAATCAACAGCAACAGCGCGAACAGTGGGCGCAACATGGTGGAAGTCCTCATAAACGGATCGACAAGCCATCGGCCAGTGACTGGCGGTAGGCGCGCCACGCGGGCACGGTGCCGATCAACAGTGCGGCGAGCAGAATACCCCCGAGCAGCGACCATTCATATGCGCTGGGCAATGACAGCGGCAGGAACAATCCGTAGTTGGACTGCACAAACCCCTGGGCCGAGGCAATGCCGACGTACAGCAACACCACGCCGCTGACCACCCCCGCCAACGCCAGGGCAAAGGCTTCGAGAATTAACAAACTAGCGATATGCCAAGGCCGGGCGCCCACCGAACGCAAAATCGCCATCTCCCGGCGGCGTTCGTTGAGGCTGGTCAAAATCGCGGTAAGCATGCCGATCAAACCGGTCACCACCACGAACAGCGAAATAATGAACAGCGCTTGTTCGGCGGTGCTCATCAAGCTCCACAGTTCCTGCAAGGCCACGCCGGGCAGAATCGCCAGCATCGGCTCGCCTCGGAATTCATTGATGTCACGCTGCACGGCAAAGGTCGCGATCTTATTATTCAGGCCGAGCATAAACGCAGTGATCGCGGTGGGAGTCAGGTCCATGTTGCGCGCCTGATCGGCGCTGATCCGCCCGGCGCCATGGGCCGGAACACCGTTGTGCCAGTCGATGTGGATTGCTTCCATGCCGCCAAGGCTGATGTGCAACGTGCGGTCTACGGGGGTGCCGGTGCGTTTCAGAATGCCGACCACGGTGAACGGTTTGTCGTCGTGTTTGACCAGGCTGACCACTGCCACGCCGTGAGCCAACACCAGCTTGTCGCCCAGTTTGTATTTCAACGCGTCGGCGACTTCAGCGCCTAGCACCACTTCAAATGGGTCGGTGGCAAACGCTCGGCCTGTTGCCAGCTCCAGGCTTTGTTGATGACCGTACTGGTAATGCTCGAAATACGCTTCGTTGGTGCCCATCACTCGATAGCCGCGGTGCGAGTCGCCCAAGGAAATCGGGATCGCCCATTTCACATGCGGGTCGTTGGCGAAATGCTCGAAGCTGTCCCAACGGATATTGTTGGTGGCGTTGCCGATGCGAAACACCGAATACAGCAGCAAATTGATCGAGCCGGAACGTGCGCCAACGATCAGGTCGGTGCCGCTGATGGTGCTGGCGAAACTGGCCCGGGCTTCGGTGCGTACCCGCTCGACCGCCAATAACAGGCACACCGATAAGGCGATGGCAAACGCGGTGAGAAACGCGGTGAAGCGACGGTTTGCCAGACTGGCCATGGCTAGACGAAACAAATACATCTCAAACCTCTGCGGCGACGGCGGCGCGATTGAGTTCAGACAGCGACAGGTTGCGGTCGAACAGCGGCGCCAGGCTTTGATCATGGCTGACGAACAGCAGGCTGGCACCGGCTTCCTGGCACTCCGCGAACAGCAGGCGAATAAACGCCTCCCGGGCATCGGCGTCCAATGCCGAGGTCGGCTCGTCAGCGATCACCAGCTCCGGTTGACCAATCAACGCCCGGGCCGCCGCGACCCGTTGTTGCTGGCCGATGGACAGAGAGTCTGCCCGTCGACTCAGCAGTGCCGGGTCTTTCAAGCCCAGATGCGCCAGCAAGGTGGCGGCAGCTTGCTCGACGCTGCCATGACGCTGGGTCGCGCGCGTGGCGCGGAGTTTCGAGAAGTGACACGGCAGCTCGACGTTTTCCCTTACCGAGAGAAACGGCAGCAAGTTGAACTGCTGGAAAATATACCCCGTGTGATCAACCCGAAAGCGGTCGCGGGCGCCGGCCGACAGTTGCGTCAGCTCTTGGCCCAGCAGCCGGATACTGCCCCGGTTGGGCTTCTGTACACCGCCCAACAGCCCGAGCAACGTGGTTTTGCCACTGCCGCTGGGACCTTTGAGGAACAGGGTTTCGCCGGGTTCCAGGCGAAACGCCGGGATGTCCAGCAGCGGCGCATGACCTGGCCAGCTAAAGCCAAGGTCGGACAGTTCGATGAGTGCTTGGGTCATTTGGGGCGCGTTCACCGGATTATCAGAACTTCAGCGTGGCGTTGTCAGGCGTTGCTTCAGTGCCGTACTGGCCATTAGGAGCGATCAGTTGTACTTGAATCTTGTGGGTGCCGGGGAAGGTCTTGAAAATCTGCGACAGGTCGAGGCGCTTCAGCTCCGAAGGGGCGTCGCAGACAAACACGTAATGGGCATGGATTTCACTGTGGTGATGTTCTTCGCTGGCTTCGCCGTTATCAGGCGCGTGGTTATCGTCGTCGTGGTCATTGTCCGCTTCAGGTGTGTCGCCGAATAACGGGCTCTGCAGCTTTTGCGTGGTCACTGCGCATTTGGCAGCCAGCGGCAGATTGAACAGCGCCTGGGATTTCAACAGCAGTTCGCGCGCCTTGGCAACGGTGGCTTTGTCCTCGCCGGTGCTGGCGTCGTGCTCAAAGCCAACGATATTCATCGACGGGCTGTCCAGTTCAAACTCTAATGATCGGCCGTCCAGCGCAACGTCCAAGCGCGCAACGCCGTGCTCGTGGGCGCCAAGGCTGGCGTGTTCTACTTCAGCGGCGTGGGCCATGGCCATTGGAAGCAGAGCAAAAGGCAGGGCGAGTAACAGACGACGCATGGGGACAACTCCGGGTGCACAGGGCATTGATTCGTTATGTGATCTTATAACAGTTAGTCGGTGCCTGACACGCGGCAATTTGTTCGGGCACCCCATGTATGAGCTAATCAAAACAAATCTCTATAGGAGCCAACTTGTTGGCGAAGCGGCGTATTCGACACCGTCAACGGCTCGCCAATACGTTGGCTCCTTCAGGACATTATTAATAGGGAGACAGACATGGTGCGTATCCGTGGAACCATCGGCGAATGGCCGGTGGACCTGACGCTTGAACTGGATGAAGGCGACTGGGCGCAGTTGGGTGCCCAGCTAGCGTTACAAGGACAGGCGAAACCCGCGAGCACTGCGCCAGCGCCCGCCCCGGTGAGCCAGGACGACGCCATCTGGCACGTCGCCAAAGACTTGCTGCGCAAGGCCGGGCAGTTGAGTGGGCCGGATTTGCTCGGCGAGCTTGAAGCGCTGACCGGCAGCACTGCAGCGGGCAAGCGCCTGTTGGTGCGTTTGCGCCACAGCGCCGAGGTCAAGGTGGTGAGCGGCGCCGACGCACCGCTGTATAGCTGGGTCAGTCAGTAAAGCGCGGCAAACAATTTGCGCCGGTACATGGTAACCAGCGGATGGTCGTTGCCCAGCAGGTCGAACACTTGCAGCAAGGTTTTGTGTGCAAGGCCTTCGGCATAGTTGCGATTACGGATGAACAGCTTCATCAGGCCATCCAGCGCGGCTTCATATTGCTGGCGCGACAGTTGTTGAATCGCCAACTGATGGGCGGCTTCATCGTCTTGGGGATTTTTTGCCAGTCGGGTTTTTAAGTCCGCAACGTCGGGCAAGTTGGCCGCTTCACCCAGGAACGTCAACTGCGCCTTGGCACCCGCCAGCGCGGCTTTGTGCTGATCGCCTGTCACCGCATCAAGCACTGCGCCGGCTTCGGTCAGTTCGCCGCGTTCGGCCAGGCAACGTGCGTACAGAATCAGCGCGGCGGCATTGGTGTTGTCCTCGCCGAGCAGATGCTTCAGCACCGCTTCGGCGTCAGCAATGCTGCCTTCGGCGAAAAGTAACTGCGCTTGCTCAAGCGGGTCAGCAGCCACGGGAGGCGGCAGTTGCACGTGCGGCTCAAGAATGGTGCGAATGGCCGATTCAGGTTGTGCACCGGAAAAACCATCCACCGGCTGACCGTCCTTGAACAGCACCACGGTCGGCAGACTACGTATGCCAAAACGAGCGACGATGTCTTGCTCCGCGTCGCAATCGACCTTTGCCAATAACAGCTCGCCCTGGTATTCGTCAGCGATTTTCTTCAGCAGTGGCATCAGCACTTTGCACGGCGCGCACCATTCAGCCCAGAAATCTACCAGCACGGGCTTGTGGAACGAGGCCTCGATGACCAGTTGGTCGAAGGTCGCAGTGGTTGCGTCGAAAATGTACGGGGTGTCCTGGCTCATCGCTAGTCTCGAAAAAGGCATTCAATGGCGCAACTATATCACTGCGAAATCGCACCCTGTTTGTTGGCGACATTCGCCTTGGTGAAACAGACACATTGTCTCCCCAACAAGTTGGCTCTTACGGGGGATGCGGTTCGGCCAACCAGTTGGCTCTTATCAAACAACGCATAACTTATTGACTGAAAAATAATCTGCAGGTTTTGTATTTGCTGCGCGACAGCGCGGCGTCGAAGACGTGGCGGCCCCTCCTACAGAGGGCTTTCGGTACTCAGCCTAAGGCGCAACCACCAACTGCAAAGCCCCCAGCGCCTGGGTGGTGCCTTGTTCGATCCTTAGCGACGGCAGGTGCAGGATCAACTGGCCGGACTGACTAGCCCGGCCGCGTAGTTCGACTCGGGCGCCCATCGGAAAGGAATCCGGGTTGAAACGCAGCTGGAAAGGCAGTGCCTGATTGGTCCCGGTCAATGTGGTGTTAGCCAACAACCGTTGGGGGCGACCTTTGTCGTCGATCACCAGCAGCGCCAACTCCACCAGCGCGCCCGCAGGCGCACCCACCAATTGACCGCTTAGTTCGCGCTGGTAAGCCGGCAATGGCCCCGGCCCCTCCTGCAATTTGACGGCGGCAGGCTGCTGAACCGCTGCTTTAGCCGCGACAGGTTTTTTCGGCGCTTCACTGCTGCAAGCGGCTAGAAAGCCAACAAGACAGAGCAAGACAAGCGGTCGTAGCGACATGAACAGCTCCAACAATACAAAAATCCGGGGGAGGCGCGGCAGGAGACGCAGTATTGCCCAGCCGCATGATTTTCACACGGCTCGCCGCGGGTCTATATACCGTAAAGCCCGGCACTTGTCGCGCCGCTAAAACGTACGGCGACGGGCCGCATTTTTTCCCCGCTGGAAATAAAAGAAGACTCGCCCTACCATGAGCCTCCCTTTTTTTGTTGCCTGCCACCATGCACTGTCCCTTCTGCGGTGCCAATGACACCAAAGTCATTGACTCGCGCCTTGTTGCCGAGGGCGAGCAAGTCCGTCGCCGTCGCGAATGCCTGGCCTGCGGCGAGCGCTTCACGACGTTCGAAACCGCCGAACTGGTGCTTCCGCGCCTGATCAAGCAAGACGGCAGTCGTCAGCCTTTCGACGAAGAGAAGCTGCGTGCCGGTATGCAGCGCGCCCTGGAGAAACGTCCGGTCAGCGTTGAGCGCCTGGAAGCCGCGTTGGCCCACATCAAGCACAAGCTGCGAGCCACTGGCGAGCGTGAAGTGAAATCGCTGGTGGTGGGTGAGTTGGTTATGGGCGAGTTGCAGAAGCTCGACGAAGTCGCGTATATCCGCTTTGCTTCAGTGTATCGGCGATTCCAGGACCTCAACGAATTCCGTGAAGAGATCGACCGTCTCGCCCGCGAACCGGTGAAAGAATGAGCCTTCCTTCGGCTGAACAGAGCGCCCTGGACCGCCATTACATGGCTCGGGCGCTGGAGCTCGCCCGCAAAGGCATCTATACCGCGCATCCAAACCCATGTGTTGGCTGCGTGATCGTCCGTGACGGGCAGATCGTCGGCGAGGGCTGGCACGTGCGCGCCGGTCAACCCCACGCCGAAGTGCATGCCCTGCGTCAGGCCGGTGACAAAGCCCGCGACGCCACTGCTTACGTCACCCTTGAACCGTGCAGCCATCACGGGCGTACCCCGCCATGTGCTGAAGCGTTGGTCGATGCCGGTGTCGCGCGGGTGGTGGCGGCGATGCAAGACCCCAATCCGGACGTTGCGGGCAAAGGCCTGCTGCGCCTGATGATAGCGGGCATTGCGGTACAAAGCGGCGTGCTGGAAAGCGACGCACGGGCGCTGAATAAAGGTTTCTTGAAGCGTATGGAGCATGGCCTGCCGTACGTGCGGGTCAAGTTGGCCATGAGCCTCGACGGGCGCACGGCCATGGCCAGCGGCGAGAGCAAATGGATTACCGGCCCGGCCGCACGTTCTGCGGTGCAACGCTTGCGCGCCCAGTCGAGCGTGGTTTTGACCGGCGCCGACACGGTACTCGCCGACGGTGCGCGCTTGACGGTCCGCCCGGACGAACTCGGGCTGGATGCCGAACTGACGGCCTTGGCCCTCACCCGACCGCCATTGCGCGTGCTGATTGATGGCCGACTGCGAGTGCCGCTGGATGCGCCGTTCTTCCAGGCCGGCAATACGCTGGTGGTGACCTGTGCCGCGGCCTCGGCGCGCGAGCATTACCTCGCCGAAGGACACGAAATGCTGGCGTTAGCCAATAGTGCCGGCCAAGTCGATTTGCACAAGTTGATGGTCGAATTGGCAGCGCGTGGCGTCAATGACGTGCTGATCGAGGCGGGTCCCGGTTTGGCCGGTGCGTTCACTCGGCTCGGTCTAGTCGACGAGTTTCAGATTTTTGTCGCAGGAAAATTCCTTGGTTCCTCGGCGCGGCCGCTGCTTGATCTGCCCTTGGCGAAGATGAGCGAAGCGTTGGAACTGAAAATTATTGAAATGCGAGCTGTCGGTGATGATTGGCGAGTAATCGCCGTTCCTGCCTGAGCAACCGCGTAAAATTATCCGCCTCCGCTTAGCGCGGGCCTTGTTCTCCTGGAGAACCACATGTTTACCGGCATTATCGAATCCATTGGCAGTAT
The DNA here is from genome assembly GCF_028293835.1 of Pseudomonas sp. Classification (GTDB taxonomy): domain Bacteria; phylum Pseudomonadota; class Gammaproteobacteria; order Pseudomonadales; family Pseudomonadaceae; genus Aquipseudomonas. The sequence continues at coordinate 29,215 of NZ_JAQGNX010000018.1, forward strand.
CCGTGCGCTGACCCCTAAAGGCGGCGATGTCCGCGTCCATGTGGCCACCGGCAAACTTGATCTCGGCGACGTCAAACTCGGCGACAGCATCGCGGTTAACGGTGTCTGCCTGACCGCAGTCGAGCTGCCGGGCGACGGTTTTTGGGCCGACGTCAGCCGTGAAACCCTTGATTGCACCGCATTCGATGATTTGAAAACCGGTAGCCCGGTGAACCTGGAAAAAGCATTGACGCCCACCACGCGACTCGGCGGTCATTTGGTCAGCGGGCACGTCGACGGTGTCGGCGAAGTGATTTCTCGGGAAGAAAACGCCCGGGCCATCCAGTTCCGCATCCGCGCGCCCCGTGAGCTGGCCAAATACATCTCGCACAAAGGCTCGATCACCGTTGATGGCACCAGCCTCACGGTGAACGCCGTCAATGGCGCTGAATTCGACCTGACCATCGTCCCGCACACCTTGGCCGAAACCATCATGGCTGAGTACAAGCCGGGACGTCGGGTCAACCTGGAAGTGGACTTGCTGGCGCGTTACCTGGAGCGTCTGTTGCTGGGCGATAAGGCCGCAGAGCCGAACGTTGCAGCAGGCGGCATCACTGAAAGTTTTCTAGCCTCCAATGGCTACCTAAAATCCTGATTAAAGGGGGTGCCTTGTGGCGCTCAACAGTATTGAAGAACTGGTTGAAGATGTTCGCCAAGGCAAAATGGTCATCCTCATGGATGACGAAGACCGCGAGAACGAAGGCGACCTGATCATGGCCGCCGAGTGCGTTCAGGCCAAAGACATCAACTTCATGGCCAAGCACGCCCGCGGCCTGATCTGCATGCCCATGAGTCGCGAGCGCTGCGAAACCCTCAAGCTGCCGTTGATGGCGCCGCGCAATGGCTCCGGCTTCGGCACCAAGTTCACCGTGTCCATTGAAGCGGCCGAAGGCGTCACCACCGGTATTTCCGCTGCCGACCGCGCCCGTACGGTGCAGGCTGCTGCCGCCAAAGACGCTAAAGCTGAAGACATCGTCAGCCCTGGCCATATCTTCCCGTTGATGGCTCAAGCGGGCGGCACCCTCGCACGGGCAGGCCACACCGAAGCCGCCTGCGATTTGGCGAGCATGGCCGGTTTTGAGCCGAGCGGCTTGATCTGCGAAGTCATGAATGACGATGGCACCATGGCCCGTCGCCCTGAATTGGAGGCGTTTGCCGCCGAACACGGGATCAAGATCGGCACCATCGCTGACCTGATTCACTACCGGATGATTCACGAGCGTACCGTTCAGCGGATTGCCGAGCAGCCCATGGACAGCGAACTGGGCCAGTTCAACCTGGTGACCTACCGCGACTCGGTTGAAGGCGACGTCCATTTGGCGCTGACCCTGGGCGACATCTGCGCTGACGTGCCGACACTGGTTCGGGTGCATAACATGGACCCCCTGCGCGACCTGTTAATGGTCAAACAGCCCGGTCGCTGGAGCCTGCGTGCGGCCATGGCCGCCGTGGCCGAGGCCGGCAGCGGGGTTGTGCTGTTGTTGGGCCATCCGCTGGATGGCGATGTATTGCTGGCGCATATCCGTGACGCCGCCGTGAACGCTACGGTCAAGACGCCGACCACCTACAGCATCGTTGGGGCGGGTTCGCAGATTCTTCGCGACCTGGGCGTGCGCAAAATGCGCCTGATGAGTTCACCAATGAAGTTCAATGCGATATCCGGTTTCGATCTGGAAGTTGTAGAATACGTGCCCTCCGAATAACGACCGGTTGGGCAGCGCCTGAAAATCCAGTGGATTTGATAGGTCCTGTCCGACAGTCTGCAGATGGTGGCCTAAAATCCCTTAAAGCACGCCGATTGGGCGTGCTTGCTCTTTAAGATGAGACACACCCTAATGACCCTGAAGACCATCGAAGGTACCTTCATCGCTCCCCAAGGCCGCTACGCCTTGGTGGTTGGCCGCTTCAACAGCTTCGTCGTCGAAAGTCTGCTGAGCGGTGCCGTTGATACCTTGGTTCGCCATGGTGTGAGCGAAAGCAACATCACCATCATTCGCGCGCCGGGCGCCTTCGAAATCCCGCTGGTGGTGCAGAAAGTTGCCCAGCGCAGCGAGTACGCAGCCATCATCGCTTTGGGCGCAGTCATTCGTGGCGGCACTCCGCACTTCGAATACGTCGCTGGCGAATGCGTCAAAGGCCTGTCTCAGGTTTCCATGGAATTCGGCGTGCCGGTTTCGTTTGGCGTACTGACCGTCGACTCTATTGAACAAGCCATCGAACGTTCCGGCACCAAAGCCGGGAACAAAGGCGCTGAAGCTGCTTTGACCGCCATTGAGATGGTCAGCTTGTTGTCACAGTTGGAGGCCCAATGATTTCCGACGATACCGACCAGTTCAACCCCCGCGACGCAAAAGATCCAGAAGCCGCCAAGGGTAAAAGTGCCAAGCGCCGCGAAGCGCGTCAATTGGCGACCCAAGCGCTGTATCAGTGGCACATGGCAGGTCACTCGCTGAACGAAATCGAAGCGCAGTTCCGCGTCGATAACGACTTCAGCAATGTTGACGCGACGTACTTCCAGGAATTGCTGCACGGCGTTCCGACCAACAAGACTGCGATCGATACTGCCCTCGCGCCTTGCCTGGACATCACCATCGAAGAACTCGACCCGGTTGAACTGGCGATCTTGCGTCTGTCGACCTACGAGCTGCTCAAGCGGATCGACGTGCCGTATCGCGTGGTGATCAACGAAGGTATCGAGCTGGCGAAAGTCTACGGCTCCACCGACGGCCACAAGTTCGTCAATGGCGTGCTGGACAAATTGGCTCCGCGCTTGCGCGAAGCCGAGGTGAAGGCTCACAAGCGTTCTTGAACGCCTGATTGCCATGGATGAATTCGCGCTGATCCGCAAATACTTCGCCGCTGCCCCCTGTGCGCAGGCGGGCGAGGGTGTTGCATTGGGGATCGGCGACGATTGCGCCCTGCTGACGGTGCCGCCTGGCGAACAATTGGCAATCTCTACCGACACGCTGGTTGCCGGCGTGCATTTCCCCGATCTCTGCGACCCGTTTCTGTTGGGCCAGCGCGCGCTTGCGGTTTCCGCCAGCGATCTGGCTGCCATGGGGGCGACTCCGCTGGCGTTTACCCTTGCCCTGACCTTGCCCAGTGTCGATGCCGACTGGCTGCAAGCGTTCGCCCAGGGTTTGAACCTGATGGCGCAGCGCTGCTCGTTGCAACTGGTGGGTGGCGACACCACGCGTGGGCCATTAAGCCTGACGATGACAGTGTTTGGTCGTGTGCCTGCGGGTCTGGCGCTGACCCGCCGTGGCGCCCAGGTCGGCGATCTGCTGTGTGTCGGCGGCGAGTTGGGCGACGGCGCCGGCGCATTGCCGCTGGTACTGAACCAGCGCAACGCCGAGACGTCTATCGCAGACGCGTTATTGGCGCGTTACTGGTCGCCGCAACCACAGCTGGCCCTCGGCTTGGCCCTGCGCGGTAAAGCCACCGCAGCGCTGGATGTCTCCGATGGATTGTTGGCTGATTGCGGACACATCGCCGCCGCCTCCAATGTGCGGTTGGTGATTGAGCGTGAGGCGCTGCCGCTGTCAGCGCCGCTGCTGGCGTTTCTCGGGCTAGAAGCGGCGCGCGAAGCGGCGTTGAGTGGCGGCGATGATTATGTGCTGGCGTTTACCTTGCCCGCGTCGCAACTGTCCGGTCTACGCGCTGCCGTTTCGTCCGTGCGGGTGATCGGTCGAGTTGAGGCGGGGCAGGGCGTTTGCCTGGTCGACAGCGACGGAAAAGACGTCACGCCATTGGCGCGTGGCTATCAACATTTTCAGGAGACTCAGTGACAAATTCCTCTAAAAAGACCTCAGGACAGCGGACTCCACCGACGGTGTGGACTAACCCATGGCATTTCCTGGCGTTTGGCTTTGGCTCTGGCACCTTGCCCAAAGCCCCGGGCACATGGGGCTCGCTAGTCGCCTTGCCGTTTATTCCGCTGTGGCAAATGCTTCCGGACTGGGGTTATTGGTTGATGCTTGGCGTCACCATGCTGTTCGGCGTCTGGCTGTGCGGCAAGGTCGCCGATGACTTGCGGGTGCATGACCATGAAGGCATTGTCTGGGACGAATTCGTTGGCATGTGGATCACCCTGTGGCTAGTGCCTGAAGGATGGTACTGGCTGTTAGCGGGATTCCTGATGTTCCGTTTCTTCGACATCCTCAAGCCGTGGCCGATTCGCTGGATCGACAAGCATGTGCATGGCGGGGTAGGGATCATGCTCGATGACGTTCTGGCGGGGGTGTTTGCCTGGTTGGGCATGCATGGGCTGGTGTGGGCCGTAGGCGCACTGTAATGGGCGCGTTGGCTGCTGTTTTGGAATATGCAACCGGGCTTTATCTATCAAGTTGATATGTATAGCCAATAATTCAGCCTAAGCGCCCCCCGGAATCCGCTGTTACAATGTTGCCACTGCGATTTTCCAGTCCCAATCATGATCAGGAGCACAAAGGTGCCCGTCGTCTTCGTCGCTGCTTCCAAGCTGCCAACCCCTTTTGCGCAATTCACCATGCACGGCTTTCTTGAGGAAGCCACCGGGCGTGAGCACATCGTTCTCAGCCTCGGCGACGTCGCCGATGGAACTCCGGTCTTGGGTCGCGTGCATTCCGAATGCCTGACCGGTGACGCCTTGTTCAGCCAGCGCTGTGATTGCGGATCGCAACTCGAAGCTGCGTTGCAGGCGATTGCCTCGGAAGGTCGTGGCGTGTTGTTGTACCTGCGTCAGGAAGGTCGGGGTATCGGTTTACTGAACAAAATCCGTGCATACGAGCTTCAGGATGGCGGTGCTGACACCGTCGAAGCCAATGAGCGTTTGGGTTTCGCCGCCGATCAGCGCGACTACGCCATTTGCTCGCCGATGCTGGAGCACATGGGGGTCAAATCCCTGCGTTTGATGACCAATAACCCGCGAAAGGTCAAAGCCTTGACCGACATGGGCATCACCATCGCCGAACGCGTGCCGCTGCATACGGGCCATAACCCCCACAACAAACAGTACCTGGCGACCAAGGCTGGCAAGCTTGGGCATATGATGGGCAACGAACATTTGACCGAAGCTGGCCGCGCGTGACACGCAACAACGTCCGTCGCCGATTGGCGCTAGCGTGGTGGTGGCAGCTGTTTCTAACGTTAGCGCCGCTGTTAGTGGTCAACGGTATTTTCGGCAGCGGTGAAGCGCTTGTGCCGATTCTGGCGATGCCGATGTTCATCGCCGGTATCGCGTCGATGTTTGCCAGTCTGAAATTTTTTGGCCAGTACAAAAACGCGCTCATCGCCACTGAAAAAGCCCTGAACACCCCGGAAGAAGCCGCTGCCTGGATTGAATTGGCTGCACGCCGCCGCATCGCCTTCCTCGCCGCTGGGCTACCCGCCTGGATTGGTGCCCTCGCCGTGTTCGTCGGCCTTGAAGCCGTGCCGTTGTTTCTCCTGGCATTCTCCAGCGTCGTCTTGCTGTACCTCTACCGAATCCCCCGCCAGTTGGGGTGATCAGGATTGCAGCAGCACCACATTAGATCGCATCCCGACAGGTTTCTGTGGGGCCTCGATGTTGCGCCCGGCTTCAGCGCGCCATCAATTCCAGGCGCTGGTTGATGGCGGCTTCGATCCCGGCTTCGTCCAGCCCACACTCAGCCAGCATTTGCGCAGGCTTGGCGTGTTCGACGTAGCTGTCTGGCAAGCCCAGGTGCAGCACGGACTTTAGAATATTTTCCCGTGCCAGGAATTCGCTGACAGCAGCACCGGCTCCGCCCATGATCGCGTTTTCTTCAATGGTCACCAGCAGTTCGTGTCCAGCGGCCATCTGTCGAACCAGCGCCTCGTCCAACGGTTTGACGAAGCGCATGTCCACCACCGTGGCGTCCAGCTTCTCAGCGACGTTCAGCGCTTCGGCCAATTGCACGCCGAACACTAATAATGCAACCTTTTGCCCGGTGCGACGGACCACGCCTTTGCCGATTTCCAACGGCTCAAGGCCGCTGTCAATCGCTGCATTCGGGCCTGTGCCGCGTGGGTAACGGACTGCCGCTGGACCTATGTGCAGGTAGCCGGTGCTGAGCATTTTGCGCAATTCGTTTTCGTCACTCGGCGTCATCACCAGCATGCCGGGAATGCAGCGCAGATAAGACAAATCGAAGCTGCCAGCGTGAGTCGGACCGTCTTCACCGACCAGGCCGGCACGGTCGATGGCAAACAACACATCAAGGTTCTGCACCGCGACGTCGTGAATCAGCTGATCGTAGCCGCGCTGCAGGAAGGTGGAATAAATCGCTACCACCGGCTTGGCGCCTTCGCATGCCATGCCAGCGGCCAGCGTAACGGCGTGCTGCTCAGCAATGGCGACGTCGTAATAACGTTCTGGAAAGCGTTCGCTGAACTCAACCAGGTCCGAGCCTTCTTTCATTGCCGGGGTAATCCCGACGAGAAGCGGATCGGTCTCGGCCATGTCGCAAATCCACTGGCCGAACACGCCTGAATACTTCGGTCCGCTGGCCTTTTTAGGTGCGGCAGCCGGAGCATTGAGAGGTTCGAGCTTGGTAATTGCGTGATACCCAATGGGGTCTGCTTCGGCCGGGGCGAAGCCTTTGCCCTTTTTCGTGACCACGTGCAGAAACTGTGGACCCTTAAGGTCGCGCATGTTGCGCAACGTAGCGATCAGCGTTGGCAGGTCGTGGCCGTCGATAGGGCCGATATAATTCCAGCCCAGCTCTTCGAACAGGGTGCCGGGGACCAACATGCCCTTGGCATACTCTTCAGTACGGCGGGCAATTTCCCAGGCGCCGGGCAGGCGTGAGAGCACTTTTTTGCTGCCCTCACGCATGCTGGCGTAAGTACGGCTTGAAAGAATCTTCGCCAGATAATTCGACAGCCCGCCGACATTGCGCGAGATCGACATGTCGTTGTCATTAAGAATGACCAGCATGTCCGCAGCCACTTCCGGCGCGTGGTTCAGCGCTTCGAAGGCCATGCCAGCGGTCAAGGCACCGTCGCCGATCACGGCAATGGCTTTGCGTGAGCTGTTCTGCAAGCGGGCCCCGAGGGCCATGCCCAGCGCGGCACTGATTGAGGTACTGGAATGGCCGACGCCAAAGGTGTCGTATTCACTTTCGGCACGGCGCGGAAAGGCTGCGACGCCGTTCTTCTGCCGCAGGCTGCCCATTTGCTGGCGGCGGCCGGTGAGAATCTTGTGCGGATAGGCCTGATGGCCCACGTCCCAGACCAAGCGGTCGTCCGGGGTATCGAAGACGTAATGCAAGGCAATGGTCAGCTCGATAACGCCGAGGCCAGCACCAAAATGCCCGCCGGTCTGACCTACGGTGTAGAGCAGTTCCAGGCGCAGTTCATCCGCCAGGGTTTCCAGCTCGGCCTCACCCAACCGGCGCAAGCCGTCCGGCGTATTCGCACGGTCGAGCAAAGGCGTAGTCGGGCGCTCGCGGGGGATCTCTTTGAACGTCGTAGGCATCAGGCGAATCGATATAAGTAGAAGAGGCGGCAGTTTACCTGATGCATCGCGATGCTGCCCACGAAGCAGGGCAGAGGATGGTCAGACAATGAATGTATTCACGTAGGTTCTAGACCCGACCGATGTCAGTCAGTTCGTTGTAATCCCGCATTTTCAACTGCGGCGTTCGACGATATAGCGCGCAAGGTTACGCAAAGGCTCGGCTGCCGCGTCGAATGGTCGCAGTGCATGCAGCGCCTGATCACGCAGTTCCAGCGCGTACGCTTTTGCGGCGTCCAGGCCCAGCAGCGCAGGGTAGGTCGGTTTGTCACGCGCAATATCGGCCCCCTGGCGTTTGCCGAGGGTAGCGGTATCGCTTTCAACATCGAGAATATCGTCCTGGACCTGGAACGCCAGGCCCACGGCTTGAGCGTAACTTTGCAGGGATGCGAGTTCGGTTTTTTCGGCGCGGCCACTGGCCAGAGCGCCCAGGGTGACGCTGGCTTCGATCAGCGCGCCGGTCTTATGCCGGTGCATGAAGGCCAATGCGGCCTGATCGAGCTTGATGCCTACCGAACCCAAATCAATGGCTTGTCCGCCCACCATCCCCGCTGGCCCGGCGGCCTGAGCCAAGACGTTGATCATCTTGAGTCGAGTTTCGGCGCCTTGGGGGGTCAGGGCTGAGTCGAGCAGCACGCTGAACGCCAGACTTTGCAGACCGTCACCCGCAAGGATCGCGCAGGCTTCATCGAAGGCTTTGTGAGTAGTGGGCTGGCCGCGACGCAGATCGTCGTCGTCCATCGCCGGCAAATCGTCATGCACCAACGAATAGGCATGAATCAACTCAACCGCGCAGGCTGCGCCATCGGCCAGCGCCGGGGACGAACCCAGAGCCTCGCAGGCGGCATAGGCGAGCAACGGTCGAACGCGCTTGCCACCGTTCATGACGCTGTAGCGCATGGCGGCGTAGAGGCGGGTCAGTTCAGGGCTGGGTGCCAGAAACAGGCCATCCAGGGCTGCGTTAACGCGAGCCTGGGTTCGGGCCTGATAAATGGCAATCATTCTGGCTGGTCCGCATCGAAGGGCTCTTCAGCCAATTCGCCATCGCGCTCCAGCAGGACTTGAACCTTTTGCTCGGCTTGGGCCAAGGCGCCCTGGCAATCACGGGTCAGGCGAATACCTTGCTCGAAGGCGGTCAACGAATCTTCCAGCGACAGCTCGCCGTTTTCGAGACGTTCGACCAGCGTTTGCAGATCAGCGAGAGATTGTTCGAAATCCAGTGCAGCTTTTTTGCGGGCCATGGGTAGCTATCTCGATGGACATTAAACCGGCGCGACACTAGCAGAGCGGCGGCGTTGGGGCAAATGACAGGCGGCTAGAGCCTCTGTAGGAGATTGCGCCCCGTGTTCGACGCCGCGCTGTTGCGCAGCAAACACGTCTAATTACGCCATGGGCGGCAATCTTCTTTTTACCGGAGTTTTCTTGACGATGGCAGTGTTGGTTTCGGCGTAGGCATTCAGTCCATCGAGCAAGGTGTCCAGTTGTTCCATGGAGCGTACGTGCAGGCGGGCGATGAAGCAGTCATCGCCGGTGACTTTGTCGCATTCGGTGAATTCCGCAATGGCCTGGATCTGCCGTTCGACTTCCTGCAGTCGGCCTGGATGCGGGCGTACGCGCACGATGGCCTGTAATTGGTAGCCAAAGCACTTAGGGTCGATTTCTACGGTATAGCCCTTAAGCACTCCGCGTTCTTCAAGCCTGCGCAGGCGTTCCGCAACACTGGGCGAGGACAGTCCACTGATCTGCGCCAAGGCCTTCAGCGAGCAACGGGAATCTTCCATCAGCGCGCCAATTAGCGCTTGATCAATGTCATCGGTCATTTCAGCTCCAATTAGCCAATTAATCGAATTGGCCTTAATAAAGAAGGCCCAGATCGATTCTAGCCTTCTATTAACTATGGAAGCGCTCCACGTTGATTGTTCATACTTTAGCCCTCTTCAAGGAGCTCAACCATGAACACTTCGCTGCGTCGCGGGTCGCTGGAAATGATCGCCGCCATGTTGATATCGGGAACCATTGGCTGGTTTGTGCTGGTATCCGGGCAGCCGGTGCTGGACGTAGTGTTCTGGCGCTGCGTGTTTGGCGCCGTCACATTGTTGTTGATCTGCGGCGTATCGGGTTTCTTGCGCCCCGGCATGTTGACCCGACGGATTTTCGCTTTGGTGGTAGTCAGCGGTGTCGCCATCGTTGGTAATTGGCTGCTGCTGTTTGCCTCTTATTCCCGTGCGTCAATTGCGATTGGTACGGCGGTGTATAACGTTCAGCCGTTCATGTTGGTGGGGTTGGCCGCGCTGTTTCTCGGCGAAAAAATCACCCTGCAAAAAATGATGTGGCTTGTCTTGGCGTTTCTCGGGATGCTGGCGATTGTCAGCGCCCATGGCGATCAGGGGGGAACCGGTGATGAATATTTGCTGGGCATCGCGTTGGCATTGGGCGCCGCTCTGCTGTATGCCTTGGCCGCGCTGATTATCAAGCGCCTGGCAGGTACTCCGCCGCATTTGATTGCGCTGATTCAGGTCAGCACCGGGGCGCTGTTGCTGGCGCCTTGGGCGCACTTCGATGGATTACCGCAGCAGCCCGCCGCGTGGTCGAGTCTGGTGACCCTGGGTGTGGTGCACACCGGAGTGATGTACGTGCTGCTGTACGGTGCTATTCAGAAGTTGCCGACTGCGCTGACCGGAGCGCTGTCGTTCATCTACCCGATTGCGGCTATCTTCGTCGATTGGTTCGCCTTCGGCCATCGCCTGAATCCGCTGCAATGGCTGGGTGTGATTGCGATTTTGCTGGCCGCAGCGGGGATGCAACAGGGTTGGGGATGGCGCTCAAGTCGAGTCGTTGTGCCGTCACGCTGAAAACACAAACCACTGTAGGAGCCAACTTGGTGGCGAGGCGGTATGTCTGACGCACCGAAAATCCATCGCGAACACGTTCGCTCCTACAGATGGATGAGTGTTTAAACCGCGACCTCTACGCAGTTACGGCCGGCGCGTTTGGCGCAATACAGCGCGGCGTCGGCGAAGCTGTAGGCGGTGTCGAAATCAGTTCCGCCAGGGCTGATGCTGACACCGAAACTGGCGGTGATGTGTCGATTCACCGGGGCTGCGAATACATGGCTCGCAATAGCGTCACGCATGGCTTCGGCTAGCTGGACGCCGTCTGCGAGGTTTCCGGTAGGCAGTAGCACGGTGAATTCTTCGCCGCCGACTCGGCCGATGATCCCTTGGTCCCCCACGATGCGCCGCAAGCAGGTCACGATGCCCTGAATCACCGCATCGCCAGTGGGGTGACCGAAATCATCGTTGACGCGTTTGAAGAGATCGATGTCCAGCACAATCATCACCACGCTGCCGTCACGCAGGGCTTGCCCGGCCAGTTCAATCACCGCACCGCGGTTTAGCACGCCGGTCAGCGCGTCGTGAGTGGCCCGATGTTCGAGCTGCTGGGCCAAGGTTTTCAATTGCAGATTCAGCGCATTCATCTCGCGTTCGGCGCGGTCACTGCGACCAATCAGGCGCCGGGTCTCGCGCATCAAGCGTTCGAAGTGAGTGATCAACTCGCCCAGGGACCGGCAGTAAACGTCGGCGTCGGCGTGGGGAGCGGCATGGGCGGTCCGGGCGTTTTCCAGCGCGGCATTCTCGCTTTTGAACAAATCCGGCACTTCGTTGCTGAGCGCGTTCTGAGAAGTAGCTAAAGCGGGCATGGTGTTCTCACTGGATTGAAACCGGGTGATCGGTGAAATCGATGGCTTTGAAATCGGCTTGCAACTCCTCGCCGAATTCAAAAATCGTTTCGTCCTCTTCGTCGTGGTACCAATTCATTTGTACGCTGTTGCCGGCCTGGGCCGAGCGGTCCAGCGCATCGAAAATACTGAACAACATTTTGGTGCTGGAACTGTTGAAATACGCCAGGGACACGTTGGCGGTAATCGCCGCACCCTCGCAGGACGCCAGGTATTCGCGCAGCTGCAAAATAATCGGGGCATAGAACGCCGCTGCGTTCTCCGGGTATGACTCTCCCTTGAGCGACAACAAATGTTGATCAAAACGAAAGTCGACCTCGGGAGAAGTGGCTGTTGCAGCGATATGCAGATTGTCCATGGTCGTGTCGCTCTTATTATTCAGATGATGGCTTTCAGACAAAACAGAGTGGTGTCGGGGTCGTCTGCGCGGGGGTGGAAAGCGAATTCCAGTGGCGCGCTGGCATCGCGTGCCATGGTCAAAAAGCCCAGCCCCGCACCTTTACTCTCCACCGGTGTTTCAGCGCGCAGGGAGGCTTTGTATGCCTGCTTGATTTGCTCAAGGGTCATGTCGCGCAGTGGTTCCAACTTCTCGCGCAAGGCGCTGACGTCGGTGGTGGCGATTGGGTTGGCGCAGAGCATCAGGTGGCCTTCCGGATTCGCCGAGATGCATACCGCGCCTTGACGCAGGCCGCTGCTGTCGAGCTCATCTGGAGGCAACGCGTCCGAGGAGTAGTGAATAATGTTTTGCGACAGCTCAACGAAAGACGAGAACAACTTGCGCCGTGTCGGGCCGCTGACACCGGACACCTCCAACTGCAATTTCACCACTTCGGCCATGGCCGCAACGATGCTGTGAGAGAAGTAGCCCATGTGATAAAAAATCACATTACGTTGTTGGGCCAAGTCGAAAAAAGCGCAGTCCTGATCGGACAGGGGCGAGAAAACACTCATAGGTTGTCCTGAATGCGGGCACAGAATAGGGTCAGGTCGTCGCGGCGGGTCTGGGTGGCTTGCCAGTCGCTAAGGGTGAGTCGCAATTTTTCGCAGATAACAGTAGCCGGTTCGGTCCGGTGTTCAAGAATCACGTCGCAGGCTTGGCGCTTGCCGAAAGCGATGCTGCGCGGGCCGCCGATTTGGTCGATCAAACCGTCGGTGGCAATAAACAAGACGCTGTCGGGCGGTACGACCACGGTGGTTTGGGTCCACTCGTAATCGGCGCGGCTGTCCACATAACCAACGCCCATGCGCTGGCCGGCGAGGGTCTCGAACTGGTCGGCTTCGGGCCTGAGAAGGTGCAGGGCAATCCGCGCGCCAGCAAAGGTCAGCTCGCAACGCTGGGTATCGAACCAGAAGAAGGCCGCGTCCATGCCGTCGTCGGATTCAGGACTGTCGTCGACGCCGTTGACCTGCCCCAGCAGACCTTTGACGCTGCGATTGACCGCTGCCAGCAACGCGGCCGGGTTATGCGGGCCAAGCTGTTCAAGTGCTTTTGACAATGACGACGAAGCAATCAAGGTCATGAATGCGCCAGGCACGCCATGCCCGGTGCAATCGGCCACTGCGCCGAACCAGCCGTCGGGATGCTTCGCGAAGTGGTAGAAGTCGCCGCCAACCACATCCCGTGGCTGCCACACCAGCGCCGCGTCGCGCAGCGTCAGTGCCAGGGTTTCCCGTGAAGCGCGGAGCATGGCGCGCTGAATGACGCTGGCGTATTCAATACTTTGCATGATCTGACGGTTCTTCTCCGCCTGCATCGCCGCCACGACACCCATCAAATTCAGGCCACTGCCGAGCCCAAGGAAACGGCCTTCACGGATCACGATAAAGCCGTCAGCCAATGCCTTCTCGCCAAACTCCACGGTTTTGAAGGTCAGGGCTTCAATGCTCATCCCGGCGTCGACAACCAGCGGCTCTTTGTCCATAAACGCGATGCAGCTTTTCTTGTCGTACAGCTCGCGGTGAAACGGTTTGCTCATCTGCGACAGGAAAATATTGCGGTTAATTAATCCAATCGGCTTGTCATCTTCCAGCACCGCAAGGCTCGTCAAGTCTCGATGTGTGGCGAACATTTCCATCACTTGCGCATTGGCGCCTGCAGCTTCGATGGTAGGCGTGTTCTGGCACAAATCGCCTGCACACCGATGATCGCCCGGCACGTAGGGACGACGAAAAGGCGAGAACGCTGGGTCCATGGGAGCTTTCCGGTAACCGGGGAAGGAGTGATGTTAAGTCGCCATTATTTCGGTTGTGTGACAAGGCGTTGTGGGAGCAGGAATTTCGTGAATTCAGGTAAGACGCGGCCGTTGGGCCGCGCCGAGATTAGATAGTTACAACCCAACGTCGAGCAGTACCGGGCGGTTGGCCAAGGCTTTGCTCATCAGCCCTTCGACGAATTCGCGGTCGACGTCTGGCAGCGGCAGGCGCGGGGGGCGGGTGAGCGAACTGCCACGGCCGGCCAGTTCTTCGCAAAGTTTGATGCATTGCACCAGGTCCGGACGGGCATCGAGGTGCAGCAACGGCATGAACCATTCGTAAAGTGGCATGGCATCCTTGAAGCGACCGTCACGGGCCAGGCGGAACAGGGTTTCACCTTCTTTCGGAAAGGCGTTGGACATCCCTGAGACCCAACCCACGGCGCCCACCGCAATGCTTTCCAGCACCACGTCATCGAGCCCGGCGAACAGCACGAAGCGGTCGCCTACCTCGTTACGCACGTCGATAAAACGCCGGGTGTCGCCCGATGAGTCCTTGAAGCAGACGATGTTTTCGCAGTCCGCCAAGGAAATAAGTATGTCTGGGGTGATGTCGTTTTTGTAGATCGGCGGGTTGTTGTAGACCATCACTGGCAGGTCGATGCTGGTTGCGACGCTACGAAAGTGCGCGGCGGCTTCGTGGGGTTTGGCCGAGTAAACTAACGCGGGCATGAGCATGATACCGTCGGCGCCGACGCGCTGGATTTCCTTGGCCAGTCTGGTGGCGTTGGCGCTGGTGAACTCAGCGATACCGGACAGCACCGGCACGCGACCGGCTGAGGCGTCTTTGGCGACTTCCACCAGCTGGATTTTTTCTTCACTGCTCAGCGAGGTGTTTTCGCCGACGGTGCCACAAATGATCAGACCGGACACGCCGTCGCGCACCAGGTTTTCGATGACTGTATGGGTGGCTTCAAAGTCGATGCTGAAGTCACTGCGAAATTGAGTGGTGACGGCGGGAAATACGCCGCTCCAGTTGACGGTTTTGCTCATGATGGCCTCCAAATGGCTTTAAGGTATTTCGTATACGTTCGGTTCAGGGCAAAGCTATGAGGTGAAATTCATTTGAATCCGGGTTAGATGTCCAAGTGCACCGGCCAGGTATCTGACAATTGATAACCGACGGGGTACGGGTCGCTAGGGTCGAGCATGTGTTGATGGGTGCCGGTGATCCATGCGCGGCCTGACAGGCAGGGCACAATGGCCGGTTTGTCCGCGACCCGAGTCACGGAGTCGATGCGGCAGTGAAATTCAGAACCAATGATGGAGCGGCCGATAAAGCGCTCGCCCACGGCCAGTTGGCCTTTGGCATGGAGTACCGCCATACGCGCCGAACAACCGGTGCCGCACGGTGAACGGTCGATTTTGCCAGGGCGGATGACCACGGCGTTGGCGGCGCTGGCAACGCCGTCGATACGGGTTACCGGGGCGGCGATCTGGCAAAACGAAATGTGCTTCCAGTCCGGGTTCAATGGGTGGGTGAAACCCAATTGTTCGTTTGCAGCCAAGGTGATTTTCAAGCCCATGGCCACCAGGTCAGCGGCTTCATCGGCCGATAGGGTAAAGCCCAGGCCGACCGAATCGACGATGACAAAACTGTCGCCTCCGTACGCAGTGTCGACTTGAATAGTACCCAGTCCGGGGACTTCAATCATGGCGTTCAGCTTGTCGGCGAAAGACGCGACGTTGCGGATCTCCACGCGCTCGGCTTTGCCGTTGCGGCAGTCGGCGATCACTTCAATCAAACCACCGGGCGCTTCCAGAATCAGCCGGGTTTGCGGCTCGGTCATCGGCACAATGCCGGCGTCCAACAGCACGGTGGCGACGCACATGGAGTTGGAGCCAGACATCGGCGGCACGTCGGCGGGCTCCATGATGATGAAGCCCATTTGCGCCAAGGGGTTTTTCGCTGGCACCAGCAAGTTAACGTGTCGGAACACACCGCCACGGGGTTCATTGAGCACGAAGTTACGCAACACGTTGTCATTGGCAATCCAGCGCGATTGCTCCCACAACGTGTCGCCGGGTGGCGCAACCACGCCGCCTACAATCACATCGCCGACTTCGCCTTCAGCATGGCAACTGATGACATGAATGACTTTCGATGACCGCACGTTTTATACCTCCTGAAATATGTAAAAACCGCTACACCAAGCGCGCTCCTACAGGCGAGACGACATGCCTGACACACCGCCCATACCGCTTCGCCAACACGTTGGCTCCTACAGAGGGGCTGCGCGGTTGCTGTTAATGAACCGATTTAAGAAACTCAATGGTTTCGGCCTTCTGCGGGTTACCAATCACTTGCTCTGGTGTGCCAATTTCATGCACCAGCCCGCTGCGCAAAAACGCCACGCGGTCTGACACGTCCCTGGCAAAGCGAATTTCGTGGGTGACCAGGACCATGGTCATTCCGTCTTCGGCGAGCATGCGCATGGTGTCCAGCACCTCACCCACCAACTGCGGATCCAGCGCCGAGGTGGCTTCGTCGAACAACATGTAATTGGGCGACATTGCCAGCGCACGGGCGATAGCCATGCGTTGCTGCTGACCGCCGGAAAGCTTGCCAGGAAACACTTTAAGCTTGTCGGCCAAACCCACGTGAGTCAGTTGCTTCACTGCCAATTCCTCGGCTTCGGCCGAACTTTTACCTAACACCTTACGCGGGGCCAACATCACGTTTTCCAACACGGTCAGATGCGGGAACGCATTGAACTGCTGAAACACAATGCCAATTTTCTGCCGCAGCTTGTTGAGGTCAGTGCTCTTGGCGTGCACCTGCGTGCCATCGACCCTAATGCTGCCGCTCTTGATGGACTCCAGGCCATTGATGCACATCAGCAGCGTCGATTTGCCGGACCCCGAGCCGCCGATGATCGACACCACTTCGCCTTTGTTCACCGTCAGGCTGACGCCCTTGATTACGTCGAGCTCGCCGAAGGATTTATATACGTTGTCGATCTCAATCATTTTCTTGCCACCTCGTTTCCAGTCGGGCGCCCAAGCGGGCGACCACCAGGCTCATGACGTAGTAAATAAGTCCTGCGATGCTCAACACCAGCAGCGGTTCGTCGATGCGGGTCACAATGGTTTGCGAGGCGCGCAATAATTCGATGATGCCGATCCACATCACCAATGCCGTGTCTTTCATCACCGACAGCGTCAGGTTCAGCCAGCCCGGAAAAGCCACCCGCATCGCGATGGGCATCACGATGAAGCGCAAATCTTGAAAGTAACTCAGGCCTAACGAACGGCTGGCGCGGCGCAACGTCAACGGCACCGCCAGCACACCGCCGCGGACGATTTCGGTGCAATACGCGGTGGCGTAAACCCCCAACACCACGCAACCGACGGTAAACGCAGTCCAGTTCAATCCGACAATGCTTTTCAACGCGTTGAACAACACAAACTGGATCAGCAGCGGCACGCTGCGAAACACATCCAGCAGCCAGGCAAGGAGCACCGTTGATCGTGGAAACAGGGCCCGCAGAAAACCGCAGACGATGCCCGCCAAGGTGCCGATGACCATTGCCGCGAGGGTCAACAGAATCGTGACCCAGGCGCCTTGCATCAGGTACATGAAGTCGTTGGTGGTAAAGCTGGTGGTGAACATACTCATTCCTTAATACCTGAACAGGCGCCAGCCCAGCAGACGGGCGACACCAACGATCAGCTTGGCAATCAGGTAATAAATCACCGCGGCCAAGGCAAAGAACTCGAAGGTACGGAAGGTTTTCACGTTGTAATCCTGGGTGACGCCGGTGAGGTCGTTATTCAGCCCGACCACCACTCCCAGCGACGTCATTAACACTGCCCAGACCATTTGATTGGTCAGCGGGTAAAACACGATGCGCAGCAGTTGCGGGACGATCACCAATCGATAGGCCTGTGGCGCGCTCATGCCCAGTGACCGGGCGGCGCGCATTTGCGTGTCTGGCACGGCCTTGAGGCCACCGCGAAAGTTCTCTGCCAGATAGCCCGCGTTATTGAAGGTAATCCCGGCCAGCAGCGCCAACCAAGAGCTCACGTGCAGACCAAACGAGCCCAGGCCGAAATACAGCATGTAGATCTGAAATAGCGACGGCGTGTTGCGCGCAACCGAGACCCATAGGTCGCCAAAACCCCGCAGCCAACGGTTGTCACCTTGGCGAATCAGCGTCAGGAGCAAAGCGATAATCACCCCGAAGATCATCGACAGCGCGGCGGTCTGAAACGTCACCACCGCGCCGTCGAGCATGTCCGGCAGTGCCTTGAACGCCGCCCGCCAATGGAAGGTGTAATCAAACATGGGCGGTCACCTCCACGGCGCTGTCCAGCCAGCGTGGCAGACGGCCACTGGTTTCGCCTGCGCAGGCCGCCGCGACGCACGCGGCGAGACTGCCGAAATGCACCAGACGACCTACAAGTCCTGGCGCGTAGTGCGCATATTTTCCCGAGTTGGTCATGAGCGTGCGGGCACCCACTGGTACCACGGGTTCGCCCAGCATGCACCAACAGGTGTCGGTGACGAATTGGACGCCGAAGGTTTCCAGCGCCGCCACGTAACCGGCCGTCATCGCCTGCCCATGAATGGCCCGGCCGCAGGTGATCACCATCGCTACGTCGGTGTGCTTGGTTTTACCGTGACAAAGGGCGGCCAGCGTCGCGCATTCGCTCAGGGAAAAGTGCGGATTGCCCAGTGAGACCAGATCAACCTTCAACTCTTCGGCGCTGTTGAGTTCTTTCCAACTGGCCTGCAGGTCTTGGAGGGTAATAAACAAGGTCCGCGGCGCGGGCAGATGGCCCAGCGCTGACTCCAGGGTGTCCGCTTCCGGTGTGACGCCGACAATATGGAACATCGGCGCGGCGGAGGTGGTGGCGAACGCGGCGCCAAAAGCCTTGAGGTCATCCAGATTGGGTTGCAGTGTTTCCAGGCCGCAGACCACCGGAATTTCGCTCCCGGCCAGTAACCCGACGTGATAGCCCAGCAGCGGGTAAAAGGCATCGTCCGGTTCGGCCAGCGGCGGCAGTTCAATGCGCAGTGTGGCGTGGCGTTGTAAGTCCAGGTGGCAACCGGTCAAGGGCGCGCGACCAGTGAGGGCGATGCAGATATCAAGATAGTCCGGGTATTTCAGGGTTCGCGCGCCCAACACACTGTTGGCGTACACCACGGCGTTGGATTCGGCCCAAACGATTTGCTCGCCGGCCTTGGGCGCGCTGTCCAGCAGGTAAGGGGCGCAGGTAAAACTGACTTTCGCACCCATGTCTAAATAGGCATCGCCCAGTTGGCTGGCAGGAACCCCCAGTGCGACGTCGATGCCTTGTTCACGCCACCGGCGCTTATCCACTGAAATGGAATTAAGGGTCGTGGGCACGCTGACTTTTGCGTTCCATGCCACCAGTTGCTGAGCAAAACGCAGGCTGGCGGGGCCGGTATAAATGCAACCGTCGATGTGCGCCTGGGTGATGTCCAGCAACTCGGTGGCGCCTTGCAGTTCAGCGACACGCAAAATGATCTGCATCGCCACTTGGGCGGCTTTGCCGTGGGCGCCCGCCAGCAATTCTCGGTCGCGAGGGTTGAGCGTGATCGTGGACGGTAATGCCGGGGTGATGGGTGGGGTATTGGCCAGGTCTGGAAGTGATGTTCCCTGGGCAAAACCTTTTAACGTGCCGGCTTCGATCTGCACAAAGTGCATGTCGCGCAACGCGGCAAAACCTTCGCGGCCGACACACATCACTGGGATGGACTGATGGAACATTTGTTCGGCGATGATCACGCCGAGGGTCAGGATGTCTTCAACCTGCTCAAAGACCAGCGCAGCCGGTGCATGACCGTTGAGGATCAATTCCAGCAACACACTGCTGCCGGTACACGAGCCGCGTCCGCTGGGGATCGCCAGCACGCGATGGGCGAGCACCGCGCCACACAACGGATGATGGCGGTCAATGATTTCGCCGCTGAACGGATCGACGCCGCCCCAAAAGCTCAAGCCAACCTCGCTATAGAGCAATTCGCCTTGCGCTGATCCAGCTACCAGGCTGCGGCCGCTTAACGACATATCAGGCATCGTGGGTTCCTACTTACAGACAGCAACACAGTAGAAAATGCCCGGCGCCAACACGACGCGCGGGCGCAAGCTCAATCAGCGATACACACCTGGAACCGTCAGGTTTACCGGTTCGCCACCCACCCATTTGGCGTACAGCTCTTTGTAGCGACCGTCTCGCACCTGGTGCTGGATGAATAGGTTGAGGTAGTTGATCAAGCCGTATTCGTCGCGTTTTGCAGCCAGTGCAACGTAGTCAATGACATACGGCGCTGGGCCGACGATGTCCAGATCCGGGAACTTGCCGGTTTTGATCACTGCAGCAGACACCGTGTTGGTGATCACCGTGGCATCGATATGGCCTTGCTCGACTGCCTGAATCGTATCGTTCTGAGTTTGGTAAGCGCGGAAGCTGCCTTTAGGGTCGTTCCAGGCCTTCACATCTTTTTCCAGCCCAATGGCTTCGAACGTACCGCTGGTATTACCGACCGGCTTGCCTTTGAGGTCTTCGTACTTGGTGATGCCCTTGCCTTTATGCGCCACGACCATCATCTGGAAGGCGAAGTACGGAATCGTCATGCCCACGGTTTTCGCCCGCTCCAGTGTGTCGGAGGTGGAGCCGACAATCACGTCGGCCCGCCCGGAAACCAACGCCGGGATACGGTCAGGAAACGGTGTATCAATGATTTCGGCCTTCACACCGAGGGTCTTTGCCAAGTCATTGCAATAGTCGACGTCAAATCCAATGGGGGTATTGCTTGCGTCGCGAGAGCCCATCGGCGGGAAGTCCAACGTAACCGCGCAACGCAAGGTGCCACTTTCAATGATGCTATCGAGCTTGTCGGCCTGCGCCGTGCTGATAAAGCACGCGCTGACTAATGCTGTTAGGGCTACGGCGGTTACTTGGTTCTTCATGTGAGGTTCTCTTGTCGTGATGTGCGGTCAGATGAGCTCGGTTTTAGTATTGAGGATTTCGTATACGTTATTTTATATGCAGAGGATGTGCCAGATTCTTGTAAGCGTGAGTACCGCGCGCGGGGACGCGGTTTGAGGAGTTTAGCGGGGATTAACGAGAAGGTTTGAAGCGGGGCGGTGTTACATAACGGAGCAAAAACAGTAACCGGTGAGCTTTTTTGGCCCAACCTGATGGCTCTTATCAAACAACGCATAACTTATTGAGATAAAAAATAATCTGTAGGCGCTGCCGAAGGCTGCGATTAGACCGGGAACCGGTCGCCCTCGTTATACCGCTGACGGTCGTGCGACCTTATCGCAGCCTTCGGCAGCGCCTACAGAGCGCATGGCCGGTTCGGCAGGTGTTCGTACAAGGTGCGGCATACGCCGATGATGTGCTGCTCGATCAGTTCGGCAGCTTTATTGGCGTCGCGGTCGCGACAGGCTTGAATGATCTCGCGGTGTTCAACGTTTGCCCGCTCTTTGCTTTCGCCCAAGGTCATTTGCAATCGCAGATAACGCTCGACCTTGTCGTGAATCGAGCGGATCAGGTTAGTCAAAAACGGCCGCTGCGCCGGTTCATACAAGCAGGCGTGCAGCTCCCAATTCAGTTCCGCCCAATGCCCAATGTCGTTGTTGTCGAGAAACTCATCACAAATCCGGTCTGCATTGGCGAAGGTCTCTTCGGTCATGTTCGGCACTGCCAAGCGAATCGCCTGAACCTCCAACAACACTCGAACCTCGAAAATCTGCGCCAGCTCCGGTTCGGAAATCTTGGTGACCACCGCGCCCCTGTTACGATGAAAAATCACCAAACCTTCGGCTTCCAGACGCTTCAGCGCCTCCCGTACCGGGATTTTACTGACGTTGAACAGCCCGGCGATTTCATCCTGACGAATCGGTTCACCCTCGGCAAAGTGACCGACGATGATCGCGTCGCGCAAATGCTTGGCGATTATTTCCGACGCGGTAGGAGTGATCCCCAGATTAGGAGGATTGAAACGAGGCAAGGGCAAGGAAATGGACCACTGGGTTTAAAAAGAAAATAGTGTATACGACGTACGATATGACTTCACAACGGATGTTCAACGATCTGCTCATCGGCCATATAGGCCAAGGTGCCGATTCTCGCCGGACTCAATGGCGGTCGCGGTGCCGGCGGCGTCCAATCGAACAAATAATGAGCGGCGGCGCCACACACTCGGCCCTGGCATGCGCCCATTCCGCAACGACTCTGCAGCTTGGCTTCGGTCCATCCGGAGCATGCTTGCAACGTCCCATAAGAAACATCTTCGCAACGGCAAACCAATGTCTGCGGCGTGGGCAAGGTTTTCAGCCGCGAATCCAGCGCAAAGGCCTGCCCCAGCACATCAGCGAACCCCTGCCAATGCCTACGCTGCCTCCATAACCCACGGGCTTTGTCCTGATTGCCCACTGCGGCATGACCGGCGATTGCGCCTTCGACCAAGGCCAGTTCGCTGCCGCCAAAACCGGTGCATTCGCCAGCCGCATAGTGATCGTCGAGGCTAGTGGTTTGCCAAACATCGACGGCAATCGCCTGATCAACGATCAAACAACCCAAGGCCTGTGCCAATTGGATATTAGGAATTAATCCAAAACCACAGGCCAGACGCTCACAAGCAACTTCCACGGTTTTGCCGCTCTGAAGCAACCGTACCGCGCGCAAACGGTCATCTCCCAACGCTTCCACTACATGACTCGAACAGCGGTAGCGAGCATTTAACAACGACCACGCTTGCAGCACTTTGCCTGGCCATTTCGGCAATTGCGCGGCGAACGCCATGACTGCGCCAAGCGATGCCTGCTCGGCGATGTGCAGCACATTCGCTCCGGCTTTTTTCGCCGAGGCGGCACTCGCCAGCAATAAAGGACCGCTGCCGGCAATGACTATCGACTCGCCCTGGACCGGCATACCGCCCTTGATCAGCGCCTGTAAGCCGCCCGCGCCCGTCACGCCCGGCAACGTCCAGCCGGGAAAGGGCAGCAGCAGTTCCCGTGCGCCCGTACACAGGATCAGCTTGTCGTAGCTCAGTTGCCAACCGCGCTCGGCGTCTTCCAGGAGCAAGCATTTAGGCCCGACGCGAGCGACTACCCTGGTGCCGTTATGCACGGTAATGTTGGCCGCGCTAGCCAGTGCCTCGCGGTAACGGCGGGCGCTGGGCGGCAGATGCGCTTGAGGCCCGTCGCGCCAAATCTGCCCGCCCGGCAGAGGGTTGTCGTCCAGCACCTTAATCTTCACGCCACTGGCGCCCGCCGCCAGCGCTGCGGCCATGCCCGCAGGCCCCGCGCCGATGATCAGCAGATCAATGTGTTCACTCATGGGCGGGTCTCCACCGACATTCCATTCAGGCACAGCGTCTGGCAGGCCAGGCGCCGTCGTCCATCTATGGTCACTCGGCATTCCTGGCACACGCCCATGCCGCACAATGGCGCTCGCGCCTCGCCGCTGACGGACAGGCGGCTGATGCCATCCGCGCCGAGATACAGCGCGGCGGCGACCGTGGTGCCGTTCGCCACCCGTACACTGACGCGGTTTATCTGCAATTCAATCATGAGACCGCCTCGGCAATTGCCGGCGCAGGACTGAAGCGCTCGAAACGGTAGGGCAGCGGATCAAATAACGGTTTTTCCCCAAACATCTGCGCCACCAGCACATGGGCGCTGCCCGGCGCGGTGGTCACGCCAAGTCCTTCATGACCCACCGCCAACCACAGGCCCGATTGCTGTGGATGTTCACCCAAAATCGGCAGCCCGTCCGGTGTGGCAGCACGGAAACCGGTCCAGCTGCGAATAGCATTCAGGTCCTCCAAACCCGGTAAATATTCCAGCGCACGCTTAAGCATCCGCGCCAGCACCGGGCCTTCCACTTCAGGGTCAAGGGTGTCGAACTGCCGGGACGAGCCGAGAAAAATCTGCCCGGTGGGCCGTGGCTGCGCATTGAATGCCACTGAAGTGCCTGTGTTGGCGTGGGCGCTGGTGATATAGCCCAGTTCCACCAGTTGATGATGAATCTGCACCGGGTAGCGATCAGTGATCAGCAAGTGGCCTTTCTTCGGTCGAATGGGCAGGTCGGGGCACAGCTGCGTGGCATGAATGCCGTTGGCCAAAATTACCGCTGTCGCACTCAACCAGCGCTGATCGTCCAAGCGCACGCGATTGCCATCGATTTCCATGACCGTGGCGTGGAGACGCGTGATCGTTGAAGCATGCCGAGCCAGCAACCAGCGGGCGGCGTTGGGCGCGTAAACAATGCCGTCGCCGCTGACCTTCAGCGCACCGAGCAAACCCTGGCGCAACGCCGGCTCTGCTGCCTGTAAAGCGTCGGCACCGAGCATTTCGCAGGCGACGCCATTGGCCTGCAGCGTGGCCATTTTCTGTTGGGCACCGTGCATTTCTGCCGCGTTCGCCGCCAGCCACAAGGTGCCGCAGTTGCGGTACGCGCAGTCGTCATCCAGGTCCCTGGCCAGTTCTCGCCAGACGCCAATGGAATATTGGCTCAGGGCCAATTCTGCCGGGCTGTCATCCATTGCGACCAAATGACCCATGCCCACCGCCGTTGCACCGCCGCGCTGGCTGTCGATGACCAGCACGTCCAGCCCGCGACCGGCTAGTTTATCGGCGCAAGCGCTGCCGATAATTCCGGCACCGATGACGATGACGTCTGCATTCATGGGCGAATGCCCCATGCGAACGGATCGTCGTCTTCTAGGATCAAGGTCGCTTCGGCACTGATGTGCGCCCTACCACGAATGGTCGGGATAATCTGCGGCTCACCGGCTTTCTCCCACTGGTAACTGCCTTCGAACTGGCTGCCGATCACACTGGCCTGACGCCAGATTTCACCGGGTTGCAGTTTGCCGTCAGCCGCCAGGCAGGCCAGTTTGGCGCTGGTGCCGGTGCCGCAGGGGGAGCGGTCGTATGCCTTTCCTGGACACAACACGAAGTTGCGGCTGTCGGCGTGGCTGTCAGGGGCAAACAGCTCGATGTGGTCGATCACGCCCTCGTCATCGCCGGATATGCCTTGGTCTTCCAGCGCCTGGCGCACGGCCCAGGAATAGGCGGTAAGGGCCTCCAGGTTATCGTTGGCCACGCTGAGGCCGTGGTCAGCGATCAGGAAAAACCAGTTTCCGCCCCAAGCGATGTCACCCGTAACCACCCCATGACCGGGCACCTCGACCTTCACCGCTTTGCGATAACGGTACGACGGCACGTTGCGCACGCTCACGGAGTGGTCCTGGTGCAGCGTGGCTTCGACGGTACCGACCGGCGTTTCGATGCGGTGCAGCCCCGGTTCGATCCGGCCTAAATGCGCGAGGGAAATGATCAAGCCGATGGTGCCATGGCCGCACATGCCGAGGTAGCCGGTGTTGTTGAAGAAGATCACGCCGGCGGCTGCGTCGGGCGACACCGGCTCGCACAGCAGCGCCCCGACCACCACGTCGCTGCCACGCGGCTCCAGCACGGTGGCGGCCCGCCAGGCGTCGTGCTCGGCGGCCAGCAA
>NZ_JAQGNX010000026.1 GCF_028293835.1 Pseudomonas sp.
AACGCTTCACGCGACTTGATCCGCTCTTCGTAACGCACGTGGCCGAGGGCATCTTCCCCGGCGACCTGGAATACCCGCTTGGCAAGATCGACGGCTAACGTCGTACACGCCGATAGATGGGCAGAAGACAAAGACTGATTAATCGTCGTATTCTTTTTCATGGACTCGCCCTCGCTGTCGTTGGCTTCTTAGACTGCCACCGTGGCGCATTGACGCCTCGGCTTGGGCGAGTCCATCCAATTACCGAATAAGGTCAGTCACGGTATGAGAACGAGCGTCCCTGACGATGTGCCGCTTTCCAGGTCTGCATGAGCTTTGGACACATCGGACAAGGCATAGCGGCCTCGGATCAACGGTTTGATGATGCCTGCTTCGACTGCGGCAAATACATCCTCAGCGCGATGCTGGTATTCAGCGATATCAGTAGTGTGCGCAACGATGGAGGGCCGGGTTAGAAACAACGAGCCTTTCGCGTTTAATTTGCTGACTTCCAAAGGCGCAGGTGCACCGGACGAGGCGCCGAACGACACCATCAAACCCCGAGGCTTTAGCGAGTCCAGCGATGTTTCGAATGACACCCGTCCAATCGGGTCATAAACCACGTCGGCTTTCTTGCCATCGGTGATTCGCGCGACGTCGGCGGCTAGTGTATGGGGGTCGAACACCAGCACCGCATCGCAGCCCAATGCTTCGGCCTTGGCAACGCTCTGCTCACGGGACACGACACCAATGACAAAGGCCCCCAGGTGTTTGGCCCAAGGTGCCATGATTTCGCCAAGCCCCCCGGCCACGCCGTAAAGCACCATGACAGTCCCCGGCCCCACGGGATAGGTCGACTTGAGCAAATACTGTGCAGTGATGCCTTTGAACAGAACTGCAGCGGCTTGCTCACAGCTCATCGAGTCTGGAATTTTTACCAGTTTATTGGCCGGATACAGGCGTCCACTCGCATAGCTTCCCAGCGGCCCGGTCGCGTAGGCCACTCGATCGCCCACTTTGACGTTGTCTACGCCCTCACCCACTGCCGCGACACGGCCAGCACCTTCAAGACCCAAGCCGTTTGGCAGAGGCACCGGCACCGCGCCATTACGCTGGGTGACATCCAGAAAGTTGACGCCGATCGCCTCCTGCTCCAACCACACCTCACCCGCACCGGGGCTCGATTGACCGACCTCTTCAACCTGCAAGACTTCCGGTCCGCCTGTTTGAGTAAACCTGACGACAGAAACCATCAAATGCTCCTTCTATGTGCAGTGCGCCCAGCGATCTGCGAGCGGTCCACTGGGTATGTGTACTCAACTTCCTACTCACAATACGCCCTGGGTGCAGTTCAATGTTGCACCGCGAGGGCAAGGCAATCGCTGACCTGATTATCGAAGACGCCGACTGAAACAGTCGCTCACTGGCAATGATGTTAAACCAACGCCTTGTTCGGTTCTGACATCGTGATCCGGTTCTTGACGCTGGGACGCTCTTGCATCCTTACGTACCACGCTTGAAGCGCCTCGCACTCCGCCGGTATTGGCAGTTCAACCAGCCCCGCGAAGATCAAACCGCCTATTACGGTGATATCGGCCATGGAGAAATATTCACCGGTCACAAACGGTTGTGTTTTCAGGACGCCATCGAAGTAATGCATTCCCCTTAGGGCTTTGTCGCGTTGGCGCAAACCCCATTCGGCGTTCTGATAAAGCTCGACCTCAGGCCCAAGTCCCGGCGTGGCGTGATGGAAATAAACACTGATGGCGTCGAGCAGCTCCAATTCGGCGCGCTTGCTCATCATGTGGATCAAACCCTTTTCAAGCGGTGTCCTACCGGTGAGTGTCGGCGCGCCATCCAGCGCATCAAGGTATTCGGTAATGGCCGTGCACTCGGCGATCAAGGTGCCGTCGTCGAGCTCCAACACCGGCAACGTGCCTGAGTAATTCAGGGCAAGGAACTCAGGCTTCTTGTGCTCGCCTTTCCAAAGATTGACCGAGACAAACCGGGCGCGCGATTGCAGGTTTTTCTCGGCCAACGCGATACGAATGCGGGCCGGATAAGGACCGGTATGCCAATCGTAAATATTCATCATTGCCAGTTTGCTTACGTCAAAATCCAAGGTATCGGCGCTCATGTGAACCTCTGCTGATTTGCCTGTCTGCCAGTTGGCAGGTAAAAATATAGAGGTTAACATTTTCTCGGTCAACGCCTATTTGTCGCTTAAGATGCGCAGCGATTCAAAGCCATGAGGGTGCGTAGTGAGTTCAAACTATCGGGAAGCCATTCTGGCGGCCGCCAAAATAGCCGCCCAAAAGCATGGCTATAGCGGCTTGAATTTTCGTGATCTCGGGGAAGACGTGGGGATCAAGAGCGCGAGCATTTACTACCACTTCCGGAGTAAGGCCGACCTTGGTGCCGCGGTGGCCCGGCGCTATTGGGAAGACACCTCTGCCGACTTGGAAGCGATGCTTGCCGAGGCCTCAGACCCACTCAGTTGCCTGAGTCACTATCCGGATATATTTCGCAAGTCCCTCGAAAACGATAACCGGCTGTGCCTCTGCAGCTTCATGGCTGCCGAATATGACGACCTGCCGGAGCCGGTGAGGACCGAGGTTCAAACCTATGCCGATGTCAATGTGGCCTGGCTGAGCAAGGTTCTCGCGGCTGCGGCGGTGGTCAGTTGCGAAGAGAGCGAAGCACGGGCTCGCGCCATTTATGCCGCCGTCGCGGGTGCCCAACTCATGGCCAGAAGCCGCTCGGATATCGCACTCTTTGACGGGTTAATCGAGAACTATCGAGTGGCTGGCCTGCTGCCCAAAAAACCACTATAGGAGCGAACGTGTTCGCGATGGATCGCGAAGCGATCCCAAGTGCCATACCCGATTTTGACTGGAGGAATCTACTCAGTGAATCACCACTGCTGCGTAGCCGATCGCGAACAAGTTCGCTCCTACAGATTTGTTTGCTGCGCGACAGCGAGGCTCTGGACGAAGGGCGACCTCCTACAAGCTCTTGTTTGAAGATTAACTGGCGGGGAACCGAAACCCACCGGTTACAATCAAAACCACTTAGGCCATTAGGCCGTCATGCCCTCGGAGATTCCATGAAGCGCTGTGTACTGATTGGATTGTTCCTGACTGCTACCACGTTGACGCTCTCAGCGTTCGCGGGAAACGAAAGTAATCTGTGCGTCATCAATCTGCAGAAGGTAAGGGACGCTCAGTCAAGCAACCAAGGTATGAACGACCAAACCAAGGCGGATGTGGATTCCACCCTTCATCGTGCAGAGTCGGCTTACGCCAGGAACAGCGACGATGGTGCGCGGGAATGCATCTCGCTCACCACCCAAGCCATGCAAAAAATGCAGAGCAATTGATGGCCCTATTCGGTTTTTTGAGGGAGGCCCAGCCAGCCATAAAGCGCCGTAAAATTAATTTGTAAAAAGAAATTTCGCTCCCGCTTCGCTGTCTTTATTTCACCTCCATGAATTTAAAGGACAACGGCTATGAAGTTCTCGAAGTTTTCCCAGGCGCTGTCGAAATGGGCAGGCAGCGCCCGGACATTTTTGGCTGCGGTGGTGTTAATTGTCATTTGGGCAACGACTGGTCCGTTTTTCCACTACGACGATACCTGGCAGCTAATTATCAATACCTCGACCACCATTATTACGTTTCTGATGGTCTTTCTGATTCAAAATACCCAAAACCGTGACAACGATGTATTGCATATCAAAATTGACGAATTGCTACGTGCGACCACCAACGCACAAAATGCTTTGCTCAGCTTGGACAAAATGGACCACAAGGAGCTTCGTGAATTGCGTGAGAAATATGAAGCACTTGGAGACAGCGAAACACTGGACCGTAATATTGACTGCAAAATAGAGAAAAAGCTGGCCGAATAAAACGACCTGCATCCCTGTATTAAAGGGCGCTCTACGAGCGCCCTTTTTAATCCTGCTAAGCAACCTTCTTATCGGCCATTAATGATTTTTTTAATTGAGCCTTGAGCGCCTCCATTTGCGCGCCGATCTCTTCAAGCTTTTCCTTGCCTAAAAGCTCTTCGCATTGAGGAAACATTTCCTCTTCTTCCTCTTCAATATGGTGTTCCAGCAACTCTTTGACCACCTTGACCCTGCCGGCGAACTCCGGGGTGCCTGGATCAGTGACTTTCAGATCGGGCAGGACTAGCGAGTCGACGGTGCGATGCTCTTCCTTGGCTTCGTAATACATAATTGCCTGTTCTTTGCCGCCCACGCTCTTGAACGCCGGGTAGAGAATTTGCTCTTCGAGTTCTGTATGGATGGTCAGCTCCATTTCTAGCTTGGCCAACAATTCAGTGCGTTTTTTCAGCGCACGGTCCGACGACTCACTCAACTGGGTAAGAATGTCTTTGACCCGTACATGGTCTTGAACAAGCATGTCGATTGCATTCATCACGGTTCTCCAAATGGTCTGGCAACTTATGTGGTCGCCTAGCTTGGTCTGATTAAGTAGTCAGGTAGTATTACCCGCATAAGATGTAGAGCATCTTTCGTGCCCAGTCACCGTAAACAAAAAAACCGATATAAAACATATGGTTAACAAACCGCTTGACCTTAACATCCGTGCATTTTGCATGAAGGCGGTTGTCCATTGCATTGCATATTGCAGCCACGTTAGTTAACTAACCAGTTACCGATTCGCCATTCATCAGCGGCAATGAACTTCGTTCGGCCGGACGATATCCAACTAAGCATTGCTCTGACAGAAACCAGCCACAGGATTGAAACCCCTGCCAAGGAGAATCAATATGCCAACCGACAACAAAGAAAAGTACACCGAAAAACAGAAGAAAAAGGCCGCCGATATAGAGGACAGTTATGAACAAAAAGGAGTGTCAAAAAGCGAAGCTGAAGCGCGAGCGTGGGCGACCGTGAACAAGCAGTCGGGCGGCGGCGAGCGTGAGGGCGGATCAGGCAAAAAGAAATCGCCCGGCGCTAAGGCTGAATCGCGTAAAGACTCAGCAAAACGCGCGGTAGCCACAAAGCATGGCGCCTCTCCCAATCAATCATCCGCGTCTCAGACTAAAGGCGAGCTAATGCAACAAGCTCGCGACATGAACATCCCTGGACGCTCAAGCATGAGCAAAGAAGAACTGGTCAACGCCGTGCGCAAGGCATCGAAATAATTCGGGTGCTGCCGTCCGCTAAACTCTTCATAGCAGGACGTTTGCTTATGAGCCGGTCGAACAAGCGCATTGAAAAAACCGACGTCGTGTTGTTGTCCACCCACAAAAAGCTCGCTGCCCATGAGCTTGCTATACATCAGGCCTTGGGCGAAAACATCGCAGGGCTGTTGGGTGCAAGTTTCTGCGGAATGTATGACAGCGCTGTGCATAAGGGGGCCGGCGTATATTTCATTCCGTCGGACACATTGATCGGTCGAGAAAACAATAGTGCGTTGGGTATTGAGTCCAACGATGACTTTTTTGGCGGCATGATCGACTTGCCATTCATGGCGACCAAAGCGATTTCCCACCCCCTACTGACCAATCCAACCGCACAACCGGAGCGCTGGCCGGAGTTGTTTTTCAGGCGGACGGAGGATGCGGTACTGGAAGGTTTCACTGTCTTCAACAGCGTCGATGCGCTACGTGCCGGCGGCCTGTTACTGCTGCATGGCGCGGTCAGGATAAAACCAGTACTTGCAACGGCGGGCCGAGGTCAAATCGTGGTGACCAGCGAAGCGCAGCTCGCGGCTGCCATCGATGAACAGGACATGAAAGAAGTCGCTTTGTGGGGATTGACGCTGGAGGAAAATTTGCAGGATGTCGTTACCTATAGCGTAGGACAGGTACAAGTTGCCGGCATTACCGCCAGTTATTACGGCACCCAAAGCCTGACAAAGGACAATCGAGGCGAGACTGTCTACGGCGGCTCGGCACTGCAGCTAGTGAGAGGTGGTTATCCGGAGCTGCTTAAGCTGGGACTTGAAGAACCTGTCCGGCGCGCCGTTGCCCAGGCCATGTGCTATGAAAAAGCGGCGATCATGTGCTTCCCCGAATTCATTGCGTCGCGGCGCAATTACGATATCGCCCAAGGTCGGAATGCCCGTGGCCAGATGTGTTCTGGCGTGCTTGAGCAATCCTGGCGTATTGGCGGCGCCAGCGCAGCGGAAGTTGAGGCATTGATGGCCTTCGCCGCCGATACGACACTGCGGCGCATCCGCTGTTCAACCCACGAAATTTATGGCGAAGCCTCGCTACCGATTGACGCCAAAGTGCTGTACTCGGGCGATGATCCAGAGGTGGGTTTCATTACTAAATATACCAGGGCCGACCTTCATGACCGTAAGCAGTGAAAGCATTGAAATTCCTGCGGGGTTGGAATCCATCTCCGGCACGCTGTTGACCCCCAGCGCCAAGTTGCCAGGTATTCTTTTCGTGCACGGGTGGGGCGGTAGTCAGCAACGGGATTTGGCTCGGGCGGAAAACATCACTGGCTTGGGCTGCGTGTGCCTGACATTCGATTTGCGCGGGCATGAACGCACCCATGAATTGCGCGCCATTACGTCGCGCGAGCATAACCTGGAAGACTTGCTGGCCGCGTACGACATATTGGTCAACCATCCCGCTGTGGACAGTACGGCCATTGCCGTAATCGGCAGCAGTTATGGCGGGTATCTGGCGACGATCTTGAGCGGCATGCGCCCAGTGAAATGGATGGCCCTGAGGGTGCCCGCTTTGTATTGGGACGCCGATTGGGACATGCCCAAGCAACAACTGGATCGCGACAAGCTTGCACACTACCGACGCTCGGCCGTTACCGCAGCGGACAACCGCGCGTTGGCAGCGTGCAAGGAGTTTAAAGGTGATGTGTTACTGGTGGAGTCCGAGCAGGACGACTATGTACCCCACGCCACCCTAATGAGCTACCGCACCGCATTCGATGCCGCCCACTCGCTGACCTACCGTATCGTCGACGGCGCTGATCACGCGCTGACCAGCGATGCCAGCCAGCGCGCCTACAGTTTGATGCTGAATAACTGGATCAGCGAAATGGTCATCGGCGCCCGACTCGAAGATTACCCGCACCACTCCGCGACCTATTCTTGAGGCCTCACGATGCCTGAACCCGGTGGTATAGCAGCTCTGTAGGAGCCAACGTATTGGCGAGGCAGCGTAACTCACCCGGTCAAAAAGCTCGCCAACACGTTGGTTCCTACAGATATCTAGGCCTGCGCACTCATACCCGGAGTCAGTATCACCTTGCGGCAATCTTCCTGTTTTTTGTCGAAGATTTTATAACCCTCTACTGCGTCCTCCAGGGACATCCTGTGGGTGATGATTGCCTCAGGTGTCAGCGCACCGCTTTCGATATGTTCCAGCAGTTCAGGTAAGAAACGCTGCACATGGGTCTGACCCATTTTAAACGTCAGGCCCTTATCAAACGCATCGCCGAACAAGAACCCGTGGATAAAACCTGCATACACGCCGGGCACGCTGACCGTACCGCCGCGTCGCACAGCCGCGATGCATTGGCGCAAGGCTTTGCCGCTGCTGCCCTCAAGCTTGAGGGTGGCCAGCACGGTTTCGGTGGTGCTGCCCTTGGCCTCGAACCCCACGGCATCAACCACGCCATCAACCCCACGCATGCCCGGGGTCAGACGAATAATCGTGTCGGCAGGATCGTCATCCTCATCGAAATTGATCGGAATCACGCCATAGGTTTTCTGTGCGTATTCCAGACGATACGCGTGGTGATCGACCATGAAGATTTTTTCCGCTCCGAGCATTCTGGCACACGCTGCGCTCAGCAAGCCCACCGGCCCCGCGCCATAAATAGCAATGCTGGAACCCTTGCCGATTCCGGTGTTCACCACGGCTTGCCAGGCGGTGGGCAGGATGTCGGACAGGAACAATACTTTCTCGTCGGCCAAGGT
This sequence comes from Pseudomonas sp., assembly GCF_028293835.1. GTDB lineage: Bacteria > Pseudomonadota > Gammaproteobacteria > Pseudomonadales > Pseudomonadaceae > Aquipseudomonas. The sequence continues at coordinate 7,905 of NZ_JAQGNX010000026.1, forward strand.
TCCCGGCACTTTGAAAGGTCCGACGTTGGCTTTAGGCACGCGCACGTAATCAGCCTGGCCGCCGGGCACCCCGCCATACAGATGACTGAACCCGAACAGTGCTGCGCCCGGTGGAATCGATTTTTTATTCAGAATTGCACCGCGGCCGGTATTGGTGGTTTCGCAGGCGGCGAACAGATCTTGCTGACAGAAAAAACAGCTGCCACAGGCAATCACGAAAGGAATGACAACGCGGTCGCCCTTACTGACTGCGGTGACCTCTGGACCCACCTCTTCGACCACGCCCATGAATTCATGGCCGAAAATATCGCCATGTTCCACAGTGGGAATCTTGCCTCGATACAGGTGTAAATCGGAACCGCAGATAGCGGTCGCCGTGACCCTTAAAATGATGTCGTCCGCGTCTTTGATGACCGGATCAGGAACGGTATCAACCCGTACGTCATGGGCGCCGTGGTACGTAAGTGCTCGCATGGGATGCTCCCTGGTTGCGCAATAGGCAAGGCCAAAAAGGGAGGCTGCGACGGGCTAGCCTCCACAGAAATAGGGAAGCCAAGGCAGCAGATAAAGTTCACGGGCCGTGGACAAGCGGGGGAGCAACCCCCCAGGGTTAAACCGCGTTCTCAACCTCGCCGCGCTCCAGAAATGCTCGCAGGTTGCTGAACAGCATCGTTTCCATGCCCAAGCGAGTTTCCTCGGTGCCGCTGCCAATGTGTGGCAGCAGCACCACGTTTGGCAATTCAAGCAAGGCGCTTGGTACTTTAGGTTCTGCCTCGAATACGTCCAGCCCGGCACCACCGAGTTTGCCGCTGATGAGTGCCGCGACCAGCGCTTGCTCATCGATTACCGTGCCGCGTGCTACGTTAATCACGGTGCCGGTTTCGCCCAGCGCCTCAAGCACTTCGGTGCTGATCAGATGGTGCGTCGAAGGACCACCAACACAGGTCAAGACCAGAAAGTCTGACCAGCGCGCCAACTCGACCAGGTCAGCTTCGTATTGCAGCGGGCTGGTCGCATCGGGTTTACGGTTGTGATAACGCGCTTCCATATTGAAGCCGCTGGAGCGCTTGACCACTTCTTTGCCGATACGGCCCAAACCAACAATACCCAGTTTTTTGCCGGACACGCTGCGACCTAACGGAAAAGCCTTGGCGCCCCATGAGCCGTCACGAACAAAGCGGTCGCCAAGGGCAATTTTGCGCGCGCTGTCAATGATCAGGCCCATGGCCAGATCGGCAACGCAGTCATTGAGGACGTCGGGGGTGTTGCTGATTTGAATGCCGCGCGCATGGGCAGCTCCCACAGCGATAGCGTCATAGCCCACGCCAAAACTGCAAATCGCTTTAACCGACGGCATCGCCGCCAGTTGTGCTGTGGAACAACCAAAGCGCGCAGAAGTGATGACGATATCGAACTCAGCGCCATGCTCGTTGAGAAAGGCGACCGGGTCAGCTTTAGTCCACAATTGCTGGACATCATGGGCAGCCGCCAGACCTTGATTGAACCTGTCAGTCAGTGGGCCGACTTGCAGCAAACGTGGATTAGCCATCAAACGATTCCTCTTTGGATAAGGTGTAGGAACGATTTGCTCCTTCGCGCATACAGGCTCTGTGTATGCTGCGCCATAGCGCAGCGTCACAGACGTGGGCGGGATCTCTTACGGTTCAAGCGCCGGCACTCAAGTAATGGGGGCCGGGTTGAATAAAGTGATGTCGTTGTGCAGACGCAACGCTTCGGCACAGGTTTTTTTCTTGCCGCTGGCGACGTCCAGGTAGTAGTGGAACAGCTCCCAACCGAGGTCTTCGATGCTCGCGCGCCCGGTGGCGATGCGCCCTGCGTCGATATCGATCAGGTCTGGCCAGCGTTGCGACAGTTCGGTGCGGGTCGACACTTTGACCACCGGCGCCATGGCCAAGCCATACGGCGTGCCGCGTCCGGTAGTGAACACGTGCAGGTTCATCCCGGCCGCCAGTTGCAACGTACCGCAGACAAAATCACTGGCCGGGGTTGCACAAAAGATCAGGCCTTTGCGGGTAAAGCGTTCGCCAGGGCCAAGCACCCCGTTGATCGCGCTGCGGCCGGATTTGACGATAGACCCCAGGGACTTCTCGACAATGTTCGACAACCCGCCTTTCTTGTTGCCCGGCGTGGTGTTGGCGCTGCGATCAGCTTCGCCCTTGGCCAGGTAGCGGTCGTACCAGTCCATTTCGCGAACCAATTCTTGCGCCACTTCGATGTTTTCGGCACGGGAGGTCAGCAAGTAAATAGCATCACGTACTTCGGTCACTTCGGAAAACATCACCGTCGCGCCTGCGCGCAGCAGCAAGTCCGAGGCGTAGCCCAACGCAGGGTTAGCCGTGATACCCGAAAACGCATCGCTGCCGCCGCACTGCATACCCAAAATCAATTCAGACGCAGGCACGGTTTCCCGACGGCGTTGGTCGAGTTTTTTCAGGCGGGCTTCAGCCATGTCCATGATCTGCTCGATCATTTCCACAAACCCATGGCTGGAATCCTGAAGCCGGTACAGCCATGGATCGTCGAGATCGACCGAGCTGTCGTTTTCATGCATGACCTGCCCAGGTTGCAATTTCTCGCAGCCCAGGCTGATCACTAACGCCTCGCCGCCCAGGTTCGGGTTGCGCGCCAGGTTGCGCACGGTACGAATCGGGATGTATGCGTCTTTAGCCGTGATCGCCACGCCGCAGCCGTAGCTGTGGGTCAGCGCCACCACGTCATCGACGTTGGGGTACTTCGGTAATAACTCGTCGCGGATACGCTTGACCGCATGGTCGAGCACCCCGGTCACGCATTGCACGGTGGTGGTGATACCCAGAATGTTACGGGTACCCACGGTGCCGTCCGCGTTGCGATAGCCCTCGAAGGTAAAGCCTTCCAACGGTTCTGCTTTTTCCGGCACATCGGTGGACAACGGCAGGCTGTCCAGGGGCGGAGCGGTGGGCATGCGCAGTTGATCTTCCCTGACCCAACTGCCGCGCGGGATCGCCTGCAACGCATAGCCGATGGTGTGCCCGTAACGAATAATGGGCTCCCCTTCGGCGATGTCTACCAGGTTAACCTTGTGGCTTTGCGGCACGTTATCCAGCGTCACCAGACCGTTGTCGAACCGGGTGCCCGCAGGCACGCCTTGATCGTTAACCACAACCACCACGTTATCGAGGTCATTGAGCTGAATGTAGCGTGGCGAATCGGCATGTTGAATCAGGTTCATCACGGTTTCCTCAGGATTTGGCTTGAGAAAGCTTTTCGGCGCCATTGCCGATTGCTGGGCCCTTGAGTGGCGGCTCTTTCAATTCGACGCGTTTGATTTCACCCACGATCACCACATAGCTGATCACCGCCACCAGCGCGTTGGCGCCAACGAACACCAGTGCCCATTTGAACGAGCCCGTGGCGCTGATGATGTAGCCGATGACAATCGGGGTGGTGATCGAAGCTATGTTGCCAAACATATTGAACAGGCCACCACTTAAACCGGCGATCTGTTTGGGCGAGGTATCAGAGACCACAGCCCAACCCAAGGCACCGACACCCTTACCGAAGAACGCCAGGGCCATGAACCCCACCACCATCCATTCGATGTCGACGTAGTTGCACGCGACAATCGAGGTCGACAATAGCAGCCCACCAATGATCGGCGCCTTGCGGGCGAAGGTCAGCGAATGGCCTTTGCGTAGCAGGTAGTCGGAGATAATCCCGCCCAACACGCCGCCGATAAAGCCGCAGATTGCAGGTAGCGAAGCGATGAAGCCCGCTTTGAGGATGGTCATGCCGCGTTCTTGAACCAGGTACACCGGGAACCAGGTCAGGAAGAAGTACGTGATGCCGTTGATGCAGTATTGGCCCAGGTACACGCCGATCATCATGCGGTTGGTCAGCAGTTGACGAACGTAGTCCCATTTCGGACCGCCGCTGGCGCCTTTGCCTTGATCCTGATCCATATCGACCATGCCGCCGTTATCAGCGATATGGTTGAACTCGGCTTCGTTGATCATTGGATGGTTGCGCGGGCTGTGAATAACTTTCAGCCAGATCGCCGAAAACACCAGGCCAACGCCGCCCATGACCACGAACACGTGCTGCCAACCGAAGCTGTAGACGATCCAGCCCATCAGCGGTGCGAACAATACCGTGGCGAAATATTGCGCGGAGTTGAAAATCGCCGACGCGGTGCCGCGCTCGGCAGTGGGGAACCAGGCCGCAACAATGCGTGCATTACCTGGAAAGGATGGCGCTTCGGCCAGGCCCACCAGAAACCGCAGCATGAACAGCGCGACGATGGCGGTCGAGACGCCAAATTCACCGACATAGCCTTGCAGCACGGTGAACAGCGACCAGGTGAAAATACTCAGCGCATAGACTTTTTTCGAACCGAATCGGTCAAGCAGCCAGCCGCCTGGAATCTGGCCAGCCACATAGGCCCAACCAAATGCAGAGAAGATGAAGCCGAGGGTTACGGCATCAATGCCGAGACTTTTTTGCAGGCTGGAGCCCGCGATAGCGATGGTTGCACGGTCGGCATAGTTGATCGTGGTCACCAGGAACAGCATGAGCAGAATCAAATAGCGGACGTGGGTCGGCTTGGCGTGTGGCATGTAACAGTACTCCCACTATTTATTTTTTTTGGCGGGTAAAGCTATTTTATGTACAACCCTGTAGGAGCTGCCGCAGGCCGCGAAGCGGTGTGTCAGGCAAATCGCTTCGCAGCCTGCGGCAGCTCCTACAAGTAATGCTTTTTACGAACCGATATAGCTGGTTTTCACTACGGTGTAGAACTCTTGTGCGTAGCGACCTTGCTCACGCGAACCGTAGGAAGAACCTTTGCGACCACCGAACGGCACGTGGTAATCGACACCTGCGGTTGGCAGGTTGACCATCACCATCCCGGCCTGGGAATTACGTTTGAAGTGGTTGGCGTACTTCAACGACGACGTCGCGATACCTGCCGACAGACCAAACTCAGTGTCGTTAGCCATGGCCAGTGCAGCTTCATAGTCAGCGACACGGACGATGTTCGCTACTGGACCAAAGATTTCTTCTTTGCTGATACGCATCTCGGCGGTGCTGTCGGCGAACAGCGTTGGCGCCAGGAAGTAACCTTCGGTGTCGCACGTCACCAAGTCACCGCCAGTAACCAGACGGGCGCCTTCTTGCTGACCGATGGCCACATAGCTCAGGTCTTGATCCAGCTGGGCTTTGGACACGACGGGGCCGATATCGATACCGGATTTCAGTGCGTGACCGACCTTGATCGAACGCATGCGCTCGGCCATAGCTTCGACGAATTTGTCGTGGATGCCGGCAGTTACGATGAAGCGGCTCGACGCGGTGCAACGTTGACCGGTGGAATAAAAGGCGCTCTGTACCGACAGCTCCACCGCTTGCTTGAGATCAGCGTCGTCGAGAATGACCTGTGGGTTTTTGCCACCCATTTCCAGCTGTACTTTGGCTTGGCGCGCAATGCAATCGACTGCGATCTGACGACCTACGCCCACCGAACCGGTAAAGCTGACGCCATCGACTTTGCGGCTTTTGACGATCACGTCGCCCACCACACGGCCACTGCCCATCACCAGGTTAAACACGCCAGCCGGGAAACCCGAACGGGAGATGATTTCAGCGATGGCCCATGCGCAGCCCGGTACCAGGTCAGCAGGCTTGATCACGACGCAGTTGCCGTAGGCCAGTGCCGGTGCGATTTTCCAGGCGGGAATCGCGATCGGGAAGTTCCACGGCGTGATCAGGCCGATCACACCCAGGGGCTCGCGAGTCACTTCAACGTTGACCCCCGGACGTACCGATGGCAGGTAGTCGCCAGATAGACGCAGGCATTCGCCAGCGAAAAACTTGAAGATGTTGCCCGCGCGAGTCACTTCGCCAATCGCTTCAGGCAAGGTTTTGCCTTCTTCACGGGCGAGCAAGTTACCGAGTTCTTCGCGACGAGCGAGGATTTCGCTGCCGACTTTGTCCAACGAATCGCTACGCGCTTGAATGCCGGAGGTCGACCAGGACGGGAACGCAGCACGGGCAGCATCGATGGCGGTGTTAACTTGCGCCACGTCAGCCTGAGCGTATTCACCGACGACATCAGACAAATCTGAAGGGTTGATGTTGGAGGAATACGTCGCACCGGCAACCCATTCGCCATTGATGTAGTTATCAAAACGTTTCGAATCAGTCACGAACATTCTCCAAAAGGCATGAAAATCTAAAGGCAAAAAACCGCTGATCGCTCAGCGGTCTTGATATTGCTGATTTTTTATTGAGCGCCCTGCTTGTCCATCAGCGCAGCGAGCATTTCGAACTCTTCTGCGGTGAGGTCAGTCAGCGGCGTGCGGACCGGGCCAGCGTCATAAACGGCTATCTTCGCGCCAGCTTTAACGATGCTGACGGCGTAACCCGACTTGCGGTTACGAATGTCCAGGTATGGCAGGAAGAAATCATCGATCAGTTTGCCGACGGTGGCGTGGTCGTCACGGGCAATGGCAT
>NZ_JAQGNX010000029.1 GCF_028293835.1 Pseudomonas sp.
GATTGCGGGCGTGGGCTTCGTTTCAACCTTGTCGGCACTGGGTGTCAGCTGGGATAAGTTGCAATGGCTGGTGGCGGCACTGTCAGTGGGGCTGGGTTTCGGCATGCAGGAAATCTTCGCTAACTTCATCTCCGGCATCATGATTCTGTTCGAGCGCCCGGTACGAATCGGCGACACCATCACCATCGGCAACCTGTCGGGCACGGTGAGCAAGATCCGGATTCGCGCCACGACCATCACCGATTTCGACCGCAAAGACATTATCGTCCCGAACAAAACGTTCATTACCGGACAACTGATCAACTGGTCGCTGACCGACACCGTGACCCGGGTGACGCTAAAGCTGGGGGTCGATTACGGCTCGGACCTGGACCTGGTCCGCACGCTTCTGCTCAAGGCAGCCAACGATAACCCGCGTGTATTGAAAGACCCGGCGCCCCATGTGTATTTCCTGAATTTTGGCGAAAGCACCCTCGACCACGAACTGCGCATGCACGTACGCGATCTCGGTGACCGCAATCCGGCTGTCGACGAAATCAACCGCTTCATCAACCGTGAGTTCAAGGCTAACAACATCAACATTTCGTTCCGGCAGATGGAGGTTTACTTGAAAAACCTGCACGGCGAGGAATACAAGTTGGTGCCCGTAGAAGGGACTGCCCAGCAAGGCAAAGCGCTGCCGTCAGTCCCGCCAGTTGTCAGCGACATGCCGGAACCACCGGATGTGAAGCTCGACTGATAGGTTAAATCCCAGCAGAATGGTCGGACATTCTGCTGGAGGTGGCCCTTGAAAGCCCTCGACGAACTGACCTTCGATAACCGCTTCGCCCGCCTGGGGGACGCGTTTTCTACCACAGTGCTGCCCGAACCCATCGCCGACCCGCGGTTGGTTGTCGCGAGTACGGCGGCTATGGCGCTGCTCGATCTGGATCCAGCACAAGCCGAACTCCCGGTGTTTGCCGAAATATTCAGCGGCCATAAACTCTGGGCCGATGCCGACCCTCGAGCCATGGTGTATTCGGGCCATCAATTCGGCTCGTACAACCCACGCCTGGGTGATGGCCGCGGCTTGCTGCTGGGCGAGGTATACAACGAGGCAGGCGAACATTGGGACCTGCACCTCAAGGGTGCCGGGCAAACGCCGTATTCAAGAATGGGCGATGGCCGCGCGGTGTTGCGCTCGTCAATTCGCGAGTTTCTAGCGTCTGAAGCCTTACACGCGCTGGGTATTCCCAGCAGCCGGGCACTATCAGTCATCGGTTCGAGCACACCTGTGTGGCGCGAAAAACAGGAACGCGCGGCCATGGTCTTGCGTTTGGCGCCGAGCCATATCCGTTTCGGCAGCTTCGAATACTTCTTCTATACCAAACAGCCAGAACAACTTAAGACGCTGGGCGAACATGTGCTAACCATGCACTACCCGGACTGCCTGGAGCACCCCGAACCTTACCTGGCCATGTTCCAGCAAATTGTCGAGCGCAACGCCGAGTTGATCGCGAAATGGCAAGCCTATGGCTTCTGCCACGGAGTGATGAACACCGACAACATGTCAATTCTGGGCATCACATTCGACTTCGGTCCGTTCGCTTTCCTTGATGATTTCGACCAGAACTTCATCTGTAACCACTCGGACCATGAAGGGCGCTACTCCTTCAGCAACCAAGTGCCCATCGGCCAATGGAACCTCAGCGCTCTGGCCCAGGCCTTGACGCCTTTCATAAGCGTCGAAGCCCTGCGCGAGGCCCTTGGCCTGTTCCTGCCGCTGTATCAAGCGCATTACCTGGACTTGATGCGCCGCCGTTTGGGCCTCACCAGCGCCGAAGACAGCGATGCCACGCTAATCGAACGCCTGCTTAAATTGATGCAAAACAGTGGCGTTGATTACACGCTGTTCTTCCGTCGGCTTGGCGACGAATCCGCCGTATCGGCATGTGGACGCTTACGCGATGATTTCGTTGACATCAAAGGGTTCGACACCTGGGCCAGCGACTATCAGGCGCGTATTGGCCGAGAAGACAACGGCACCGAACAACAACGCCAAACGCGCATGCACGCCGTCAACCCGCTCTATATCCTGCGCAATTACCTGGCGCAAAAAGCCATCGACGCTGCAGAAGACGGTAATTACGAAGAAGTTCGTCGATTGCACAGGGTGCTGACCAAACCCTTCGAGGCGCAACCGGGCATGGAAAGTTATGCGGAACGACCACCGGAGTGGGGCAAGCATTTGGAGATTAGTTGTTCGTCGTGAGGATTGTTTTGGCCGATGTGATCTTCATGTTGGAAAGGTCACTGATCGGCGACATGAGGCGTTGGGACCGCTTCGCGCTCCATCGCGAACACGTTTGCTCCTACAGACCGGTATACGCGGGCTCGAATTCCCCCTGCCAACCACCAAATAGTGAAAATCCATTCGCCACCGGAGCCCACCATGGCTGACCCTCTCATGATCCCCTGCCCCCACTGCAACGGCCTCAACCGCATTCCTGCCGAGCGGGTTGGTGACCAACCCAAATGCGGGCGCTGCAAAGAGCCGGTGTTGCTCGGCACGCCGTTTGCCTTGAACCAAGCCAATTACGCCAGCCAGATCAAAGGTGATTTGCCGTTGCTGGTCGATGTCTGGGCCGAGTGGTGTGGACCATGCAAGTCGTTTGCGCCCACTTTCGAGCAGGCCGCTATTCAACTGTCGGGCCGTGTTCGGCTGGCGAAGCTGGACAGCGAAAGTAATCAGCTGCTGTCCGGGCAGTTGAACATTCGTTCAATCCCCACCCTGATCCTGTTCAAAAATGGACGGGAAGTCGCACGCCAAAGCGGAGCGTTCCCTCTGCCGCAGCTGCTGGCCTGGTTGAAAAGTGAGGGCATTTAGGGCGATCGTCGCGCACTTTTGCTGATGCTGACTTTCCCGTAGGGCTTTTCCCAAACAGCTTTTCCGATGCCCTGTGGCTATCTTTTTGACCTAACCTGATGACTCAAATCGAGCAACGGGTCAGGAGTAGTCATGAGGTATGTCATCAGGGAAGGTGATCTCACAACCACGGACGGGTTCGTCATCAGTGCCTCGGCGAAGGCCACCGTGCAGCTACGCAAGTTAGCGAGGATGGGCGACTTGGTGTGGTGTCCACGGTGCGAGTGCGTCGGCTATATCGCCGAAGGCAATCCGACCTACATTGACCACTACGTAGCGGTCGCGACCCAAGGACACGAGGTGAAATGCGACTGCCCGCCTGGCAGCCATCGGCTGTTGGCGAGTGCGGACAGTATTCAGGCAGACATGGAGGCAACCATTTACATTCCCAACGACCTCGCTGAGGCGTCATGCAAAGCTGCCGCGCAGTTATCCTGCGCAATTCGGGACGGCACCTTGCGCGAGAGTCTGTTTTCACCGCTACGACCCGCTGCAATGAATACCCCCAGGCAAATAACCCCTATTCAGTGACTCACGCCAGACTCCAGCAAACTGTGCAGCTCCATGAACTGCTGCGTCAGCTTGTGCCGAGGGTCAAGGTAGATCAACGGTATGCTGGCCTGATGCGATTCCCGCATTCGTATCGAACTGTTGAGGTAAACCGGCAACACCGGCAGCCCTTCCGCAATCAACTCGTCGAGAATTTTTTGCGGCAGGCTGGCGCGAGACTGGAACTGATTGACAATAATGCCTTCAACTTCCAGACCCTCATTGTGGTCCTCCTTCAGTTCCTCGATCTCTTTAAGCAACCCGTATAGCGCCTGACGAGAAAAACTGTCGCAGTCGAAGGGGATTAACACTCGATCAGCGGCGATCAACGCAGAAACCGCATAGAAATTCAGGGCGGGCGGCGTATCCAGATAGATGCGGTCGTAGTCCTCGCTCAGCTCGTCGAGCAGTTTTCGCAACTTGTTTATTTTGTGTTTGGATTCAAGCTTAGGCTGTAAATCGGCCAACTCAGCAGTGGCGGTGACCACGTGCAAGTTGTCGAACGGTGTTTCGTAGATGTCCACTTGGTTTTTTTTGGTGAACGGTCCGGAGGACAGGGTTTGCTTGAAGAAATCGGCGATCCCCATAGGGATATCATCGCCCGTCAGACCGGTGAGGTATTGGGTTGAATTGGCTTGGGCATCAAGATCAATCAACAGTGTCCGATAGCCTTCATAGGCGCTGACAGCCGCGAGATTACAGGCGATGCTGGATTTGCCCACGCCACCTTTTTGATTAAACACCACACGCCGCATACTAAGCCTCATTGGTTCTGAAATTATCCAGAGTCGCCCGAGTCTATGCAAAGCCAGTCTCAAGGGCGAGCGCTTCATTTAAGGACATCGGTGGTGAGGCTGGAGTTACACCGTGTGCAGAGTTTTTTGTGCACTACTGCGTCAGACTTCAAGCTGCCTAGCCGTAGGAAGCAACAGATGTAAACACTCTATTTGTAACAGAATTTGCTACTCATCATCCTCATCGGGATAATGCGCGACACTCGGCAATAACGCCGCGCCAGGGTGGCGCCGTTCGAGCAGCTGTACAGAAGTAGCCCGCAGGGGCGGGATGAGTATCGTGATTACCTTTAACATCGCACAGTGGCGTGCCTGGGCTCCCGGCCTGGAAACGACCGACGACTGGCAACAGTGGAACATTGGCCAGGCCGCTGTCGAAAGCGTTGGCACAGCGCCCGACGTCTCGTTCTTGCCGGCCATGCAGCGCCGACGCTTGAGCCGATTGGCGCGGATGGCGTTCAGTGTCGGCTGGCCACTGGCCGAAGGTCGCGAAAAACTGCCGCTGGTCTTCGTCTCGCGCCACGGCGAAACGCCCCGTACTTTCGATATCCTCAGCGAACTCGCCGCAGACCAGCCGTTGTCACCGACGCAGTTCAGCTTGTCAGTGCACAACGCAATCATTGGCCTTTGGTCGATCATGCGCGGCGAGACCAGCGAGATGACCGCGTTGGCGGCAGCAGGCGACGGTCTTGAGCATGGCGTTATTGAAGCCGGCGCGCTGCTGGCGGAAGGCGCGCCCGCCGTGTTGCTTATCGTCACCGAAGAACAACCGCCTGAGGCCTACGCCCAGTGGGTCGACGACGTGCCGTTCCCCTATGCCGTTGGCCTGCTGTTAACGCCGGGCACAGAGTGGCAACTGTCATTGAGCACCGGCGATGGACGTCTGCCCCCGGCTGGCATACCCCACGCGCTGAGGCTGTTGCATACCTTATTAAGCGGGCAAACCTGCTGCCAACATTCATGGAAGAATCGGCTGTGGATCTGGCAACGACAACCCTGACCAAAAGCCGCGACGCCTATTATTGGCGCCTGCTGGCAACCGCCTTGAGCTTTGCCCTTTTTGGGGTGGGCGGACTGTGCCTGCGGCTTCTGATTCCGGTCCTGAGCTGGCTGCCAGGCGAAGCCATCAGTCGCAGGCAACGCGCCCGGCGAACGGTGGGTCGGCTGTTCTGGGTGCTCATCCGCTTTATGACCCGTACCGGCGTGCTGACCTACGACGTTCAGGGCGCCGAGAAGCTGGGCCGGCCCGGGCAAATGATCATTGCCAACCATCCGTCGCTAATCGACGTGGTGTTTTTGATTGGTTTAGTGCGCAACGCCAATTGCGTGGTCAAACGAAGCCTGTGGCAAAACCCCTTCACCCGCGGGCCGGTGCGTGCGACCGAATACATCAGTAATGACGGCAGCGTGGACATGCTCGACACCGCTGCGGCCGCTCTAAAGGACGGGCAAACGCTGATTATCTTTCCTGAGGGCACGCGCACTCGCCCTGGACAGGCACCGTCCTTTCATCGCGGCGGCGCCGCAATTGCCCTGCGCGGTGCGAAACTCATCACCCCGGTCGTCATTCAGGTCAACCCCAGCACACTGACCAAGGCCGAGCCCTGGTACAAGATCCCGCAGCGACGCGTCCACTTCAGTTTGAGAGTTGGTGCCGATATAGATCCATACGCTTTTGTTGTGCTTGGCCCACCGCCGGTGGCCTCGCGCAAGCTCAACGATTACCTGCATCAATACTTTAACAAGGAGCTCGCCAAAGATGAGCGATCTGCACCTGGAAATTAAGCAACTGATCATCGACGCCTTGGGCCTCGAAGACGTTACTACTCACGATATTGGCAACGACCAGACACTGTTCGGCGAGGGGTTGGGCCTGGATTCGGTCGACGCGCTGGAGCTTGGCCTGGCTATCCAGAAACGCTACGGGATCAAAATCGACGCCGACGCCAAAGACACCCGCAATCATTTCACCAGCGTCGACAGCCTTGCGGCGTTCGTCAGCGCTAAACGGGCGGCCTGAGGCATGAACACACATGAACATGGGATGCAAACCCGAGAAGACATTTTCGAGACCTTGCGTACAGCACTGGTCGAGCTGTTTGAACTTGAGCCGGAGCGTGTCAGCCTGGGATCCAATCTGTATCAGGACCTGGAAATCGACAGCATTGACGCTGTGGACCTGATCGATCACATCAAACGCAAGACCGGCAAAAAAATCACCGCCGAAGACTTCAAAACCGTGCGCACCGTCAATGACGTCGTCGAAGCCGTTTATCGCTTGGTCCACCCCGCCGCATGAGCCGATTGATTGGCCTGATGCTGTTGCTGGCGGGCGTGCTGTACCCGTTTGCCGTATATTTCGGCTTGGGCCACATCGCGCCCTGGCAGTTCGCGCTGCTGCTCGGAAGCTTGTGGCTGACCCGCGCACTGACTGGCAAGCGGCGCCCCGGAAGCCTGTGGATGGCGCTGAGCGCCATCGGTTTCTGCCTGCTACTGGGTTGGCTCGACAGTCCCGGATTGCTGCGCTGGTATCCCGTCTTAAGTAGCGGCTTCATGTTGACGCTGTTCGGTTTGAGCCTGATTTACGGCCCGCCGATCATTGAGCGACTGGCACGCCTGAGCGACCCGCATTTGTCCGATGTTGCCGTTCGCTATACCCGTAAAGTGACCGAGGTCTGGTGCCTTTTCTTTTTGGGCAACGGGCTGATTGCCGCCGCCTTGACGCTTTGGGCGCCGCTCAGTTGGTGGACGTTGTACAACGGTCTGATTTCATATGGCCTGATGGGCCTGTTGTTTGCTGGCGAATGGACCGTGCGCCAGCGTGTACGAGGCCGCGCATGAAGTGGATACCTTTTGAGCGCCTGTTGCTCGACGCGCCGCCGGACCGGGAATTGACTTACGCCCCGGCCATGGATCACGCGAGCTTTTGTCAGCAAGCGCTGAGCATCGCTGCTGGATTACAAGCCCGGGGTATCACGCGCCTGGCGGTGCATCTGGAAGATGCTGGTGAACTGGCCGTCGCTTTATTCGGCGCCTGGCGCGCCGGGGTCAGCGTGCTAATGCCTGCTGATCTACAAGCGCCCACCCGCGCACGCTGGGCCGGGGAGGCTGATGCATGGCTCAGTGATCAAGCCGAAGACCTACGCCTTGAACAACTTCTGGCTGAACCGTTGCCACCCGCCCTGCTGGATCTGGACACCTGCTGCCTTAGCCTCTGCACATCAGGCTCCAGTGGCGAACCGAAGCTGATTGAAAAGCGCTTGCGGCAACTGGCCAGTGAAGTCGACGCGCTGGAGCGACTCTGGGGTGCAGAGTTGGGCAGCGCCTGCATTGTTGGCAGCGTCGCCACTCAACATATCTACGGTTTGTTGTTTCGAGTGCTGTGGCCGCTGTGCGCCGGGCGCAGGTTCGCCCGGCAACAGTTAGCGTTTGCGGAGGACCTGCAGCGCGCCAGTCGCGAGCACTCGGCCTTTGCCTGGGTCGCCAGCCCCGCCTTGCTCAAGCGCATGGGCGACAATCTCGACTGGCCTGGGTTAAGCGCGGTACGCCGGGTATTTTCCTCAGGCGGTGCGCTGCCCGTCGAAGCCGCGCAACAGCTGTATGAGCGCCTGGGCCAATGGCCAACGGAAATTTTTGGCAGCTCGGAAACCGGCGGTATCGCCTGGCGCCAAGGCGACAGCCTTTGGCAAGCTTTCGACGGCGTACATGTGAGTCAGGACCGCGACGGTGCGCTGCTCGTTGAATCGCCTTATTTGCCGACAGGCCATATTGAACATACCGCTGACGCCGCACGCTTTGCCGCAGACGGCCGCTTCGAGTTATTGGGCCGGTTGGACCGCATCGTCAAACTGGAAGAAAAACGTGTCTCCCTGCCTTTGCTGGAACACGCGCTGGAAACCCACGGTTGGGTCAGCGAAGCCCGGCTCGGCGTGGTTCAGGAAAACCGTGCCTCATTGGGGGCTTTGGTGGTCCTCAGTCCAAGCGGCCTGCACGCCCTACGCAACCAGGGCCGACGGCGGCTGACTGAACAACTGCGCGAGCACCTGCGCCCACACTGCGAAGCCATTGCCCTTCCCCGTCGCTGGCGGCTGTTGCGGCAACTTCCCTTGAATGCGCAAGGCAAACTGCCTCAGGCTGACGTGGACGCCTTGCTGCATGCCCCTCGCCCGCTGGAACCCGAACTGCTTCGCAAGCAGCAGGTGGACGGCGAATGGCACCTGGCGTTGGCCATTCCACCGGATCTGGCGTATTTCAGTGGGCACTTCCCACAGAGCCCGGTATTGCCCGGCGTGGTACAGGTGGATTGGGCAATGAACCTGGGCCAGCGCCTGCTGGATCTCCCGACCCGTTTTGCTGGCATGGAGGTGTTGAAGTTTCAGAAACTGATACGCCCCGGCGATGAGGTCTGGCTGACCCTGCGCTTCGACGCTGAGCGCAGCAAACTGTATTTCACCTACCGCAACGCCGACGGCGCCTGCTCCAGCGGCCGAATTTTGCTGGAGATGGCGCATGCTTGATTTCTCCATCGCCCCTGATCTCTGTAGGAGCCAACTTGTTGGCGAGAGGATTGTAGCGGTGTGCCAGACAGGACGCTTCGCCAACAAGTTGGCTACAGGTACGCGGGATGGAAAATCCCATGCATAACCCCTGCGCGGTGATTCCTGTGTATGACCACGAACGGGCCATCGCGGAGGTGGTGCGCACGCTGCTGAATGCCGGTTTACCCTGCCTTCTGGTGGACGACGCCAGCAGCCCGAGCTGCGCCGCCGTGCTGCAAACCCTGGCCGAACAACCCAACGTGCACCTGCTGCGCCTAGCAAAGAATCAAGGCAAGGGCGGCGCAGTGATGACCGGCTTTCGCGAAGCGGCGCGTATGGGTTTCAGCCATGCGTTGCAGGTAGATGCCGATGGCCAGCACGACCTGGAAGATGTATCGCTGTTTCTGGATGCATCCCGCGCTTACCCCCAGGCGCTGATTTGCGGCTATCCGCAGTACGACGCCAGCGTGCCCAAGGGCCGCTTGTATGCGCGCTACCTGACTCACGTCTGGGTCTGGATTAACAGCCTGTCATTGCAGATTCGTGATTCGATGTGCGGCTTTCGCCTCTATCCGCTGCCACCGACACTCTCGCTGATCAATTCCGTGCAGGTAGGTAAACGCATGGACTTCGACTCGGACATTATCGTGCGCTTGTCATGGCGTAATCAGCCCATGCGCTGGCTGCCGGTTCGGGTGCATTACCCCACGGACGGCGTCTCGCATTTCCGTCTATTCCACGACAACGCGCTGATTTCAACAATGCACGCAAAGCTGTTCTTCGGCATGCTGGGGCGTCTGCCGTTGATCTTGTGGCGACGGTGGCTGCCATGAGGGCCAATAAAGACCATTGGGCCGCCCACCAGGAGCGCGGCAGCTTCATACTGATGAAACTGACCGCCTGGGGCGTACGCCACCTCGGCCGACGGGTACTGAGTCCGATTTTGCATGGCATTGTTTTGTACTTTTATCTGTTCGGCCGCGCGGCACAAAAAAGTGCCTGGCAGTACCAACACTATTTGGCCGACTGGAGTCACCAGCCAGCGCTACGCCCCACCCGCTGGCGGGTCTTCCAGCAATTTATGGCGTTCGCTGACTCAATGCTGGACAAGCTCGACATGTGGAACGGCAAGCTCACCATCGAGCAAATCGAAATCGTCGACCGCGCCTCGTTACGCCCACAACTGCGCGGCGAGCGCGGGCAAATGTTGGTGGGCGCCCACCTGGGCAATCTTGAAGTCTGTCGCGCACTGGCCGAACTGGGCGAAAAAGTCACGATGAATGTGCTGGTACATACCAAGCACGCGGAACGCTTCAATCGCCTGTTGGGTGAGGCCGGTGCGACCAACCTGCGCTTGATTCAGGTCAGTGAACTCGACCCGGCAATCATGCTGCAACTCAGCCAGCGTCTGGAACGTGGCGAATGGCTGGCCATTGCCGGCGATCGCATTGCGCTGCACGGCGGACGCAATGTCCAGGTGAATTTCCTTGGCCAGCCAGCGGCATTCCCCCAAGGACCCTGGCTGCTGGCCGGGTTGTTGAAATGCCCGATCAACCTGATTTTTTGCCTGAAAGGCCCCAACGGTTATCGCGTCACCCTCGAACCGTTTGCCGATGCCATTCAATGGCGCCGCAGTGATCGCCAGCAAGTGATCGCTGAACACACCCAGCGCTACGCCGACCGCCTCGCTCATTACTGCCTTGAGGCGCCGCAGCAGTGGTTCAATTTCTATCCCTTTTGGAAGACCCATGACGACCCAAGCCCTTGAATCGGTCACTTTCGGCGAACGGCCGTTACGCATCGAAGACGTCCTGGCATTGGCCAATCGCCAAGTACCCACCAACTTGCAGGGCGATGCGGTGTTTCGCCAGCGGATCGCCAAGGGCGCGCAATTTCTTGATTCCCTTTTGAACAAGGAAGGCGTGATTTATGGCGTGACCACCGGATACGGCGATTCGTGCGTGGTGGCGGTGCCGCTGCATCACGTGGAAGCCTTACCACGGCATTTATATACGTTTCATGGCTGCGGCCTGGGTAAAATGCTCGACGCCCAAGCGACCCGCGCCGTACTGGCAGCGCGCTTGCAGTCGCTGTGCCAAGGCGTTTCCGGCGTTCGCGTTGAACTGCTGGAGCGCCTGCAAGGCTTTCTTGATCACGATATTTTGCCGCTGATCCCCGAAGAAGGCTCCGTAGGCGCCAGCGGCGATTTGACCCCGCTGTCCTACGTTGCAGCCACCTTGTCCGGTGAGCGCGAAGTCATGTTCCATGGCGAGCGCCGTGAAGCCAGCGATGTACATCACCAGTTGGGCTGGGACCCGTTGGTGCTGCGGCCAAAAGAAGCCCTGGCGTTGATGAACGGCACGGCGGTGATGACCGGCATTGCTTGCCTGGCCTTCTCCCGCGCCGATTACCTGCTGCAACTGGCCACTCGGATTACCGCCATGAACTTGGTCGCGCTGGAAGGAAATCCCGAGCACTTCGACGAGCTTCTGTTTG
>NZ_JAQGNX010000036.1 GCF_028293835.1 Pseudomonas sp.
TATGCGACGTTTTTTTGTTTTTCGTCGAGGTAACACCCGTGTTTTCCCAATTCGCCCTGCACGAACGCCTGCTTAAAGCCGTGGCCGAGCTTAATTTTGTCGAGCCTACGCCTGTGCAAGCAGCGGCTATTCCGCTGGCACTGGAAGGGCGTGACCTGCGGGTGACTGCGCAAACCGGTAGCGGCAAAACCGCAGCCTTTGTGTTGCCAATGCTTAATCGCCTGATGGGCCCGGCCAAGGTTCGCGTCGACATCCGCGCCGTGATCCTGCTGCCAACCCGTGAGCTGGCGCAGCAAACCCTCAAGGAAGTCGAGCGTTTCGCTCAGTTCACCTTTATCAAATCCGGCCTGATCACCGGCGGCGAAGACTTTAAAGTCCAGGCCGCCATGTTGCGCAAGGTTCCAGACATTTTGATCGGTACGCCTGGTCGTCTGCTGGAGCAGCTCAATGCTGGCAATCTGGACCTGTCCCAGGTCGAACTGCTGATTCTCGATGAAGCCGACCGCATGCTCGATATGGGTTTCGCCGAAGACGTCGAACGCCTGGCTGGCGAGTGCAAGAATCGTCAGCAAACCCTGTTGTTCTCCGCGACCACCGGCGGCGCAGGGCTGCGGGAAATGATTGGTCGAGTGTTGACCGATCCACAGCATTTGCAGGTCAACAGCGTCAGCGAGCTGGCAGCGGGCACCCGCCAGCAAATCATTACCGCTGACCACAACAGCCACAAAGAAAAAATCGTTCATTGGCTGCTGGCCAACGAGACGTATCAAAAAGCGATTATCTTCACCAACACCAGGGCCATGGCTGACCGTTTGTACGGCCGCCTGGTTGCGTTGGAATACAAAGCGTTCGTGTTGCACGGCGACAAGGACCAGAAAGACCGCAAGCTGGCCATCGATCGTCTGAAGCAGGGCGGCGTCAAGATCCTCGTCGCCACCGACGTGGCGGCCCGTGGTCTGGATGTTGAAGGTCTAGACATGGTCATCAACTTCGACATGCCACGCAGCGGCGACGACTATGTCCACCGCATCGGCCGTACCGGTCGTGCCGGTGGCGAAGGTCTGGCCATCTCGCTGATCTGCCACGGCGACTGGAACCTGATGTCCAGCGTCGAGCGCTACCTGAAGCAGAGCTTCGAGCGCCGCACTATCAAGGAAGTCAAAGGCACCTACGGTGGGCCGAAGAAGGTCAAGGCGTCGGGCAAAGCGGTTGGCGTGAAGAAGAAGACCAAGACCGGCGACAAAAAGACTGACAAAAAGGGCAGCGCCAAGGCGCCGACTAAACGCAAAATCACTAACCGGCCGAAGACTGACGCATTGTCGCTGGTCAGTGCGGACGGTAAGGCTCCGCTGAAGAAGCGTAAACCTGAAGCGCCGGCTGCTGAATAGCGCTTCGCGTTACGAAGCAACTAATAAACCGGCGCATACCCTGCGCCGGTTTTTTTATGTCCGTAGTTAGTCAACCGTTGGCCTTGCTCGCGGCGGAATCCATATCTTTGAGCCGTTGATCGATCAGTTGGCACTTGTCTGGCAAGTCCTTACTGGCGGTGTCCAGGTTCATGTCCTGTAGCTGCTGGTTCATCTCTTTGGCTTTTTCGGGGTTCTGCTGGGTGAGCTTGTGGATCTCCTCGGCCAGTTGCGTGCGTTTGGCCTCGGCTTCTTCAGGGGTGCAGGCCCACGCTGGCATAGCCGACAGCAGTGCAAGGGCGGTAGTGATGCTAAGCAGGATCTTCATGTTCTGCCTCCTTTCTGATGAATACCTATCAGATTGAGGGGTTCGGTCGGGCAAAAGTTCAGCGCCCGTGAGGGTCGCCAGTGCTGAACGGTGGCGGCTGGAGCCGGTCACAAATAGGTGTAGCCCAACCCGGCGGCGATGGTCGCGGGCATTACTCATGTTGGCTGGAGATGAAAAATCATGACGGAATATAATTGGGGTCTTATCGAACGCCTGTTGCATGAAGTGCAAAACGGTGCCGGCAAAAGTTTTGCCCCGCGCGCCTACGCCGAGCAACATGCTGCGGCCCTGGCAGCGGAAGGTTCACCGATTGGCGATCTGGATGAACTCAAGACGACGGCGGCAGATTACGAAGCGCTGCTGCTTAAGCGTGGGTTCATCGAACCCCGGTCTAAAGACGACGGCAGCACTGGCAATAATTTCAGTCTGACCTTGCGCGGAGCCAGCCTGTTGGCATTGCTCGACAGCAGCATTCCCGGTAACGACCATCCACGCCAAGTGCTGGACGAACAGGCCGACGCGCTGGACCCGGATACATTTGATAACGTGGCGTCAAAAGCGCAGATTGCGTAAAGCCGTGCATAAATCTGTAGGAGCCAACTCGTTGGCGAAAGGCGTGAGACGGCGTGTGTCAGGTACGAAGCCTCGCCAACACGCTGGCTCTTTACAGAAACTCCGTTATTTCGGCGCGGTCTTCAGGCAACTCAAATCGGCAAAATCTTCTCTGACATCGCCTATTTTTTTGATCAGGCGTTGGCGTTGCTTAGGTGTACTGTCGGCCATCAAATCCACGAATAAACGAATCGCGGCCTGCTCTGTCTGCTCATACGCCTGGCGATATTGTGGTGTCCAAAAACTGCCCCGGTCCTGCAACAACGGCGAGATCCGCTGCGGGAAGTCTGGCGCTTTACGCTGCTGCACGGCGGCGATGAATAACCCCTGCCAATGGGCGCGGTTTTCGATCCACAGTCGATTCTGTTCGCCCAGTGCCACCGACCAATCTGCAACCCGTTTATGCTGCGCCGGGTTCAAAGCGCCGATCCAGGGGTCGAGGCGCTTTTCCAGGCGCTGGGTACGGTCACTGATCTGCTTGTCCAGCGGCGGATCTACATATTCTTCTTGATGCTCGCGCAAGTCTTTAGCGAACGCCTCTTGCATTGTCTGTACTTGCTTGTCGTCCAACTGACTGAGCAGTTCCACCGCCGTCGGCGTGACTTGTTTGGATATCTGTTCAATGGCCAGTTTGCCTTCAGCGGCACGGGCTTTAAGTTCAGGCTCGGTCACCTGATTGGTTTCGACCATGTGCTGCAAGCGGTCAAGCCAAGTGAGGTAGCTCGGCACCTGGGTCGTGCAATGCCAGGTCAGCTGTTCTTTGAGGCGGTCGTCTAGCCAGCGCTTTTGCGTCGAGCTCATGCCCAGGTAATCGTTCACCGACCACGGAATAATCACGTCAAGGTGGCGGTAGGCCAACCCTAAACGCGTACATCCAGACATCAATAGAAATGCCGCCATCAAAAGCATGATCGACTTGCGCATTGACAGACTTTCCTGAGAACCAGACGCCCTTATAGAACGAATCGTGCTGTTAGGGTAGGGGCTTTGTGGTCAGGCGCAATCAAACCGCAAGCAATGCGCTGGGCTTGGGCAGCTATGGATTTATCGCAATGATGAGTTCGTACTAAGGGGAATCGATGGCCCTAGCGCCTTGAATACAAAGCGCATAGAGATCGACAGCTGAAGCGGGGGAAATTATTTTTTGCCGAGGGTGATTTGCTTGGACGGGCCGAAGGTTTGGCCGCTGACGCCTTTGGCGATCTGCTGGATCTCACCGCCGGTTTTCAAGAAAGCTGCTATTTGTGCGTTGATCGACTCGCTGGTCTCAACGGCTGGAGCTGCCTTTGGTTTCGAATTGGATGCTTTTACACGCATGGCTGCCAAGGACCTATATAAATTTAATACGGCCAGCAATTGTATATGAATTGCTTGACAATTGCTTGGGAAATATAGCCCTAAAACAGCATAGGCTCTCTGGGCTGTTTGCACGCTGATAAAGGCTGTGGCCCACGGCTAACCGATTGTTTTCGCAGGAGAGTTATTTTTAAAATGACGAAACAGGTAAGGTGAGGAGGTCGAAAAAACCCTTGGCCGACCTGACGAGCGGGGTCAGTATTCATGATCTGGCGGTAGCGGAAATCTTCAGTAAATCCTTGAATTTGCCAGCGCCATGAACACAATCTGCAAAGTCGGGTAGAATGCCGCCCACGTAATGAGGGTATTTGGAAATGGCTTTAGTCGGGCGCTACAACAGCTTGCAAGTGGTAAAACACACTAACTTCGGCTTATATCTGGACGGCGCTCAGGACGGCGAGATTCTGCTGCCTAATCGCTATATTCCAAAGGATATTCCCAGCGAAGATGAAGACTGGCTCAACGTCTTCGTTTACCTGGACAGTGATGACAAACTGATTGCCACCACTGAAAAGCCAAAAGTACAAGTCGGTGAGTTTGCCAGCTTGAAAGTGCTCGAGGTGAACAGCATCGGCATTTTCCTCGATTGGGGCCTGTCCAAGGATCTGCTGCTGCCTTACTCCGAAGAGAAGCGCACGATGCAGGCCGGTGAATACGTCGTTGTTCACGTTTATCTCGACAAGCACACTCGACGCATCACAGCGACTGCTCGGCTGGATCGCTACCTGGACAAAACCCCGGCTAACTACAGCGTCGGCCAGGAAGTCAATTTGCTAGTGGCTGAAGCAACCGATATGGGCTTCAAGGCCATTATCAATAACAAGCACTGGGGCTTGATTCACAAGAATGAAGTGTTCAAGTTTCTGCGCCCCGGCAAAGAAGAAAAAGGCTTCATTAAAGAAATTCGCGCCGACGGTAATATCAGCCTCAGCCTGCAGCCGGTAGGAGAAGAAGCCGCGGGGAGCTTGAACTCGAAGATATTGGCCAAGTTGCGTGACAATAACGGCACGCTTCCCGTCAGCGACAAAAGCGATCCGCAAGTGATCAGCGGTTTGTTCGGTGTCAGCAAGGGTAACTTCAAAAAAGCCATTGGCGCTCTGTATAAGCAGGGTCTAATCGTTATCCACTCAGACCGTATCGACCTGGTGTAACGCTGCTAACGGGGAGCCGGTTTGCCGCCTCCCTATAGCGCTCGGTCATATGCACAATCTGTCGATTTCTCGTTTGAACGGGCCGATGCTCATCGCTCCGTTTAACACGGTAGCTTCGCTTAACGGTTGATCCGCCCGACGTATCAGGAAGGCCGGCACGCCCCTTAATCCCAGCTCGTTTGCCAATCCTTCATCGGCCACTATCTGCTCGGTGTAATGGTGATTGGACAGGGCGCTACTCAGCGCTTGCCGGTCCAGACCGGCGCGGCTGCCCAAGTCCAACAACTCTGAAATATCACCGATATCGCGGCCAAACTCGAAGAACGAACGAAACGCCTCTATATGAAACTCATCGAACTTGCCCTGGGCTTTGGCAAAAGCGGCCGCTTCCAGCACGGCGCGGCTGCGCGGTTGAACCGGCGGCAACTTCATGAGTACGTTGCGTTTTTCCGCCATTGGATACACCTCTCGCAACCAACTGGCGCGTAAGTAGTCGGCACCGGGATCCAGTGTGGCAAGGGGTTCAGGTCTTAGTTCAAAGGCATGCCACTGGACAGTGATTCGGGTCCCGTACTCCCGCTGCAGCTGTTCGAAAATCGACAACTGCAAGTAACAGAATGGGCACACGTAGTCGCTCCAGATGTCGACTTTCAATTGACTATCACTGTTCATATCCAATTCTCCATGACTGCTACCTATCACTGACTGCTTTATCAGCGGAAAAGTCCTACCGTTCGGAGGATCAAATCAGGTCGCAGGCAGGTCTACTCGGTTCTGCGGGACACTTCCCCGTATCGGTTGGCGCAAACCTTCAGCAGGGTCTCGATGAAAAAATACCTCACCGCCTACGTCAGCACGCTGCTGGTATACAACGCATAACTTATTGACTTAAGAATAATCTGTAGGAGCTGCGAAGGCTGCGATTCGACCGGGAACCGGTCGCCCTCGTTATACCGCTGAAGGGGCTGCCGGTCGCCTGCGGCCCCGGCCTATCGCAGCCTTCGGCAGCTCCTTCAGATTCGGGTTTGCGCGACAGCGAGGCGTCTGGGACGAAGGGCGACCTCCTACGGAGGGAGTGGCGTGCGGACTACTTCTGCAGGAACGCCGAGAATTGCACGTTGGCGCCATCCGGACGAACGTCTTTCAAGAATGAGTCCTTGTCGGCGCTGAGCTCCAGGCTGACGGTGCAGTTGCGCTTGTCTTTATTGCGGATTACCAGGCCTTCCATGTGATCGCGCAAAAAGACTGTCGGCACTTTCAAGTGCAGCAACTGATCCGTGCTTGGGGTGTGCAATAGCAGATGCACCCACTCGTACTGACCTATTTGCAGACGGCCCATAGGCAAGTCAAACCACCAGATGTTTTTGTTGGCGTTTAGCGCGGTGAAATGGCTGTTGTTGGTGCCGAGTATGGCACCGCCGAGTTCCTGGTTTCTGCGGGCGATGGCCAGCTTTTTATCGAGTTTCATAACGTTCCTGTGGATCTGTGTGTTCAGCGCGGTGGCATTGACGACCACAGCCTGACTGCGTCGAGCATTCTCGGGGGTTGTTGCGCAAACTTAAAGTTAAACCTGCAAAGGACGTCCAAATGAGCTCATCTGTCCAACGTTCGATGGCGCGACGAATGGTACATCTCGGTAGAAATTTTATGAAACTCTGCGCAAAGGGGGGCGTCAATCGTATGTCGAGCGTACGACACCTACTTTTTCGGTTCAGGAGAATCACCATGAGTAGCACTGGCGACAAAGTCAAAGGTATGGCCAATGAGGCAGCCGGTAACGTCAAGCAAGGCGTAGGCAAAGCCACTGACAATTCGAAGCTCAGAGCCGAAGGTAAAGCCCAAGAGGTAAAAGGCGATACCCAACAAGCCGTAGGCAAAGCGAAAGATACGGTGAAGAAAGGTGTCGACAAAGCTTGAGCCGATCAATTGGCTTAACGTTTTACCCAACGGCCATCTAGTATGGCCGTTGCTTTATAAGCAGTAGTCCGTCAGCAGGGCACGCTGACGGAATTTGATACCTCTTTACGGTCGCCAACTAGGCTACGTTAAGGTAAAACGCCAGCCCTCGAACGTGCAGGCTTGAAACTGAAGCGTTGCCTGATCAATAGCGA
This sequence comes from Pseudomonas sp., assembly GCF_028293835.1. Lineage (GTDB taxonomy): Bacteria > Pseudomonadota > Gammaproteobacteria > Pseudomonadales > Pseudomonadaceae > Aquipseudomonas. The sequence goes on from NZ_JAQGNX010000036.1 coordinate 6,965, forward strand.
AGTCAGCTTGATTGAGTCGTAAGGAGACACCATGATTTTTCCGAAGTTAGGCCAGCTTTCAATGCGCAAGGTCCTTGTCCGGACCGTCAACGAATTTCTAGATGACGAAATGTCGACCTATGCGTCGGCATTGGCGTATCAAATGCTGTTTTCGCTGTTCCCTTTCCTGTTGTTTTTGATCGCGTTGATTGGCTTTTTACACCTGCCAGACTTCTTTTCCTGGCTGCGACTGCAATCGGAACTGGTACTGCCGCCCCAGGCGCTGGATCAAGTCAACCCGGTTATTGACCAATTGCAACAGTCCAAAGGTGGGCTGTTGTCGATCGGTATCGTCATCGCGCTATGGACCGCCTCGGCGGGTGTGCGATTGATGATGAGTGCCATGAACGCCGCCTACGATGTGCCCGAGGGCCGGCCGATCTGGAAGCGCCTTCCGCTGTCGATTCTCTACACCGTCGGCATCGCCGGGATGCTGCTCGCTGCCGCGGCGCTGATGGTCACCGGGCCGCAAGTCATGAGCTGGCTGGCCGGTCAGATTGGCATGCAAGATTTCATCGTGACGTTATGGACCATCCTGCGTTGGCCGGTGATCATTGTGTTGATGATGGTGGCCGTTGCCTTGATGTATTTCGTCATGCCCGACGTTAAGCAAGAGTTTCGCTTCATCACCGCCGGTTCTGTGTTGGCGGTAGTGGTCTGGATCATCGCGTCGCTGGGTTTCGGTTATTACGTCAAAACCTTTTCCGACTACAACGCCATGTACGGCAGCATCGGCGCGATCATTGTGCTGTTACTGTACTTCTATATTTCGGCCGCAGTGCTGCTGCTCGGCGCAGAAATGAACGCCGTCATCGAACACATGCATACAGAGGGCAAGAATCCCGGCGAGAAGCAAGTCGGTGACGGTGGTCAAAATCCGCAGTCGACCAAACACCATTCGGGGCTGGGCCATAAAGATTCGGTGCCCGTCGCTGCACGGGCTGACGAATCGTAGGCCGGATGTGGCACGATTAACCATCGTCTAACGGACAAGGGTTTGTATGATTCGCGAAATTCTGAAAATGGGTGACGAGCGCTTGCTGCGCATTGCACCGCCAGTGCCTGAATCAATGTTCGGTACGCCCGAACTCAAGGCATTGATTGACGACATGTTCGAAACCATGGACAGCGTGGGCGGTGTCGGCCTGGCAGCCCCACAAATTGGCGTCGACCTTCAACTGGTGATCTTTGGCTTCGAACACAGCGAACGCTACCCGGAAGCTGAAGCCGTGCCGCAGACCATCTTGCTCAATCCGTTGATTACGCCGCTTAATCCAGGCATGGAAGAAGGTTGGGAAGGATGCTTGTCGGTGCCGGGTTTACGGGGCGTGGTGGACCGCTATGAGCACATTCGTTACGAAGGATTTGATCCCGACGGACTCTCCATTCAGCGCACCGCGCACGGTTTTCACGCGCGCGTGGTGCAGCATGAATGCGATCACTTGATTGGCCGGTTGTATCCGTCGCGAATCACTGACTTCAGTAAATTCGGCTACATGGACGTGTTATTCCCGGACATGGACCCTAACGCCGACGAGTAATTATGACTTGGCCTTGCTCACTGCTTTTGTTGGATGAGCTGGCTTGATGAAGCGCAGGGTCATGCGATCTGATTCGCCAATAGCCAAATACTTTTCGCGGTTTTGATCGCCTGTGGTCAAGGTTGGCGGCAAGGTCCAGACACCTTGCGGGTAATCCTTGGTGTCCTTTGGATTGGCGTTGATTTCGCTACTGCCGGCAAGCACGAATCCCGCCTCGGTGGCCAGTTTTACGACGTAAGCCGTAGGCAGGTAACCGCTGTTCTTGATTGACTCTTCCGAAGCGCCGTCTTTGGCCCGATGGTCGACTACGCCCAAGGTGCCACCTTTCTTCAATACGTTGTAAAAGCCTTTAAACATGGCCGGTGCGTCGTCTTCCATGACCCAGTTGTGCACGTTACGGAACGTCAGAACGGCGTCAGCGGAGGCGGGTTTACCGAATACCGGTGTCTGTGGGTCAAACTCGACGATTTGCGTTTTACCGTAGTGGGCGGGGTCGGCAGCAAACTTCTGTGCCAACCGGTCTGCGGCCTTGCGGGCATTATCGCCAGTGGCTTTGGACTGCACAGCGGCAATGTAATGACCTTTGTCCTTAAGCAACGGCGCCAGGAGTTCGCTGTACCAGCCGTTGCCGGGAGTAATCTCAATTAATGTTTGATTGGCGCGCAAGCCGAAGAACTGCAGGGTTTGCTGTGGATGCCGATATTGATCGCGGACGCTATTTTCCGGTGCGCGCCAAGGTCCCGACAGCACGTTTGCAAACTGCGCGTCGGTGACCGTGGACGCTGGGGCGATCACCCCGGCAGCCTGGACTTGGGCAGTCCCAAACAGTACTGCGACGGAGCAAGCGATAAGCTGGAGTTTCATACCAATCCTTGTCGTTTTTTGGCCCGATTCAGGCCCACTGACCGGAAGGCTACCACGCAGATTTACGACCGCGACCAGACTTTTTTCCGCAGTGCGCCTAACCAACGGTTCTATGGCTGACCGTCTAGCCTAATCATGGCGATCAAAGGTTTGCTTCTGCCATAGCGTGCGAAGCGCTCCGCCATGGCCTGTGACAATGCCGTCGTCTGCTCGAACCCGGCGCGCTGATAGAAGCCTGATAGTTCGGGATGACAGAACAACCAGACCGGGCCCGCAACCTGTGTCACGGATTTCCGGATCAAGTCGCTGGCGATGCCTTGCCCTCGCAACGGCGGCGCAACGAACAATCCAGTCAGCCAATGTCCGCCGGAGATAGCTCGCAAGCACAGTGCGCCGACAATTTCCTGCTGCTTCGCCACCCAAAGCTGTGAATCCATGGCAGACCGCATGGGCGATTGATGGCTTTTATAAAACTTGTTCAGCAAGGGTTTACTTGCTTCGGGCAACAGGCAGAAGTGGATTAAAGACATAAGCCTCGATAGCGCGACGGCGTCAGATCAGAGAAGGGCGCGGCCTGATTGACCGCTTGGCGTGCGGTGCATCATAACGTGGTGCATTGGCTGTCGGTATGGCGTCCGATTAGGTGTATAACTGAGCCCAGATCCCCCAACAGCGGAGTAAGCATCATGGCCAAAGGCATGGATTCAAAGAAAGCCGATAAGAAAAAACCGGCAAAAACCCTCGTGGAAAAACGCGCTGACAAAAAGGCCAAGAAAGACAGCTGATTTCAATGCTTGACCATGATTCAGCAGTGCGGAGCCTCTCAGGGCTCCGCTTTTGTTTCTGCCGTTCTAACGACATAACCCATCGGTCTACATGATTTGACTGCGTCATCGCACAACAGGATTGAAGTCAGCACTTCTGACTGATCCAGCCATGACGCAGGAAGCATTGAATGCCCAATTACCTTGATGACGCCCAGCGCCGCGACGTGTTGCACTTGCGTCAGAGTTTCACTGGCCATACGGAATGGCCGACCTGGCTTTTGTTAATAGGGGTTTATTCGGGCTGGTTTGGCTTGTTGCTCAGCAGCCATTGGCTCGGTCTGTGGCCAACGACCGCAGCGATGATTCCCCTGGTGGTGCTGTGGATGTCGGTGCAGCATGAACTGCTTCACGGTCATCCAACCCGCTGGTTATGGGTAAATAAAGCGTTGGGCTACGCGCCCTTCGCGCTGTGGTATCCATACACACTTTATCGCGACACTCATTTGGCCCATCACCGCGATGACGACTTGACGCTGCCCGGCCTGGACCCGGAAAGCCGTTACCTCAGCCGGCAGCATTGGCAACACACCCCACGCCTGATTCGTGGCCTGCGCTGGCTGGATAAAACCTTGCCCGGACGGCTGATGTGTGGCGCGCCGCTGGCCCTGGTGGCGTTGGTTCGTGAAGTGTTTTCCCGGTTACGAAGGGGCGATTTGCCGACATGGCAGATGTGGCTGACTCATGTTGCGTTCACGCTGCTGATGTTCTGGTTTATCGCACGTTTCAGCGCGCTACCGGTCTGGCATTACGTGCTGTTAATTACCTTGCCAGCGTTATCGGTGTCTATGGTCCGTTCCTATTATGAGCACCGTCCCGCAGAACGCCCTGAGCAGCGAACCGTCATCAACGAAGCCGCGTGGGTCTGGAGTTGGCTGTTCTTGCATTTGAACTTGCATTTGGTGCACCACGACTTGCCGGGTCTGCCCTGGTATTTTTTGCCCCGGGTGTACCAGGCTCGCCGGGAACAGTGGTTGGCTCGCAGCGGTGGTTTTTTAGTACGCGGCTATGGTGAACTGTTTCGGCGGCACAGTTGGAGCCCCATCGACAGCCCGCAACATCCACACGCCTGATACGGATTCGAGCATGACCCACGGCTTTGCAGCGTTACTGATGTACACCGCACCAGACCGGCTGCGTGCTGCCAATGAAGCGTGGCTAACGCGCATCGTGCAGTTGCTTGGCATTCCTCGAGACCCTGCTGCAGATGATGAGTTGATGCCGTTGTGGTTGTCGTCGGATCTGCTGCTGAGCCAGACCTGTGGCTATCCATTGATGACCGCGTTGCGGGGCAAGGTGCGACTGATAGGGCGCCCGGATTACCGTCTTCCCCACAGCGCTGACGGTTCACATTGCAGCCTGCTGCTGGCCCGTGCAGATGATCCGAGATCCGGGCTGGAAGCCTTTCGTGGCAGCCATGGGTTGATCAATAACAGCGATTCCAACTCCGGGATGAACCTGTTCCGTCATCGCCTGGCGCCGTTTCAGCGTGACGGGCGCTTTTTCCACACGGTCTCGTTGACTGGCGGCCACCGTGAAAGCATGCGCTGGTTGCGGGAAGGGCGCGGGGATTTGGCTGCCGTCGACAGCGTGACCTATGATTACCTCGCCCGCGACGCCAGCGCCGAACTCTACGGCCTGCGGATTATCGGTCGCAGCGCAAGCAGCCCTACCTTGCCTTACATAGGTGCTGTCTCTCTCGATGCTGATGACGCTGAGCGCATTCGTCATGGGATGAATCAGGCCCTGAAAGAGTTGCCCGAAGTCGCGGCGACGCTGGCGATTCGTTCGGTAATGCCTGCCAGGGAAGAGGATTATCAGGTGTTGCTGGACTACCAGTGTGAGGCTGAAGCAATGGGGTTGCCGGTGTTGATTTGATGTTAATGAACCGCTTCGCCAACACGTTGGCGAAAAGGTTTTTTATAAAATTAAAGAATATAAAAATGCCTTTTAAATATTATTAAAGCATAAACCGGCTTGCTAGGATGACCCCACCGGAACACCGGACATAGGCAGCACCTCACCTCCATGGAGCCACCATGTCCGGCACCTCTCTATCCCATAGCGACTATGTGGCTGGTCTGTTTCATCGTCATTATGAGTGGCTGTGCCGCAGGCTAATGCGCCACCTTGACTCGCCCGCCAGTGTTGAAGACATTGCCTCGGAAACCTTCGCCCAACTACTGGCCTCGCCCAATCTGGCGCCGATCAGAGAGCCCAGGGCGTTATTGACCACTATCGCCCATCGCCTGCTGTACCAATTTTGGCGAAGACGTGACCTGGAACGACATTATCTCAACGGCTTGCCCGACGACCTTGAACTGCACAGCCATTCCCCTGAGAATCGTGCACAAGTGATCGAAGCCCTTCAGGCCGTCGACGCAGCGCTCGACCGTCTGCCAAGCAAGGTCAAAGCGACTTTCCTGTTGTCACAAATCAATGGTCTGACCCACCCGCAGATTGCCAACGAATTGGGCATTTGCCAAAGATCGGTCAGCGATTACATAAACACGGCTTTTAGCCGCTGTTTGAAGGCGCCACCGCTGCTTAGGGCTGGTAATGGAGCCATCGGCGCAAGGCGCATCCCGATAACCACTGCACCTCCAATGACCAAGAGACCATCATGACCTCGATAAAACACCTGCTGGGCAGCACGGTATTGGCGCTGGGGATACTCGCGCAGCCAGTGTTTGCGGCTGAAAAAGCGGCCCCCATTCATTTCGGTGACATCACTTGGGAAAGTGGCAGCCTGATCACTGAAATCCTGCGCACCATTGTCGAAAAGGGTTATGGCTATCCGACCGACACGTTGCCAGGCAGCACGGTCAGCCTGGAAGCGGCGCTGGCCAAGGATGATGTTCAGGTTATCGGCGAAGAGTGGGCTGGCCGCAGTCCGGCCTGGATCAAAGCTGAAAGCGAAGGCAAGGTATTTGGCCTCGGCGATACCGTCAAAGGCGCCACAGAAGGCTGGTGGGTGCCAGAATACGTGATCAAAGGCGACGCCGAACGCGGCATCAAAGCCGTCGCTCCGGACTTGAAGTCGGTGTCGGATCTGCCGAAATATAAAGATGTGTTCCGCGATCCGGAATCACCGAAACAAGGGCGCTTCCTGAACAGTCCCACCGGCTGGACCTCGGAAATCGTCAACACTCAAAAGCTCAAGGCGTATGGCCTGACCGACAGTTTCGTCAACTTTCGCACCGGTTCTGGCGCAGCCCTGGACGCCGAAATCAACTCGTCGATCCGTCGCGGCAAGCCGGTGCTGTTCTATTATTGGTCGCCCACGCCGCTGCTCGGTCGTTTCAAACTGGTAAAGCTCGACGAACCGCCGTTCGATGCTGAAGCCTGGAAAACCTTGTCCGACGCCAACAACCCTAATCCAAAGGGCACCCGCTCACTGCCTGCTCATTTGGCGATTGGCGTCTCTGCACCGTTCCATGGGAAATACCCTGACCTCGTTGCGTTCTTCCAGAAAGTTGACCTGCCGATTGATCTGCTCAACCAGACGTTGGGTCAGATGAGCGAAAAACGCCTGGAACCCCACGCCGTCGCGCAATCGTTCCTGCGTGACCACCCGGAAGTCTGGACTGCCTGGGTACCGGCCGAGGTCGCAACCAAGGTCAAAGGCAGCCTGTAGGAACCACTCGTTGGCGCAGTTCAGATCCGCCGCCGGTATGCGCCCAGCGCTCGCATGTCTCTGGCTGTTATGCGTAAATCCATCTCAGGCTTGTAAAGCGAGGCGCAGATGGGCAGGACAGGATTTCAGCTACACACCGAGAGGCTGTTGATTCGCGAGCTGAAAGCCGAGGATGTGCCAGCACTCGCAGCGATTTTGGGTGATGTGCAGGTCATGCGCCACTCGGTCGGCGGGGTGATGACCGAAAAGGAAACCCGGGAATTCGTCGCTGGCTGCGTATTTTCCTACCAGGCCAACGACTTCGGCCCATGGGCAGTCATCGACAAGGCCACTTCGTCCTTTATTGGGTTCTGTGGGCTGAACGCAGAACCTGTTGAAGGCGTCGAAGAAGTTGAAATCGGCTATCGCCTGGCGCGGGATTATTGGGGAAAAGGCCTGGCCACCGAGGCTGCAAAAGCCACCCGGGATTGCGCGTTTGGCACGCTGGGCGTCGATTCATTGATCGCTATCGTCGAACCGGAAAATATCGCCTCGGTAAACGTCATCGAGAAGCTAGGCTTCAACACGTTCATACATAGCCAATACCACCGGCGCGGGGTGAAGGTCTACCGCATGACTCGGCAAAGCTGGGCTGCAATCAAGGCTAAGGCAGGGGAGGCGAGATGACAGGTGGCCGCTACACCGGAGTGCTCAGGGTAATCAACGCGACGTTTATGGCGCTGGCCATGTTGCTGCTGAATATTCCGCTCAGCGCCGTGGCCGCCGAAAGCGATGACGCTGCACTGATGTTCGTTGAGCAACACCATCTGGGTGACAGCTTGGCGTGGATCGGTTTTCAAGTGGCTTCCCGCTCCGTTACATTTGCCACGATCGTGCAGAAGGTAGGCAAGGTGCAAGGGCAAAGCCTTGTGCAAGATGAGCTGCAACGCCTGCAACCGACGTACCAGGAACAATGGAATCACAACCTTGCGGCGGCCTACGCCGAATCGTTCAGCCCCAGTGAGATGCGCAGTTTGAACGAGGGCAACGTTCCCGCCGAACTGGCCAACAAGTTTCAGGCAAAACAGAGAGACGTCGGCATGAGCATGAAAGCCAAATCGGCTGAAATGCTTAAAACCTTCGTCGAAAAAGTTCTGCTCAATGCTCAGGCCAAATTGAGCCAATAAGCCAATAGCGGTAAGCCACTAAGCCTCAGGAGTTTCCATGGACCCATTCATGCAAGCGGCGATAGACGAAGCCCAACTGGGGTTGGTCGAGGGCGGTATTCCCATTGGATCGGTGATCGTCCACAACGGTCAGATCATCGGCCGAGGCCATAACCGGCGAGTGCAAGAGGGCAGTGCTATCAAGCACGGCGAAATGGATGCGTTGGAAAACGCCGGCCGCCAGTCAGCGCAAACCTACAAAGAGTCGGTGCTGTACACCACTCTGTCACCGTGCTCAATGTGCAGCGGTGCGATCCTTTTGTACGGTATTCCAAAGATTGTGGTGGGTGAAAACCAAACGTTCATGGGCGACGAAGAACTGCTGCGCTCACGGGGCGTAGAAGTCGACGTCGTGCAGAACCACAGGTGCATCGAATTGATGCGCGACTTCATCGCTGACAAACCCGAGCTGTGGAACGAAGACATCGGCGAATAAACCGAATCTCGGATGTCTCACATGCCCTGTAGGAACCAACTTGTTGGCGAGGCATTAAAGTCTCGCCAACAAGTTGGCTCCTTGTGATTTGTCAGTTCAACTGCAAGGTTGAGTTGAACTGACTGATGGCGTCGACCACGTGTCGCGAGCCTTGTTGAATTTCCAAAATAACCTGGCCCGCCTCGTTGGCCAGCCCCACGCCAACCTCGGTTCGGTTGAGGCTTGATTGCATGCTGGCCACCGCGCTACGGGCCAGTTCATTGTTTTGGCGCACCACGTCAACTATCTCCACTGTCGCTTTGCTGGTACGTGCGGCCAGGCTGCGAACTTCGTCAGCTACCACCGCGAAACCTCGGCCGTGTTCCCCGGCGCGAGCGGCTTCGATGGCCGCGTTCAATGCCAGCAGGTTGGTCTGATCGGCAATACCACGAATGGTCTGCACGATGCTGCCGATGATTTCCGACTGTTTGTTGACGGCATCAAGGCTGCGGGCGGCCTGATTGAGGTCGTTGGAGATTTCCTCAATAACCTGCACGGTTTGCTGCACGACGGCCGAACCCTTCTGCGCACTGGCGTCAGTTTGAACCGACGTATCGTGAGCTGTTTTCGCCGCGCTCTGCTGCACCTTAACTTGTTGCGTGATATCACTGGCAAACTTGACTACTTTATATAACCGGCCCTTAGCGTCGAAAAGTGGGTTATATGAGGCCTCCAAAAAAACGGTATGCCCCTGTTTATCAACACGCTCAAATCGATGGGAATGGTATTCCCCACGGTTTAATGATGCCCAGAACGCCTTATAAGCCGGAGACTCGGCATCGTGCCGATGGCAAAACATACTGTGGTGCTGTCCTGTAATCTCATTGAGTTTGTAATGCATGGTGTCAAGAAAGTTTTCGTTGGCAGTGATCACCCGGCCGTCCGGGGTAAATTCGACCATCGCCATCGAGCGGCTGATGGCATCGATCATGCTCTGGTTTTCGTGCTCTTTGTGAATGGCGCTGGTCACGTCCGAGGCGACCTTGATCACGCTCGATACGGTCTTGTCTCCGTCGATGACCGGCATGTAACTGGCCTCTAGCCAGACCTCCCGACCGGTTTTGTCCAGGCGTGAGAAGGTTTCGCTCAATGGCTCACCCCGGGCCAAATCACGCCACATCTTGCTGTAGGCTTCGCTGTTGTAAAACTCTTTCTCGCAAAAAATGCGGTGATGTTTGCCAAGGATTTCCTCGAGGGAATAGCCCATGGTTTTACAGAAATTATCATTGGCATCGATGATGATGCCGTCCAGGCTGAATTCAATCATTGCCATGGACCGACTGATCGCCTGCACCTTGGCTTTTGCTTCGCGCAAGGCCGCGGTAGAACGTTCAAGTTCTGCTCTGTCTGCTTTACGTTGAGAATTGAACATATAACTACCACCTGGATAATGGGTTCGTTCGGGCAAATAAAAAAATGGCTCTGCTGATTCTGCTTAAACTTCGTGGCAGATTGACGGATGGTCAAAGGCAGGCAGCTTTAATGACGAGCAGAAGATTTATGGGTCTTCTGAAAGGCTGGAGTAGTAAGGGGCAATAACGCGCACAGGCACTTGAGCATCCATATTCAAGCCTCATAAATTGATGCGGTTTAACGATTACAAATTTTTCCCATCCGCAGGGCACGTGTTTATCACATCATAGACAAACAAGTAGCGGATGCAAGGCTGCGGCGTGACCATTCAGGCGAATAGTTAACAATTAACAGGAATGTCATTTGCGGGGCTTCGGCAAAGCAACGTCGGAACGCCGAAGCGCAAAAAAGGCCCGCCCACAGGACCTCCGCGCGATTTTGTATTCGATTCACACTGTCGATGGGCGGGGCAGCGGCACGCTTAAACGTTGACCGCTCGGTTCGCGGCTACGCCTGGCAAGGGTTAAACCAGCAGCGTCAACCAGGTGGAGGCCAGCAATAACAGCGCCATGACCTGGTTAAAACGCTGCATGCTGCTGGCTGATTTGCAGAACTTGGCGGCACTGGCGCCCAGCCAGGCCCAAGCACTCATGCACGGAATAGAAATCAGAAAAAACGCCAGCGACAGGTAGATCACGCGCACCGTCCGATCAGCGTCGGTGCCTGCAAAGACACTGACCACAGCCAGCGCCATCATCCATGTCTTGGGGTTAACCAGTTGCAGGCTGGCACCGCCGAGCAAACCAAGGCTCGGGCCGGTTTTGCGGCCAGACAGCGCTGCATCCTGCGGTTCAATGGCGGTGGCGGGGCTGCAGAAAATCTGCCACGCCAAATACGTTAACCATGCGATGCCGGTCCATGACATGGCGGTTTGCACCGTGTGGTATCGCCCCAGTACATCCCCCAAACCCATTCCTACCACTAGCACGAGCAGTGCGGCACCCGCGCACGCTCCCACTATAATGGGCAATACCGCGAGCACGCCGTGCCGTGAGCTATTGGTTAAAACCAGAATGTTGGTGGGGCCAGGGGTAATGGAGGCGACGAAGGCAAACAGCATGAACGGCAAAAAAGGATTCATGGGACAACTCGGCAATGAGGATTGATCGTGACTCGATCATCACCGTGGGTGTGGCTTTAGTCTGGAAGATTTGAGCAGCGCCTGCGATAGTCCGCCGGGGTCATGCGGTAGGCCCGTTGAAACCAGCGCCCCAGGTGGCTTTGGTCGGCAAAACCGAGTGCTGCGGCGACGTCTGCCGGCGACTGACCGGCCGCGAGTGAACGCCGGGCTTTGGCCAGGCGCAGTTGGATCAGGTAAGCGTGAGGCGCCAGGCCGAACGCGGCTTTGAAGGCTCGGGTCAGGCGGAAGCGATCAACGCCGGTGACCCGGGCCAGGTCGTCCAAACCGATGTCGTGGACCATGTGGCTGTGCAAATACTCGCGAGCCTTATGCGCTACCCACGGCAGGCGCGGGTCAGGCGACAGCTGCGCGCGCCAGCGTAAATGGCTGGTCAGATGGCCAAGCAGGGTATCGAGGGCGGTCTGGCGGATGATGCGCAGCTCTTGGCCATGCAGACTTTGAAAGGCCTGTGCAGTGGCGATGGCCAGGCGTGGATCGTCTGCCAGGGTTGCGGCGAAACTCAGCTGACTGCGCTCAGGAATGTCTTCAAATAACGAGCGCAATTCACGCTCCAGCCACTGCGGATCAAGATAAAGCGTTCGGTAGGTGAATCCTTCTGCTGCAGGCGCATCGCCGTCATGAACTTCGCCGGGCTCCAGCAGAAACACCCGGCCCGGTGTGCTCAGGTGCCGTTGGCGTCGGCAATTGAATTGCTGCACGCCTTGTTCGGTAACCCCGACCAAGTAACTGTCGTGCCAGTGTGGGTCATAGGCATGCCCCTCAAAATGAGCACGAATGGTCTCGATTCCGGACTCGCTGTCCTGCTTCAAATCGATCCAGTTACCCGGCTTCATGGGCAGTTGCCCTCCAATATTTCAGAATCCGCCATTTCCCCTTTAGGAGCGCGCCACTCTTCACAGACCCTCTTTAGGGCGCATGAACGACAAGCTACAACGCAGTCAAGTGGTGTGTCTGGAACAATTGTGCACTTACTGAAAAAATGTGGTCAACCACCCACTACCGGTTCATGCCGCATAAATAGGCGGCTGGGATTTCACACCGGGCCGGGTCAGGAACAGAGCATGAAAAGAGTATGAAGCAATCAATAGCAGCAGATGTGGCCATGGTCGGACGAATCAGCGCAGTGCCTGCCATTCTGCAAGTGATCTGCGAAACCACCGGCATGGGCTTCGCGGCGGTGGCACGGGTTACTGAAAGCTCCTGGACGGCGTGTGCGGTATTGGACCGGTTGAATTTTGGCCTGGAGCCTGGCGGCGAGCTGGACCTGACTACGACCTTGTGTCACGAGATCCGCGCTTCTCATGACCCAGTGATCATTGATCATGTCAGCCAGGACGCTCTCTATCGCGACCACCATACGCCGCGTATTTATGGCTTCGAAAGTTATATCGCCGTGCCGGTGTTTCGAACCAATGGCAGTTTTTTCGGGACCATTTGTGCGCTGGACCCCAAGCCTGCGCAGCTGACAGGCACGCCGATCGAAACCATGATGAATTCATTCGCCCGCTTGCTGGCGGTTCAGATCGAGTCAGAAGAAGCGTTGCAACAGACCCAGGCCGAACTGCTGGAAGCCCGGGAAATCGCCGAGCTGCGGGAGCAATTCATTGCGGTGCTGGGACATGACCTGCGCAATCCGTTGTTCGCCATTTCTGCCAGCGCTGAGTTGTTGTTACGGCGAACCCGCAATGAAAGCCTGACTCCGGTGGTGCAGCATATTTTGACGGCAGGGAAGCGTGCATCGAGTTTGGTCGACGATGTGCTGGATTTTGCACGTGGACGGTTGGGCAACGGTATACCGCTGAACCTTGATGATGATACCGACCTCGAAGCAGCGCTCAGGCACGTTATCGCCGAGGTGCAACGGGTTCATCCATCGCGTGTGATTAACGCGAGCATTTGCGGTCTGGACGGTATTCGTTGTGACCGTGCACGCTTGGCGCAGTTGCTCTCCAACCTGGTCGCCAACGCCATCGCACACGGCGCTCGCGATGGGTCGGTAGAGATTCGGGCGACCATCGAACGGGGTGAATTCTTCCTCAGTGTAACCAACCAGGGGCCGGCCATTTCGGCTCAAGTCGCTGCGCAGTTGTTTCGGCCTTATTCCCGGGTCATTACCGACATGCCGCAAGCGGGGTTGGGGCTCGGTTTGTACATCGCCAAGCAAATCGCCCAGGCCCACGGCGGTGAACTGGGTGTGGTCTCGTCAGATGCAGAGGGCACGACGTTTACCTTCAGGCTGCAACTGGCCTGAAGATTCACTCGGAGCAGTCACTCTGATAGGTCGAACCAAGTGCTGGCCAGGCATTCACCATTGATCAAAATGTCTAACGCATGTTTGCCCGCGTAATGCACCCGAGTCGTGAAGTTGCGCATTTGCTGTTCTCGGGTCACGGTTACCGACTCACCCGCACCCAGGGCCAGGGTCTTCAGCTTAAACACCTTGGCTGAGGTGCCGCCGGACTTCTTCACATAGTGAATGGCGTAATCGATGATCAGGCGCTGATCGTCATGACCAGTGGAGTGCAGTTGAAAAGACAGGTTGACCCGATCCCCCAGACGTACCGCTTGTGGTGAGATACTCAGCGCTTCGACCCGCGCTTGGGCCTTGGCCCCGGCGCCCATAATGGTCAGCGCGCGGCGGTCCCCTTTTTTTATCAGCGAACGTAACGCGTGTCGCGCAATCCAGGCCGTTCGTGGGTCTTCGAGCGACCAGCTTTCGATTAGGTCAAGTACCCAGTCGGGGTTGTCTTTGGTGATGTCGTTCAGGTGGTTAGCCACCGACTTGCGTACATATGGGCTGTCATCAGCCTTTAGATTGTCAAGAATCGGCAGCACCGGCGACGGGTCAACGGTCAATGTTTCAAGGCGAAACGACCATGGCAGGCGCGGTCGGCTGCCTTCACTGGCCAAGCGTCGAATGTGTTCGTCCGGGTCCTCGGACATTTTTTGCATCAATTTCAATGCGCGCTTAAAGTCCAGGCGCAAGAAGTGCCGAATGGCGAATTCTGACGAGCCAAACCCGGTGAAATAAGTCAGCGCCGCCATGGAACGCTCGAAGTCTTCCTGGCCGTACAAAGCGATGTACTCGGGTAACACCATGCTGACAAAACCGCTGTTCAAACGCGGTGCCAGTTGCTTCAGTATTTCCAGCGCGTGGGGGTAATCGGCCGGCAGACCCGCGTGCAGGCACTGGCTGACGCGGTTCAGACGCTGCATCACCGACAGCGCGTCCAGACCTTCGCAGCTACGCTGCAGGAACGCTGCAACGTCAAAGGGTGGATACACCGCAGCGGTTTCTTCGGCGATATGCTGCAGGCGCGCCGGGTTGAAAATTTCCTTCAGCGCCGGGGCGGCTTGCACTGTTTGATCACTCATGAAGCAGTCATTCTCGAGGTGGACCTGCGGGCTGCCGCAACTTCACGCGGCAATTGTTATCAAAGATGTGTCGTTACCGTTTGAACAAACAGAAGGTAGGTGATGAAAAGTGTTAAGCAATGCACTGCAACCTTGATGCTGAGCGCGGTGTTGGGCCTAGGCATGGCCAGCCTCGCTCACGCCGGCGCTAACGCCCCGAGCGGCACCCCTAACCGCAACAACACGTTCAACAACAATCCGTACAACAGCCCTATTCGCCGCGCTAACCCTAATAGCCGACAGGGCACCGAGTCCAGTATTCCATCGAACCGCAGCAACCTACCGACCAACCCACAGACCAATCCTCGGCCGCCAACCCTGGAAAACGGTGGCATTGGCAACGGCAATCAGAATCGCCAGCCAGCATTACCCGCGCCTTCGACTAATTCCGACAGTGAACTCAACCGATAGGAATGACTCATGCAGCGCACTTTTCGCTCAGCGGTTTTTTACTCCGTAACACCCTGGTCGCATGCGTCTGCACCGGCGCCTTGCTTGGGCTCTCGATGAGGGCGTCTGCCGGCCCGGTGCAGAAGCTCGACAGCGAACTGGGGCCGTTCAGCGTCGAACAAGTGGTCAAAGGCCTGGATCATCCGTGGGCGTTAGCGTTCTTGCCCCATCGACAAGGCATGCTGGTCACCGAGCGGCCCGGTAATCTGCAAGTGCTGACCGATGAGCAAGACGGAGCGTTGTTGAAGGTGGGTCTGGAATAAACCCCACCACTATCAACGCGCCGGGAACTTTGGCAGTAGACCCGGCACTGCATGCACTAGGGCGTTTATCGCAAAGCCGATGAACATCACGCCGCACACACGGGTAATCGCCAGCTCATGACGCACGTACAGCGCGCGCACATGGCGTGCGCCAACTATCGCGACGACGATGGCGTAGGCCGCGATACCGCCGATGAAACTGAGCAGAATCATCGCCGGCAGCATCGACCAGTCCAGCAGCTCGGCACGGCTGGAGATCAGTGCGGTAAAGGTCGCCACCGCCACGGGGTACGCCTTGGGGTTGGTCAAACCGAAGGTCACGCCGTGCCAAAACGGCTGACGGGCCACGCCCTGGGGCTGATCGCCGTTGCTGCGTTTGGCGCCAATGGCACGCATGCCGAGCCAAAACAGGTATAACCCGCTTAACACCCCGAGCACATCGAACGCGGTACTGCCAATAACCCGAGCACCGACAATCGCGACCAGCGCGGTACTGCACCAGACCACATCACCTAATAAATGCCCGCTGAGAAATGCCGCGCCCGCTCGCCGTCCCTGAGCCGCGCCGATGCCGAACACCGCCAATACACCGGGACCAGGCGTGATGCCGTAAATAAAGCCTGAGGCAAGAACAGCCAACAGCAGCGAAAGGGTCATACCAATATTCCTTGAAAGGTCGCCGGGGAGTTTAATCTACACGGCAGGGTCAAACCCGACGTGACCGAATTTAAGCGATAGGTGATTAATACACTCAAAGCCCCTCTATTTCCCATATCTGTAGGAGCCGACTTGTTGGCGAGGCGATGTCCAGTGCCCCCGTAGGGGATCTTCGCCAACACGTTGGCTCCTACAGGTCTATTGGAATATTAATAATTATCAATGAGTTAAATTTACAGGAGAGGATCCACATGAAAATCGGATTTGTCGGACTCGGTAACATGGGCCAGGCCATGGCCAATAACCTGTTGAAAGGCGGCCATGAACTTGTGGTCTGGAACCGCTCACCAGAGCCTGTGCAAAAAATGCTGGAGCTGGGGGCGAAGGCGGCGGCTGATCCGCAGCAAGCGTTCGACGTCGAGATCGTGTTCAGTATGCTTGCCGACGATCAGGCGTTGCGTTCGGTGTTGTTGGAATCAGGCCTGCTGCAACGCCTCAAGGCGCCGTTGATTCACGTCAACATGTCGACCATCGCGGTGGCTTTCGCCGAAGAACTCGCGACACTGCACCACGCCCAAGGCGTCGCCTACATCGCCGCGCCAGTGATGGGCCGTCCGGACGTCGCTGCCAGCGGAAACTTGAACATCCTGGCTGCTGGCCCGGCTGCGGCTATCGAGCACGTTCAGCCGCTGTTCGACCTCATTGGGCGCAAGACATGGCCTCTCGGTGAGCAGGCCTCAAGTGCCAACGTGATGAAGCTCGCGGTTAACTTCATGCTCGCCTCGGCCATCGAATCAATGGGCGAGGCGGCCGTACTGGTGGGTGCTTATGGCATCCCGTCGGCACAGTTGATCGAGTTGATTTCCAACAGTATTTTCCCCGGCCCGGTTTATCAGGGCTACGGCGCGTTAATCGCCGAACGCCGCTACGAACCCGCGGCCTTCAAAGCCTCGTTGGGCCTTAAAGACGTCGGCCTGGCGCTGGCCGCAGCAGAACGGGTTTCGGTGCCATTGCCCATGGCGCAGTTGGTCCATGAAAGCCTGCTGGACGCTCAAGCCCATGATGAAGGCCATATGGACCTGGCAGTGCTGGGGCAAGTCGCCGAGCGCAGGGCCAAACGCGATTAAGCGATCGACTACAAGCGCGTCAGTCGTGCGCGCTTGAATCGCCTGATCCGTTTGAAACCCCTAGGACACCAGCGCTATTTTCTTCTGGCCATGGGTGACCTCGAATTGCCCAACCAGTTTTTGCAGTTTGTTCGCGTTGAGGCGCACGATTTCCGCGCTGTTCTGCAGCACCACGACGGTCTCGCGCATTTCGCCCGAGGCTACGTCCACCCGTTTTATGGTTTTGCCATAGTCCAGGCTTCGGTCGCTGAGCTGCTGAATGATGTTGATCATGCTTTCCACTTCTTGATGCAACTGGTCATTTTCCGAAGAGGCGTCCTGGGTGGTGCGTAAGTGATTGTCGACGTCCTGCACGCCGCTTTCCATAAACGCCACCGCTTGTTGAGTCTCGCTTTGCAAGCCTTCGACCATGTGCTTGATGTCATCGGCTGCGCTGGCAGTCCGGATCGCAAGGCTGCGTACCTCATCGGCGACCACCGCAAAACCACGGCCATGCTCACCGGCCCTGGCCGCTTCGATAGCCGCGTTGAGTGCGAGCAAATTAGTCTGGTTAGTGATGTTAGTGATCAAGCCGATGATGTTGCTGATTTGCCCCATCCGGTTATCCAGTGACTGCACGCTGGACGCTGAACGTTCCACCACATCGCGGATCGACTGGGTTCCCACGCGGACCGCTTCGAACTGTTCACGAGCGCGTTGAACCACATCGTCCATGGCGCGCTTCATTTGTTCGGCCGTCAGTGACGCCTGATCGATTTCGCCCAATTGACCATCGACGATCAGCATCATGCGCGTCACGGCTTCGGTGACTTCGCGGGACGTAAAACCGGCCTCTTCGCTACTGCCGAGCATTAGCTCATTGGTTTTGCGCATGCTTTGAGACGCGTGGATGACCTGGCCAACGACTGAATCAAGATGGTCGATGAAACTGTTGATCCAGCGGCCCATATCTCCGGTTTCGTCGTTGGCCATCTTGTCGGTATTCAAGCGTTGGCGCAGGTTACCTTCACCTTCTGCAATCGTTCGAATAACGTCGGTCATTTCGCTCAGACGAGCCGCCAGACGTTTTGGCCCGAGGGAGGAAAACAGCAGGGCAGTCACCACTATGCTCAGCACTTGAACGGCATCAATCTGCGTCTGATCCAGGCCGCTAAAATGCTGGACCAGGTAATTGCAACTGAACAGGCCACCCATCGTCACCATGTAGGGCTTCATAAGCCCATAGCTCAACGACCGACGTCGGTAAACTTCTTCCAGATCCGCCTCGCACATCATGCCCCAACGGTCTGCTGAACCGGGCAGCTGAAACGTGATGCCTTTGCCTATCACCGGAATGTGTCGGTAATCGGCATAGCCGGGGTATGCCACAAACAGGTTCGAACCGGTACGAATGGTTTCGCGTACCCCAGGGTGCAGTTGCTGAGTCGCCGGGTCGATGAAACGCAGTTCGAGTTCGGTGTGGCGCTTGATCTGCACAGCCCCCCATGCGGTGTGTACCCCCGACTTAAGATTTTCACCGTGGGTAAATGCGCTGTCCTCGAAGCGTGAGCGA
>NZ_JAQGNX010000040.1 GCF_028293835.1 Pseudomonas sp.
TATACCGGCACCAGGCCAATGTAGCTGTCGGCGTCGGTTGGCGCATCAATGACGGCACCGTGTTCGTTCTGGTAACCCACACAGATGTTGATGGTTACCAGGCCGTCAAGGACGTCCAGCTTGGTCAGGCACAGACCCGAGATGCTGTTGATCTCGATAGCGCGACGCAGAATGACTGCATCGAACCAACCGCAACGACGTGCACGGCCGGTGGTTGCACCGAACTCGTGACCACGTTTCGCGAGGAACGCACCTACGTCGTCGAACAGTTCAGTCGGGAATGGACCCGAGCCAACGCGGGTGGTGTAAGCCTTGGTGATACCCAGGATGTAGTCCAGGTACATTGGACCAAAACCCGAACCGGTGGCAATGCCGCCCGCCGTGGTGTTCGAACTCGTGACGTACGGGTAAGTACCGTGGTCGATGTCCAGCAACGAACCTTGGGCACCTTCGAACATGATGTCTTTGCCCTGACGACGCATTTCATGCAGCGCAGCAGTGACATCGAGCATCATCGGCTTAAGCAGCTCAGCGTATTCCATGCACTCGTCGAGTGTTTTCTGGAAGTCGATGGCAGGCTCTTTGTAGTAGTTCACCAAAACAAAGTTGTGGTAATCGAGCAGCTCGCCCAATTTGGCAGCGAAACGCTCACGGTGGAACAGGTCGCCAATGCGCAGACCGCGACGCGCCACTTTATCTTCATAAGCCGGGCCAATGCCTCGGCCGGTGGTGCCGATCTTCAGCTCGCCACGGGCTTTCTCACGAGCCTGATCCAGCGCCACGTGATAAGGCAGGATCAGCGGGCAAGACGGGCTGATACGCAGGCGTTCACGTACCGGAATACCCTTCTCTTCGAGCTTGATGATTTCGCGCATGAGTGCGTCAGGCGCAACTACCACGCCGTTACCGATCAGGCATTGCACGCCTTCGCGCAGCACACCGGACGGAATCAGGTGCAATACAGTTTTCTCACCGTCGATGACCAGTGTGTGACCAGCGTTGTGTCCACCTTGATAACGAACCACGGCGGTAGCGTGCTCGGTCAGCAGATCAACGATCTTGCCTTTGCCCTCATCACCCCATTGGGTGCCCAGGACTACGACATTCTTACCCATAACACTTGTCCTCATTCACGCAAACTGGGTGCCGGCTGCGGCCGGCAAAGAAACTCAAGAGGCCAGCGGCAGCAACTGCCAAAGCCCTTCATGCTGAACCAACTGCCGGTCACAATCGGCGTCACGTGCGGCAGACACCAGCTGCCCAGGCAGTGCCTGGACCACGCGATGACCCTCGCTACGCAACTGGCAGACCTGTTGCCAGAGTGCCGTATCCGTACTGTCTGGCATCCAGATACCGCCAGACGGTAGCTCGATTTCCGCACGTCCCATTGTTACCAGGGTTTTCAAATCGGTAGAAAAACCGGTAGCCGGACGCGCCCGGCCAAAGTCCGCACCAATGTCATCATAGCGACCGCCTTGAGCGATTGCCTGGCCAACACCTGGCACAAAAACCGCAAACACAACGCCGGTGTGATAGTGATAACCACGTAACTCACCCAGGTCGAAATACAGCGGCAACTGCGGGAAGCGCGCAGAAAGGCGCTCCGCAATGGTCAACAAATCATCCAGCGCAGCCAATACGGGTGCCGGTGCATGAGCAAGTCGGTCGCGGGCCGACACCAATACTTCAGGTCCGCCGCACAAATCCACCAGCGCACGCAACATGACTGCCAGATCAGCCGGCAAGCCTTCGGTGAGTGCGATGACTTCGTCAATCGCCTTACGCTGCAACGCGTCGAACAACTGCTGCTCGACTTCCCCCGACAAACCGGCCGCACGGGCCAAACCACGGTAGATACCTACATGGCCCAGGTCCATGTGCACATCTGGCACATCGGCAAGCTGCAGCATTGCCAACATCAGGCTAATGACTTCAACGTCGCTGCTTGGACTGGCATCGCCATACAACTCGGCGCCCAGCTGAATCGGGCTGCGCGAGGACGACAACGCACGCGGCTGCGCATGCAACACACTGCCGGCGTAGCAAAGACGGCTTGGCCCTTCGCGACGCAGGGTGTGCGCGTCGATACGTGCAACCTGCGGCGTGATGTCAGCGCGAAAACCCATCTGCCGACCCGACTGCGGGTCGATCACTTTAAACGTGCGCAGGTCAAGGTCCTGACCAGCGCCCGTCAGCAGCGACTCCAGGTATTCGATATGCGGAGTGACGACGAATTCATAGCCCCAGCTTTGGAACAGGTCCAATACCTGACGACGCGCCACTTCAATGCGCGCCGCTTCCGGCGGCAGTACTTCTTCGATGCCATCTGGTAGCAGCCAGCGGTCAACCGTTGCCATTACGCCAATCCCCTATAATCCGGGCGGCCAGCCCTGAGGGCGAGCCTTGAGTGAAGCAGAGTGTGGTCAGGTGCAGCGTGCCTGCGTACATCACAAGCCCAGCAACACCCGCAGGCCGAGACCTGCACTGCGACCACCCTCCTCGAAAAACCTTGCCCAGCGTATTACCACGCCGCGGCCTATCCATCGTGCAGACGCAAAAAAGCCGGGATTTTCCCGGCTGCCGCATCATACACACGTTTTCCCTCGTGATCACCCCGCCAGGCAGTTTTGCCGCCCGGCGGGTGAATCGATTACGGCTTGGATTTTTCCAGGTAGCGGAAGAAATCGCTGCTCGGGTCCAGCACCATCACGTCACTTTTGTTCGCGAAGCTTTCACGGTAGGCACGCAGGCTACGGTAGAACGCGTAGAACTCCTGATCCTGACCGTAGGCCTTGGAGTAGATTGCCGAGGCCTGAGCATCGCCATCACCGCGCGCTTCTTCAGACTCACGATAAGCTTCTGCCAGAAGCACACGACGTTGGCGATCAGCATCGGCACGAATGCCTTCTGCCAGCTCGTTACCCTTGGCCCGATGCTCACGCGCTTCACGTTCACGCTCGGTGCTCATGCGTTCGAACACGCTGCGGTTCACTTCTTTCGGCAGGTCGATGGCCTTGACCCGAACATCGATGACTTCGATGCCCAGCTCTTTGTTGGCCATTGTATTCAGCGAAGCAGTGATATCCGCCATCAGCGCGTCACGTTCACCCGACACCACTTCGTGCAAGGTGCGCTTGCCGAACTGATCTCGCAGCCCGGATTCAAGACGACGAGACAGGCGTTCATCGGCGATTTGCTTGAGGCCGGATGTTGCGGTGTAGAAACGCTCAGCGTCCTTCACGCGCCACTTGGCATAGGCGTCCACCATGACGGCTTTCTTTTCCAGCGTCAGGAATCGTTGCGTCGGGGCATCGAGGGTCAGCAAACGACCGTCGAATTTACGCACCTGATTGACGTAAGGAACCTTTACATGCAGACCCGGTTGCACGTCAGCCTCGACGACACGACCAAATTGCAGCAGGACCGCACGTTCAGTCTGGGTCACGATGTAGAAGCTGTTCCAGGCAACCACCGCCAGCACTACACAAACTATCAGGGCGATCAGCGATTTATTGCTCATCAGCGACTCTCCCTTGTGCGCGTATCACGCTGCTGTTGGGCCTCGGAGGCAGCGCGTGCCCCGATCTCACTGCCGGCAGCAGGCGTACCGATTGCCGGAGCATTGGTGGCCTTGCCGCTTTCGATCATTTTGTCCAACGGCAGGTAAAGCAGATTGTTCTGCCCTTTATTGCCACCGGTCACGAGCACCTTGCTGGTGTTGCTGAACAGCTCTTGCATGGTGTCCAGGTACAAACGCTCGCGCGTCACCTCTGGTGCCTTGCGGTATTCAGCCACTAGCTTGGTAAAACGATCAGCTTCACCCTTGGAACGCGACACGACTTCGTCACGATAACCGTTGGCGTCTTCGACGATGCGCTGAGCCTGACCACGCGCTTCCGGAATCACACCATTGGCGTAGGTTTCAGCCTGGTTACGCGAACGCTGCTCGTCTTCACGGGCACGGATCACGTCATCGAAGGCTTCTTGAACTTCACGCGGCGCCGCAGCGCTTTGCACGTTCACCTGAGTGACGGTGATGCCGGTGCGATAGGTATCAAGGAAACGTTGCAGACGTTCCTTGATTTCGCTGGCCATCAACTCACGGCCTTCAGTCAGCACCTGGTCCATTGCGGTGGAACCCACCACATGGCGCAGGGCGCTTTCAGTCGCGTGCTGCAGACTCACTTCCGGCTGATCGACGTTCAGTACGAAGTCTTTCAGGTTGGTAATCTTGTATTGCACGGTCAACGGTACTTCGACGATATTCTCGTCTTCGGTCAGCATTTGCCCTTGCTTGCTATAGGCACGCTCGCGAGTGACGTTTTCCATGTATTTACGATCGAACGGCGGGAAATAGATATTCAGACCCGCGCCGACGGTGTCGTAGTACTTGCCGAAGCGCAGCACCACGGCTTGCTCCTGCTCGTCCACGACATAGATAGCGCTGTAAAGCCAGATTGCGACGAGCACAACCAAGCCGATGCCGAGTAGACCCAGACCACCGCCTTTGCGTTGTCCGCCGTCTTCACCGCCGCCACTGCCACTGCGTTTCTTACCACCACCGAACAACCCATTAAGGCTTTCCTGTAGCTTTCGGAAGGCCTCGTCGAGATCTGGTGGCCCCTTGCGGTCGCCGCCCTTGCGCTTACCACCCCAAGGATCCTGATTATTCGAGTTGCCACCCGGCTCATTCCAAGCCATAGCGCTCTCCATCTGATAAAGCAAAGACGCGCCCACGGCGCGCCGACCAATGCTACAGAATGCCTGAGTCAGCGGCACAACCGCTTTCAAAAGCTTTTATTGCAAAGTGTGTTGCTCGATGAATTCCAGCGGCTGCATTCCTTCGCGACTCACCAGGCGATTGAATTCAACACGCGGCAAACGAACAGCTAACAAGCTGCCCCCCTCATCATCATGCTCTTCGCTTTGCACAGCGCCCAACTTGAAGAACTGTGCGCGCAGTCGAGCAAATCGCTGGGGCAAGCGCAAGGTGCCGACGAATAAATCGTCACCCAGCAGCTCAGCCACGGCTTGTTTGAGCAGATCCAGGCCTCGACCATCACGGGCAGATAACCAGACTCGCTGCGGCTTGCCATCGGCATCACGCTGAATCTGCGGTTCTACCCCTTCAAGCAAATCGAGCTTGTTATACACCTCGAGGATCGGTAAGCCATCAGCACCGATTTCACCGAGCACGGCCATCACCTGCTCTATTTGCGCCAAACGCTCAGGCTCGTGAGAATCGATGACATGCAACAGCAAGTCAGAGTTGCTTGATTCTTCGAGGGTGGCGCGGAACGCTTCGACCAGCTTGTGCGGCAAATGACGAATGAAGCCTACCGTATCCGCCAACACGATCGGCCCGAAATCGTTGAGTTCGAGACGTCGCAACGTTGGGTCAAGGGTAGCGAACAGCTGGTCAGCAGCAAAAACGTTGGAATCGGTCACCGCATTGAACAGCGTTGACTTGCCCGCGTTGGTGTAGCCCACCAGAGAAACAGAAGGAATATCGGCGCGTTGACGACCTCGGCGAGCCTGGTCCCGCTGACTGCGGACCTTTTCCAGTCGGCTCTTGATTTGCTTCACGCGCACTCGCAGCAAACGCCGGTCGGTTTCAAGCTGGGTTTCACCCGGACCGCGCATGCCAATGCCGCCACCCTGGCGCTCCAAGTGAGTCCAGCCGCGAACCAGACGAGTACTCATGTGATCAAGCTGTGCCAGCTCGACCTGCAATTTACCTTCATGAGTACGCGCACGCTGCGCAAAGATATCCAGAATCAAACCCGTACGATCAAGCACGCGACACTCGAAAACACGTTCGAGGTTACGTTCCTGACTGGGCGTAAGGATGTGATTGAAAATAACGATGTCTACCTTTTCAGCTTTGACCTGGTCGCGTAACTCCTCGACCTTGCCGCTGCCAATCAGGTATTTGGCCGAAGGCCGATGACGCGGCACGACAACGAACGCGACAGTGTCTGCGCCGGCCGAAATCGCCAACTCCTGAAACTCCTGCGGATCTTCGCGCGCCTCAGGGTCCTGGCCATCCAAGTGAACGAGAATAGCCCGTTCACCACCACCGTGGCGCTCAAAGAACAAAGCAGACTCCTATCAGGCGTTACCTGGCTCAGCATCGCCGGCTTCGGTTTCGGTCGCGCTAGGCAAACGAATTGGACGAACCGGAACAACGGTAGAGATGGCGTGTTTGTAAACCATTTGGCTGACAGTGTTCTTCAGCAAAATTACGAACTGGTCAAAGGACTCGATCGTGCCTTGCAGCTTGATGCCGTTAACCAGATAAATCGAAACCCCAACCTTTTCTTTACGCAAAGTGTTCAGGTAAGGGTCTTGTAGCGAATGCCCTTTTGACATGTGCCGCACTCCTTTAAGGATCAATAGAAAAATAGTAAGCAAATTGGCTTACGCCGCCACCCCCCAAGGATAGACGGCAATTGCAAGGTCTCAGCTCAATATGGAGACCGATCCCAAGTATTTCAAGGCACGCGGCAGATTGTCGCAAGCCAGGCTGTCCAACCACTGCAAATCCTGCCAACTGCGTAACCAGGTGAACTGCCGCTTGGCCAATTGGCGCGTGGCAATGATGCCGCGCTCCTGCATCTGGTCCCACGTCAACTCACCTTCCAGATGATCCCAGACCTGACGATAACCTACGGCCCTTATCGAGGATAACCCGGTATGCAGGTCACCTCTGGCACGCAGGGCTAAGACCTCGTCAACGAACCCCTGTTCCAACATTTGTACAAATCGTTGCGTAATTCTGTCGTGCAGCAAGTGGCGATCTAGCGGAGCAATGGCCAACTTGGCGACAGTATAGGGCAATTGATGACGGCCGGAGGCGGCTGCTTCAGTACTTTGCGCAGTTTGTTGCTCGCGATGAGCAGTCATGCTCTTACCACTCACTCGGTACACTTCGAGTGCACGTATCAAACGTTGCGGGTCATTTGGATGTATTCGAGCCGCAGACACCGGGTCAATTTCGGCCAATTGGTCGTGCAGGTCTTGCCAGCCAAGGGTTGCAGCCTCGGCCTCAAGGTGCGCGCGCACTATCGGATCGGCCGGCGGCATGTCAGCCAGCCCATCCTGGAGTGCCTTGAAATACAACATGGTGCCGCCCACTAACAGCGGAATTTTTCCACGTGAAGTAATTTCGGCCATGGCTTCCAGCGCGTCAGCACGGAAATCAGCAGCAGAATAGCTTTGAGCAGGGTCAAGAATGTCAATCAGGCGGTGCGGAAACTCA
>NZ_JAQGNX010000049.1 GCF_028293835.1 Pseudomonas sp.
ACCCCAGCGCTTCGTTACCACCCACGCCCATCAACGGACGGCTGCCAGGGTGCCAGACCACGGTGTTGGTGCTGTCGCTGGTGTCGATGCATAAGCTGCGTTGCCACGCTTCGTCTTGCAGTTGTAATTCCCCGGCATGGTTGAACACCCGCTGACAGCCGCCATCGACCCGCAACTCGCCTTTTTGCAGGCACGCTTGTCGGTTGAGTTGGTCGTAACCACGGGCGCCGTCGAGACCCTCAAGCGTCACATCAGCCACATCACTGATACGCCAGTAAGCGTGTAATGCATGGCTGAAAAGACACGGCTCAGTGTCTTCGTGCTGGGTACTCAAGCGCAGTTCCATGTTCTGCCCAAGGTCTGCGTGCAGATCGACTTGCCAGTCCCAAAGCTTGAGGCGCCAATGCAGATGGACGCCCATCTTATCTTCCGTGCTGTCGACCAGCTTCCAATCCAGCAAACGCGCCCATCCATGGGAAGGCCATACGCCCTCGCTGGGATGACGGCCATACCAAGGCCAGCAAATCGGCACGCCGCCCCGGATGGCACCGACTTGTGGCCAATGAGCCGCGCACCACAGCCAGGGATGCTGGTCGCGAGGCTGGAAGTGCAGCAATTGTCCGCCCTGACGACTGAATACTGCTTGGCATTGCGGGTGATCGATCAGCAAGACGTCGCGCTGCTGATAGCGCTCCCACTGAAAGGTTGGCCTGGCCCGCGACGAAGTAAAAAAACGTTGTAGCGGATGCTCAAGCATGTGCCACGGTCCTGAAAATCATGTTGCCCAAACCTTTGGTGAAAATGTTCTGCATTGCACCAAAAAAAAAGCGGATAGCCATGGCTATCCGCAAAACGCACACAGAGAGGAGGAGCTTATCGCGACAGCGTTAGAACACCGTCTGAATTTTCAGGCCGGCCACCAGCGCGTTGTCGACTTCGTCCACGCCACCTGGGTGGGTGATGTATTGCAGGTTAGGACGTACGGTCAGCCAGTTGGTGACGTGGAAGCCGTAGTTGAGTTCGTAGTTGTACTCAGTGTTGCGCAGCGGTGTGTACAACGGATTGTCGTAGTCGGTGATGCCATTGGTAGCGTTAAGCAACTCGGCGTTTTTCTTCACGTCATCGTTGACATGGATACGGGCAAAACCAATCCCCATGTCATCCTTCGGACGCGCGTCGAACGGGCCCTTGTACACGAACATCAACGACTGGTAGTTGTCGACGACGTTGGTGTCCTTGTCGTGGAAGGTTGCGTTGGCCGCGACGTTCAGACCGCGGGAAGCGTCCCCGTTGTGGGTGGTGAGTTGCTGTTGCACTACGCCCCAGTAGCCGTGCTTGCTGCTATGAACGCGGTAGCTGTCGCCGGTGGTTGCTGCGTTATTGCCGTTGCTGTCCTCGAGAACGTCATTGGCGTTAGCCGAGCTCTTGTAGTAACCCACACGGTATTCACCCGGCAGACCGTTGGGGTTCGGCGACCAGACCAGTTCGACTGGTATGAGGGTGCCCTTGGTCCCACTGCCGCTGAGCTTGAAGCCGTTACCGTGCTCCAGTTGCGATGGGTTCTGGTCGTACGCACCAATCTGCGCATACAACTCAGGCGTGATGTTGTACTTCACGCGCAAAGCCGCCTGGCTGACCGGCCAGTTGTACCAGATGCCCGTCGCCCAGTTACCCGCCTGGGAACCGCAGAACGCCAGGTTCTGGAATTCGCAGGGGAAGGTGTTGAAGTCTTCGCCTTCGCCGAAGTAACCGGCCTTGATGTCCAGTTTGTTTTCGAGGAACTGGTGCTGAACCCACAATTGGGTCAGACGCACCATGTGGCCACGGCCGTAAACTTCCTGGGAAGAACTCAAAGTGCCCGCACGCGGGTCGCCGACACGGTCATTGGAGATGTTTTGACCATTACGATTGGTGAGTTCGACCTTGGCCTGGGTGTTATCCCAGCCCAACAGCTTTTGCAGGTCAAACGCCACGCCAAGGCCAAATTGGTCCGAGTAACGCGCAGTCTTGTCGTTGTTGTAGCCACCACTCAGGTTGCCGCCTACTTCACCGACGTAGTCCGCCTTGATGTCGATACCTTGCTCGATCAGTTTGGTCCGCTCGCCGCCCCAGTCGCCGGTCATCCATTTGGAATCGGCGCTGAAAGCATCGTCTGCCATTGCATTGGCAGAAAGAACCAGCGCTGCAACCGCTGACAGTTGGCAGAGCAAACGGGTGTTGTTGTGTTGTTTTTTCATCCCTACATCCTCATTTTATTGTTATTAGCTTTCATACATGGTCTGCAGCATTTGCTCCGTATTGCTGGCTGACCGGCCTTCACGGCAGACCCGGTCAACCAGCAGTGCTCAGGCAGCCTTCACTGGCTGCGGTTTATCTGCGTAACGTTGCCCGCACGCTCAGTGGGCTGTAGCTTTCCCAGTACACCTAGGCGCTCGCCACTCTTTGCGTCGAACAACAGGACTTTGGACGGATCGAACTGTAACGTCAGCGATTCGCCCACCTGCGGCGCCACGTCCGGTGCCAGGCGGCAGCAGACCTTGCTGCCGTTGAGCACGACGAACACCAGCGTGTCGGGCCCGGTGGGCTCGGTGACCTGGACTTCAGCGCGAATAGTCGGCAATCCATTGGCTTCGACCGAGGCCAAAACAATCTGTTCCGGCCGCATGCCGAGGATCACTTCACGGTCTTCAAGACCGGCGTCGCTCATGCCCAGTGGCAGCTCGCAACGAGCTTGCCCGCTGTCAAGTAATGCTAGCAAACGCCCTTCTTTTCGCTGCAGGCGCAGCGGTATGAAGTTCATCGGCGGCGAACCGATAAAGCTCGCTACAAACAAATTGGCCGGGTCGTTGTAGATCTGTTGCGGCGTACCGAACTGCTGAATGATCCCGTCCTTCATCACGGCCACTTTGTCGCCCAGGGTCATGGCTTCAATCTGATCGTGGGTCACGTAAACCGTGGTGGTCTTGTTGCGCTGGTGCATCAGCTTCATTTCGGTACGCATCTCGACCCGCAATTTGGCGTCGAGGTTGGACAATGGCTCATCGAACAGGTTGATCTTTGGTCGCCGCGCCAGCGCCCGGCCCATGGCGACACGCTGTTGTTGACCACCGGACAGTTGTCCTGGCTTACGGTTAAGCAGGTGTTCGATTTGCAGCAGTTTGGCGACCCGAGCGACTTCTTCTTCAATCGCGGCGGGGGCCATTTTGCGGATCTTCAAGCCAAACGAAATGTTCTCGCGCACGGTCATCGTTGGGTACAGCGCGTAGGACTGAAACACCATGGCGATGTCGCGGTCTTTCGGGCTCATGCCACTGATGTCCGCGTCGTCGATCAAAATCGAACCGCCGCTGATGCTTTCCAGCCCGGCAATGCAGTTCATCAGCGTCGATTTACCGCAGCCAGACGGTCCTACCAGGATCAAAAACTCGCCGTCATTGATCTTCAACTCGATGTTTTTCAAGGTGTCCGGCAAACCGCTGCCATAAGTCTTGTTGACGTTACGTAATTCGAGAGTTGCCATGCCTTACCCCTTGACCGCGCCGGCCGTCAGGCCGCGCACGAAATACTTGCCGGCGACGATGTACACCAGCAGGGTCGGTAGACCGGCGATCATCGCAGCGGCCATATCGACGTTATATTCTTTGGCACCGGTACTGGTGTTGACCAAGTTGTTCAGTGCCACGGTAATCGGCTGCGAGTCGCCGCTGGAGAACACCACACCAAACAGGAAGTCGTTCCAGATTTGGGTGGATTGCCAAATCAGGCAGACCATGATGATCGGCGTCGACATCGGCAAAATGATCTTCATGAAAATAGTAAAGAATCCGGCACCGTCAAGCCGCGCGGCTTTAACCAGCGCATCTGGAATGCTCACGTAGTAGTTGCGAAAGAACAGTGTGGTGAATGCCAGACCGTAGACAATGTGCACGATCACCAGCCCAGTGGTGGTGCTGGCCAGGCCCATTTTGCCGAGGGTAAAGGACGCTGGCAGAAGCACGGTCTGGAACGGCAGGAAGCAGCCGAACAGCAGCAGGCCGAAGAACAACTGCGAACCGCGAAAACGCCACATCGACAGTACGTAGCCGTTGAGCGCGCCGATAGCAGTAGAGATCAATACCGCAGGAACGGTGATCTTGATCGAATTCCAGAAGTAGCCATCAACGGTTGCCCAGGCTTTGACCCAGCCAATGGACGTGACCACTGTCGGCCAGCTCAGCAGGTTGCCGGAGCTAATGTCCTGCGGGGTTTTGAAGCTGGTCAGCAGCATGACCACCAACGGCACCAGGTACAGCAAACACGCAAAAATCAGGACCGCGTGAATCGCGATCCGGCTAAGACTGATAGACGGTTTATTCGCCAGACTACTCATCGCGCTTGGCCCTCAATTCGGAATACAGATAAGGCACCACGATGGCGAGAATTGCCCCGAGCATCAGGATCGCACTGGCCGAGCCCATGCCCATTTGCCCGCGACTGAAAGTGAACGAATACATGAACATCGCGGGTAAGTCAGAGGAATAACCCGGGCCACCGGCAGTCATTGCCGCTACCAGGTCAAAGCTCTTGATTGCGATGTGCGCAAGGATCATCACTGCGCTGAAGAACACTGGTCGCAGGCTTGGCAAAACGACCTTGAGATAGATGTGCGGCAAGCTGGCGCCATCAATTTGCGCCGCACGGATGATCGATTGATCGACACCTCGCAGGCCTGCAAGGAACATCGCCATGATGAAGCCCGACGCCTGCCAGACCGCTGCAATCACCAGGCAGTAGACCACGCGATTCGGGTCCACCAACCAGTCCAGGCGGAAACCTTCCCAGCCCCAGTCGCGCAACATTTTGTCCAGCCCCATGCCTGGATTGAGCAACCATTTCCAGGCAGTACCGGTGACGATCATCGAGAGCGCCATCGGGTACAGATAAATCGTGCGAATAAACCCTTCACGGCGAATGCGCTGATCGAGGAATACCGCTAATACCACGCCAACCACCAGACTGATGGCAATGAACATGCCGCCAAATACCGCGAGGTTTTTGCTTGCGACCCACCAGCGATCGTTATTGAACAGGCGAGCGTACTGAGTCAGTCCAGCCCATGTGTAAGAAGGCAGAAACGTAGAGGTGGTGAACGACAGCACAAACGTCCACAGGATATAACCGTAAAAACCGACCAATACGACGAACATGCTCGGTGCCAGTACCAGTTTCGGTAACCAGCGTTGAAGCACGTCGAGCGGTGAGGCTTTGCTGATCACAGCGACAGAGCTCATCGAGAAATCCACGTCAGAAACATCAATACCAGTTCGCAGCCGTGCTTGAAACCAGACTCCGGTTTCATCAGCACGAACTGCGGCTGGGGTGTACCGCTGGCGAACCAGCGGTGGTGAGAGCTAAACGATTAC
This sequence comes from Pseudomonas sp., assembly GCF_028293835.1. Lineage (GTDB taxonomy): Bacteria > Pseudomonadota > Gammaproteobacteria > Pseudomonadales > Pseudomonadaceae > Aquipseudomonas. The sequence continues at coordinate 5,403 of NZ_JAQGNX010000049.1, forward strand.
TTGGCCGCTTTGACCGATGCCCACAATTGCTTGGCGGTTTTTTCCGGATCGGCTTTCGGGTCGTTGATGTAGTTGGTCACTACATCGAAGAACGCGCCTTGTACGGCCAGCGAGGTCGCCATGTTGTGCGCCATGCTTGGCTGCAAGCCGCCGGTCTTGGCGTCAGCCAGGAAGTCCTTGGCAGCGGTTTGCGCGCAAGAGTCAAAGCCATAGCTGTCCATTTTGTTCAGCATGTCGATACGAACCGGGATCGAGCCTTTGTTGATGCTGAAGACTTTTTGGAAGTTTTCACTCAGCGTAACTTTGGCGAGATCCTGCTGGGCCGCAGCCGTGGTGTCGGCGTCTTTGGTCTGCTTGAACATGGCAAGGGAATCGATGTTGTAAGTGAAGGCCTTGTCGGTGCCCGGGAAGGCTACGCACTCATAGTCCTTGCCAGCGACTTTGTTGGCAGCGGTCCATTCGCTCTTGGCCCAGTCACCCATGATCTGCATGCCGGCCTTGCCGTTGATGACCTTGGCCGCTTCCAGGTTCCAGTCCTGGCCTTTGCCGTCGGCATCCATGTAGGTGGCGACTTTCTTCAGTTCGGTCAGCGACTTGACCATTTGCGGACCGGTCAGCGTTTTTTCGTCCAGGTCTACCAGGGCTTTCTTGTAACCGTCGGCCCCCATTACCGAAAGCACGACAGCTTCGAAAACGGTGCTGTCCTGCCAAGGCTGACCACCGTGGGCCAACGGGATGAAGCCTGCGGCCTTGAGCTTGTCACCGGCCGCGTAGAATTCTTCGAGGGTGGTTGGATTCTTGGTAATCCCGGCTTTCTTGAATACTTCCGGGTTGATCCATAGCCAGTTAACACGGTGGATATTCACCGGAACGGCCACGTAGTCACCTTTGTACTTCACCGTGTCCGATACTTTCTTATCGAGCAGGATGTCCCACTTTTCGTCTTTGGAAACTTGTTTCAATACGTCGGTGTTGAGCAGACCGGTAGAGGCCCATTCCTGGATATCCGGACCTTTGATCTGGGCGGCGCCAGGAGGATTACCGGACACGGCACGACTTTTCAGTACGGTCATGGCAGTCGAACCGCCACCACCGGCAACAGCGCCGTCTTTCCAGGTGAAGCCATCTTTTTCAACCTGGGCTTTCAACACGTCGACTGCAGCTTTTTCGCCGCCCGATGTCCACCAGTGCACCACTTCCACTGTACCTTTGGAATCAGCAGCTTGAACGCTCAGAGGGAACAACGAAGCGAGAGAAATGACAGCAGCGAGGCGGGAGATCGAATTCATCTGATTACCTTTTCTTGTTGTTATGCATGAGCAAGTCTGGTGCTTGCGCTGCATGGATTCTAACCAAGGGATTCGGCGACACCGTAACGAAGGGACGCGCAATGGTCACAGAATGGTTACATTGATAGAAATCCCCACGGGCCCCGCTAGGTGGGGGCTCTTGGGGAAAGTGATGGAAAATGGCCATTGGGTGCACAGGAAATTCCGTGCGGCCACTCAATCAACCGTGCGCGGCAACCGCAAGGTCACGCGCAGCCCGCCTTCGCGCAGGTTTTGCAGACTGACTTCGCCGCCGTGGCTGTGGGCGATGTTGCGCGCTATGCCCAACCCCAAGCCGTAGCCCTGTTGTTGTTTGCCGGCCAGACGAAAATGCGGCTCGAATACTTGCTCAAGCCTCTGCTCCGGTACGCCGGGGCCTTCGTCGTCGACGTGGAGCACAAAGGCGTTTTTATCATCGGTGATGTGCAGGTGGGCCTTTTGTCCGTATTTCAGCGCGTTGTCGATCAGGTTGCCAATGCAACGTTTCAACGCCAGGGGTTTGCCCAGGAACAGGGCGCTCGCCTGCCCCCGCTGCGTTACACGACCATTGCCGGCTGGCGACACATAGGGTTCCACCAGGCAATCCAATACGTGATTAAGGTCCACCGGTTCGATGTTTTCGTGAATGTCGGTGTCTTTGACGCATTGCAGAGCCCCCTTGACCAACAGCTCAAGCTCGTCGAGATCGCGACTGAATTTGGCCTGGACCTTTTCGTCCTCCAGCAACTCGACGCGCAAGCGCAGCCGGGTAATGGGTGTGCGCAAGTCGTGGGAGATGGCGCTGAATAACTGGCTGCGCTCGGACAGGTAACGGCTGATACGTTCGCGCATGGCATTGAACGCACGGCTGACTTCAATCACTTCGCTGCCGCCGCCTTCAACCACCGGCTCGACCACGGTGCCCAGTGACATTTCCCGTGCGGCGCGTGCCAGTAATTTGAGTGGACGGCTCTGCCAATGCACCAAAAGACCAATAAACAACAGCAGAAAACTACTGGTCAGCGCGATAAACCATACTTGCTGCGCTGGCAGATTCTGCTCCTCCAGCGTGGTGTAGGGTTCAGGCAACAGCGAAGCGATATACAGCCATTCGCCGGGCGATAATTCGATTTGAGTGACTAATACCGGCGGGTTGATCGGTTCCAGGCTCAAGGCGTAATGCGCCCAGGAGCGCGGCAGTTCATCAAGCTTGAGGCCACCGTTAAAAATTCGCAGGTCCTCGGGGCGCACGAATGTCACCGAAATGGTCGGTTCATTGCCCAGATGCTGGCGCAATACTTCCTCCACGGCGGTCAGCACTGCTGCCTTGCGCGGCGTGGGGGCCAAAACTTCCATTTCCAGTGGTTTGTCGTTGAGAGACACCACAAAACGTGTGCCGCCCATGCTGCGCAGCTGATCGAGTACCAGTGGGCGATAAGCCACCGGCAGCGAACGGAAATAGCTGACGCTGGCGGCCATAGAGTGCGCGAGGCTACGGGCACTGGTCACCAGCCCCTGCATCTGCGTCGCGCGCAGCTGCGAGACCCAAATCACGCTGGACAGCGCCTGGGCCAATAGCACCACTAACAGTGTCAGCAGCAGCATGCGGCCCAACAACGAGCGTGGCATCGGAAAGCGCCAGCTCGTGGTTTCAGTAGCCATTGCTGGCCTGGAAAGTCACGTTTGCCGCTAACAGATAACCGCTGCCGCGCACAGTGCGAATCAGACGGGGGGCTTTTCCAGTATCGCGCAGACGCTGTCGCAGACGGCTGACCGCCATATCGACGATACGCTCCAGCGGCATCAATTCGCGGCCACGTGTAGCGTTGCCGATGGTGTCGCGATCAAGAATTTGTTGCGGGTTATCCAGAAACAATTTGAGCAACGCGAAATCGGCGCCGGAGAGGATTACCTCCTCCCCATCACGGTGAAACAATCGATGACTGACCATGTCCAGGCGCCAGTCGTCGAACACTAATACGTCGCCGCTGACCCGCTCCTGGCCGAACTG
>NZ_JAQGNX010000090.1 GCF_028293835.1 Pseudomonas sp.
CAAAAATCCCTTTCATCACTTCATTGCCCAAGCATTACTATCGCATTTCGCGATAAGCCTGCGTTTGTTATCGCCACGCAGGAGGCATTCCTACAATTATGCAAAAATGTAGGACCACTCCTACAAACATCTCAGAAAAGTCCTACATAGCAACTACTATCAATTACGGATAATGCGCGCCACTTTTAACGCCATGGAGGTGTCCCTCGTGAAACAGCTATTTATCAGATCCCGACTAACCTGTGCCGTCGCATTGGCAGTCTGTTGCAACGTTCCGACCGTTTTGGCGGGTAATCTTAACGGCCAACGCGCCACCGTTAACGCCGGAGACGCGCCCGATACATGGCAACTAATAAACGGCTCTACGCTGAACGTAACGCCTCTGGGAACGACCGACACTATTCGGGCTTCGTCCGGCTCAACCGTTAATTTGATCGGTAGCAGCACCTTCAGCTCAACAGGGCCCGGCGTTCAACTTAATCAAAGTACTGCCACTATTAGCGGCGCAAACATTACTAGCACCGGCGATTTTGGATTAAGCCTGATTACCGATCTTGCAGGTACGCCCGGCACTAAGGCAACGGTAACCGACAGCACCATCTCTGGATCTGGCAGAGGTATCAGTAATGCCTTCGGAGAAATCAACCTGTCCAACACAATCGTGAACGGCACCGACGCGGGGGGGACTGGCTTTTTAAACGGTGGAGTAGGGATAGCCTTATTCGCCGGCCAGGCGAGCCTCACCAATAACAGCAGGGTCACGGGGGATATGAACGGCATTCTGATCAGCCCGGATTCTGCCGGGGGATCAAACGTCTCCTCAACGTTAACGGTGGATAACTCGACCGTTACTGGCACTAACGGCAGCGCGATCATTGTTGGTTCGTACGATGATGCTCGCCCGGGCAATGCCACTATCACGATGCAGAACGGTTCCACCCTGTCCGGCGGCAACGGGATTATCCTGGAGGTCGCGAACAATTCGACAGCGGGGATAACCGTCGATAACAGCCGGCTGACCGGGGATGTGCTGGTTAATGCGGGCTCGGCAGCCGACGTCACTCTGCAAAACAATGCAGCCCTCAATGGTAACGTGAACAACGTTGCAAACTTCACCTTGAATAACGGTTCGAGCCTCTCGGGCAACCTGACCGACACCACTAACCTCAATGCACATAATAACTCCAGTGTCACCGGTAATATCGCCAACGTAGAGAACTTCAACCTGACGGGTAATTCGTCGGTGAGCGGCAACCTGAGCAATGTTGAAAACCTGAGCCTGGACAATTCTGTCTGGACTACTGGCGACGGCAATGGCGTCACCAACCTCAGCATGAACGCCGGTACGGTCAAACTGGGCGCTACAGAGGGAACGTTTGAAACCCTGACGGTTGCCACGCTTTCGGGTAACGGCCGCTTCGTGATGGACACGGACCTGGCAGCCCATCTAAGCGACCTGGTGAACGTGACTGGGCACGCTACTGGCAACTACGACTTACAAATCAAGAACACCGGCGCCGAACCACTCAAAGGTGACCAGGATCAACAGGTCGTACACACTGGCGCAGGCAGCGACGCCGCATTCGGCGTGGTGGGTGGTCAAGTGGATCTCGGTACGTTCGCCTACGGGTTGGAGCAACGGGGGACCGATTGGTTTTTGGTGCAGAAACTCGATGATAATGGCGACCCGATCGTCACTCCGGGCACCCAGTCGGTGATCGATTTGTTCAGCGCTGCACCTACTGTCTGGTATGGCGAACTGTCGACATTGCGCAGCCGCATGGGTGAATTGCGTTACGGCCAATCCGCAGGTGGTGGCTGGATGCGCGCCTATGGCAACAAATACAACACCTCGGCCGGGGGTGGCAGCGATTACTCGCAGAACCAACAGGGTATTTCGTTCGGTGCCGACGGTGCGTTGCCAACCTCCGACGGGCAATGGCTGCTGGGGGTGATGGCTGGTTACAGCAAATCCGATCTGGACATTGCTTCAGGCACCAATGGCACCGTTAAAAGTTCCTATATCGGTGTTTACAGCACATGGTTGTCCAGCGAAGGTTATTACATCGACGCAATCATCAAGGCTAACCATTTCAAGAACAGATCTGACGTCCGCATGAGCGACGGCACTCTGTCTAACGGCGACTACAACAACAACGGCATCGGCGGCTCTATCGAAGCCGGCAAACATATCAAACTGGCGGATAACTGGTTCGTCGAACCCTTCACCCAGTTCTCTGCCTTGTGGGTCGATGGTCAAAACTACTCGCTGAACAACGGAATGGATGCCAGCAGCAACAAAGCCGATTCGTTTCTGGGTAAAGTCGGTACAAGCGTGGGGCGTAATTTCCCGTTGGAAAAAGGCGGTTTCGTACAGCCTTATATGAAAGTGGCCTTGGCACATGAATTTGCCAACAACAACAAAGTCCAGGTGAACACAACGACCTTCAGAAACAATCTGTCCGGTAGCCGTGGTGAAATTGGAGCGGGTATCGCAGCCCAACTCACAGACAAATGGCAGGTACATGGCGATGTGGACTACAGCAATGGTGAACACATTGAACAACCATGGGGTGTCAATCTGGGGTTGCGTTATTCCTGGTAAGTAACACCGTTTGAACATTAGTCTGTAGGAGCCAACGTGTTGGCGATATAAGCGACATCGCGGTGCTAGAGAAGCACCGCGTTGCCTGCCTCGCCAACAAGTTGGCTCCTACAGACAGCCGAGACAGCCGTGCGTCAGATCAAACTTTCGTCGATCACCAACACGACCTTGCCCGACACCTGATTGGTCGCCAGTTCCGCAAAGGCCGCTTCGGCGTCCTTGACCGGGAATGAGCGCGCCAATTGCGGCTTCAGGCGACCTTCGGTAAACAGTGGCCAGACATGCTGACCCAGATCCCTGAGCAGGTCGGCTTTGAACTGGTCATCGCGGCTGCGCAAGGTCGATCCCAAAAGGTGAATACGCTTGGCCAATACTTGGGCCAAATCCAGCTGCGCTTCGCGTCCTCCCATTAAACCGATCAACACCAACCGGCCGTCGACGCTGAGGATTTTCAGGTTCAGTGCCGCGTAATTGCCGCCCACCGGATCAAGAATCACATTGAATGGCCCCAAGTCCTTCAAGCTTTCAAGGTTGTCGCTACGTACCACTCCGCCTTGAGCACCAAGCGCTTCGCAATACGCCAAACGTTCTGCCGAGCCGACGCTCACCCATACCGGGTTGCCAAAGGCTTTGCACAGCTGAATGCCGGCTGAACCAACTCCACTTGCACCTGCGTGCAGCAAGACTTTCTCACCGGGCTTCAACGCCGCCAGTTGAAACAGATTCAACCATGCAGTGGCGTAAACCTCAGGGATACCCGCAGCTTCCGGCAATGACATCCCGTCGGGAACTGGCAATACGTGGCGGCCATCCACCACCACTTCTTCGGCCATACCACCCCCCGCCAATAGCGCGCAGACACGGTCTCCAACCTGCCAGGACGAGCCCGCACCGACTTCGCTGATCACCCCGGAACACTCCATCCCAAGCACCAGACTGGCGCCCGGCGGCGGCGGATAGAGTCCCGCACGCTGCAATAAATCGGCGCGATTAAGCCCCGCAGCCGCGATCCGAATCCTTACTTGACCGACGTCACAGGTCAAGTCGGGTTGTTCCAGCCATTCCACATGCCCTTCAACGCCTTGCAATGCCTTCACGGTGCCTCCATAGTGACTCTGGACTGAGCCGGTGCTATAGACGCACGGGCTTTTTGCATTATGCGACCGGGTCCGACGGAACCGGCGATCTAAAAGACGGCCTAATATGCGTTATCAATTGCCCCCGCGTCGAATCAGCATGAAGCATTATCTCCCCAGCACCGCACTCGCCTTCTTCATTGGCCTGAGTGTCATGCCCATGTCCACCAGCGTATTTGCCGCTAACAGCTGGGATAACCTTCAGCCTGACCGCGAAGAGGTCATTGCGAGCCTGAACATCGTAGAGCTGCTCAAAAGGCATCACTACAGCAAGCCGCCTTTGGATGACAAGCGTTCGGTCATTATTTACGACAGCTACCTGAAGCTGCTCGACCCGTCCCGCAGCTACTTTTTGGCCAGTGATATCGCTGAGTTCGACAAGTGGAAGGTGCAGTTCGACGATTTCCTCAAAAGCGGCGACCTGAACGCCGGTTTCACCATCTACAAGCGCTACCTGGATCGTGTCAAATCGCGTCTGGACTTTGCCCTGGCGGAGCTGAACAAGGGCGTCGACAAGTTCGACTTCACCACCAAGGAAACCTTGCTGATCGACCGCAAGGACAGCCCTTGGGCCAAGTCTGACGCCGAGCTGGACGATCTGTGGCGCAAGCGGGTCGAGGATGAAGTGCTGCGATTGAAGATCGCCGGCAAAGAACCCAAGGCTATTCAAGAACTGCTGACCAAGCGCTACAAGAACCAATTGGCGCGATTGGAACAGACCCGCAGCGAAGACGTGTTCCAGGCTTACATCAACAACTTCGCCATGTCCTACGATCCGCACACCAACTACCTGTCCCCGGACAGCGCGGAAAACTTCGACATCAACATGAGCCTGTCCCTGGAAGGCATCGGCGCCGTGTTGCAGAGCGACAACGACAACGTGAAAATCGTGCGCCTGGTTCCGGCTGGCCCTGCCGCCAAAACCAAACAGGTCGCTCCGTCAGACAAGATCATTGGCGTCGCCCAAGGCGACAAAGAGATGGTCGACGTGATCGGCTGGCGTCTGGACGAAGTGGTCAAGCTGATTCGTGGTGCCAAAGGCTCTGTTGTCCGCCTGGAAGTGATTCCGGCCACCAACGCGCCTAACGACAACACCAGCAAAATCGTCGCGATTACCCGTGAAGCGGTGAAGCTTGAAGAGCAGGCGGCGAAAAAGTCGATCCTTAACCTCAAGCAGGACGGCCACGACTACAAATTGGGCGTGATCGAAATCCCGGCATTCTATCTGGACTTCAAGGCCTACCGTGCTGGCGATCCTGAATACAAAAGCACCACTCGGGACGTGAAAAAACTGCTGACCGAACTGCAGGCCGAAAAAGTGGATGGCGTGGTCATCGACCTCCGTAACAACGGCGGCGGCTCATTGCAGGAAGCCACCGAGCTGACCAGCCTGTTCATCGACAAAGGCCCTACCGTGTTGGTGCGTAATGCAGACGGCAAGGTCGATGTGCTTGAAGACGAAGACACCGGCGCTTTCTACAAAGGCCCGATGGCGTTGCTGGTCAACCGCTTGTCAGCGTCAGCGTCCGAGATTTTCGCCGGTGCCCTGCAGGACTATCACCGCGCATTGATTATCGGTGGCCAGACCTTCGGCAAAGGCACGGTGCAGACCATTCAGCCGCTGAATCATGGCGAACTGAAATTGACCCTGGCCAAGTTCTACCGGGTCTCCGGGCAGAGCACCCAGCATCAAGGCGTACTGCCAGATATCGCGTACCCGTCGATCATCGACACCAAGGAAATCGGCGAAAGCGCGCTTCCAGAATCAATGGTCTACGACACCATCAAGCCGGCTATCAAGCCGGTGGTGGATCCGTTCAAACCGTTCCTTGAGCAATTGAAGGCACGGCACGATGCGCGTTCGTCGAAAGACCCTGAGTTTGTCTTCATCGAAAACCGTCTGGACCTCGCACAGAAGTTGATGGCCGAAAAAACCGTCAGCCTGAACGAAGCCGAACGTCGTGCTCAACACACCGACATTGAAGGCAAGCAACTGGCACTGGAAAACATCCGGCGCAAGGCTAAAGGTCAAGACCCGCTCAAAGAGCTGAAGAAAGAAGACGAAGACGCGCTGCCCGCGGATGACGACAAGACTAAACCGGAGGACGACGCTTACCTGTCGGAGACCGGCCGTATCTTGATCGACTACCTGAATTTGAATGGGGCGGTCGCAAAGAAGTAACCACACGGAGCGCATGATTAGAAAATGATGGCCAATTAGTTTCACATAGACGCAATTGGTCATCAAACAGTCATGAATCTGTCGTGAAATAGAGGGGCTGAGCGCAATGTGCTCAGCCCCTTTTTCTTGCGCCGAGATCGCCATGACCGTCACTGAACAGCTGTGTGCACTGAGCTCAATTCTGGGTCAAGGTGATCTGCACAGCTTGTTTCAACCGATAGTGTCGTTGTCGGAGCGCCGAATTCTCGGTTATGAAGCCTTGACCCGAGGGCCTTCCAACAGCCCCCTGCACTCCCCCGTGAACTTGTTCGCCATTGCGCGGCAGGCGGGTCGCTTGAGTGAACTGGAAATAGCCGCCCGGGAATCTGCCTGCCGACGCTTCAGTGAGCAGAAACTCGAGGGGAAGCTGTTCCTCAACGTTTCCCCGGAATCGCTGCTGGAGCCTACACACCCGCCCGGCCGTACATTGGAATTGCTACAAACCTACGGCATCGCCCCCAGCCAAGTGGTCATCGAGCTGACCGAGCAAACGCCCACCGACGATTTCGAATTGCTGTACAAAGCGCTGCACCATTACCGCGACATGGGCTTTACCATCGCGCTGGATGATCTCGGTGCCGGTTATTCAAGCCTGCGTCTGTGGTCAGAACTGCGCCCGGACTACGTCAAGATTGACCGACACTTCATCGATGGCATTCACCAGGACGCAGTCAAACGTGAGTTCGTCGGCTCCATGCTGCAAATGGCCAAAGCGTCCCGTGCGCTGGTGATTGCCGAAGGCATTGAATTGCAGGAGGAGTTGGCGGTGCTCATCGATATGGGCGTGGACTTGGTGCAGGGCTATCTGCTCTGCCGTCCGCAAGAGCATCCGCCCCGGGATGCCCATGCGTTACTGCCTAAAACTGCGCCCATGGTAGCAGCCCTCAATGAAGATGCGCCGGACCTCAGCGCGCTGCTGAATGAACAACCTGCGGTCAATCAATCGACACCGACCGCCAGCGTGCTCGAATATTTTCGCAAACAAGCCAACCTGAATTCCCTAGCGGTACTGGACGAGTCATTGAAGCCCTGCGGCATTGTCCATCGTCATTCGTTGTCTGAAGCGCTGCTCAAGCCGTTTGCCACCGACCTGTTCGCGCGCAAGCCCATCAGCCGCTTGATGAGCGACGATTTTCTCGCGGTGGAGCTGAATCAGTCACTGCAACAGGTCAGCCGCTTACTCACCAGCCGTGCCCGACAGCGTATCGAAGAAGACTTCATCATCACCGCCAACGGGGCTTATTTGGGGTTGGGCCGGGTGATTGACGTATTGAAGCTGATTACCGAATTAAAAATTCAACAAGCGCGTTATGCCAATCCGCTGACCTTGTTGCCTGGCAACGTGCCGATCCAGCAATGCCTTACGCGCCTGCTGCAACAAGGCCGCGAGTCGATGATCTGCTACGTGGATATCGACAGTTTCAAACCGTTCAACGACATTTACGGCTACGGCCGTGGCGACGAAGTGCTGCTGTGCCTGGCGCAATGCCTGAACGACCGCATCGACCCCAGCCGAGATTTTGTCGGGCACATCGGCGGTGATGATTTCCTGATGGTGCTGGGTTCAGAAGACTGGCGTAAACGCCTGAATCTGCTGCTGGAAGACTTCCAGAATCAGTGCCGCCGGTTCTACCGCGCTGAGCATGTGGAGTTGGGTTACTTCACGGCCTTGAATCGCCAGGGCCAACGCCAGGAGTTCCCGCTGTTGTCACTGTCAATTGGCGTCGTTCACCTACGGCCCGAGGCCTGCGGGCACCTGGACGCCAGTCAGTTGGCTGAGATGGCATCACAAGCCAAGCACTACGCCAAGGATATTTCAGGGGCTAGCGTGCATGTGATTGATACGCTGGATCATGAGGTTGTGGAGAGTTAAAGCCGCTTGGGAGAAGCCCTACCCTGCTTCTGCGTAACACCAACCCTAAAACCCATGGGGTTTCCCCAGCCCTTCAAACGCCTTCGCCCGCTCCGGTTCAGGGGGCAGATTCGGACCACCCATCTTGTACAGCTGCGACAATTTAATCGGCGCCAGTGGATGGCCAGCTATAACTGCCATTTCCCACCACTGCGCGGCCTCAAGGGCGTCCGGGGCGTTGCGCAGGTCTCCCGTCAGACTCATCACACCGAGTTGATACGCAGCCTTGGGGTGGCCACCGATGGCGGCCAGGCGCATCAGTCGTGCCCCTTCGTCGCGGGCGCCCTGCCCGTCGCCACGAAAAACCAGGATGTGCCCGTAGAAGCTCTCGGCGTCGTGATCGCCCAAGTAGGCCATCTGCGAATACTGGCCCTCGAGCCACTGCCATCCCCTGGGTTGCTCCACCAACCATGACCACCGATACAGGCGTCGCGCCAACAGATAGGTGAAGCGTGCGCGCAGGTACCAAAAGGGTTGGATCATGCGAGTTCCGGGTAGCTATATTCGAAGACGCGTACTACTTCAGAAGCGTGCCACGACGCTGCAGCGATGCCGTCCGAAGGGCCGGAAAATCGACCCAGTCGTTCGACGCATTCAAAGAAACCGGTGCGCGGCAGGCGGCTGGCGCCTTGGCTGATCACCAACGAACTGCGCAAAGGCTGCTCCGCACGCGCGTCTAATGAGGCCAGATGCTCCAGTGCGGCAGTCAACGTTTGCATGGCAGGGCTGGGTAATTGCAAGCGCTCAAGCAGCGCTCGGTAAGTCAACAAATGTCGCTGGCGGCGAGCCTGGTCCAGTTCAGCCAATAAGCCTTCCCAATGTTGGCGGCTGATACGGACGCTCATGGCTCACCTCGCCAACCGGCGACGCCTAGCTCCCAGGCCAGACTTCGACTGATGGCAGCGTCTGGCACGCGCACGCCGCTTTCAATCAACCCCAGGTAGGAAGGGCTGATGCCCACGGTGCGCGCCAATTGTGCGACTTCAAGGCCTTTGGCCTCGCGCAACGCACTTAACTGATCCAGGCCCGGAAGGACTTCGGGCGCTACTGGGGAAGGTTTTGCTGATTGACGTGGCGGTGATGATTGATCGGCGCCTGCGGCCTTGAGCAAAGCCTGGTACTGGGACCATGGCAAAATTGCGTACTCTGGCTCTCCATCGCGTGAAATTATCTGAAGATCCATAAACACCCCCTGTAGAACTACATCACTTCGCGTGTAGGATTTTCCGTGTAGGGGCATCTTAACAGCGTACTTACGCAGGGTGCGTGCATTGAATACGCCGTGGGTTTACTCGTTCTGATTTATTACCGAGCAAACTCACCGCGAATCAATCTTTGCGATGTTCGAGTTCAAGCAATGCAGGCGTTGCAGGCAACCGTTCAACCACTGCCAGCTTCTCAACCGACTGCGCGGCACGCCAGGCCCGAAAAGCGTCCAGTTCGGCTTCCAGGGTCTTCATGACCCAGCCCAGCACGACGATGTCATCCAGCATACCGAACACCGGAATCCAGTCCGGGATGAGGTCAATGGGGCTGAGGAAGTACATCAGTCCTGCCACCACCGAGACCATTGCCTTGGGGCTGATCGCACGGTACTCTCCGCGCCAATAAGCAAGGCACAGTGCCTGAAGCAGCCGCAGATCGTCTTTGAGCTTACCCAGTCGATTGCCTTCCGCCGAGCCCTTGCGGGCCACCGCGAACAGCAACGCGGGCAGACGTCCAGCGGTGATCAAGCGCTGAGCCATGGGTATAAATCGAACCAGATTCCAAGGTATTTTCATATCGACTCCGTTGAATGTCCGCGACACCTCGTAGGATAAAGGCTACTCGCAATCACCTGAAGGCATGCTGTACAGGCCTGTTTCGATTGAGTTCGCTCCCCCACAGGCTGCATGGAGCGCGCGTTTACTGAAGTACAGATGGCCATTCCATCGCCGTTTAAATGTTATCCACACAAGTTGTGGATAACCTTGTGAACAGAGCCACTTTTTTGACCTGAAACCCCCGTCCCCTATGGCTTTGGCTCAGATCGGGCGTTTTTTACTCACATTAAAAATCATACAAAATCGTTGACTTGGTGGCTCACAAAAGCTACCCCCACCCTCGAATGAAGGTATTGCTTGATCGTCCTACAATCACCCGACGATCAAGCGATCTGTCAACGATATTACGACTGCATTGACTGCGATCTGTTCGCTGTCAAACACCAGATACGACAACGCCCCGTCGGGACGGGGCGTTGCGGTCAAACCAGAAAGGCTCGATTACTTGGCGGCAGGTGCAGCAGGAGCGTCCGCAGCTGCAGCTGCAGGGTCCTTGATGGCCAGCAGTTCAAGATCGAATACCAATACCGAGTTGGCAGGGATAGTCGGGCTCGGGCTCTGTGCGCCGTAGGCCAGGTCGCTAGGGATGTACAGTTTGACCTTTTCGCCAACGTGCATCAGTTGCAGACCTTCGACCCAACCCGGGATCACGCCGCTTACCGGCAGATCGATCGGGCTGCCGCGTTCAACTGAACTGTCGAACACTTTGCCATCAGTCAGCTTGCCTTCGTAGTGAACGGTCACGACGTCGGTCGGCTTAGGCTGAGGGCCATCGGCTTTTTTGATGATTTCGTATTGCAGGCCGGAAGCAGTAGTCGTCACTTCCTTACGCTTGCCGTTTTCTTCGAGGAACTTTTTGCCAGCAGTCGCCGACTCTTCGCTCATCTTGGCCATACGCTCTTCAGCGCGTTTCTGCAGAGCAGCAAAGGCTTCGACCAGCTCGTCATCCTTGAGTTTCTGCTCTTTCTTGCCGACGGCATCTTCGATGCCTTGGGCTACGGCTTTGGAGTCCAAATCATCCATACCTTCCTGAGCCAGGCTTTTGCCCATGTTCAAGCCGATACCGTACGAAGCTTTTTGGGCCGGGGTTTTCAGCTCTACGTTGGTATGCGAGTCACAACCCGCCAGTACCAGACCAACCAGGGCTACCGCCGCCGCCAACCGATGCTGTTTCATGCTAATTCCTTGTTCATGCGCCAAAAGGGCAAACGAGTAAAGCCGCGAGCTTATCAGGCTGCCGCGATCAATGGCTACCGGCATGAGAGGCACAAAAGATAGATAAGTTCAGGTATCCAAACGTTTTCTTGCAGCGTGAGCCACTCGTACAGCATTGGTTCAGCTCCGGCAAAGGCGGCCAATGGCCTGCTCCGGCCTTCTCACAAACAAGATCGAGACCAGGCCATTGAAACAATTTTTGTCGCTCAGGGCCTGTTCCAGCGCAGCGTAGCGTGATTACTTGGGATTTCGTATCTGAAGAAATGGCTACTTGCCACTAACGCACCGGCTCAGGCATAAGGTGGCTACAAATAGACAAGGAGGTTCCACGTTGCGCTTTTTAACCCGTGCGTTATTGCTGATTGCGGCACTGCTTGGCCTGGTATTGGCGGTCGTTCTGTATTACGTCATCAATCCAGACCTGCCGGTCTATGTGCCTGCCGAACAGGTCCATTATCTTGATCAATGGACCGAGCAAGACCGCCAGACGTATTACTTCACGCCTCAGGGCACTGAGGTAAAAGGCCTGCGCTACGATTGGTTCGGCGCGCTGGAGCTGCCCTTCTCCGAAAAGCGCTTCGCCACCCCCGAATATTTGGCGCGTTTCGGTTTCCTGGTAGACCCCAAACAACACGCGACGCCTGCGAACCCGGGCAACCTCCCCGTTGGCTTTACCCAACACACCAATCCTGGAAGCAACGAGCGGTACCTGGACATCACCTGCGCAGCTTGCCACACCGGAGAGCTGCGCTTTAAAGGCCAGGCCGTGCGCATCGACGGCGGTGCAGCCCATCACGTATTGCCGTCCAGTGTGCCTACTTTGCGCGGTGGCAGCTTTGGTCAGGCATTAGTGGCAAGCCTGTTCTCGACGTATTACAACCCGTGGAAATTCCAACGCTTCGCGCGCACCGTTCTTGGCGAAAATTACGACGCTCAACACGAGCAATTGCGCACGGATTTCAAGCAATCGCTGAATACCTTCGTCCACGAAGCCTGGAACGACACCCATCGTGGGCTTTATCCGACTCAAGAAGGGCCTGGCCGGACCGACGCGTTTGGACGCATAGCCAATGCGGCCTTTGGCGCCGGGGTCTCCGAGAAGAACTATCGCGTGGCCAACGCGCCTGTGGATTATCCGCAGCTTTGGGACATCTGGAAGTTTGACTGGGTGCAGTGGAACGGTTCTGCCCAGCAGCCCATGGCTCGCAACATCGGTGAGGCACTGGGCGTGGGCGCCACATTGACGATGTTTGATGCCGCAGGCCAAGCCTTGACCGGCGATGCCCGTTACCCGTCAGGCGCGCGAATCAGCGATCTCCATACCATCGAGGTCACGCTGCAAGGGCTAAAAGCGCCGGTATGGCCGCAAGAGCTGCTGGGCGCCATCGACCGTTCACGGGCTGCTCAGGGGAAGACCCTGTTTGCCAGGAACTGCGCAGGCTGCCACGTACCTTCGGTAGAGAAAACCCCTGAGCGTGATGTTCTGTTACTGAAAAATCTGCCCGTTGCGTACATCGGCACCGACCCGAACACCGCCGATAACATTTTCAACCAGCGTTACGACCTGAGCGCCCTCAAGTGGGACCCGAAAGAACTCGCAGCGTTAAACGTTAAGGTCTACCCCACCGCAGAAGTGCCACTGGACACCAGCCATGTCTCCATGACCACCGGTCTGGCGTACATCACGGCCTTTGTTGAAGCCCGGGCTTACCGCGATATGAAGCTGACACCGGCCCAAACCCTGGAATTTGATGGCTTCGGACTGCCCATCAGCGTCCGTGAAGAGCGCACATACCGCGCGCGACCATTGGACGGTGTCTGGGCTACCCCGCCTTTCCTGCATAACGGGTCGGTCCCAAGCCTCTATCAATTGCTCTCGCCTCAGGATGAACGTGCGGCGACCTTCTATACCGGCAGTGTCGAGTTCGATCCGCGACATGTGGGCTATAGCACCGAAAATTTCGCCGGTGCCTTTCTGTTTGACACAAAAATCTCCGGCAACCACAACAGCGGCCATGAATTTCGCACGGGCCCACTTGGCAACGGCGTCATTGGCCGGCTGCTGCAGCCTGAAGAACGCTGGGCGCTGGTGGAGTACCTGAAGGTAATCGGCGGCCCACTCGACACTCAGCTGCAGTAGTTTTCACGCAGCCTGAATTGCACAAGGATCAACACATGCTGACCACCCTTTGGGTTCGCCTCGGAGCGCTTCTGGGAAAAGTTTTCCTGCTACTGCTGGCGCTCGGCTTGATCGGCTGGGTGCTGGCGACCGCGTGGTTTTCATGGCACCACCGCGGCCCCGTCTCAGCCCAGGAGCAAATTCCGCCCGGCGAATCCGCCATGACCCAAGGCATCATCCAGACTGCGATCAGCGTCGTCGATCAACATCGGGAAAGCACACGGTATCTGCGCGATGCCCATGCCAAAGCCCATGGCTGCGTGAAGGCGGAGGTTCAAGTAATGAATGACCTCGCCCCGGCGCTGCGCCAGGGCGTCTTCGCTGAGCCCGGAAAGATCTGGCACGCGTCGATGCGCCTCTCAAACGGCAATGCTTATCCCCAGATGGACAGTGCCAAAGACGCTCGCGGCATGGCGATCAAACTGATGGATGTGCCCGGTGCGCAACTGTTGGCCCAGCAACAAGGGCGCGGCGAGCAGGATTTTGTGATGTTCAACCATCCCAATTTCTTCGTCAGTGACGTCGCTGAATATGCGCAAAACATTGCCGCCCAAGCCGCCGGGCAAACTGCGCAAGCGTTTTTTCCAGGCTGGGACCCGCGCACGTGGCAAGTCCGCCATCTGTTCATCGCCCTGAGTACTCTGGCGCCGGCGCCAAACAGTCCGACCGAGAGCACTTATTATTCGGTATCGCCGTATAAATATGGCGCCGCCAACGCCAAGTTCAGGGTCGCGCCAGACCCGCAGAGTTGCCCCCAGTACAGCTTGCCGCCGCAGAACCAAAAGTTGCCGAACTTCTTGCGCAGCGCCCTGAATCAACAGTTGTCGGCAGATCGGATGCCCGCGTGTTTCGTGCTGCAGATCCAACGGCAGGACCCAGGCAAATTCATGCCCATCGAAGACACCAGTATCGAATGGAAAGAAAGCGATGCACCCTTCGAGACCGTGGCCAAGGTGCGAATTCCCGCGCAGGACTTCGATACCCCAGCGCTTAATCTGGCGTGCGATAACCAGTCATTCGATCCTTGGTTCGGCATCGCTGAACACCGACCGATTGGCGGCATCAACCGCCTGCGCAAAGCGGTGTACGAAGCGGTGAGCGAGTACCGGCACAGTCGCAACGCCGAGCAGTAAGGGTGCATCAGACATACCGCGTCGCTTCATTCGCGAACAAGTTCGCTCCTACCGGTGGGCTCCTACCGGTCTTTGACGACCGAGAACTAATAACTCACCTTCACTGTCCGCCCGGTGTTGATCGACTCCAGCGCACAATCCGCCAACCGCAACGCATACAGACCGTCCCGCGCGCTGGTAGGCAGCGGTGTGTCGTTGTTGAGCGCATCGATAAAATGATCCAGCTCGTTACGGTAGGCCTCGGCATAACGCTCCAGGAAAAAATTCAACAACGGCTCGCGGGCCTCGGTCTGGGCAGCGTTCCAGAGCCGCAGCGTGCTTGATCGATGGTTGTCGTTAAGCAGCATGCCTTTGGCACCCGACACTTCCACCCGCTGGTCGTAGCCATACAGCGCTTCGCGGCAGCAATTGATGTGGCATTGCTTACCGGAAGCTGTACGCAACAGCACCATGACACTGTCGTAATCGTCGATCTCCACCAATCCCGTATCCACCAGTCGGCTGGCAATGGCCGTGACTTCGGTGGGTTCTTCCCCCAGCAACATGCGGGCGGTATCGAAATCGTGAATGGTCATGTCCCGCAGAATCCCTCCGGAATGCGCCAGGTATTCACGGGACGGCAGTCCTGGGTCTCGACTGGTGATAATGACCTGCCGTACTTCGCCAATGTGCCCAGCGGCGATGGCCTTGCGCAGGGCCAGCATGTCGGGATCAAAACGCCGGTTGAAACCGAGCATTACCTTACCCTTGAGGCGTTCGACCTCATTCACCGCATGGCGCGCCTTGTCGGTATCCAGATCAATGGGTTTCTCGCACAGCACCGCTTTACCATTGGCCACGGCCTTCAACATCAAATCGATGTGGGTATGAGTGGGCGTACCGATCACCACGGCGTCGATGTCATGCCGCTCCATCACCGCCGCGCAATCGTACTCGGCCTCGCAGTCAAACTGCGCGCTGAGCGCATCGACCCCTTCGCGCCACGGATCGGCAATCACCAACAAGTTGGCTCGGGGGTTGGCGGCGACGTTGGCCGCGTGGATCTTACTGATACGGCCGGCACCGAGGACAGCGATACGTAACATGATCGAACTCCTTTGTTTATTGTTGCTCAGGCGTTTGAGCGCATTAGTTGGGCAAATTGAACGGGGTCACTACCTGTACCTCTGAAGAAGGAATAGGACCGGTTTTCCACAATCGGTGAAACTGCAGAATGTGCAGAAATACGTGTCGGGCATCAATGTTCAGGTTGTGATCAATGATCGCTGCGATTTTTTCTTCTGCCAGCAGCTGGCGATTTTCTTCATCCAGATCGTGACCGATGAACACCTCTAGGGGTCGACCAAGCGCGGCGAAGGCATCGACGATTGCTCGATTACCACCGCCGACGCTGTACACCGCCTTCAGTTCGGAATGGGCGTTAAGCTCCTCTGTCACGCGCTTGAAGGTTGGCTCGTAAACGCCGTAACCGCCGCTGATGTCCAGCACCCGAAGGTGGGGTGCACGTTTACGTAGCCACATGCGAAAGCCCATCTCGCGCTCCTCTTCCCCGCGAAAACGATCACTGCTGAACACCACGGCCACTTCCTGCGGGCTGGAGTCGAGCCACCGTGAGAGCAAATACGCAGCAGTCTGCCCGGCCGTGCGGTTGTCCATGCCCACATAACCAATGCGCTCGCTTTGCGGTAAATCAGTCACCAGGGTCACCACCGGAATCCCGGCAGCGGTGAGTTGATTTACCGCCAGATTGATCTGCGGCTCATCGGCGGCCTTGAGCACCACGCCCTGACTGCCAATCTCGGCGCAGCGCAGGATCAAGTCATGCATCTGCTGCGGGTCGATGTCTTCGAACAGATGAAATCGAGGGTAAATCCGGAACGGCGCCAGCCCGCCCAACTGCGTGGTCATGGCCACCTGCACCGCATTACTGAAGCGTTTCGGCGTGTGCATGATCACGTCGATATGAAAAGTTCGACCCACGGCCAATCCGGTTTTCTCCTGAGCCTCGAGTTCCTCCAGGGCCTGTTCGATACGCCGATTGGTTTGGTAATGAACGCTTCCGCGCTGATGCAGCACGCGGTCAACGGTGGCTTTACTGACGCCCGCCTGAGTCGCAATTTGCTTGATGGAGAATCGTTTGGCACGGCTGAGCATGGTGTGCAGACGCCTGCGGCTGAGGTTTTTATGAGGTTTGTTCGGGCCATTGTGAGGTTCCCGTAATGCTAGTCTCTGTTCCGTCAGGTGTATAGCCGAACATAGCTTTACCCCATCGGCCTCCACTGCACCGTTCTGACAACAATAAAATCAACGGAGAAACCCATGTCCGAAGCCAATCTCTCAGCCCCGTTCACTGGGCAATATTTTGTCGTAACCGGCAGCACTCAAGGGCTTGGCGCAGCAGTGGCCCGCACCTTGGCCCAGCGTGGCGCCGCCGGTTTGATTATCTGCGGGCGTAGCCGGGGCAAAGGTGAAGAGCAAGCGCGGCAACTGACAGCGCTCGATTGCCCAGCGTTTTTCGTCGAGGCCGACATGGAACGCGTCGATGACTGCCGTGGGGTAATTGATGCGGCCCGCCAGCACTTTGGCACCCTGCACGGCTTGGTCAATTGCGCCGGAATGTCGGACCGCGGCACCATTCTCGACACCTCACCAGAACTGTTCGACCGGATCTTCGCAGTCAACGTGCGGGCGCCGTTTTTTCTGATCCAAGAAGCCATCAAGCTGATGATCAGCACCCAGGTCGAAGGCTCCATCGTCAATATCCAAAGCGTCACCGGGCATGGTGGCCAGTCGTTTCTCACCGCGTATGCAGCGTCTAAAGGTGCCCTGGCGATCTTGACCAAGAACGTCGCGTTTAGCGCATTGCGCAATCGAATTCGGGTCAACGGCCTGAATATCGGCTGGATGGACACGCCCCACGAGGATGAAATTCAGCGTCAGTACCACGGCGCGCAAGACGGCTGGTTGGCCGCCAGTGAACAACAGCAGCCTTTTGGTCGCCTGCTCAAGCCTGAGGAAGTAGCGCAAAGCGTCGCCTTCCTGCTGTCTAAAGAGTCGGGAATGATGACCGGTGCCGTGATCGACCTGGAACAAGGCGTCATCGGCTGCGGCGACGGCCCTAGCCCGCGCCCCGCCGCTCCGCTGTCGCTTGCTGGTTCAGGAGCACAGGCTGGAGACCGGCCATGAATCCGTTGAAATCGACTTCCTGCACCTTTGTGCAAGAAGACTCCGTGGCGCTTCGGGACTTTACTGCCCTGTGCGAGCAGGCGGTGGACCCGCTGAATTATCCGCATTGCGCTGATGTGCAACATAAGGTGCCGATCTACGAGGCAAACACCCTGCGTGAGGCGCTGAATGGCAACCCAACGGCATTGATGAGCGAGCTGCATGTGCTATTCCGCCAAGGCCCCGGCGTGATGGTGGTTCGTCAGGCCTACAGCGATCACCGGCTGGTGGATCGACACAGCCAGGTATTCGAAGCGATTTTCGCCGACGAAGCCAGGCAAAGCGTTGCCGCCGATCATTTCGCCAAAGCCGGGGCCAACGGACGCATCTGGAACTCGCTGCAAAAAGCTGCGATGAAGTCCCCCGAGTCGTTTATCGAGTACTACGCCAACCCGTTGATTGGGCTGATTGCCGAATCATGGTTAGGACCGGGTTTTCAAATCACCGCCCAAGTCAACGTGGTACACCCCGGCGGCCAGGCGCAACAGCCCCATCGCGATTACCACATGGGTTTTCAAACCGTCGCCGAGGTCGGGCGGTTTCCACTGCCGCTGCATGTGTTATCGCAATACCTGACCCTGCAAGGGGCTATTGCCCACACCGAGATGCCAGTAGAAACCGGCCCGACGCTGCTACTGCCGTTCTCTCAGCAGTACGACCTGGGCTACCTGGCGTGGCGTCGACATGAGTTTATTGGGTACTTCGAAGAACACGCGGTGCAACTGCCCTTGAGCAAGGGCGACATGCTGTTTTTCAACCCCGCGCTGTTTCATGCGGCAGGGACTAACCGCACCACTGACCAGCACCGAATGGCCAACCTGCTGCAAATTTCCTCGGCATTTGGCAAACCCATGGAAACCCTGGACCGCGACCGAATGATGTTGGTGCTGTATCCCGCGCTGCTCCGGCATATGGAACAGGGTGAAACGAATGCCCAGGGGCTCGCGGCGGTGATTGCCACAGCGGCTGACGGCTATGCCTTCCCGACCAATCTGGATACCGACCCGCCACTCAAGGGGCTTGCGCCGCAGACCGGGCAGCAAATGATGCTGGAAGCGCTGACCCAACGCTGGTCGTTCGAAACGTTTGAGCGCCAGGTCACGCGGATGCGCAGCAAGCGCCAGGCCTGACTTCATTCTTTTGTGGCTTTGCGGCTTTGCGGCAATCGGTAGAACGGGAATGGCTTTAGCTAAATTTCAGACAAAAAAAAGCGACCCTAAGGTCGCTCTTTTTTGCTTCAAGGAGTTCAAGGGCCTTGAAGCGGAATATGGCGCAGCGGACGGGACTCGAACCCGCGACCCCCGGCGTGACAGGCCGGTATTCTAACCGACTGAACTACCGCTGCGCGTAACACTGAGAAGGAATTGGTGGGTGATGACGGGATCGAACCGCCGACCCGCTGCTTGTAAGGCAGCTGCTCTCCCAGCTGAGCTAATCACCCTTCACTCTCGGTGTGGCGCGCATTCTATATAGCGACCCCACCTCTGGCAAGCACTTTGTTAAATAATTTTTTTAATCCTGCCAAAGGCTTAGCACAGGGTTGGCCGCAGGGGCTGAGGAGGGAATAATGCCCCCCTTTGTATAAAGGAGAGATTCACCCCATGTGGTTCAAAAACCTGCTTGTCTATCGCCTGACCCAAGATTTGCCTTTTGATGCTGAGGCGCTGGAAACCGCATTGGCGACCAAACCGGCCCGCCCATGTGCCAGCCAGGAGTTGACCACTTACGGTTTCGTCGCTCCCTTCGGTAAAGGTGAGGATGCTCCTTTGGTCCACGTCAGCGGCGACTTCCTGCTGATCGCCGCGCGTAAAGAAGATCGGATTTTGCCTGGCAGCGTTGTGAATGACGCATTAAGGGAAAAGATCGAAGAGATCGAAGCCGAACAAATGCGTAAGGTCTACAAGAAGGAGCGAGATCAGCTTAAGGACGAAATCATTCAAGCCTTCTTGCCTCGCGCCTTTATCCGTCGCGGTTCGACCTTTGCGGCCATTGCGCCAAAACAAGGTCTGATTCTGGTCAACGCCTCCAGCCCGAAACGCGCCGAAGACTTGCTTTCTACGTTGCGGGAGGTGATCGGCTCGTTGCCGGTGCGTCCGTTGACCGTGAAAGTTTCGCCTAGCGCGACCATGACCGAGTGGGTCAAATCCCAGAAAGCCGCTGACCACTTCTTCGTGCTCGACGAGTGTGAACTGCGTGATACCCATGAAGACGGCGGCATCGTCCGTTGCAAACGCCAGGACCTGACCAGCGAAGAAATCCAGCTGCATTTAAGCACCGGTAAAGTGGTCACCCAGCTGTCGTTGGCCTGGCAGGACAAGCTGTCTTTCGTCCTCGACGACAAAATGGTCGTCAAGCGCCTGAAGTTCGAAGACCTGCTGACCGATGAAGCGGAACAAAACGGCGGTGAAGAAGCCCTCGGCCAATTGGATGCAAGTTTCACGTTAATGATGCTGACCTTCGGTGAATTCCTGCCGGAATTGTTCGAAGCGTTGGGCGGCGAAGAACTGCCACAAGGCATCTAAGCAGCAAACAGTCAGTGCGTTTGTGCGCTACCACTAACGGTAGCGCACGCTTTCTTCTTATAAAAAGGAACGGACCATGCGTGCTTTGGCTACGTTGAGTCGCTTCGTCGGTAATACCTTCGCTTATTGGGTGCTGCTGTTTGCAGTGTTGGCGTTTCTGCTGCCCGAATGGTTTATCGGTTTGAAAAGCGCCATCGTGCCGCTACTCGGCCTGGTGATGTTCGGCATGGGCCTGACGCTCAAGCTTGATGACTTTTCAGAAGTCGCCCGCCATCCGTGGCGTGTGGCTTTGGGCGTGATCGCGCATTTCGTGATCATGCCCGGTGTGGCCTGGTTGTTGTGCCAGGCGTTTCACCTGCCCGCTGAAATCGCAGTCGGTGTGATTCTGGTGGGCTGCTGCCCAAGCGGGACGTCGTCCAACGTCATGACCTGGCTGGCCCGTGGAGACTTGGCGTTGTCGGTAGCCATCGCTGCTGTGACCACCCTCCTCGCCCCACTGATGACGCCGGCATTGATCTGGCTACTGGCCTCGGCCTGGTTGCCGGTGTCGTTCATGGAAATGTTTTGGTCCATTCTTCAACTGGTGCTGCTGCCTATCGTTCTCGGTGTCGTCGCGCAGCGGGTTCTGGGTGCACGGGTGAAAGCCGCAGAAGACGTGTTGCCGCTGGTGTCTGTGGTCAGCATCGTGATGATCGTCGCCGCAGTGGTTGCGGCCAGTCAGGCGAAAATAGCTGAATCCGGGTTGTTGATCATGGCCGTGGTGATCCTGCACAACAGCTTCGGTTTCGTACTGGGCTACTTCACCGGCAAGCTGTTCAAACTGCCACTGGCCCAGCGTAAGTCGCTGTCACTGGAAGTCGGCATGCAAAACTCCGGACTGGGGGCCGCACTGGCCAGCGCACACTTCTCGCCACTGGCAGCGGTGCCCAGTGCGTTGTTCAGTGTTTGGCACAACATATCGGGGGCGTTGCTATCGACTTACTTCCGACGGATGAGTGAAAAGGCGGATCGGCGGGCGGCTGAGGCGAAGGCGTAGTCCTAAACCGTGTCGCATCCTATAGGAACCAACGTGTTGGCGAGAGGCGTGATGCGGCGGGTCAGGTAGAACGCCTCGCCAACGCGTTGGCTCCTCAGAGGGAAATCGCCAGCCTGATGCAGCACGAAGGCTTGCCCTTGGCCCGGTAATGTGCAAAATATTGCCCACAGCCAGGACGACCTGACTGTTCCGCCAGAAAATCACTTCGAGGACGACCTCTTGTCTGGAGGTCATCATGTCCTGGATCATTCTTGTTTTCGCCGGTCTGTTTGAAGTCGGTTGGGCCGTCGGCCTGAAATACACCGATGGATTTACCCGCCCTCTGCCCACAGCCCTCACCATCGCCGCGATGATTGTCAGCCTCAGTTTGCTGGGCCTTTCCATGAAAGAATTGCCGCTGGGCACCGCCTATGCAATCTGGACCGGCGTCGGTGCAGTTGGCACCGTGATCGCCGGGATCATTCTGTTTGGCGAATCCATGGCGCTGATTCGTTTAGCCAGCGTTGGGCTGATTGTGTGTGGTTTGTTGGGGTTGAAGTTGAGCAGTTGAGACGGATATCCGGGCTATCGAATCGCGCCTCTCAACTCGGTCACCTGCGCCTGCAATCTGGCCGGTAACGCTGCATCGCCAGACACCGCAGGCCCGGCGACCAGGGTAATTCGCGACCACAATCGACGAACAACCCCCTTGTTCGGGTCGCGGCTGAAAAAGCTGCCCCACAACCCTTGCAAGGCCAACGGAATCACCGGCACCGGTGTGTCTTGCAGTACGCGGGTCAAGCCACTTTTAAATTCGTTTATCTCGCCATCGGTCGTCAGTTTGCCTTCGGGAAAGATGCACACCAACTCACCGCCTTTCAGGTACTCGGCGATTTTCCTGAACGCCTGATCGTAGATCAACAGGTCTTCGTTACGCCCGGCAATCGGCACCGCGCCCGCTGTGCGAAAGATAAAATTCAGCACCGGCACGTTATAGATTTTGTAATAAGTCACAAAACGGATCGGCCGCCGCACCGCGCCACTAATCAACAGCGCATCAACAAACGACACGTGATTGCACACTAATAATGCCGCGCCTTCGTCTGGAATCAGCTCAAGGTTGCGGTGTTCAACGCGGTACATGGAATGGCTGAGCAGCCAGATCATGAAGCGCATGCTGAACTCGGGAACGATGTTAAAGATGTACACGTTCACTGCGATGTTCATCAGCGATATGACTAAAAACAGTTGGGGGATCGACAGTTTGACCACGCTGAGCAACACAATCGAAACGATGGCCGACACCACCATGAACAGCGCGTTAAGAATATTGTTCGCTGCGATGACTCGCGAACGTTCTTTCTCCACGGTGCGCGATTGGATCAAGGCGTACAACGGGACGATATAAAAGCCGCCAAAGATGCCGATACCTAACACGTCGAACAATACCCACCACGCCTGCCCTATTGAGAGCACTGCCAGCCAGTCGTTGGCCTGGACGTTTTGCGGAAAGCTGCCCGAGTGCCACCACAACAACAGGCCAAACAGGGTCAAACCCATTGAGCCAAACGGCACCAGTCCTATCTCGACCTTACGCCCGGACAAGCGCTCACAGAGCATCGAGCCCACGGCGATGCCGATGGAAAACACCGTGAGGATCAAAGTCACGACGGTTTCGTCGCCGTACAGCCAGTCTTTCGCATAAGCCGGAATCTGCGTCAGATAAATCGCGCCGACAAACCAGAACCAAGAGTTGCCGACAATCGAGCGCGACACCGCCGGCGTTTGTCCCAGGCCCAGGCGTAAGGTCGCCCAGGATTCGCTGAAAATATTCCAGTTGACGCGGGTTTCCGGCGAGGCGGCCGCTGCGCGCGGAATGCTGCGGCTGGCGATGTAACCGAGACAGGCCACCAACAGCAACGCGGTGGCAACGATGGGGGCGTAATGGGCAGAGGACATCATGATCCCGGCACCGATGGTTCCGGCGAGAATCGCCAGGAAAGTGCCCATCTCCACCAGGCCGTTGCCACCGACCAGCTCATTCTCGTGCAGGTGCTGCGGCAGAATCGAATATTTCACCGGACCGAACAGCGCCGAGTGGGTACCCATGGCGAACAGCGCCAGTAGCATCATCGACAGATGATCGAGCATAAAGCCCGTGGCGCCGACCATCATGATCCCGATCTCGCCCAGTTTGATCAGGCGGATCAATGCGTCCTTGGGGTATTTCTCACCGAACTGCCCAGCCAGCGCTGAAAACAAAAAGAACGGCAGGATGAACAGTAACGCGCAAAGATTGACCCATATGGAGCGATCACCCTCGATGCTGAGTTTGTAGAGTATGGCCAGGATCAGTGATTGCTTAAGGACATTGTCGTTAAAAGCCCCGAGGGACTGAGTAATGAAAAACGGCAGAAAGCGCCGTTTCCCCAGCAAGTTGAATTGCGATTGTTGACTCATCGACCTTGCATCCCATTACGCCGCACACGGCTTTTCAGTGGCCGACATTGAAAACGTTCAGCACGCAGATGTCGATAGGACGCGTCCGGTTCTGTTGCAAGCTGTTTTCAAAGAATGAGGGAACGTTATCGACCCCGCGAAGCAATGCACGGCGAAACGAACAGTTCACCTTTGTAAGCGCCACGAACCGTGCGACTCATGACGATGACCCACAGCAGGGTCAGACAGATGACCAACACGCCGCCCATCACCGAAAAAAACGTCAGATCGAGCCGCGCCGCGAGCTTGAAGGTGGCCAACGCATAAACCCCCAACGGAAAGGTAAAGCCCCACCAACCAAGGTTGAACGGTATGCCGGTGCGCAGGTAGCGCAAGGTAATCAGCATCGCAATCAGCATCCACCACAGGCCAAAACCCCATAAGGTAATCCCTGCCACCAGACCGATGCCGTCAGCAATTTCACCCAGGCCCGGCAGGCCATTAGCGGCGAAGATCGCCGGGGCGTCCGCGCCCATTACCAACATGCCCAACGCTCCTGTACCAATCGGACCCAGCGCCAGCCAACTCGAAGCAGCCATGTTTTCATGGGGCAGTTTATGCAGGGCCATGCGCAACAATAAAATCGTCAGAATGCTGAACGCCACTGGCACCGAGAACGCCCACAACACATAACTGGTGATCAACACACCGAACTGTGATGCGGTGTCGGCCAAGTGTGGTGCCAGCAACCCACCACTGGCCGCTGCCACCTCGGCAGCGACGACGGGCAACAGCCACACGGCGGTCATCTGGTCGATGCTGTGCTCCTGACGGGTGAACATCATGAACGGAATCAACACACCGCAGGCCAGTGCCATGGCAACGTCCAGCCACCACAACACTTCAGCGATAGAGACTGCAGCGTTGCCCCAACGTGACAGACCGAATAATAGAAAACCGTTGATGATGGTCGCCAAGCCCATGGGAATGGTGCCAAAGAACATCGAGACCGTAGAGTGGCCGAACACACGGCGCGCCTCGTCAAAAAAAAGCACCCAACGCGCTGCGTATAACAGGCTGAACAACACAAACAGGCCAATATTAACTAACCACAGCCCCTCGGCAACGTGAAGCAAGCCGGGGATGTGCGTCGCCAATTGCGCCAGGGCCAGCGCAAGAACGCCGGTGCCCATGGTAGCGGCGAACCAATTCGGGGTGAACTGGCGGATCACCTCTCGAGGGCGGTTCAACTGGCTGAATGGGCGAGGTATATCGAGAATGGGCATGCTGATCTCCTGTCCCCTGATGAGGTGGAAAAAGCATATAGCAGGATCATCTATCTATATAACGGGTAGTTTCGCTATAGGTCATCTGTTTTGCCTATATAACGATCCGCCTTCACCGCCGCGCTGTCCGGCGAAATACAACCCCTGTAGATAAGTAAGAACTGATTACCCGTCACCGACCTTGGTCGACACAGACTAAGCCCAGGCATCATGCGAAACTGTCGCGCCTGTGCTGTTCAGAGCGCTGGCGCTAATGGGAGCTTTACATGTCGTTGTCCAGCGGGCTGATTGCTGCGGTCGCCCTTGCTTACATGGCCATCATGTTCGCCATCGCCTTCTATGGCGACCGGCGCAGTACGCCGCTGCCGCCACGTATTCGCGCATGGGTCTACAGCCTGTCATTGGCGGTGTATTGCACCAGCTGGACTTTTTTCGGTGCTGTCGGTCAGGCAGCGGAACAACTCTGGTCGTTTCTGCCGATCTACCTCGGGCCGATATTGCTGCTGATGCTGGCGCCGTGGGTGCTGCAAAAGATGGTGATGATCAGCAAGCAGGAGAACATCACTTCCATTGCCGACTTCATCGCGGCGCGCTATGGCAAATCGCAATCGCTGGCAGTGGTGGTCGCGTTGATCTGCCTGGTGGGGGTGTTGCCCTACATCGCGTTGCAACTCAAAGGCATCGTCCTGGGCGTGAACCTGTTGATCGGTGCAGTGGCTGAATCCACTGGCGTTCGCGCTCAAGATACCGCGCTGATTGTTTCGTTGGTCCTTGCCCTGTTCACCATCCTGTTTGGCACCCGCAATCTCGACGTCACCGAACACCATCGCGGTATGGTGCTGGCGATTGCGTTCGAAGCGCTGGTCAAGTTATTCGCGTTTCTCGCCGTCGGCGCCTTCGTCACCTTCGGCTTGTATGACGGTTTCGACGACCTGTTCAGTCAGGCAATGCTCGCGCCGCGCCTGGAAGAGTACTGGAAAGAAACGGTCAATTGGCCATCCCTGGTGGTCCAGACCGGCGTGGCGATGATGGCCATGATCTGCCTGCCACGGCAATTCCACTTGATCGTGGTGGAAAACATCGAGCCACAGGATTTACGCTTGGCGAAATGGGTGTTCCCGGCTTATCTGGCATTGGCGGCGCTGTTCGTGGTGCCCATCGCCTTGGCCGGACAGATGATGCTGCCGAGTTCGGTGCTGCCCGACTCGTTTGTGATCAGTCTGCCCTTGGCGCAAGCGCATCCGGTGCTGGCATTGCTGGCATTCATCGGCGGCGCGTCGGCGGCGACGGGCATGGTGATCGTTGAATGTGTGGCGCTGTCGACCATGGTTTCCAACGACATGTTGCTGCCTTGGTTGCTGCGTCGACAAACCGCAGAGCGCCCGTTCGAGGTGTTTCGTCAGTGGATGCTGTCGGTGCGCCGCGTAAGCATTGTGGTGATTCTGCTGCTGGCGTATGTCTGCTACCGGCTACTGGGCTCGACGGCCAGTCTGGCGACCATCGGCCAGATCGCCTTCGCCGCGATTACCCAACTGGCCCCGGCGATGCTCGGTGCGCTGTATTGGAAGCAAGCCAACCGTCGCGGTGTGTTTGCCGGATTGGCGGCGGGAACGTTTCTGTGGTTCTACACCTTGGTCCTGCCGATTGCCGCCATCAGCCTGGGCTGGTCGCTGAGCAGTTTTCCGGGGTTGGCGTGGCTGCACAGCAACCCGCTCCACCTGCCGATTACCCCGTTGACCCAAGGCGTGGTGCTGTCGCTGGCGGGTAACTTCACCCTGTTTGCCTGGGTCTCGGTGTTGTCACGCACCCGGGTTTCCGAGCATTGGCAAGCGGGACGTTTTATCGGCCAGGAGATCAGCGCCCGTCCGCGCAACCGTTCGTTGCTGGCTGTGCAGATTGAAGACTTGCTGACCTTATCGGCACGTTTTGTGGGTGAAGAGCGCGCCAGACAAAGTTTTATTCGCTTCGCCTACCGTCAAGGCAAAGGGTTTAACCCGAATCAAAACGCCGATGGCGACTGGATCGCTCATACCGAACGACTGCTGGCCGGTGTGCTGGGCGCGTCGTCGACCCGAGCCGTGGTCAAGGCGGCCATCGAAGGCCGCGAAATGCAGCTCGAGGACGTGGTGCGGATCGCCGATGAGGCGTCAGAAGTGCTGCAATTCAATCGGGCGCTACTGCAAGGGGCCATTGAAAACATCACCCAGGGCATCAGCGTAGTGGATCAGTCGCTGAAGCTGGTGGCCTGGAATCACCGTTACCTGGAAGTGTTCAATTACCCGGAAGGGCTGATCAGCGTGGGCCGGCCGATTGCCGACATCATTCGTCATAACGCTGAACGCGGCCTGTGCGGACCAGGCGAAGCCGAGGTGCATGTGGCGCGCCGGCTGCATTGGATGCGCCAAGGTCGGGCGCATACCTCGGAACGCTTGTTCCCCAACGGTCGGGTCATTGAACTGATCGGCAACCCCATGCCAGGCGGCGGTTTCGTCATGAGTTTCACTGACATTACGGCGTTCCGCGAGGCCGAGCAGGCCCTCAAGGGCGCTAACGAAAGCCTTGAGCAACGGGTAATCGAACGCACCCACGAACTCTCTCAATTGAACGTGGCGCTGACCGAAGCCAAGGGCACAGCGGAAACCGCCAACCAATCGAAAACCCGTTTTCTCGCAGCGGTCAGTCACGATTTGATGCAACCGCTGAATGCTGCGCGGCTCTTTTCCGCTGCGCTTTCTCATCAGGACGATGGGCTCTCCAGCGACGCTCAACAATTGGTGCAGCACTTGGACACCTCGCTACGCTCCGCGGAGGATTTAATCAGTGACCTGCTGGATATTTCCCGCTTGGAAAACGGCAAGATCACGCCTGTCCGCCAGCCGTTTGCGCTGAATGCATTGTTCGATACCTTGGGCGCCGAGTTCAAAGCGTTGGCCAAGGAGCAAGGCGTGAAGTTTCGTTTGCGCGGCACGCAGCTGCGGGTCGACAGCGACATGAAGTTGCTGCGGCGAATTCTGCAAAACTTTCTGACCAATGCTTTTCGCTATGCCCAAGGCCCCATTCTTCTGGGTGTTCGGCGCCGCAAAGGCCAGCTATGCCTTGAAGTGTGGGACCGTGGCCCTGGCATTCCGGAGGACAAACGTCAGGTTATTTTTGAGGAGTTCAAGCGTTTGGACAGCCATCAAACCCGTGCCGAGAAAGGTCTGGGCCTTGGTCTGGCGATTGCCGACGGTTTGTGTCGCGTTCTTGGGCATGATTTGCGAGTCCGCTCATGGCCGGGCAAAGGCAGTGTGTTCAGCGTGACGGTGCCGCTCGCCAGCAGTCAAACAGCCACGGTGCCAGCGCCCTCCCCGGTTAAAAGCCAGCCACTGAGCGGCACCCATGTGCTGTGCATCGACAACGAAGACAGCATCCTGATTGGGATGAACAGTCTTCTGACACGCTGGGGATGTCAGGTGTGGACCGCCCGTAATCGCAGTGAATGCGAGGCGCTGTTGAGCGATGGCGTGCGACCGCAACTGGTGCTGGTCGACTATCACTTGGACGAAGGTGAAACCGGCACTGCGCTAATGGCGTGGCTACGTACCCGCATGGACGAGCCGGTGCCAGGCGTAGTCATCAGCGCCGACGGCCGTCCTGAACTGGTGGCACACATCCATGCCGCCGGGCTTGATTACCTGTCAAAACCGGTCAAGCCAGCGGCGTTAAGAGCGCTGCTGAGTCGGCATGTGAGTTTGGGTTAACAGGCAGGTTAATATCTACCGCCGCGCCAACACGTTGGCTCCTACAGAGGTTCACAGAAATCAGGGTGTCATTCGCCCTTTGCGCCGGTACGGAAACACGTCGATGACTTTCCCGGCACTAATGGCTTGCTGCAGGCTTTTCCAGTAATCGGCGTCGTACAGTTCGCCATGTAACGTCGCGAACAGCCGCCGCTGGTTCAGGTCTGCAAACAGGAACGGCGGAAACTCTTCCGGAAACACATCCAGTGGGCCGATGGAGTACCAGGGCTCGGCAGACATTTCGTCTTCAGGGGTGCGCGGCTCCGGGATATGGCGGAAGTTGGCTTCGGTCAAAAAACAGATCTCGTCATAGTCGTAAAACACCACCCGACCGTGACGGGTCACGCCGAAGTTCTTCAACAGCATGTCGCCGGGAAAGATATTCGCCGCCGCCAGTTGCTTGATCGCCAAGCCATAGTCCTCCAATGCCTCATGTACCTGAGCGGCGGTGGCGTTCTCCAGGTACAGGTTCAACGGTGTCATTCGCCGTTCAGTCCAACAATGACGGATCAGCACGGTATCGCCTTGAACTTCCACCGTACCCGCCGCGACTTCCAGCAGTTCGGCGAGACAGTCCGGGGCAAACTTGCTCAAGGGGAAGCGAAAGTCAGAAAACTCCTGGGTATCAGCCATACGCCCTACCCGATCAACACGTTTTACCAGCCGGTACTTTTCGATCACCGTTTCGCGGGTGATGTTTTTCGACGGTGAAAAACGATCCTTGATGATCTTGAATACGGTGTTGAAGCCCGGCAAGGTGAACACGCTCATGACCATGCCACGCACGCCGGGGGCCATGATGAATTGATCGTCAGTCGTGGCCAGGTGGTTGATCAAGGCCCTGTAGAACTCTGATTTCCCATGTTTGTAAAAGCCGATCGAGGTATACAGCTCGGCGATGTGTTTGCCTGGCAAGATCCGCTGCAGAAAGCCGACAAACTCAGCGGGTACCGGCACGTCGACCATGAAATACGAACGGGTGAACGAGAAAATAATCGACACATCAGCTTCATCCGTAATCAGCGTATCGATTTGAATGCCCTGGCCTTCGCGGTGCAGCAGCGCAATCACCAACGGCCACTGGTCGTCCAGGGTGCAGATTCGCCCGACCAGATAAGCGCCTTTGTTACGGTACAAAACCGAGGAAAACAGTTCGACGCACAACGCCGAGTCTTTGCACACCCAATCGGGCAGATTCTCTCGCAGCTGTGTTTCCAGGCGCTGTAAGTCTCCCGGAAAATCAGCAAACGGAATATCGAACGGGAAGTCGGCAAACACCTGGCACAGCATGTTAGCCAGCTCGCCTTGGGGCCGATAAATCCGGGTGTGTGCGGTTGTGCCGTGACGGGGCAATGACGAACGTGTGGTATGAATGAACATGCAGCCGTCGCTGATCAGGTCATGACTGAACATTCTGAAAAACAGTGAGTTGAACCAGGTTTGCGCCAGCTCGTTATCGAATCGCAGATCAATCAGGTCGATGTAGGCGCTTTTAACCAACGGCCAACGAGTCGCCGCCAATAGGCTTCCCACATCGAAAGCCGCGCGAAGACGGAGGCTCGTTTCGCTGACTTTCTCATCATACAGCGTGATCCGCGCTGCCGAAGCGCGTTGCGCTTCCTGCCACTGCCCTTGCTCGAAGCGCCCACGGGCGCCGTCGGTGATCTGCCGAAAATGCTCACGGTAATCGTCGAAGCCATCAAGGATCATCCGTGCGATGTCGGCGGCGGGCATAGACAGACCTCTGCGGGGGTTCAGAGGTCTGAGCTTAGTCAGCGGATTGAGACGTGGGAAATTATTGGCGGCGTGTCAGGCGAAGAGCCTCGCCAACAAGTTGGCTTCTACCGGCGAGCAGTTTGGCCACCTCGGGGCTTGCGGAACACAAACACCAACCCGATGATGATCAGCAGCATGCCGAACAGGCTCAGTAGCGCCAGTCGATTGCCGAAGACCAGGTAATCCATGATCGCCGTGACCGCAGGCACCAAGTAAAACAGACTGGTCACATTGACTAAGTTTCCGCGAGCAATCAGTCGGTAGAGCAGAAAGGTCGCCAACACCGATACCACCAGCCCCATCCACAACACCGGCACAATAAACCCGGTACTCATTTCAAAATGAAACGGTTGAAACGGTACGAACACTGAACACAGCAGCAGCCCGGCGAGATATTGCACAGGCAAGGTGCCGAGTGGGTTATCGGTGATGCGTTTTTGCATGATGGAGCCAAAGGTCATGCTTGCCAGCGCTAGCAGCCCAAACAGCATGCCGGCCAGGGACATACCACCCAAACCGATGCCTTGATAGACCACTAAAATCAATCCAGTCAGCCCCAGGCTCAGGCCAAACAAACGTGCCCAGGAACGACTGCGCTCCATCAGCACCGCCGTCAGAATCGGCTGCACGCCCATGATGGTCGCCATCACACCCGGCGTGACCTTAAGGTCCAGCGCCAGCAAATAGAAAATCTGATAAGCGCCTAATAACACCGCGCCGGTGGCGGCTGCGTACAACAGCGGTTTGCGGGAGCCAGGCAATTTAAACCCCAGCAACGGGGTCACTATCGCCAGTGCTACCAGCGCGAGGGAAAAGCGCACCAGCAGAAAGGTAAACGGCGCGGCATGGGCCAATCCCCACTTAGAGAAAATCGCGCCGCTGCTCCACAGCAGGACAAACAAGGTTGTCGTGGCCATTGAGGCCAGGGCTTCGCGTGAAAAAAACATAAGTGTCACCTGTGATTCAAGCGCGCTGAATGCGCTACGTCACGACTCGGTCAGACCGAAAATCAGTGAGTGTTTGAATGGTTTTGCGGGCGTAAGGACCGGTGAAATAGAACCGATCAACCCAGCAAGACGATGCCTGGCGGTGCGACAACGCATACGACCAGGCTGGTCACAGGTGAAGGTGGGGGGTAATGGCTGCGGAAGACCAACTGCCGACACCCACGAGGTTCGGCAGCAGCCAAGGCTGCGGCGGCGAACATAGAGTCGAAGTGGGAAGCAGGCATGGTGCACATCTTCGTAAGAATGGGGTTGGGTGCTGGTGATAAGCACCGACGCCGACTATAGGCAGCGTCCGGTGCATCTTGCAATCAGGTTTTCAGCCAAACAACCAATAACCGAGCAAGGTCAGCACAATCACCGCCAGCACCGGCCGCATGATGCGGTAACCCTTGGGGTAACGCCGCTTGAACTGTTTGACCTTAGCGCTGAATCCGTTGCTGAAACGCTTGCTGTAAGCGTAGGCCTGGTTGATCCCGCCCACCCGCTCATCGTCGAGGTTCTGCGGTGCCGTGGCGCGACCGAGAAATGCACTGATGGACCGATTGATCCGGGTCATCAACTTCGAGCGTAACGGCCGCTCGATGTCGCAGAACAGGATCACCCGAGTCTGGGGCGTCTGGTTCTTGACCCAGTGCACGTAGGTTTCATCAAACATCACGTCCTGGCCGTCTCGCCAGGCATAGACCTGACCGTCGACGTAGATTCGGCAATCGTCAGAGTTTGGCGTCGACAAGCCCAAGTGATAACGCAACGAACCGGCAAACGGGTCACGGTGCGGGTTCAGGTGGCTGTCACCCGGCAACAGGGCAAACATGGCGCCTTTGACGTTGGGCAGCCGATTGACCAGCTCTACCGTTTTTGGGCACAGCAACTCGGCGGAGGGCAAGGCTTTGTCGTACCACTTGAGGTAAAAACGCTTCCAGCCTTTTTTGAAGAACGAACCGAAACCGGCGTCGTTGTCCTTGGCGGCGGCGCGAATATAGCCCTCGTCGAACAAATGCATGGCTTCATCGCGGATGACTTCCCAATTGTCCTTGAGCAGGTCCAATTCAGGAAATTTGCTGCGATCCAGGTACGGCTTCGACGGCACGCCCGAGAACAGGTACATCAACGCGTTATAAGGGGCAAACAACGCCGAGTGGTTGACGAACTGCCGCAGCAACGGCAACCGGGCCTTACCGCGCAAATGGACGTACAGCGTGCTCCCCAGGAAGAGCATCAGGATTGCTACCTTGGCAGCAAGAGATAAGGTCATGAAACACTCCTGAAAAATAGGCAATCACATTGCACTACGCGGCACTGTTGGTTATTGATCCCGGGACGGCCGCCAGCAGTAGCCGTCTCCACATTTCGTCTTCGCGAAATGCGCACTCAAGCGGATTCCAAGCCGGCCATGATAAGCCTTCAGGAGCCAGGTAAAAAGCAGCCTGTGAGCAATGACTATTTACTGCTGGTTTTCCTGATCAGTAAACAGGTCGCTGAAGAGCATGCTCGACAGGTACCGCTCGCCCGAATCCGGCAGAATCACGACGATGGTCTTGCCCTGCATTTCCGGAGTCTCGGCCATCCGCACTGCTGCTGCCATGGCCGCTCCGCAAGAGATACCGCACAGAATTCCTTCTTCGCGCATCAAGCGCAACGCCATCGCCTTGGCTTCGTCATCAGTCACCAATTCGACCCTGTCGACCATGGAGAGATCCAGATTTTTCGGAATGAAACCGGCGCCAATGCCTTGAATCTTGTGGGGACTTGGGGTGATCTCCTGTCCGGCCAATGCCTGGGTGATGATCGGCGACACGCTGGGCTCAACCGCCACCGACAAAATCGGCTTACGTTCGGTGTGCTTGATATAGCGCGAAATCCCGGTGATGGTGCCGCCGGTGCCAACGCCCGCCACCAGTACATCAATCGCGCCGTCGGTGTCGTTCCAGATTTCCGGGCCGGTGGTTTTCTCATGGATCGCCGGATTCGCCGGATTATCGAATTGCCCGGGCATGAAATACGTCGATGGATCGCTGGCCAGCAGTTCTTCGGCTTTTGCGATGGCGCCCTTCATTCCCTTGGCGGGTTCGGTCAGGACTAATTCGGCACCCAGCGCCTTGAGCACTTTACGCCGCTCGATACTCATGGACGCGGGCATGGTCAGCATCAGCTTG
The DNA here is from genome assembly GCF_028293835.1 of Pseudomonas sp. Taxonomy (GTDB): domain Bacteria; phylum Pseudomonadota; class Gammaproteobacteria; order Pseudomonadales; family Pseudomonadaceae; genus Aquipseudomonas. The sequence goes on from NZ_JAQGNX010000090.1 coordinate 33,430, forward strand.
TAACCACGCGCGGCGGCCACGAACGCCAGGCCGATACCGGTATTGCCTGAGGTCGGCTCAACGATGGTCATGCCCGGCTTGAGTTTGCCGCTGCTTTCAGCGTCCCAAATCATACTGGCGCCGATGCGGCATTTAACTGAATAACCAGGATTTCGCCCTTCGATCTTAGCCAGGATGGTGACCCCACGTGGCGCGATACGGTTAATTTGGACTAATGGCGTGTTACCAATGGAATGGGCGTTATCAGCATAAATACGGCTCATGGCAGTGTCCTTGTGCACGTTCTCGAATGGGCAAAGCCTATGCCGCCAGCTTGTGTGCGTCCAGTGCAGCGAACGGATACGTAACCGGGCAGTCAACAGCTTTAAGGAAACGGAGACTTTCATATGAAACGTCGCTATAGCATTGCGCTGTGGACTGTTGCAGTAATCGTGGTTTTACTGGTTGCGCTACAGATCGCCCTGCCCTATCTGGTGCGTAATTACCTCAATGACAAACTCGCCGACATGGGCGATTACCGTGGCCAGGTTACCGATGTCGATCTGGCCCTGTGGCGCGGCGCTTATAGAATCAATGGACTGGATATCGTTAAAGTCACCGGCAAGGTGCCCGTCCCGTTTGTAAAAATCCCGGTCATCGATCTCGCAGTAAGCTGGCATTCCCTGTGGTACGACCACGCCGTGGTGGCGAGGGTACGCTTTATCAATCCCGAGCTTAACTTCGTCGATGGCGGCCAAAACAAGGAAGCCTCGCAGACCGGTCAAGGCACCGATTGGCGCGATCAGTTAAATAAACTGTTACCGATCACCCTGAATGAAGTCCGGGTCAGCGACGGCCGAATAACGTTCAACAACTTCACCTCGACACCAAAGGTGAAAATTGAGGCGGATAAGGTCAACGCCAGCCTTTATAACCTGACCAACGTTGCGGACGCTAAAGGCCAGCGTGAAGCGCGCTTCGATGGCAAAGCCCTGCTCATGGGCAAGGCGCCATTGGAAACCGCAGCCACCTTTGATCCATTCAGCAATTTCGAAGATTTCGATTTCCGCTTTCGCACTACCGGAGTCGAGCTTAAAAGTCTTAACGATTTTGCTTCGGCCTATGGGAAATTTGACTTCAACGCCGGCACCGGCGATGTGGTGATTCAGGCCAAAGCGGTCAAGGGCCAACTGACCGGTTATATCAAACCGCTGTTGCGTAATGTCGAAGTGTTCAACTGGCAGCAGGATGTGGAAAATCAGAACAAAGGTTTCTTCCGCTCAGTTTGGGAAGCCGTTGTCGGCGGTGGCCAAGCGGTATTGAAGAACCAGAATAAAAACCAGTTTGCGACCCGCGTCGACCTCAGTGGCAGCGTGCATAAACAAGACATCAGCGCGTTTCAGGCTTTTTGGCAGATTCTGCGCAACGGTTTCGTTCAAGCGTTCAGTGCGCGTTATGACAACGGGAAAACACCTTGAAGCAGGGCTACGGTTTTTTGCCGGTTCCCTCGGGGGCCGATGCGCCATACAAAGCGGGCGCTTCGGCGGCCAGACGCAGGTTACTCGCTTGATGCTGCAGCGCATCCCAACCCAAACAGGCCAAGGCCAGGGTGCGTGGGGTAGATTCTCGCGCATTGCTGTAACGAGTGATGCTGCGCGTACTCACGCCCAGCGCCTGCGCCGCTTGAGCCAACGGCAGACCGGTACGGGCGCGCCAGGCAATGAAGATGCGCGTGTTTTCGTCTGTCGCTGCCTGAGCTTGGGCATCCAGATACAGGGTGTCGGCGCCCAGTTGGATGTCCAGCTCAGGCCATTCTACGGTCCAGCCATCATCGCCCATCTGCGCGTCGGCAAAAGCGCCCTCGCGCTGAAGCGGACGCAGCCCTGGGTAACTGGCCACATCATTGGTCAGGTCCAGCGTAAATTGCTGGCCATTGATGAACGTCAATGCCAACCGATAGCCAGCGGTTACCTGCACTGCCTGCAGGCGGGGGCGTTTCATGGATGCCATAGCGTCCATTCCTCCAATAATTGTTGTTGGTGAGCCCGTATCCATTCCAGTGCTTCCTCCAGTATTGCGGCAGGCGCTTGTCCACGCATGGCCACCACCTGGTGCAAGCAGATCAGTACGTCTATACCGCCACCGGTCAAATGAACATGCGGCGGCAGATGATCCTTCTCGCGTAACTGAATACGGTATTTATCGCGAAATCGCTATTTAGTAGACATGCAAAACACGGTATAGCCAGTCTGGCTATACCTCAAGAGTATTCAGCTACCTGATGTGAGTCAAAGTGTGACGGGCCATTCAGAGACTGAATGCAGCGTCTGCGTTCACAGTCGCCCAACCTGCGCGTTATAGTCCGCACATTGAGCAACCCTTATCACGCCCTTGTCGGCGACACCGTTTTCGAGGATTTCAAGATGAAGTTTGAAGGCACCAGCGCCTACGTCGCTACCGACGACCTGAAGCTCGCGGTCAATGCTGCCATCACCCTGGAGCGGCCGTTGCTGGTCAAAGGCGAGCCCGGCACCGGCAAAACCATGCTCGCCGAACAGCTGGCCGAGTCGTTCGGTGCACGGCTGATCACCTGGCATATCAAATCCACCACCAAGGCTCATCAGGGCCTGTACGAGTACGATGCGGTCAGCCGTCTGCGCGACTCGCAGTTGGGTGTGGATAAAGTCCATGACGTGCGCAACTACTTGAAAAAAGGCAAGCTGTGGGAAGCATTCGAAGCTGAAGAACGGGTCATTTTGCTAATTGATGAAATCGACAAAGCCGACATCGAATTCCCCAACGACCTGCTGCAAGAACTCGACAAGATGGAGTTCTACGTTTACGAAATCGACGAGACGATCAAAGCGAAAATCCGTCCGATCATCATTATTACCTCCAACAATGAAAAAGAACTGCCGGACGCTTTTTTGCGCCGCTGCTTCTTCCACTACATCGCCTTCCCCGACCGCGTCACCCTACAAAAAATCGTCGATGTGCATTACCCGAACATCAAAAAAGAACTGGTCAGCGAAGCCCTGGACGTGTTCTTCGACGTGCGCAAAGTCCCCGGTTTGAAGAAGAAGCCGTCAACCTCGGAACTGGTGGATTGGCTAAAACTGCTGATGGCCGACAACATTGGCGAAGCGGTGCTGCGTGAGCGCGATCCAACTAAAGCTATTCCGCCACTGGCGGGCGCGCTGGTCAAAAACGAGCAAGACGTACAACTGCTCGAACGCCTGGCTTTCATGAGCCGCCGCGGCAACCGCTGAAGTTGAATCAAGCTGCCTTAACCACGCAGCGTCCAGACACACGACATCAAGGGCGACAGCCATGCTGCTCAACCTGTTCAATGAAATGCGCGCAGCCAAAGTGCCGGTATCGGTGCGTGAGCTGCTCGATTTGATCAACGCCCTGAAACAGCGGGTTACCTTCGCTGACATGGACGAGTTCTACTTTCTTGCCCGAACGATTCTGGTCAAGGACGAACGCCATTTCGATAAATTTGATCGAGCGTTCGGCGCCTATTTTAACGGCCTTGAAAAGCTCGATGAGCATCTCCAGGCGCTGATCCCTGAAGATTGGCTGCGCAAGGAATTCGAGCGTTCATTGACCGAAGAAGAGCGCGCGCAGATTCAGACCCTGGGTGGGCTGGACAAGTTGATCGAGGAATTCAAGAAGCGTCTGGAAGAGCAAAAAGAACGGCACGCCGGTGGCAATAAATGGATTGGCACTGGTGGCACCAGCCCGTTTGGCTCAGGCGGATTCAACCCCGAAGGCATTCGCGTCGGCGATGCCGGTAAACGCCAAGGCAAAGCAGTGAAAGTGTGGGACCAGCGCGAGTATAAAAACCTTGATGACTCGGTTGAGCTAGGCACACGCAACATCAAAATCGCCCTGCGCCGCCTGCGCAAGTTTGCCCGTCAAGGCGCCGCTGAAGAACTCGACATCGACGGCACTATTGATCACACCGCACGGGACGCTGGCCTGCTAAACATCCAGATGCGCCCGGAACGCCGTAATACCATCAAGCTGCTGTTGCTGTTCGACATCGGCGGCTCCATGGACGCTCACGTTAAAACCTGCGAAGAATTATTCTCCGCCTGCAAGACCGAGTTCAAGCACTTGGAATACTTTTATTTCCACAACTTCATTTATGAATCGGTGTGGAAAAACAACATGCGCCGCGGCGCCGAGCGCACCGCCACTCAAGATTTGCTGAATAAATACGGCGCTGATTACAAAGTGATCTTCATCGGCGACGCCGCCATGGCGCCCTATGAGATCACCCAAGCTGGCGGCAGCGTAGAACACTGGAATGAAGAACCCGGTTACGCCTGGATGCAGCGTTTCAAAGAGAAGTACAAAAAACTCATCTGGATCAATCCTTACCCGAAAGACACCTGGGCCTACACCACCTCAACCAACATCGTCCGCGATCTGATCGACGACCAGATGTATCCACTGACCTTGCGTGGGTTGGAAGAAGGGATGCGGTATTTGGCGAAGTGAAATAGGGTTCCGAATATTCTTACTAAAAACGAGCGCTCATCGCTCGTTTTTTTTAGCGTGTCGGATTGACACGACATCCAGACACTGATTAGTTCGCGGCATCAGTCAAAAACAACTGATCATTATTCATCGCCAATGGGTGCGATGATATCAATCAAAAACGTATCAATCATTAGACATTGTATTCGGGCAACATCCATCCGAACGCAACTCTATTCGATTAAAAAAGGTAAAACCATGAAAAATGTTATCAGTAAAAACGCGCTAGTAGTCGCATTGATTATTTCGATTTCTAGGCTAGCAATGGCAGCCGAGACTTTCTCGTCCGCAGAACCGCTTGAAACAATACGCACACTTCCAACCGCTAGCGAGGCCGAAATTTCAGCTACAACAGCCGTACCTGCCATAGAATTACCCGACAAACTCAACACAATCATTGAAAAACCGAATAGCGGGTCAGACGTAAAAATTTACAACTTTTTCGCATGGCGAAAACAAAACATTATGTTAGATCTGACGGCAATTCCTGCTACATCTTCTTGGCATATCGAATCGAGATCCAACGGGGAGTGGGCAACCGAAGTTCCTGGGGCCACATGGATATAATCGGGAGCTCATAACTTCCAGCTTAGGATTTCCAGGAAGCCTAGCAAAAAATTAACTGGAGACAGCGGATATAAAATTATTTTTGGATCCGCCCCGTACCTCGCAAGCGGAAAAGTAAATGGGACACCACAAAACTTCCACTCTATTGGGGTACCACAATGTTTTACCAGAATCTCATATGGTCTGCACAGCTCAAGGATTCATCAGGCTATCCTGTTGACGGCGCAACTGTCGTTTTGGATTTAGTTAAGGACTACCGGTCTGCCGCAAACAGCGACTTTATCGAGATAATGACAGACAAAACCGGAATGGCTCAAGGTTACAGCACCATAGGAAAATGTTTCGGAAGACATAAATCCTCGCCCTTCATTACCTATAATGGAAACTTTAACTATCACTGGATCGTCGAGTACAATACTGGGTCTTGGGTTATGTACGTCAAAGGTAATAAGGCTTCAGGCATTGGTAGCAGGTCCACGGTAACCATATCGACCGCCCATATCTGCAGCCAGATCATGCAGCGTTAGCCTAAAAGCATGTCAGGCCGAGCACCCTCCACTTTCATGCTCGGCCCTTCACCCATTAGTTCACGAAGCTGCCGCTCCAAAGTGTTTATAAACCTGCGACTTCCATGAGCTGGACCACTCTTCATTACCACCCGGGTCAGAAAAAATGGAACCATAATCTATAGCTCCCGCTAAATCGCTCAAGGTTAATTCAACAACCTCACCCTGTTTCTCTTTCAGCAGTTTAGCCCATTCCAAGACCACAGATGAATGCTGAAGCATTAAAACGCCCAATCCTGGAATTGAATTTAAACGTTCATTTAGCATTTTCGTCGTCATCGCATCAAAAGAATTTGAAGCGCACGTTATTTGCATGGCTCCTGACCCAGACATTGTAAAACCGGAGACTTTATCCGCGCCGTCTGGAAAATCACTGAATAATGACTGCTTAAAATTGTTAAACAGCTCATTCATGTCCTTTAACCTAGTGGCTGCATACGCCTCTAGCCCTCGCATCCTACTAAACTCAGCAATCTCCTTATCTCCCCACGGCTCGACATAAACACAGCCGTCAGCCCGAGTGGTCCCCACAAGCGCCGCTAGATCAGCAGGAGAATAGATGACGTCGGGCTTGGACTTGTTCAGATGCGATCCGGCGGCGTCCGTCTGATCCATCACCTCTACGCTCTCCTTAATTTGACTCGCATTAATTTTATCTGTCGGCGCAACTGAAAACGTGACGTGCAATGACTGACTAATATTCATGTCCATTCCTCGCTGACAAAAGTGTCAAGTAATTTAACGGCCAGCCGCTGAAAAATATGACCTGATACTGAGGAAGGAAATATCTGAGCAAGATGTAGGATTTAACCTACGACCAAAGTGGCATTATCTTTGGAGAAACTTAAATGATGGTCGTATATTTATAGGTACGCATACTGCATTTTTGCGTTAAGGAAGATAACAAAAGCTCATCTGTACCTGTAGGAGCCGACTTGCTCGCGATCGGCTGCGCAGCAGTCGTAATCCAATGAACGCATTCCTTCTGCTAGAACTCGGTTCGGCATTTGTGGGACCGCTTCGCGATCCATGGCTAGCAAGCCCGGTCCTACACGTTAATTATTTCAGCGAGTTATGCGTTGCTCAGTGGGAGATTGAGGTGTCAACAAAAGTTTTGCAGGTAGCGCACATGCTGCTGATGCGCGGTGGTTTGCAGTATCGGCTTCAAACGAATGACGCTACCGGGCAGGCATTGGGCCAGTCTGGCCAGGGACAGCGGTGTCAGGGCACCTAGCCGGGGATAGCCGCCGATGGTTTGCCGGTCGTTGAGCAGGACGATGGGTTGACCGTCCGGGGGGATTTGGATGGCGCCTAACGGAATGCCTTCGGAAATCATCGGCGCGCCCATATAACTCAGCTCCGGCCCCAACAAGCGAATACCCATGCGGTCGGCGCGGGCGTCCAGGGTCCAGTCGCAGTTGAACGCATCGAACAGGCTTAACCCGCTGAACTGACCTATTTGCGCACCCAGCACTACATCCAACGGAGTATCCAGGCTGAAATCGGGAATCTGCTGATCGGATAACCCATGGAGGACAAACGCCAATCCGGAATAACTCAGCGTGTCGCCCTGAGCCAAGGGTTTGCCCAGCCCATCAAGCCCGCCAAGTTCTTCACGGACCACGGTAGAGCGACTGCCCAACGCCGCTAGCGCATCAAAACCACCCGGCGCCGCAAGATAGGCACGCGCACCCAGGATTGGCTGGGTGAAGCGCAACCGCTGGCCTTTGCCCATGAAAAAACTGCGCCATGGCTCAAGCGGTCGGCTGTCGAGCATGGCGCCCAGGTCGGCACCGGCCAAGGCCAGACAGCAATCCTGCTCAGCGACCAAGGTCAACCCACCCAAGGTGACTTCAATGACCGCCGCGTCCAATGGATTACCCAGAAGCCTGTTAGCCCACGACATTGACACCCAATCCGCCGCCCCGCCCTGGGTGACGCCCAAGTGGCGCACGCCAAAACGTCCGGCATCTTGCAGCAGGCACAGGGGCGTACTGACTTCAACTAACAAGGCACTCATGTCAGTGCCTCCTGAGGTGTGTCGTCGCCACCCAGACGAACAAACTCAGCGCGGTCGATGGCTGCAAAGCTCACGCGGTCACCGGGCTGCATCAAGCTGTAACCCTCACGCTGGCGGTCGAACAGTTTGCTGGGGGTGCGACCGATCAAATTCCAGCCGCCCGGCGACGCCACAGGGTAAGCGGCGGTCTGGCGCTCGGCGATACCGACGCTTCCCGCTGCGACGCGTTTACGGGGAGTATTCAAACGCGGGGCGGCGATGATTTGCTCCACTAGCCCCATGAAGGCGAAACCCGGCGCGAAGCCCAGCGCGAAGACCTGATACTCACGCTGACTGTGGCAAGCGATGACTCGATCAATGCTCAATCCGCTGCGTTTCGCCAATAAGCTCAACTCGGGGCCAACCGTCGCGTCGTACCACACCGGCAACACGTGGCTTGTGCCGTTGGCGTGCGAATCGGGCGCAAGATCGATCATCGCTGCGTGTATCAATTCATGGGCCTGGTTGGGGCTCAGCTGCGTCAAATCGTAATGGACCATCAAGGTGGTGTAGGACGGCACCAGATCAATCAGACCGCAGGCAAAGTGATCGCGCAAACGGGCCGCGGCGGCCAGCATCCACGGCATATTGGCTTCGTCGATGGCATCGAACAGCCGCACCATCAGGCAGTCGATGGCCACCACTTCAATGCGCACTTTCATGGCGCTGGCTGCTCACCCAATGCATGCCGAATGCGCTGAACAGCAGCCACTGAACTGGCGTTGTCGCCATGCACGCACAAGGTATCGGTGGTTAACAGCAGGTCGCTGCCGTCAGAAGCCACCAGCGATTCGCCGCGTGCCAGGGTCAGTGCCTGGGCAATAATTGTTTCCGGATCATGATGAACCGCGCCGGGTAATTGCCGTGAAACCAGATGGCCCGCGCCATCGTAGGCGCGGTCGGCGAACGTTTCGAACCACAGTTGCACTCCGAACTCAGCGCCCAGTGCCTGCGCAGCGCTGTTATCTCGGGTGGACAGCAGCATCAGCGGAAGTTGCGGGTCATAGCGGGCGATGGCCTGGATTACGGTGCGCAGTTGTTCGGGTTTGGCCATCATGTCGTTGTACATCGCACCGTGGGGTTTGACGTAGCGCACACGGCTGCCCTGCGCCCGGCAAATGCCGTCCAGGGCACCAATCTGATAATGCAGCAGGTCTTCAAGCTCAGCTGCGCTGCACGCCATTGACCGTCGTCCGAAACCCACCAAATCCGGGTAGGCCGGGTGCGCGCCGATCATCACGTCATGGGCTAACGCCAGGCTCACGGTTTTACGCATGACACTGGGGTCACCGGCATGAAAGCCGCAGGCAATGTTGGCGCAGTCGATAAACGGCATGACCTCGGCATCCAGACCCATGGTCCAGGCGCCGTAGCTTTCACCTATGTCGCAATTCAATAACAGGCGGCCCAAAGGAAATCTCCTGCGTGCGTTGAAGTTTCAGGGGACTGCATCATGGGTGGATGCTTCCAGAAATCACATTCGGCCTTCGCCAACGTGTTGGCGAGGCGGACAATACGGTTTACCCAGGGTCCGGTGTCGCCTACCGATCCCGTTCCAACACCGGCGCTCTGCGGCGGCCGCCGAAGATGACCCAACCGATCAGCAGAAAGATGCTTTCCACCACCAGCGCCAGCAGCAAGGCGCAAACGATGCCCCAGGCAATGACTTCCGGGACTAACAACACTTGGTAGGTGTAGCCGTTAAGCGTTTCCTGACGAATGTCCGGGTTAGCGGCGGTCGCTACATGCCAGGCCCGGGCATACCATGGGCCCTGCATTGCCTGCCATTCCTGATCCAGCGCCCGGTTGCGCATCAACAGTTGGTTGAGGCTGTCCGCATCGCTGCGAAACACCGGGTCTTCGCTGGCACGGTAGTGAGCGACTAACGCTTGCAAGTCGCCGTTGAAAAACTGCTGAGCCGTGTTTTTATAGCCATTGAGGCCCTGTTGCGCCTCGATCAAATGCGCTTCGACACGCTTGCTGTAATCACTGATGAAGCCCGGGATCTGCACCCCAATCAACAAGCCCGCCGTAAACAGCACCAATCGCAGATAGCTTCGCAGCATAGGTCCTTCCCCTTCAGGCTTTGCCGTGGGCCACGCACTCGCCGCGACGCCATAAATTCCACTCGCCTGGCTCATATCGCGTCCAGGTTTCGTTCTCGGTCAGTGGTTCAGTAGCAATAACTGTGACCACGTCGTTCGCCGTAGTTTCAGCCTGAAAGTCGACAATCACATCGACGTCTTTTAACCGCGCCGGGCCGAAAGGCGCGCGGCGGGTAATGTGCGCCAGCTTGGTGGAACAAAAACAAAACAACCAATCACCGTCGCTGAGCAGGCAATTGAACACGCCTCTGTTGCGGTATTCAGCACAGGCTTCCACCAGTGCTGGCAGCAGCTGCTCGATTTCCATCGGTTCTGGAAACGCTTCACGGACCCGATTCAGCAAGTCGCAGAACGCCGCTTCGCTGTCGGTATCGCCCACTGGACGGTAAAAGGTCGCTCTGGGGTTGAAGTCCGCCAACTGGCCGTTGTGTGCAAAGCACCAATTGCGGCCCCACAACTCGCGGGCAAAAGGATGAGTGTTAGACAAGCAGACTTTGCCCACATTGGCCTGACGAATGTGGCCAATCACCACTTCGCTTTTGATCGGATAACGCTGCACCAATAACGCAACCTGTGATTCGCTGCTCGCGGCAGGGTCCTGAAACAGACGCAAGCCGCGGCCCTCATAAAAAGCGATGCCCCAGCCGTCTCGATGCGGCCCGGTGCGCCCACCGCGCTGCATCAGCCCGGTAAAGCTGAACACGATATCGGTCGGTACGTTGGCACTCATGCCCAAGAGTTCACACATGCTTATCTCGCTTCAAACCGTTCAGCACTGCGGGGAGCGCCTGAACAATCAGGCGCGGTGCCAACGAAGCGATGCCTACAGGCGCGGCTCAACCCGTACCCGGCTGCTGGCGCCAGGGGGTGGAGTAGGTTTGCGACCGTAACGATTGTCGTCAACGGCTGCATAAGGTTCGTCGTCGACCGGCTCGGCAGCGACGTGTTCGGCAGCGGTCGACGGCTGATTGGCCTTGCGACGCTTTTCGATGGGCCAGCGGATCAACACAAAAATCAGGTATAAGCCCGCCGCGATCATCGCGTACATGGCCAGATCCGACACTGCGCGCCAGACATTGGTGCCGACCTTGAAGGCCAGGTCCAATGCCGTGATCGCCACAGCGGGAGCGAATTGCTCTTTCACCGGGTCGATGATGGTAGGGCTGAACAACAGCACCGCAACCAGTACCCGCAGTGGTTCGCGCAGCCAGCGCCACATCCAGCCGGTGAGCTTGAATGCTACCCAAAGGCAGCCGATTGCAGCGAAAGCGTAAACGCCCCAAGCGATCAGGTAGTCGTTCTCGTTCATGACGTTCGTGGTAAGCCAGGCGAAGAGGCGCTTATGATAACGGCTTTTCGTTAGCCCGGCTTCCCCGACGTCAGTAATCGACTGTCATCGCAGGGTAAATTCCGGCCAAGCCCTGTCCTTTCAAGGTCGTTCCAGGGTCGATCGTTCTTATAGAGAGTTCCGTATGTCATCACCCGTCAATCACCCCATCGCACCGATCGCCCGCCAGGACGCTGGCTCTGACCCTTATGCCTGGCTACAAAACCGCGACACCCAGGAGGTGCTCGACTACCTCAGGGCCGAGAACGATTACCAGCAAGCGCATCTGGCGGATCAAGACGGACTGCGGGAAACGCTGTTTCAGGAGATCAAGGCCCGCATTCTTGAAACAGACCTGTCGCTGCCCTCGCCCTGGGGCCCTTTTCTTTATTACACCCGCACCACCGAGGGCGATGAATACGCCAGGCATTACCGCTGCCCACGGCCAGCTGATGATTCGCTGAAAATCGACGATTTGAACCAGGAGCTGCTGCTGGACCCCAACGTGCTGGCCGCCGGTGGCTTTTTCTCCCTGGGCACATTCAGCATCAGCCCGGATCAGCAACGCCTCGCTTACAGCCTTGATACCAGCGGCGAAGAGGTTTATCAGCTGTACGTCAAAGAGCTGACCACGGGCGCAGTGACTAGCTTGCCGTTCGAGGACTGCGACGGCAGCATGACCTGGGCCAACGATAGCCAGACGCTGTTCTTCGGCGAACTGGACGAGACCCATCGCCCGCACAAGTTGTACCGCCACCGGCTGGGTAACGACTCGGCAGACCTGGTGTTCAACGAGCCGGACGGGCGCTTTTTCCTGCATTGCTACCGCAGCAGTTCGGAACGGCAATTGGTGTTGTCGCTCAACAGCAAAACCACCAGCGAAGCCTGGGTACTGGACGCTGCGAAGCCCGACCAAGCCTTCATCTGCCTGGCACCAAGGGTCGAAGGTCATGACTACTCTCCAGACCATGGCAAAGTCGATGGCGTCTGGACGTGGCTGATCCGCAGCAACCAGGACGGCATTAACTTCGCACTGTATCAAGCCGCGGAAAAAATCAGCGGCGTGCCGTCCCGGGACGACTGGAAAAGCCTCATCGCCCACAGCGAAAGCGTCATGCTCGAAGGCATTAGCCTGAATGCCAAAGGCATGACCTTAAGCCTGCGCGAAGGCGGTTTGCCAATCATCGAAGTGCACCCCCAAGGCCAGCCCGCTTATCGGGTGCAATTGCCCGACGCGGCGTATAGCTTGCACGTTCAGGACTCGCTGGAATTCGACAGCGACAAGATCCGCCTGCGTTACCAGTCGCTGAATCGGCCGTCGCAAGTGCGCCAATTGACCTTGGCCAACGGCGAGCAGACGGTGCTCAAAGAAACTCCGGTGCTCGGCCCGTTCGACGCCGACGCCTACGTCAGTCAGCGTCTGTGGGCAACCGCAGCCGACGGTACGCAAGTGCCCATCAGCCTGGTGGTCAAACGCGAACTGCTCGGCAGCGCAACGCCGCTGTACCTCTACGGCTATGGCGCTTACGGCGAAAGCCTCGACCCCTGGTTTTCCCATGCGCGCTTGAGTTTGCTGAACCGCGGTGTCGCTTTCGCCATTGCTCACGTGCGTGGCGGCGGCGAACTGGGCGAAGCCTGGTACCGCGACGGCAAGCAGGAACACAAACAAAACACCTTCAGCGACTTTATTGCCTGCGCCGAACATCTGATCAGCAACGGCCTGACCCGTGCCGAGCAGTTGGTCATCAGTGGCGGCAGCGCGGGCGGCTTGCTGATCGGGGCCGTCCTTAATCAACGTCCTGAGCTGTTCAAGGCGGCCATTGCCGAAGTACCGTTTGTCGACGTGCTGAACACGATGCTTGATCCCGACCTGCCACTGACTGTTACTGAATACGACGAATGGGGTAACCCGCAGGAAGCGGAGGTCTACGAGCGCATCAAAGGGTATGCGCCGTACGAAAACGTGGTTGCTCAGTCGTATCCGGCAACCTTGGTGATCGCCGGCTATAACGACAGCCGAGTGCAGTATTGGGAAGCGGCCAAGTGGGTGGCAAAATTGCGCGCCACCAAAACTGACGACAACCTGCTGCTGTTGAAGACGGAACTGGGCGCCGGGCACGGCGGCATGAGCGGGCGCTATCAAGGCCTGCGCGATGTGGCACTTGAATACGCGTTCATTTTCAAAGTGCTGCAACTGAGTTGACGGAGCTCGTTCATTTCGAGCCTTACTAGAGGGTCTGGATAGCAGACTCTCTCTGACCCTCATCAAAAAACAAGACTGCCAAAGCCATGTCAGATACGAATTCCTTGAACAATGAAATCCGCGACTTGCTGATGGACAGTGGTTTGTTCAACGCCCTGCTGCCGGCCGACTTCACTGCCGTTGCCGGTTATTTCAGCATCACGACGGTGGAACAGGGCAAAGCGATTTTCCAGGAAGGAGATGCTGGCAGCTTCATGTGCATCATTAACTCGGGCACGGTGTCGGTGCGTAAGCTCAACAGCGACGAGCAACCGGTAGAGATCGCGACCTTACGCAAGGGTCGGGCGTTTGGTGAAATGGCGGTACTGGATGGCGAACGTCGCTCCGCCAGTTGCATCGCTGCCACCCATTGTCATTTGCTGAACCTGGGCAAAGACTCGCTGGACAAGATGCTGAATGACGCACCGAAGATCGCGGCGAAAATCATTCGCGCGATTGCCGTCGCGTTATCCCGACGGCTGCGCATGGTCGATGGGCAATTACTTTCGCAGCAAGTTTAATCGCTACGGGTTTTTCGGCGGGCTGCCCGGCTGGTCGTTTTGTAGGCCAGGCAGTGGCTGATCCTTGGGCGGGCCTGGTATGTCTATTTTCGGCAGCAGTGGCGGGTTGCCTTCGTTCCCCCCGGTACGCGGAATGCTTGGCGGTGATACTTGCGGGTAGGGCGTCGGCGTTGCAGTACCGGGCTCCCCTGTGCTGGGAACAATTTGCAGATTGTCTGCACGAACGGCAGTTACCGAGAGCGTCATCAAGACAATCGCCGTTAGAATAGAGCGCTTCATCAATGGCCTCCAATGCCAGGCGAATTTTAGTCCGGCTCAGGCTACTCCTTGCACGACAAAGTTGCCTTCTGAAAAATCACCCTTCAATGAGTTTTCCATGAAACGTTTCGTTCTCCTCGACACCACTCCGATTCCCGATAACGGCGGTGCCTTGTGCCTGTTCGAGTACGGCGAAGATTTTGTGATCAAAATTCAAGGTGGCGATGGTGGCCAGTTGATGAACACGCGGATGCATGGCTCCGAGGACGCACTGGCCGAGATCCCGTGCAAAAAAGTCACGCACCGTGTGCTTCCAAGGGTGTTGATCGGCGGTCTGGGCATGGGCTTCACCCTCGCCTCCGCGCTTAAACATTTGGGCAAGAATGCCGAGGTAGTGGTCGCCGAATTGGTGCCGGGTGTGGTGGAGTGGAATCGTGGGCCGTTGGGTGAGAAAGCTGGCAATCCCCTGCTCGACCCCCGGGCAAAGATCGTGATTGAAGACGTTGCGCAGGTACTCAAGAGCGAGCCCCACGGCTTCGACGCGATTATGCTCGACGTTGACAACGGCCCTGAAGGCCTGACGCAAAAGGCTAACAGCTGGTTGTATTCATCGGGTGGTTTGAACGCGTGTGCACATGCGCTACGCCCTAAAGGTATCCTCGCCGTGTGGTCGGCCAGTGCGGATTCAAAGTTCTCCGACAAGCTGCGCAAAGCCGGTTTCAAGGCCGAAGAAGTTCAAGTCTTTGCCCACGGCAACAAAGGCACCCGGCACACCATCTGGATTGCGGAAAAGCTCAAAGGCTAGAGCCATGCGTCCTGCTAAATCAATGCCACGCGCCTTCTCTGCTTTTCGCTACATCTTCCGGTTTGACCAGCGGGTCGTTTTGCCCGAAGCGACGCAGTACAAACGTGCTCACTGCGGCTAACTCGATATCGCTGTAAGCCCGAGCGAAGTCCGGCATGCGTTGGTCAGGCCCTGCTTTGGGAAGGTTGTGCCCGATCAGCAGCGTTGCAACCAGATTGGTGCCCGCTGGGTCGTTCACGGCTTTCAGCCCTGCAAGGGTCGCGAGTGGCGTTTGGTTTCCGGTTCCGTCCAACTGGTGGCAAGCAGAGCACGCGTCACCAAAAACCTTCTGGCCCAACGCATAACTGCTGTCCATGGATGCCGCATTGACGGCAATCGCTGGACGCGACACGCCCTCGGCTCTGGCGGTGGTGGTTTTCAAGTAGACCGCGATCGCTTTCAAATCTGCCGGATCAAGGAATTGCAAGCTGTGCTGGACCACATCCGCCATGGGTCCACCCGCACCGCCATAACCAGGCGCGTAGCCTTGCGCCATGTAGCTGATCAACGCCTCGTTTGGCCAGGCACCAATACCGTGTTTCACGTCAGAACTGATGTTATAGGCCTGCCAGTTGCCCAGCAGATTGCCCGCCAACGAATGGCTGCTGCTGACCGCCTGGAACAGGTTGCGCGGTGAGTGGCATTCGCCACAATGCCCCGGTCCCTGGACCAGATAAGCGCCGCGATTCCACTCCGCCGATTGCTTGGGATCTGGCGCAAAACGGTCGTTGGCATTGAACACCAGATTCCAGAAAAACATTCCCCAGCGCTGGTTGAACGGAAACGACAGGTCGTTTTCCTGGGGCTTTTGCTGAACAGGCGCGAGGCTGAACAAGTAAGCCTTGATTGCCAGAATGTCTTCGCGGGGCATCAGCGTGTAAGAGGTGTAAGGGAAAGCCGGGTAGTAGTGCTTGCCGTCTTTGCCGACACCCTTTTGTAAGGCGCTGACAAAATCGTCGTCGGTCCAATTACCAATCCCGGTTTCTTTGTCAGGGGTGATGTTTGGCGAGTACAGGGTGCCGAATGGCAGCTTGAAGCCCAGCCCGCCCGCAAAGGGTTTGCCGCCTGGCACGATGTGGCAGGCCACGCAATCGGCCGCGCGGGTCAGGTATTCACCTTTGCTGACTAACTCAGAGTCGGCAGCATTGGCCGACAATGCCAGCCCCGTCGCAATAAAGCCGAGGGCGTATTTAAATAGGTTCATGACAGCTCCTCAGACGGTGAAATAGCCGGCGCGGCTCAACGGCACGCGTCGAACACGTACCTGCGACGCGGCGTGCAATGCGTTCATCAACGCCGGTGCAGCCGGCACGACACCGGTTTCACCCACACCGCCCGGGCTTTCAAGACTGTGCATCAAATGCACCTGCACCGGCGGTGCGTCACTCATGCGAATCTGCCGATATTGGTTAAAATTGCTCTGCAGCACCTGCCCCTTGTCGATGAGGATTTCGTTGAACAAGGCTGCCGACAGACCAAACAACGTGCCGCCTTCCACTTGCGCCGAGACCGAAGTGGGATTGGTGATAAGGCCGCAATCAATCACCGACGTCAGGCGCTTGATACGAACCCCCTTTTCGCCGTGCATTTCCAGCTCCACGACAGTGGCAATGAAACTGCCAAACACCGCACTGACCGCCACTCCACGTCCCTGCCCGGCTGGCAGCGGCGTCTTCCAATCGGAGAGCTCAGCCACACGCTTGAGCACCGCCTGTGCACGCGGCTGTCCTTGCATTAACGCCATACGGTAATCGACTGGATCGGCCTTGGCGTTGTGCGCCAGTTCGTCGATAAAGCATTCCACGGCGTAGGTGCTTCGCAGGGGGCCGACACCCCGCCACCAGGAAACCGGAATGGTTTTCGGGTCTTCGCGGATGTAGCGCACTTGCAAGTGAGGCAGTTCGTACACCGGATCGATGGCGACTTCCACCGCGTCGCCGTCGACGCCACTGGCGGGCAGTTGCCCTATATAGGCGGCAACCACTGAGGCCCCGGCAATCCGGTGTTCCCAGCCAATCGGTCGTAAATTGGCGTCCAGCGCGGCGTTGAGCCGGTCGACGTAGTGCGGACGGTAACGGTCATGGGTCATGTCCTCTTCGCGGCTCCAGATCAATTTGATCGGGTAGCTCACTTGGCGAGCGATATCCACCGCCTGAAAGATGAAGTCCGACTCCAGTCGACGGCCAAACGCACCGCCGATCAACTGGTTGTGGATAACTATTTTTTCCAGCGGCATGCCACACACTTTCGCAGCACCAGCCTGGGCAAAACCCGGCGCCTGGCAACCGACCCACAGCTCACAGGCGTCGGCTCGCACATGGGCGACACAGGTCATGGGTTCCAACGGCGAATGGGATAGAAACGGTTGTTCGTAAACCGCTTCGAACTGATGCGCTGCAGTCTTGAACGTGGCTTCAATATCACCGGTGCGCTTGGCAACGGCGCCATCCCTGGAACTGGCATCAAGCAACAGTTTGTCCAACTGGGCCGAATCGAGCTTGGCGTTTTCGCCCATGTCCCATTCGATCACCAGCGCCTTAAGGCCCTGCTGACAAGCCCAGAAATTGCTGGCAATCACTGCAACCGCGTTGCTCAGGCGGATCACGTCTCGAACGCCCGATACTTTTCGCGCAGCGCTGTCGTCGACGCTGCGCAGGGTGCCGCCGAATACCGGACAGGTCAGGGTTGAAGCGATGGACATGTCCGGAATTTGCAGGTCAATGGTGAACAGCGCCTTGCCGTTGACCTTGTCGGGGGTGTCGATGCGTTGCGTAGCAGTGCCCAATAACTTGAAGTCGGCAACCGCCTTGAGCGGCACGTTCTGCGGCAACGGCAGCTCCGACGCAGCGTCGACCAAGTCGCCATACTCTGCGGTCTGGCCGTTCGGGCCGATAACCCGACCGTTCTCGGCGTGGCACAGGCTTGGCGCTACGTTCCAGCGAATGGCAGCAGCCTGCACCAGCAAAATACGCGCGCTGGCTCCGGCTCGGCGCAACGGATCCCACGTGTAGCGCGTGGACGACGAACCACCCGTGGCCTGAAACTGCAAAATCGTGTCGGTGTACAACGCAGCGTCGGGCGGCGCTTCCTTCAGGTCAATTTTGTCCAGACCGACCTCAAGCTCTTCCGCCACCATCATCGAGATGCCGGTATGAATGCCTTGACCCATTTCGATTTTTGGCGAAATAACCGTCACCCGGCCGTCGTGCCCCACACGTACGAAAGCGCCGTAGCCTTTGCCGGCATTGTCGCCCAAACGTGCAGCATCAGTGGCTTGACCGGCGGCACTGCGCGCCATTAATGGTGGCAACCAAGTACTGATAACAAGGCCGCCCAGGGATAACGCGCCACCTTTGAGCAAACCACGACGCGACACTGTCGATACAGGTCGATTTACATTAGACATGATCGATCCCTCAGGCTTGGCTGACGCTTTTGACGGCGGCGAGAATTCGCGTATAGGTGGCGCAACGGCAAAGATTGCCCGCCATGGCGGTAACAATCTGTTCGTCATTGGCGTGGGGATTGGTTTGCAACAAGGCCACTGCCGACATGATCTGCCCGGACTGACAATAACCGCACTGCACCACTTCGTGTTCCAGCCAGGCTTTCTGTACTTCCTGGCCGACGGGTATCAGCTCAACGCCCTCGATGGTGGTGACCGCGTGGCCGACGGCGGCGCTCACCGGCAACACACAGGAACGCACCGCCCGACCATCAAGGTGCACCGTGCAAACGCCACATTGGGCGATCCCGCAACCGTATTTGGTGCCGGTCATCCCCAGCACATCACGTAAAACCCACAGCAACGGCATTTGCTCGGGCACGTCCACTTCATGGGACTGCCCGTTGATCATAAGCGTTTGCATGGCGACCTCTACCGACTGCGTGAGCCAAGCCGACTCAATGCTCTAGATTGCCACAATCCCACGGACATATAAGATCAAAAATCCCTCCTTATGAGCCCGAACGAGCATTTGTTCACCCCCAGACGGCCTGATTACGAGAAAGAATATTTCTCATTCGCAGTGGCGATACTTTTGCCAGGCCCTGCGCACGGCCTATTACAAATCTGAAAGGCCGATCACGCCGCAAAGCGCTAGACTTGTTCCCATTACTGAACATGCACGCATGTGCACACTTGAACAGGTGACACCATGAGCACGGCAAACCCACCCTCCCACACCGCCAAACTGGACCGCATTCTGGCCGACAACCAGCGTGACCGTGAGATGGGTTACCGCGACAAGGCGCTGAAGATGTACCCCCACATCTGCGGCCGTTGTACCCGGGAATTCGCTGGCAAACGCTTGAGCGAATTGACCGTGCATCACCGCGATCACAACCACGACAACAACCCGCAGGATGGCTCTAACTGGGAGCTGTTGTGCCTGTTCTGCCATGACAACGAGCACTCCCGCTACACCGATCAGCAGTATTTTGCCGAAGGCTCGACCAGCAGTCCGAAAATAGCCAAGGCCACCCATAACCCGTTTGCGGCGTTGGCGGGCTTGATGAAAAAAGATGAGTAGATAGCGGTACGCTGCTCCCTCCCCGATCTGCCGTATAATCGCCGGCTTTCCTTCAAGAGCACCGGCACGTGGCAAATCAACGGTACAGCTGCATTGGTTTATACAACCCCAAGTCACCGGAGAACGTAGGCTCGGTGATGCGTGCAGCTGGCTGCTATGGCGTGGCGTCGGTGTTTTACACCGGGACCCGCTACGAGCGCGCCCGCGACTTCATCACCGACACCAAGAAGGTCCACCAGGACATTCCGCTGATCGGCATTGATGACCTGAAAAAAATCCTTCCTCTGGGCTGCGTTCCCGTGGCTGTGGAGTTGGTAGAAGGCGCGCGTTCGCTGCCTGAATACACCCACCCTGACCGCGCGATGTATATCTTCGGCCCGGAAGACGGCTCGCTGGATAAAAGCATCCGCGACTGGTGCGAGGACGTGGTCTACATTCCCACTAACGGCTGCATGAACCTGGCTGCGACGGTCGCCGTGGTGTTGTACGACCGCCTGGCAAAGGGCAACAACACTCGCTCAGGACCAAAATTCGGAACCCGACTAGCGACCAGTGACGGTATTTCCGATTGAACAGTTTTGTACTCGGGCAGTCAGCTTAAGTGAACTTATTCATCTGATCATGGAGAACGAACATGAGCGATATCCCAGTCGTTGAACGCATTGACACCACCCCTTTTCAGAGCCACCCGAAACAGAACGTCCATGGCATGGAGCGTGCCGGCTCCCTGGCGGGCGGCATTCTGATGGTGGGTAAAGGCCTGCGCCGTGGTGGCTTTTTCGGTTTGATTGAGCTGGCGATTGGCGGCGCAGTGTTGGCGCGGGGGATCACCGGGTACTGCGGTGCGAAAAACCTGATCGAGAAAAGCCGCGACCAAATGACCCAGGCACGTTCACGCATCGAACGCGCGGGCGCGGAGTTGGGTCAGCTGAAAACCAAAGCCGAAGCCGCCACCGAAACCGCGACGGTCACGGGTAATGACTCGGTGAAAAGCCCGGTTTCAGATATCTAGATTCGATCCTCTGTAGGAGCCAACTTGTTGGCGAGGGCGGCACTGCGGTATTCCAGATAGACCGCGCTCCCAACTGCATCGCCAACAAGACTGCGCACCGCAAAACCGTGGGCAAGGGTCAGCCAGCACGAAAGATCAGGTGCTCTTCCCAATCATCTTCCGACACGCTGTCTTCGCTGAGCATGCGCCCGGACTGAGAAATGCGAGCCTGATGGACCGCATCGCGATCGCCGCACACCAAATGGTGCCAAAGCGGCAGGTCTTTGCCTTCACTGACCAGGCGGTAACCGCAGGTCGGTGGCAGCCATTTGAACTGATCAGCCTGGCCAGGGGTTAGCTGAATACAATCGGGGACAGTGGCTCGGCGGTTGCTGTAATCGGTGCACTGGCAGGTTTTCAGGTCCAGCAACTTACAGGCGATGCGCGTGTAATAGACGCTGTTATCGTCTTCATCCTCAAGCTTTTGCAGGCAACACAGGCCACAGCCATCGCACAGCGACTCCCACTCGTCCTGATCGAGCTGTTCGAGGGTTTTGCGTTTCCAGAAGGGTTCGACTTTAGCGGCCATGGATTTGGGCAATCAGCGTTAGAGAGTGAAAAGGCCGCCAGTCTAGTGGCACTTGGGGTTTGGGCCAAGCGGTTGCGACTGTCGGTAATACGGTACTTGTTATATGAGCGGCGGCAACGTAACTTTGTGGGTCCATTTCGACGATGCCTGCCGGCCACGGCCCATCTCGTAGGCGCCAGCAGGGCCGGTTCCAGACTGCTGGATATTCCTTCGACCACTAGCCTGTCAGGATGTATATGAGCGTTAATTCCCGCGTCGCCGACTACCCGATTGACCCACAATTTACCGAGCGTTGGTCGCCCCGCGCGTTCACCGGCGAAGCCATCAGCCAAGAAACCCTGCTGAGCTTTTTTGAAGCCGCGCGCTGGGCACCTTCTGCTTACAACTCGCAACCGTGGCGCTTTCTGTATGCCCGCCGCGACACCCCGAACTGGGAACGTTTCCTTGGCCTGCTGAACGAATTCAACCGTGGCTGGGCACAGCACGCATCAGCGCTGGTGATCGTCATGTCAAAAACTACCTTTACCCCGCCAGGCGCTACGGAAGAAGGTCCGGCCTTATGGCATACCTTCGACACCGGTTCGGCATGGGGCCACCTGGCCCTGCAAGCCAGCCTGAGCGGATGGCACACACACGGCATGGCCGGATTCGACCAAGAGCTGACCCGCAAGGAGTTAAAGATTCCCGAAGGCTATGCGCTGCATGCAGCGGTAGCGATTGGCAAACTCGGCGACAAAACCACCCTCGCCGACTACCTGCAAGCCCGGGAAACTCCGAGCCCACGTCGCCCACTGTCCGAGCTGGCGGCCGAAGGCGATTTCAGCCTGTAATCAACGCGGGATCTGCTCCGCTTCAGAGCAGATCCCCCTGGCAAATGCTCAGTAACCGCGAGTGAAATCCACTTCGCCGCGTAGTGCCTCGCCCGCTTCGAACGCTTGCACGTTTTCGATAAACAACCGCACCATCGCCTCGGGCGAGGTCGGTGCCGAGCTGTGTCCGGTCAATAGCAAGCCCCACGCGGTCCAGAAGGGGTGGCGCTGGGGCAACGGTTCCTGACGGCAAACGTCGATGACCGCACCCGCCAAATGACCGTCCTTGAGCGCTTCTACCAGATCCGCATCCACCACTGCCACGCCACGTCCGACGTTGATGAACAGTGCACTCGACCTGAATTTGGCGAACAGTTTCGCGTCGTACACATCATGGGTTTCGGGGGTGTTAGGCAGCAGGTTAATCACGTAATCCACTTCGCCCACCAGACGCTCCAGATCAGCCAGACCGCCCACTTCAATGAAGGGCGCCTGAACACGCGGTGTGGAAGCGATGCCGTACACCTCGACGCCGAATGGCAGCAGAAACTGCGCCACGCTCAGGCCGATATCACCCGCGCCGACGATCAATGCCTTGCGCCCTGCCAGGCTGTGACTCAAGCGGCTGTCCCACTTACGTTCCACCTGGCTAACCAAGCGCGCCAGCACTTCGCGCTCATGACCGAGCATGTAGGTCAGCACGAATTCAGCCATCACTTGGCCGAAAATGCCGACAGCCCGAGTCAGCCGGTATTCCCTGGGAAGACCTTCAGCCAGTAAAGGCGTGATACCGGCCCAGGTCGATTGCAGCCATTGTGGCGTGTGGCCCTGGCGCAGCAAGGTCGCCAGCAGGTCTGGCGCACCCAGCCAGACTGGGCACTCGGCCGCCAGCCGAGACAATTCGGCGCCATCGCCGGTGCTCATCACTTCAATATCGGGTGCCCACTGGCCAAGCAATTGGGTGTAAAGCGGGTAATCGTGTTCAGCAATCAGAACGCGCATGGTTCAAAACCTTTAAAAACAAAACATGCACCCGTCGACAAGGGTTTGCCCCGTCGCTATGCGCACTCAATAAACGTCAGATGCGCGCGGTGGTCCGGCGCCCTGGTCCAGCGCCATCTACAGTGGGTCGTTGCGGCGCAGCAACTCTTCCGGCAAGTGCTCGATGTATTCGTCTTCTGCCGGGGGCATTTGCAGGTGATAACCCTGCTTGTCGAGGTTGGCGAGCACTTGATCGATGTCCTCGCGGGACAGCTTGCGCTCGGGGCTGAGCACCAGGTCGAAGGTGTGCATCGGCGGCCCGAAAGCCATCAGCAAATCTGCTGGCACTTTTTTCAGCGCATCGCTTTTGAGCACATACAGGTACATCTCGTTTTTACGCGGGCTTTTATAAATTGAGCAAATACGTTTCAAAGCTGTTCTCCAGCAGCGGCCAGGCAGTCAAGTAGCGCCTGGCCCATCAGTTCGCGGCGCCAGCCACGCAGCGACTCTGGTAATTGATAGGGGCCGTTGGGGTAGCCGCTTTTCAGCAGGGCTTCAAGGGTCTTTTTACGCAGCATCAGTTCAGGGGCCATGTCCAACTGCTCGGCGTGTTGCTGGCCAATTGTGCGCAAGGTCTTCAAGACGTTGGACGCTTCGATTGGCAGCGGCTCGGGCAATGCGGCAGGCCACTGTTCCGGCGGCAGGCTGGCAGCGGTCTTGATCAGCTCGATCAAAAATTCACCGTCCTGACGCACGGTTTTAGGGTGAATGTCTTCGATTTTCGCCAGCGCGGACAGGTTGTCCGGCTGGGTCCTGGCCAACGGCCAAAGTGAGTGTTCGCGGACTACGCGGTTACGCGGCAGGTTGCGGGCGCGGGCCTCACGCTCACGCCAGGCACACAACTCGCGCAGTACCGCCAACTGAGCGCGGGATAATTTCCACGCCAGCTTGGCATCACGGTACAGATCGTACGGGTCTGTTTCACGGCGCAGGTTAGCGACCAGTTCAGCACCGTCATCAAGCAACCAGGCGTGTTTGTCCGCGGACAACTTCGGCTGAAGAATCGCGTAAACCTCTGCCAGGTGTACGGCATCCTCAGCGGCATAACTGATTTGAGTTTCCGAGAGCGGACGCTGCAACCAATCGGAGCGCGTTTCGCCTTTGGGCAACTCGATGCCCAGTACTTCCTGGACCAGGCGCGAATAGCCCATGGAGAAACCGAGGTTCAGGTACGCAGCGGCCAGTTGTGTATCGAATAATGGCGCTGGCAGGCTGCCGGTCAAACGCAGCAGTACTTCAAGGTCTTCGCTGCACGCATGGACCACTTTGATGACGTCGGGGTTTTCCAGCAGCGCGGACAGGGGTGTCCAGTCATTGATCAGCAACGGATCGATCAGATAGGCACGAGCGCCGTCTCCAATCTGCAACAATGCGGCGATAGGATAAAAGGTGTCGACCCGCATGAACTCGGTATCGAGGGCGACGAACGGCAAAGCCTGCCACTCGACGCAATGTTGGGCAAGGCTGTCGTCGTCGCGAATCCAATGAATATCGATGGCCACACGGCTCTCCCTTGAAGAATGGCGCGCAGTATATATCGCATCACTGATTACCGCGCATCCGCACTGCAAGTCTTGAGCAACTTCCTGCGATACACCGGCTAAAAACAGACCGGTCATCGGATTAAGCCTTAGGCTTTTTGCAACACGTAAACCCGCCACATGGCGTAGCCAGGCAATACATCATGGTGACCCAGGATTTGAAAGCCTGCCGCGGCAAACTCACTTTCTATTTGCGTACGGCTTACTACAAAGCGATTCATCCTCAACACATCAGGTTCAATCGTCGCTCGCGCCCGCTCCAGGCGTTTGCGTCGCCACGATTTGATGTTGCCGTCTACCCACAATGCAATGATTGCCGTATCACGGGTGACGCGATGGAATTCGTGCAGGATGGCCGCACGATGATCAGGGTCAGCGACATGGTGAAACAGCCGCATGCAGAAAATGCAGTCCACCGCATTGGCAGACAGCTCAATGGAGAGCGGTGAGGTTTGAAAGGTTTTGATCCGCTTCAACTTTTCAGCAGGAAAAGCCGCCTCGCCGATGGCTAGCATCTCTGGTGACAGATCAGCGGCCAGCACGACGCGATTGCTGTGTTCGGTCAATACTGCCCAGAAACGACCGGCACCACTGGGCAAATCAAGTACCAGCCCTGGCTCGCCCGCAATTTTTAACGCCTGACGGGCCAACTGCTCGTCACGCCAATGGGCCAACCGTCCGGAAAAACCATAAGGTCGCACAGGCTTGTCGCCGTCAGGGCCAGAGCGTAGAGCGTTAACGTTCGGCATGACACTCTGCTTATAAAATAACCACTTAATGAAGTAATACCTTGCCGTAACGCGGCAGACCCAGAAAACTTCCCGAAGTGACAAACCTTAATCAGCTTTACATCAATTTTTTGTGAAAAAAGAACAGAAAAATGTCCAGATGTAGTCTTTTTCTGTAAGAAAACATCCCGACGTTTCCCTGCATAAATTGTGGTTACTTAGGATGCGCGGCAAGCCAGGCCTGCATTTGCTGGATTTCCGGGCCTTGGGACTTGATGACGTTCTCAGCCAGGGTCCGCATTTCCGGGTCTTTACCATACTTCAACTGAATCCTGGCCATCTCGACGGCGCCCTGATGGTGGGCGAGCATTCCCTTGGCGAACGCAATATCCGGATTGGTTTCCATCATGGAGCCCTGCATGGAGCCTTGCATGTGGCCCATCGACGTCATGTACTCGTGCTGCATCGGGCTCATGTCTGCCGCCAATAACGGGCCGGACACGCAACCAAGCAGGATCAGCGCGAAGAGTTTAGATGTGTTCATGATCACCCCGGAATAGCCAACGAATGTGAGTCGAAGGCTAAAGCTTGCCATCATGGGAAGGTCAATAGGATTCGCCAACAAGTTCGCTTCCACCGGATGGCTGTACTGATCCAATTCGGCGCTTTACGGAGGTCTCGGTAGGACCGAACTTGTTCGGGAAGCCGCGCAGCGGTCGCTCTTTACTTAGGCGCGTACTGCATTTCACCACCACCGAAGGACCAGTCTTCGCGGTTGACCTCGACCAGGCTGATCCAGACGTCTTCTTTGCGAATTCCGGTTTTCCCGTGGATACCGTCTGCAACGGCTTTGTAAAAGGCTTTTTTAACCTCGATCGTGCGTCCGGTGCTCCAGGTCACCTGAATGAAAACGATTTTCGAGGTATAGGTCACACCCAGATAACCGGCGGCCGGGTAGACCAGCTCATCACCCGCGTGCCGATTGACGATCTGAAACTTGTCGTCCTCAGGGACGTTGGCAGTCTGGGTCATCGCGTCGTAGATGACATCGCCGATCGCTTTGACGACTTCAGGCGTGGTGTCTGCTGCTAAATCAATTCGGACTAATGGCATGGTGGGACCTTCAGATCATGGGCAGAAAAAGAGGTGTTTGGTTGCTGAACTCAATCTAGTCTCGCCGGCGGCTCTCCACAAGCGCATAATTATTTCGATAAACATGAGAATTACGCATGCTATTCGAAGACCTGAAAGCGTTTGTTGCAGTGATCGATCACAATTCGCTGACACGTGCGGCTCAGGCGCTGTGCCTGACGCAGTCGGCGGTGTCGCGCAGAATTCAGCACCTTGAAGAGTCCCTCGACGCCAATCTGTTTGATCGCACCAGCCGCCCACCCAAAGCGACTGCGTTGGCCCAGCGCATTTATCAACATGCAATTGTGTTGCTGCGTGACGCCGAGTATTTGCTGGACGTGCCACGGGAAGGCGCTGCGCCCAGCGGGCCATTTCGTTTGGGGTTTACACAAGTGGTGGCGGACGTGGTGTTGTTCGATGTGGTCATGAAGATGAAAGCGCAGTTCCCGGAGCTGGAAGTGCAACTGCACACTGGGCGGAGTTCTGGGCTTGAGCAGCAGATCGTTAACGGAAACCTTGATGCCGCGACGCTGATGCTGGCTTCACCTAGCCGGCTGCCTGAAGGTATTACCGGGCAATTTATAACGACCCTTGAGGTGCTGGTGGTGCAAAGCAAGCACTCGCCGTTGATTGCCAGGCATTCCGATGTGGAAGCCCTTGCCAGCCAGCCGTGGATTTTGAACCCTGAGGGCTGTGGTTACCGGGCAGCGCTGGAGCGTGCCATCGGCGATACCGGCAAAACCATTCGCCTGAGCGTCGATACCCACGGCACGGAGATGCAGCTGAAAATGGTGGCTGCCGGGTTGGGTTTGGGCTTGATTCCCCGGGATGTACTGCGCCAAAGCCGGTCGTTTGAGGAATTGACGGTGGTTGAGGTCAACGATTTCGCCCTGAGCCTCGACATATGGCTGGTACACCCAAACCAAATGGGCAACCTGAAACGCGCATTGGACATCCTGACGCAAACCGTGGTTGATGGGTTTGTTAATTATTCCGAGGCTAAATCCCTGCATCGGCAATGATCATTTCAGCCGCTTTTTCGGCAATCATCAGTGTCGGCGAGCAGGTGTTGCCTGAGACGATGTTGGGCATGATCGAGGCGTCTACCACCCGCAAGCCTGCAATGCCGTGTACCCGCAGGCGCTCATCCACCACCGCGTCAATGCCCTGGCCCATTTTGCAGGTGCCGACGGGATGGAAAATCGTGGTGCCGATACTGCGTGCGGCTTGACGTAACTCGTCCTCGGTTTGCAGGCTCACACCGGGCAAATACTCAACGGGCTCAAAACGGGCCAATGCCGGGGCGGCGGCAATGCGGCGGGTCAGGCGAATGGCGTCGGCTGCGATCCTCAGGTCCTCGTCATTACTCAGGTAGTTTGGCCGAATCGACGGTGCATCTTCCAGGCGGGCAGAACGAATTTCCACCGTGCCGCGACTCTGTGGACGGAGGTTGCACACCGATGCCGTGAACGCCGCAAAGGAATGCAGCGGTTCACCGAAACGCTCCAGGGAAAGCGGCTGCACGTGGTATTGAAGGTTTGCCGATTGCTGTTCCGGCCCGGAACGGGCAAAAGCGCCCAATTGACTCGGGGCCATGGCCAACGGGCCACTGCGATTGATTGCATAGCGCAGGCCCATGTTCATCTTGCCCCACAGGCTGCCGACCAATTGATTAAGGGTTTTTCCGTTGCCGATTTTATAAATCAAGCGCAACTGCAAATGGTCCTGCAGGTTGCTGCCCACGCCTGGCAACTCATGGCGTACGCCGATGCCTAGTTTTTCCAGCAACGGTCGGGGCCCTATTCCCGAGCGTTGCAATAGCGCTGGCGAACCAATGGAGCCACACGACAACAGAATTTCCCGGCGTGCACGGAAATGCTCCTCACGCCCACCCACCTGCGCGACCACGGCGCTGGCTCGACCGTTTTCCAATTCAATCCGCGACGCCTCAACCCCGGTCAGCACCGTCAGGTTTTTGCGCTGCACAATCGGTCGTAAAAACGCTTTCGAGGCATTCCAGCGCACGCCCCGCCGTTGGTTGACCTGAAAGTAGCTGCAGCCTTCATTGTCGCCGCCGTTGAAATCCTCGACGGAGGCGATTCCAGCCTCGGCAGCAGCGTCGCGAAAAGCGTCCAAAATGCCCCATGACAAACGCTGTTGTTCCACCCGCCATTCGCCGTCAGCGCTGTGCATGTCCGAATTACCGGCGTAGTGGTTTTCCGAGCGCTTGAACATTGGCAACACATGGTCCCAGTCCCAACCGCTATTGCCCTGGGCCGCCCACGCGTCGTAATCACCGGCCTGGCCGCGCATGTAGATCATGCCGTTGATCGACGAACTACCGCCCAGCACTCGGCCTCGCGGGTAATTCAGCGACCGCCCGTTGAGACCGGGCTCGGCATCGGTTTTGAAACACCAGTCAGTCCGTGGATTGCCGATGCAGTAGAGATAGCCCACCGGAATATGAATCCAGTGGTAATTGTCTTGTCCGCCGGCTTCGAGCAGCAGCACTCGATGCCCAGGGTTTTTTGACAGTCGATTGGCCAATAAACAACCAGCAGGCCCGGCACCGACAATCACGTAATCGTAGAGCTCAGCCGTGGCTTGCATGAATCCCTCGCTGATCTTTTTTATTGTTATCAGCGCCAAGCTATAAGGTGTTTTGGAAGAAAAAGAAAGGCCGCTGCACGTTGCCGTACAGCGGCCTTATTTATCGACGTGGTTCAGCGCTGAGAATAATCAGACCGAACGACGACGATAGGTGCGGTAGTTCGGCATCCAGAAGTTACGCTCGATTGCCGCCTGCAACACCTCTTCGGAGGTTTCCAGCGCCAGGCCTTCCGCCTGCGCTTCCTTGGCCACGGCCAACGCGATTTTGCGGCTGACTTCCTGAATATCTTTCAGCGGCGGCAATACCGCATCACCCAGACCGGTGACCACTGGCGAGCATTCCGCCAGTGCATTGGAGGCAGCCATCAGCATCTTGTCGGTAATGCGCGATGCCTTGCTGGCAATCACGCCCAAGCCGATCCCAGGGAAGATGTACGAGTTGTTGCATTGGGCGATATGAATCGTACGACCATTGAATTCAACCGGGGCGAACGGGCTACCGGTTGCAACCAACGCATTGCCGTCGGTCCAGCGCAGGATTTCTTCTGGCGTGGCTTCGACTTTCGACGTCGGGTTGGACATCGGCATTACCAGTGGTTTGGCGCAATGCTTGTGCATTTCGCGGATCACTTGTTCGGTGAACAGACCGCGCTGACCTGAAACGCCGATCAATACCGTGGCATTGGCGTTGCTGACAACATCGAGCAAGGT
The DNA here is from genome assembly GCF_028293835.1 of Pseudomonas sp. Lineage (GTDB taxonomy): Bacteria > Pseudomonadota > Gammaproteobacteria > Pseudomonadales > Pseudomonadaceae > Aquipseudomonas. Next base: position 63,129 of record NZ_JAQGNX010000090.1, read on the forward strand.
GGGGAAGGACTCAGTGCCCCAGCTCGCCACATCGGCGGTTTTCTGCGCCAGACGGGATTGGAAGTCCAGTAAGCCATCCATTTTGTCGGTCAGTAAACCGTGACGGTCGACCATGAAGATGCGTTTGCGCGCTTCGCTTTCGCTCAGGCCTTCGATCTTCATCGCTGCAATAATGTGCTCGGCGATACCGCAACCTGCAGAGCCCGCGCCCACGAACACTACAACTTGTTGACCCAGGGTTTCGCTCTTGGCTTTGCACGCCGCCAGCAGCGTGCCGACAGCCACCGAAGCGGTGCCTTGAATGTCGTCGTTGAAGCAGCACAGCTCGTCGCGGTACTTCTCCAGCAACGGCATCGCATTGGACTGGGCGAAGTCTTCAAACTGCAACAACACTTCAGGCCAGCGACGCTGAACAGCTTCGATGAACAGTGCAACGAAGTCGTTGTATTCCTGACCCGTTACCCGCTCATGGCGCCAGCCCATGTACATCGGGTCGTCGAGCAGTTCGCGGTTGTTGGTGCCGACGTCCAGCACGATGGGCAAGGTGTAGGCCGGGCTGATGCCGCCGCACGCGGTGTAAAGCGACAGTTTGCCAATGGGAATACCCATGCCGCCGATGCCTTGGTCACCCAGACCGAGGATGCGTTCGCTGTCGGTGACCACGATGATCTTGATCTGATCCTTGGTTGCGCTGCGCAGGATGTCATCAATGCGGTCGCGTTCCGGATACGAGATAAACAACCCTCGGTGGGTGCGGTAGATCTTCGAGAATTCCTGACACGCCTGGCCAACCGTTGGGGTGTAGATGATCGGCAGCATTGTATCGAGGTGCGAGTCGAGCAGACGGAAGAACAACGTTTCGTTGTTGTCCTGTATCGAACGCAGGTAGATGTGCTTGTCGAGGTCGCTAGCGCATTGATTGTATTGGCTAAAGACCCGGGCGACTTGCTCTTCGATCGTTTCCACGTTTTGTGGCAACAGACCGATCAGGTTGAACTCAACGCGCTCTTGGGGCGTGAAGGCACTGCCTTTGTTTAGCAGTGGCATCTCCAGCAGCGAAGGACCAGCGTAGGAAATGTATAGAGGACGCGAGGATTTGCTCATTTTAAGTGTTCGCCTTTTTTCGTTTTACTCTGAAATTTCTTGTGAAACCGAGGCGGGCAGCCGGAACTTGTAGGGTGCAGATCGACAGTTCTCTATTCAAACCCGACTCAGCGAACATCGTAGGACGATATCGCGCTGCTATCTTACTCGCGCTGGGGGGCAATGCAGCAACTCAGTTATCAGGCCGGGCGCTTTGAGGCTCTGCATCTTTGCTCAGGATGTAAGCACTGAATGCTAAAAAGTCGCCCAGGTGCGTGGTAATGATTGACACGGTGATCGGTAGCTGAAGTGTTTGATATTCATGCACGGCAATGTTGCGAAAGCCCACCATATTTTTCAGGACAGGCACCAACGAAGCGGGGACCCATCCGCCACGAGCCAACAACTCAAACACGTCTCGCCCACTCTGCGGAACACCCAGGCGCTCTCGACGAATCAAATGTTGACCCATGTCCATCGCGGCTTCGCAGGCACGTTGGATATTAAGGATTGCGGCGTCCTGCCGAGTAAAGTCAGTAGCGAAGCTGGCAGGGTCTTTGTCGTATTCTTGCTTAGCTCGGGCGACGCAGCGTTCAATCGTTTCTGCTTTGTTGATCAGTATGTTATCGACCATAAACGCTCCCTTCCTTTTGAATATCCGCCAATAGCCCAGCCCGGGCGGTGTCCAGTTCAGTTTTTTCGCTCAGTACAAAGCACTCGAAAAGACCCACCTGCAAGTCCTGGCCCCAAACTCGCACCCCGGTGGTAACCACCTGATATTGCATAATCGTTGATGCGGCCCGCAGGTCGAGTAAATCTACAGAAACTCCTGCGATATCGGCCAGTTCTCCGGAAATCTCCCACACCTGCACAGGGTCGAGTTTGCCAGCCAAAAGCACAGCTACATCGACGTCACTTTGCGCAGTGGCGTGTTCTGTTACCTGACTGCCAAAAATGTAAACCGCCAGCAAGTTTGGAACGCGTTTTTGCAGGTGCGCGACCAAATGTTCAAATTCCATGACAATGCCCCTGATGACCCGTGTTGCACTGCGCGTCATCATACCTTGTACGAATAATGCCGAAGGCGCTTCGGCCTGCATTAGTTTCACACAGACTGGATTACACTCTGCGCCTTCGCCCCTCCATAGATCAGTGTCCATGTCTGAAAACTTCGAAGTTCCGAGCCCGCACGAACACCATTTGGAACACGCGACCGAGCATGCTCAGGCCAGGGGGGATAACTTTGCCGGCAAGATCGCGGTGATGACGGCGATTATGGCGACTATTGGCGCGCTGCTCAGCTATCAGGCCGGGTCGACGGAAAGCGAAGCGGCTATGGACAAGAACAACGCTGCCATCAAGAAAACCGAAGCCTCCAATGAATGGAATTATTATCAAGCCAAATCCAGCCGACAGAACCTGTCGGAATTGGCGACTCATATCCCCGGCGTCGACGCTGCGCATTACACCGCCGAAGCCGAGCGTTATAAAACCGAAAAAGAAGTCGTCCGCAAGAAAGCCGAAAAGCTCGAAGAAGAAGTGACCGCGTGGGACGAAAAATCTGAAGTTGCGCTGCAGCAGCACCACCGCTGGGCCCAGGCGATGACAGCCATTCAGATCGCTATTTCCCTGGCGGCGATTACCTTGCTCACGCGCAAAGAGTGGCTGAAGAAGGTCGCTTATGGCGCCGCCGGAGTTGCGGTGGTGCTGGGCACCCTGGCCTGGTTCCACATTTGAGCAAATGCCCCGACACCACACAGGTCAGCGGGGCTGGCAGCATCTGACATTAGTGCCCGGTTCGTACTACAAAATTTGTATCCGCAGCGGTATCCCGTGCCGCGTTGGAATCTATGGCTTCCAAGTCGACTCCGGTAGCGTCCGGCAGGCAAAGCGCGGCGATAAAACCAATGGCGTAAGAGCCAATCGCGAACGAGCCCATGGCAATCCCCAGGTCCATGTGGCCGGAAGCAAACCCCACCGCGGCTGGCATGATCGAGCCGAAACCCCGTCCGAAGCTGGTGCAAAAACCGGCGCCGTTGGCACGAATCCGGGTTGGGTACAGCTCCGAGAACGCCAGCGGCAAACCTGAGGCTAATCCACCCTGAAAAGCGCCTAACAACAGTCCAAGACCGAGAAGGATGGTCATGTCGATGTGGGCGAACATATAGATCGAGACCACAATCGCCTGGGAAACCAGGAACAGCATGAAGGTTTTGCCACGTCCGATTTTGTCGCTGATCAAGCCATAAATGAACGGCCCCAGCAGCGAACCGACAATGTTCACCGCCAGATAACCCGAGGTCGACGCGATGGGCAGACCCAAGCTCAAGCGCATGTAGGTCGGTAGCCAGGTGATCATGATGTAGGCGCCGCCGAAGATACCGCTGGCCAACACTGTGCTGATCAACGTTACGCGGCGATGCTCGGCGGTGAAAATGCTGCGAATGTCTATCTTTTTGGACTGGCTGCTGAGCTTGTTGAACGCATCGGACTCTGGCACCAGGCGACGGATAAACCAGACCAACAGCGCTGGCAACAAACCAATCGCGAAGAACGCGCGCCAGGCGACGTCTTCAGGCAAAAAGTAGAAGACTACCGGCATCGCGGCAAGCGAGATGGCATAGCCAACGGCATAGCCGCTCTGCACCGACGCCGCGACCCGACCGCGCAAGGCTGGCTTGATCGCCTCGCTGATCAACACCGCACCGACCACCGCTTCGCCGCCGTAGCCGATACCCTGCAGAAACCGCACCGGCAGGAACGCCCAAAAACTGCTGCAAAACGCGGCCATAAAGGTGAAAGTCGCGACCCATAGCACCGTGCCCTGCATCACTTTGATTCGGCCATAGCGGTCGGCCAGCATCCCGGCACCCCAGCCACCGACTGCGCTGCCGATCAGCGATACCGAACCGAGCATGCCCGCATCGGACTTGCTCAGGCTCAGCACCGTCAGCAGCACGGGCATCATCAAGGCGTAAATGGTCGAGTCCATGGAGTCGAGGGTGAAACCACCGAAGCAGGCCCAATAGGTACGCCGCTCTTTCGGTGTCAAATCCGAATACCAGCCTAATCGCATACGTCACCTGTGTTTGTTTTTATAAGGTATGAAGCTTTGGTTCATCCTAACGGCCAGAGGCGATGCCCTCGGCTCGAAAAACTTAACGACGTATCGCTTTTATTTATATCGGGTTAATTTCCAGTCCGTACCGAGCGCGAGATGCAGACCTGTCCATCAAACAACAACCTTGCCGTCCGCAGCAGTCCGCAGCAGGTAACCGAACCGTCATTCAGGGTCATCGCCACCGTGAACTCGCCAATGGGATGTTCCACCGACACCTGAACCGACTCACCCGTGGGCAACCTGACCAGCCCATGGGCAACGGAACCTTTTATCAGGCAAGCGCGGGCCACACTGACGGCGGCGAATACGCCAATGGAAGGATGGCAGCGGTGAGGAATAAACGTACGACTGCTGATGGCACCTCCCGCCACTGGCGGGGCGATCAGGCACATTTTGGGCACCGTGCGCTGAGTGACGTCACCCAGATTCATCAACGGTCCTGCCTGTAAACGAATGGATTCGATGATGGCCTTGAGCGGTTCGTCTGCCTCCAACTGCTCGGGACTCTCGTACCCCGTGCGACCGAGATCCGCCGCGCGGATCAGCACCACCGGCATGCCGTGGTCGATGCAGGTGACGTACACGCCGTCGAAGCGATCCAGCGCATGCCCGGTGGGCAATAAAGCGCCACAACTGGCGCCAGCAACGTCGTCGAATTCCACCACGACCGGCGCAGCGGTGCCGGGCACGCCATCAATTCGCGCCTTACCGTCGTAACGCACCTCACCGCCGGGCGTCTGGACCACGGCGGTGGCGGTTTGTCCGGTATTTTCCATGTAGATCCGGACACGGGTGACTTCGCCGGTGGCCGTAACCAGCCCACGTTCCAAAGCGAAAGGGCCTACCCCAGCAAGGATATTTCCGCAGTTCTGGCCGTAATCGACCCGGGGCTGAATTACGCTCACCTGGGCAAATAAATAATCGACGTCGACGTCCGGACGCGTCGAGCGCCCGATGATGGCGACCTTGCTGGTCAGGTTGTCGGCGCCGCCTATACCGTCGATTTGCCGTGCATCGGGCGACCCCATGGCCGCCAACAGCACTTCATCGAGCAGCGTTGGCTCTGCGGGTAAATCGTCCCTGAGGAAATACGCCCCCTTGGACGTGCCACCGCGCATCATCAAGCAAGGAATGCGGGTCTGAGCCATGTTCAGTCTTCCAGTTGATCGAGACTCTCAAGGTATATCAGGCCCTTCTCCTCCAGGCGAGGACGCATGTTGTAGATATCCAGCCCTAACTCACCGCTGGCCAGGCGCAAGCGTTTTTGCTCTTCCAATTCGGCGCGTTTTCGAGCGCTGGCTATTACCCCTGGCAACTCCTGGCGACGGACGATCACAACCCCGTCGTCGTCAGCTAAAACCACGTCACCTGGATTGACCAACTGCCCGGCACAAACCACCGGAATGTTCACCGAGCCCAATGTTTCCTTGATAGTGCCTTGGGCATGCACGGCCTTGGACCACACCGAAAAGCCCATCTCACGCAGGGTCTTGGTGTCGCGAACACCCGCCTCAAGCACCAGGCCTTTGACGCCACGGGCCTGCAGTGAGGTGGCCAGCAAATCGCCAAAATAGCCATCGGTGCACGGCGAGCTGGGCGCAACCACTAAGATGTCACCCGGCTGGCACTGCTCAACCGCCACGTGAAACATCCAGTTGTCGCCTGGGGCTACCAATACGGTGATCGCCGAGCCACTGATGCAAATGTCTTGCTGGATCGGACGAATAAACGGCGCCAGCAGCCCTTTGCGGCCTTGGGCTTCATGGACCGTAGCGACCCCGTAACGCTGAAGTTCGTCGATCAACGCCGCGTCGGCTCGTGGAATGTTGCGTACCACTACACCTGTTCTTCCGACCGCGCTCATCCCAGATTCTCCGTTACCCGGGGGAAGATGCTCTGATAACCCTCGGCGTAGACAATGTCTTTACTGGCCGTGATGCCGATATTGCGCTTGGCCTGCACGCCGCGTTGCTGGGCGACGCGAGTGTAGTATTCCCACAGATGTTCCTGGCCGGCCATGCACTGGATGGCGGCGTATTTTTTGTCCCAGACATCGGTAATGTTCAGCAATACGTCGGGTTTCCAGTCGCACTGCTCAGGCTGATGGGGTTCGAAGCTATACACCGCAGGCGCACCAACGATTTTCTCGCCCGGTTTGTAGCCTTCGGCCTGCGCGATAATCCGCGCTTCCTGGGTCACGTGCATCGCCAGGGGATGGTCATAGTTGTAGGGGTCTTTGAGGGAATGGCTGAGGACAAATTCCGGCTGAATACGGCGAAAAACATCCGCCAGACGAAACAAGGTTTCCTTGTCCGCGCGCATCGGATAATCGCCTATATCAAAAAACTCGATGGTCGCGCCAAGGATTCCGGCAGCGGCCTGAGCCTCTTCACGGCGAGCGGCCTTGACCTTATCTTCGGTCATCTCACCCTTGCGCCAGAGCTTCGCCGACTCGCCGCGCTCGCCAAATGACAGGCAGACAATATGCACGGCGTAACCTTGACTGACGTGCAGCGCGATGGAGCCGCCAGCGCGCCAAACGAAGTCCGCAGAGTGGGCACTCACCACAAGGGCGGTTTTTGCGACAGGGTTGGTCATGTGAAAGGACTCGCTGCTTTATTTATCCCGATGCTGGCATGGATGCCCATGCGCGAGTAATGCGTTCAATTGCAGCTGGTATACTTTTTGTTTATCGGCGCCTGCTCAGCAGCCGTCAGCTTGAGAGACGTTCAATGTCATCCTCCGAACTACCGCACCTGATGCAGATCCGCGCCTTCGTTCGGGTGGCCGAGCATGGCAGCGTCTCGAAAGCGTCTGAGGTGTTGCTGCGCGCGCAATCAGTGGTGACCCGTTCCATCCGCGACCTTGAGCTGCGCCTGAACAATCCGCTGTTCGAGCGTCACGCCAGTGGCATGCTGCTGACCCCTTACGGCAAGTGCATCCTCGCCAGAGCCCGGCGCATCCTGAGTGAATTGCAAAGCATCCCCGCCCTGCTTGGCCGCCCCTCCCATCCTTTCCACGAGCCGCTGTATTTGCTCAACACCCGACGCCTGGAAGTGTTCGTAAAACTCTGCGAAACCCAGCACATGCAAACCGTGGCCAACGCCTTCCAGCTGACTCAGCCAGCCATCAGCGCCGCGTTGAAGGTGCTTGAGGGCGGCACCGACACCGCACTGTTCGAGCGCACCGCCCGTGGGTTGATTCCTACCCGCGCCAGCAGCGAAATCCTCTATCCGATCCGCCGAGCCCTCAATGAACTGCGCCATCTGGACGCCGACATTGCGGCACTCAAGGGGTCGCTGCAAGGCGTCGTCCGAGTCGGTGCGCTGCCACTGGGGCGCACACGAATATTGCCGGAAGCGATCGTGCGCTTGCTTGCAAAACACCCCGGCGTGCAGGTCTCGACCAACGAAAGCCCGTTCAACCTGCTGGCCCTGGAACTGCGCGCCGGCGACCTGGACTTTGTATTCGGCGCCCTTCGCCCCACCGACTACGCCAGCGACCTGCATGGCGAACAGTTATTGACCGAAGAAATGGTCATTTTGGTACGCCGCGGCCATCCGCTGTTAAACCAAGAGGTCACCACCCAAGACCTTATCCAAGCCCACTGGATCCTGCCCCGCGCCAACAGCCCGGCTCGGATAGTGCTGGACGCGCATTTCAACCATCTAGGCAATGAAGCGCCAGTGCCCATGGTGGAGACCGGAGACTTGGCAATTATTCGCGGTTTACTCATGCGCTCGGACATGCTGGCCGTAGTGTCTGAACACCAGCTGGAACATGAAATAGCTTCGGGGGAGTTTCAGCAATTACCCGTGCGGCTAGGGGATACCGCCAGGCCGATTGGGTTGATTTACCGAAGTAATGGACTGCACTCGCCCATGGCCGAGGCGTTGATTGAATGTGTGAAGGCGGTTGTGAAGTCGGCAGCGGTATTGTAGGAAATTGCGCCACGTCTTCGACGTCAAACCGAGAAACAAAAAACCCCGTAAATCATCGATTTACAGGGCTTTTATTTGTATGGCGGAGAGATAGGGATTCGAACCCTAGGTACTGTCGCCAGTACAACGGATTTCGAATCCGTCCCATTCGGCCACTCTGGCATCTCTCCAACGGCGCGCATGATAACAGTTCAGGTGCCGAACG
>NZ_JAQGNX010000129.1 GCF_028293835.1 Pseudomonas sp.
CTCAACTACTAGCGGTCACAGCAACCAGCAAAAAGTCAGCGACACACTTATCCCCAACACTGTCCACAGGGTTATCAACAGGCTTACCCACAGCCTTATCCACATTTTCAACTGAACCTGTTGGCGTTTCTGTCCAAAACGTTATCCACAGCACGGCGGTGAATTTACTTCAGCAGCATCATTTACCACGCCCAAAGACCGATGCGCCACGGGCATTTCGTGTGGGCGTACCGGCGTTTGATCTGTTCCCCTTCGCCATTTGGGGCAAGTTACACGCGGCCTTCTGGCGAAAACCCGATCTAGGCCGGTTAGGGTACGGCGAGCCGGCGGGTGACTGGCGACTGCGCGAATTGATCGCGGCATATTTGCGCAGTTCAAGAGGTGTGCACTGCAGCCCTGAGCAAATAGTAATCACCAGTGGCGCGCAGCAGGCGATCAGCCTTTGTGCACAGCTGCTGGTCGAGGTAGGTGACGCGGTCGCGGTGGAAAATCCGGGTTATCGCGCCGCAGCCCATGCGTTCGCCATTGCCGGTGCACGGCTGCACGGTGTTGCGGTAGACAACGAAGGCATGCGCTGCGCTGAATTGCTCGACACCGATTGCAAATTGGCCTATGTCACGCCGTCCCATCAATACCCCACAGGCGTGACCATGAGCCTGGCGCGGCGGCTCGAAATCCTCGCATGGGCTGAGCGTACTCAAGGCTGGATCGTCGAGGACGATTACGACGGCGAGTACCGTTACAGCGGCGCACCCCTGGCTCCCCTGGCCGCCCTCGATCACAAGGGCCGAGTGTTGTATGTCGGCACGTTCGGCAAAATTGCTTTTCCGGCCTTGCGATTGGGCTATCTGGTACTGCCATTGGGCTTGGTGGAGGCCTTCAGTCGGCGCCGTGCCGTGGATATGCGTCATTCCGAGGTCGGCACCCAGGCGGTCATGGCTGAGTTCATTGCTGCCGGGCATTTTCAGCGACACATCCGCCGTATGCGTCGCGCTGCGCTAAGCCGGCGCGACACATTGCTGGCGGGCTGGCCTGAAGCAATAAGCGGCTGCGGCGTGATGCCCAGAGTGGTGGCTGGGTTACACGTGGCGGTGCGCGTTGCGACGTTGGCCCGCGAGCAAGAACTGATCGAAAAAGCGCGCAGTGTCGGCGTCGAGATCAATCCTTTGAGCGATTATTGGTTGCCCACCTCGAGCGAGCCTGTGGATAACCGCGCGGGCATGGTGCTGGGTTTTGCTGCCGTGCCTGAGGCAAGTATTCGCGAGGCGCTGGATAAGCTGCGTCGGGTTTGGGCGGATTAAGCGTTTATACTCGGTGTCATCGTATTCACCCACCGAGATATGTCATGAGTCTGACTCTTTCCGCGACGCCTGAGCGCAAACCCGCCGCGCCGCTGATAGCCTTTGTTTTATTGCTATTTGGCGCCGCGTTTTTACAAAACAGCGTCGGTTCCCACCAAGTGTTGCTGTTGGTAGTCGGTGCTGCTTTGGGGTTGACCCTGTACCACGCCGCGTTTGGTTTCACATCGGCGTGGCGAGTGTTTATCAGTGATCGCCGTGGCGCCGGTTTGCGTGCGCAGATGGTGATGCTGGCTGTGGCCGTGGTGCTGTTTTTCCCGGCGTTGGGAGCGGGCAGTTTGTTTGGTCAGCCAGTAGTCGGCCTGGTGGCTCCCGCCGGTATCTCAGTGGTATTCGGTGCGTTCATCTTCGGCATCGGCATGCAGTTGGGCGGCGGCTGTGCATCGGGCACGTTATTCACCGTCGGCGGTGGCAATGCGCGGATGCTAGTGACGCTGCTGTTCTTCATCGTTGGTTCGTTGATCGCCACCCAGCACGTTGATTGGTGGTTTTCGCTGCCTTCTTTCCCGGCGATCTCTATTGTCAAAAGCTTCGGTGTGGTTCCGGCATTGATCATGAGTCTGGCGCTGTTTGCGATCATTGCGGCAGTCACTGTGCGCCTGGAAAAGCGCCGTCACGGCCAGCTTGAGGAGGGTGTTACCAGTGAACACAGCGGCTTGCGGCGTTTCCTGCGCGGGCCTTGGCCGCTGGTGTGGGGCGCGATTGGCCTGGCGTTGCTCAACTACGCAACCTTGGCACTGGCCGGTCGGCCATGGGGCATCACCTCGGCATTTGCGTTGTGGGGCGCCAAAGCTGCCAGCGGTTTGGGCGTAGACGTAGGCAGTTGGGTGTTCTGGCAAATTCCGGGTAACGCCAAAGCCCTGGCCGCTCCGGTATGGGAAGACGTCACCAGCGTCATGGACATCGGCATCATGCTCGGTGCGCTACTGGCCGCTGGCCTGGCAGGACGTTTCGCACCCAGCCTGAAAATCCCGGCACGCTCGCTGATCGCGGCAGTGATCGGCGGTCTGTTGCTGGGCTACGGTTCGCGGTTGGCCTATGGCTGCAACATCGGCGCGTACTTCAGCGGCATCGCCTCCGGCAGCCTGCACGGCTGGGTCTGGTTGGTGGCAGCGTTTATCGGCAATGGCGTTGGCGTGAAACTGCGTCCGTATTTCTTTGTCGGTGAACGGCCGCAGGTTGCGTTGAGTGGGTGTTAGTGCGGGATTAACCCCGATTGGACGTCATACCTAAACCTGTAGGAGCCAACTTGTTGGCGGGAATCTCACGCGGTGAATCAGCAGAGGCCGAGCTCATTCGGGAAGGGCGTAGCGCGGCGTTTCCGGCAAACCGCGCTACGTTGGGGTTACTTACCTAACTGCGCCTTAGCCACTTTCACGATATTTTCCGTCGTAAAACCAAACTTGGCTTGCAGCTTTTCGATGGGGGCCGAGGCGCCGAAGGTGTTCATGACGATTTTCGCTCCGGTGTTGCCCACATACCGGTCCCAGCCAACCGGGCCGGCTTGTTCGACCACGACTCTGGCCGTGACGCCGGGCGGCAGTACGCTGTCGCGATACGCTTGATCCTGGTCCTCAAACAACTCCCAGCTGGGCATGGAAACCACCCGTGCCGCAACGCCTTCCGACTTGAGTTGTTCATACGCTTTAACCGTCATGCCGACTTCGCTGCCGGTGGCGATCAGGATGACGTCCGGTTGACCCTCTTTTGCGTCTCCCAACACATAAGCGCCGCGGGCGGTGTTTTCCGCTGAGGCATAGATTGCACGGTCCAGGGTTGGTAAAGGCTGGCGTGAAAGCACTATGCAGGTAGGTCGACTGGTTTGCGCCAGTGCGATTTTCCAGGCTTGAACAGTTTCGTTGGCATCGCCAGGACGCACGGTTAGCAGGCCCGGGGTGGAGCGCAACTGAGTCAGTTGTTCAATGGGCTGGTGGGTGGGTCCGTCCTCGCCCACGCCGATGGAGTCGTGGGTAAAGACGAAAATCACCGGTACCTCCATGATCGACGCCAAGCGAATCGGCGGTTTCATGTAGTCGCTGAACACCAGGAACGTCGAGGTGTAAGGGCGGATATACGACAGTGCCAAGCCATTGGCAATCGAGCCCATGGCGTGTTCACGGATGCCGAAGTGCAAGTTGCGACCGCCATAGTTTTCTGCGCAATAGCTGCCCGCGCCGTCGAACGTAAGGTTGGTTTTGGTCGATGGCGACAAATCGGCAGAACCCCCCATCAACCACGGAATTTTTGCGGCGAAGGCATTGACCGCTTTGCCACCGGAAGCACGCGAGGCGATGCCCTTAGCGTCGGTCTCGAATTGCTCCAGCTCATCCTGCCACTGATCCGGCATTTCACCGGCGCGCATGCGGCGCAGTTGATCGGCCAATTCCGGATCGCTTTTACCGAGGTTGTCCAAAGTCTGCTGCCACGCGTCGTACTCACCGGCGCTGCGTTCGATCAACGAGTCACGCAAACAGTGCCGGGCTTCTTCCGGCACCAGGAAGCTGGAATTCTCGTCCCAGCCGTAGAATTTCTTGGTCAGGCGGATCTCTTCGACACCCAAGGGTTCGCCATGGGCTGCTGCGGTGTTGTGCTTATTGGGCGCGCCGTAACCGATCACGCTGTCGACCACGATCAGCGTTGGTGCGTCCTGGGTGTGCTTGAACGTCTGCAGTGCTTCGGCCAGCGCCACGGCGTCGTTGGCGTCGGCGACGTGCACGGTATTCCAGCCGTAGCCCTTGAACCGGGTCTGCACGTCTTCGTTAAACGACAGCTCGGTGTGGCCTTCGATGGTGATGGTGTTGTTGTCGTAAATCCAGCACAGGTTGGCGAGCTTGAGATGACCGGCAATGGAGGCTGCTTCGGAAGTCACGCCTTCCATCATGTCGCCATCGCCGCACAATACGTAAACGCTGTAATCGAACAACGTTGCGTCGGGGCGGTTGAAGCGGGTGGCTAGCCAGCGCTCAGCCATGGCCATGCCGACGCTGTTGGCGCAACCTTGGCCAAGCGGGCCGGTGGTGGTTTCGACGCCCGTGGTCATCCGGTATTCCGGATGCCCGGGGGTTTTCGAGTCCATTTGGCGAAACTGCTTGATGTCTTCCAGGCTGACCGCCGGTTTACCGGACGGCTTGCCGTGTTCGTCGATTTCAATCACGCCGGCCAGGTGCAGCAGCGAATACAAGAGCATCGATGCATGGCCGACTGACAACACAAAGCGGTCGCGATTTGGCCAGTCCGGGTGCTCTGGGTGATAACGCAAAAACTGATTCCAGACCGTGTAACCCACTGGCGCCAACGCCATGGGTGTACCAGGGTGGCCGGAGTTGGCTTTCTGTACAGCGTCCATGGCGAGCGTGCGAATGGTGTTAATGCACAGTTGGTCGCGCGTGGTACGTTGTTCGCTGGAAGTTGACGATGAAGACGAGCCCATTGAATTAACCCTCGGTGACATGCTGCTGAACATACTGATAGGTGTTGAGCACCAAAACGGCGGGTTTGTTCCATGAAACTTGATTGGGCTGGACCGAACCATCGGAGCAAAACACATTCGAAGCCTGTGGCACGGCGCTCGTGTTGTTTTCGAATGAGGTAGACCATTGCGGCAAGCTATTGTTGAGAAGTATCGGTTTCTGATTAAAACATTGTCCTATGTTGGCTGGTCATTGGTCTGGCTGCTGATATGGGATGTGGTTGTCACGGTGGATTTCATGCTCTACCTGGACCGCAAATTAACGTTGCCCGCGCTGCCATTGACCCTGGTGGGTTCGGCGTTGGTGGTGCTGACCAGTTTTCGCAACTCCAGTGCCTACAACCGTTGGTGGGAAGCACGAACCTTATGGGGTGGATTGGTCAACAATTCACGCAGCTTTGCCCGACAGGTGCTGACGTTGATTGACGACAACGGTGACATCAATCCGGTCAAGGCTGTACTGCTTCGTCGCCATGTGGCGTATGTGAAATGCCTGTCGGCGCATTTGAAAGGCGGTTCCTCTGGCGTAGAGGTGCAGTCACTTATTTCCGCTGGGGAGTTCGCCCGCCGTCACGACACCAACAATTTCCCCAATGACTTGCTTAATGCCTCTGCCGCGCTAGTGGCCAAAGAATTTAAATCCGGACATTTGGACAGCATTCGCCTGGCGCGCATTGAGTCCACGTTGGTGGAAATCTCCAACTGCCAAGGCGGCATGGAACGCATTGCCAACACGCCATTGCCTTATCCCTATGTGGCCTTTCCGCGGCTGTTCATTACTCTTTTTTGCGTCATCGTACCCATCGGACTGGTAGAGACCCTGGGTTGGTTCACGCCATTGGCCTCCACTGTCGTCGGGTTCATGCTGTTGGCGATTGAGAAAATCGGCAAGGACCTGCAAAGCCCGTTTCTGGCCAGCGAGCACGAAATCCAAATGACCGCGCTGTGCTCGAACATCGAACGCAATCTGGATTCAATGTTGAGAGACGCCAAGGTGGAGAGCGAGGTTGCTTGAGTCGAACTCCAAAAATTAGATTGTAGGAGCGCGTCTGCCCGCGATGGATTGCGAAGCGGTCCCGGATGCAAACTCATCTTTCTAACTGGGTTTGCTGGTTTACGACTGCTGCGCAGCCGATCGCGGGCAAGCGCGCTCTTTGGTTGTGTGTTTGCTGTGCAGCATCACAACTAAACCAGCTCCCCGCACAGATCCAACTCAACCAACCGCCGTACTTCTTCCACTTCGAGCCCGGCGCCAAGCAGCGCATGCAGTTTGCCGAACGCTGCTTCGCGGGTCATGCCTGCGCCCGACAACACGCCGACCCCGCGCAGGCGGCTGCCGGCTTCGTAAACGTCCAGTTCGACGCCGCCTTCGTGGCATTGGGTAATTGCGACTACGCAGACGCCGCGCTGCCGGGCGTTTTGCAGGCTGGCGAGAAATTCCGGGTTGTCGCTCGGGCCGGTGCCGCTGCCGAAGCATTCCAGAATCAAGGCTTGAATACCGCTGTCCAGCAGGGCGTTCAGATGGTCCGCGCCAATGCCTGGAAACAGTGGCAGCACTGCCACATTGGCGATGTTTTTTGGCTGGCGGTAATCCAGCGCGTCTGGCAGCGATTTTAACGATACGCCGCCCCGTGAACGCTGCAACGCCGCAAACGGGTGACGTCCAAAGCTACGAATTTTCGCGCAACGAGTCGGCGCCAACAGCTCCCCGTGGAAATACAACTGCACGCCTGTTTTCAAACCTTTACCGAGAGCGAGCAGGGCGCCATTCAGGTTTTCCCAGGCATCGCTGCCTTCAACGCCAGCAGGCAGCATTGAACCGGTAAGCAGCACCGGTGCGCGCAAGCCGATCAGTTGAAAGCACATGGCCGCCGCGGTGTAGGCCAAGGTGTCAGTACCGTGAAGGATCAGCACGGCATCGCACCCGTCGACGTCAACCGCTTCGATCACCGCTTCACGCAGGCGCTGCCAATACGTGGGGGTCATGTTGGCGCTGTCGATCAGCGGCAGCAATTCCCGAAATCTCCAGTGCGGAACGTTCAACGCCGGTTGCGCGGCCAACTGCTCGGCCATTCGTGCTTCGAATCCCGACGCCGGTGCCAGCCCATTTACGCTGGCCTGCATACCAATCGTGCCGCCGGTATAAAGCACCATGACCTGCTGAGCGGGTGACTGCGTGTCGCGATTCATTGGGTATTCCTGTGCAATTTGCGCGGGCGGATGATGACTGGAATGAAATATGGTCTGCCAAGGCTATGGCCTGTTCAGTCAAAAGTAAAAACAAGCGCAAAAAAAAGGGCCTGGAAACTTATCTCCAGGCCCTCAAAAGGCGAGGGGTGTCTAATCCCTCATCCTGGCAGGCCGTGTGAAAACGTAGCGAGCGAAGGCAGAAAAAGGAAAAAACAGGCGAAAAACGGCCGGGGTCGCGCTCGACTCTACGGGTTGTAAATGAGCATTTTGATCGGACTCGCGCACGAGCCTGTTTTTAACGCCGTATTGTGCGCGTAGCGCTGAAGGCGCCCAGCCTGCAGCAGTTTTCACACAGTCTGTGTGGGAGCTGGCTTGCCTGCGAAGACGGCAGGACGGCTAACATTTTCTTTACTGATCGACAGCGTCGCAGGCAACCAGCTTCCACAATGTGTGTGCCTAGCCTTCAACGCTCGCTTCAACATTCTGTGTATCAATCACATGCACACTC
>NZ_JAQGNX010000133.1 GCF_028293835.1 Pseudomonas sp.
TACGTTGCAGCCGCTAACCGTGGTCGCTACGTAGTGGAAAACTTCCAGGAAACGCCAGCGGTTGGCGACGGCCTGGCAGTGATGGTCGAGTCTTATCAGCGTATGCACCTGGACGACCTGGCAAACACCAGCCTCGAAGTTCTCAAACTGAACTACCCGAACCATAAAAGCCTGGTTGATGGCCAGTTCGTGCCACAGGTCTCCGACGCGGACAACCGCTCGTGGCTGTCCAAGGCGACTTTGGGCTTGATCGAGAGCCGTCCGCCGCTGCCGCCGGGTGAAACCCGCGCCAACCAGGACGTGATCAAACAATACCAGGACGCGAAAGATTCGATTCCTACCGACCTGTTACCGCCAGACAATGGCGATGCGGCAGCAGAAGAGCAGCACGGTGCGGAAGGCAACAACACCAGCGATCGCTCGTGGTTTAGCTACATGACTTTCGGCGTCTTCGACTGATTCGGCCGTCGTGATTCAGTCGTACTGAAAAAGAGGCCTGCTGGCAGCCAGCAGGCCTCTTTTTTTATTCCTGATTTCTGGGCTGGGCGCCTGCCGGCTCCTTGGCTACACTGCCATTCTTTATTCTGAAAGCTGGTAGTCATGGTTCGCTTACTGTTGTGGGTCATTTTAATCGCGGCAGCGGTGTACTTCTTCAAGCGTATGGGCAAACGCCCAGCGCCACGCAAAAGTTCACCCCAGCCCGAAAGCGCGGCCGCCCCGATGGTCCGCTGCGAGCAGTGTGGCGTGCATTTACCGCGTGATCGGGCACTAAGCCAGCAGCAACAATGGTATTGCAGCCAAGCGCACCTCGAACAAGGTCCCGGCTCTCGTGACCGCTGAAACACGCTCACCAGGCAGCAACCAGGCCCACCGGGTCCTCAGGCTTTATCACCTTTATCGCCTGACCATCGGCATGACGCTGGTGTTGCTGATTTCCAGCAACCTTGACGGCGACCTGCTGGAACTGGTCAACGTAAACCTGTTCCGAACCGGTTGCTGGGTGTACCTGATCGTCAACATTATGATTGGGGTGTTGCTCAACAGGCCGGAGCACGCAGCGCAGATTTTCAGTTTGGCGATGGCCGATGTACTGATGCTGTCGGCATTGTTCTATGCGGGCGGCGGTGCCCCTAGCGGCATTGGCAATCTGCTGGTTGCGTCAGTTGCCATCAGCAACGTACTGCTGCGCGGGCGAATCGGTCTGTTGATTGCTGCCGTCGCGGCCAGTGGGATTATCTACCTGACGTTTTACCTCAGTTTCAGTCGGCCCGATGCCGCTAACTACTACGTTCAAGCCGGGACCCTCGGCGCGTTGAGCTTTGCGGCTGCGTTGCTGGTACAAACCCTGACCCGACGCCTGGACCTCAGCGAGACCCTGGCCAACGAGCGCGCGGCGGATGTCGACAACCTCGAAGAGCTTAATGCGCAGATCCTGCAACGCATGCGTACCGGTATTTTGGTGATCAACGCCCGACGCCAAGTGTTGCTGGCCAATCAAGGCGCCCTGACCTTGCTGGGCCATGAACAGCTGATCGGCCGAACCATTGATGATTACTCGCCGCAACTGGTCGATCGTTTACGCCAATGGCTGATCAATCCCATGTTGCGTCCGCATAACGTCGAGACCTCCGTCGCCGGCCCGGTGTTACAGCCGAGCTTTATCGCCCTCAATCGCGGCGATCAACGCCACACATTGGTTTTTCTCGAAGACTTGTCAGAAATTTCTCAACAGGCCCAGCAACTCAAGCTCGCCGCGCTGGGCCGTTTGACTGCCGGTATCGCCCACGAGATTCGTAATCCTCTGGGCGCTATCAGCCACGCGGCGCAGTTGCTTAAGGAATCAGAAGAGCTGACCGCGCCCGACCGACGCCTCAGCCAGATCATCCACGATCAAACCCGGCGCATGGATCAGGTCATCGAAAACGTGCTACAGCTGTCTCGCCGACGCCAGGCCGAGCCGCAACTGCTCGATCTCAAAGGCTGGCTTGAAACATTTGTCGACGAGGTGCGCGGCTCAGCCCCCGCCGATCAGCAACTGCACATCTACATCGGGCCCGGCACACTAACCACGCGCATGGACCCCGAGCAACTGACACAGGTAGTAATTAATCTGCTGCAAAACGGCCTGCGCTACAGCGCCCAGTGCAACAGCCTGGCGCAAGTCTGGCTGAGCCTGACACATGACTCGGCCAGCGACCTGCCGGTTCTGGAAGTATCCGATGACGGTCCAGGCGTGGCGCAAGAGCAATTACCAAAGATATTCGAGCCGTTTTATACCACCGAAAGTAAAGGCACCGGTCTGGGCCTGTATATTTCCCGTGAGTTATGCGAAAGCAATCAGGCGCATTTGGACTACCGACCGCGAGAAGGCGGCGGTAGCTGTTTTCGCATAACCTTTGCCCACCCGCTAAAGTTGAGCTGAGTAGTATGAGCCCACGGCAAAAAATCCTGATTGTCGACGATGAGCCGGACATCCGCGAACTGTTGGAGATCACTCTCGGGCGCATGAAGCTCGATACTCGCAGCGCGCGTAACGTCAAAGAAGCCCGCGATTGGCTCCAGCGCGAACCGTTCGACCTGTGCCTTACCGACATGCGCCTGCCTGACGGCAATGGCTTGGACCTGGTACAACATATTCAACAGCGCCATCCGCAAGTACCGGTGGCGATGATCACTGCGTACGGCAGCCTCGATACCGCAATCAACGCACTCAAAGCCGGGGCCTTCGACTTCCTGACAAAACCGGTGGACCTTACCCGCCTGCGCGAGTTAGTCGCCAGCGCCCTGCGCATGCACAGCGCCAGCACCGCTGATGGCACGTTCGACAGCCGCCTATTGGGCGATTCGCCGCCCATGCGTGCCTTGCGTAAACAGGTCAGCAAACTGGCGCGCAGCCAGGCGCCGATTTATATCAGTGGCGAGTCAGGCAGCGGCAAAGAGCTGGTGGCGCGCTTGATTCACGAGCAAGGCCCGCGAATTGAACATCCGTTTGTGCCCGTCAACTGTGGGGCAATTCCTTCCGAGTTAATGGAAAGCGAGTTTTTCGGTCATCGCAAAGGCAGTTTTACCGGCGCGACGGAAGACAAACCCGGACTGTTCCAGGCGGCCAACGGCGGAACGCTGTTTCTCGATGAAGTAGCCGATTTGCCCTTGGCCATGCAGGTCAAGTTGCTGCGGGCGATCCAGGAAAAGGCCGTGCGCAGCATTGGCGGCCAGCAAGAGTTAACCGTAGACGTGCGGGTTCTGTGCGCCACCCATAAGGATTTGAACGCTGAAGTCGCCGCTGGCCGCTTTCGTCAGGATTTGTACTACAGGCTGAATGTCATCGAATTGCGCGTGCCGTCACTGCGAGAACGTCGGGAAGACATCGTGCAATTGGCCGATAGCGTACTCCGACGGTTGGCTGACGGGTCAGGCCAACCGCCAGCCAAACTCAACGCCCAGGCGCTGGAAACCTTGAAGGGCTATCGCTTCCCGGGCAACGTGCGTGAACTGGAGAACATGCTGGAACGTGCGTACACCCTGTGCGAAAACGACCAGATCGAAGCCAGCGATCTGCGCCTTGTTGATTCACCCAGCGCCAGCAGTAACCCCGGCGAACATAACCTGGCGGACATCGACAATCTGGAGGACTACCTGGAGAGCATCGAACGCAAACTGATCCTCCAGGCTCTGGAAGAAACCCGCTGGAACCGCACCGCCGCCGCCCAACGCCTCAACCTTACATTTCGTTCGTTGAGGTATCGGTTGAAGAAGTTGGGGTTGGAGGATTAGACACATTTCTGTAGGAGGTCGCCCTTCGTCCCAACGCCTCGCTGTCGCGCAGCCAACCCCAGTTAAAACCGGGTATGGCGTTTGGGATCGCTTCGCGCTCCATCGTGAACAAGTTCGCTGCTATAGAAAGGCTGGGTTGCGAATAAGGCGACGCGGTTTCAGCACGATGAATATTTTAATAATCTGAAGCTTGATAAGTCCCAAAAAGGGACCTATCGCTCCCTTTTTGGGACCGAAGAGATTTTCATGGTTACTCCATCATTGGGGAATGCCCTTTTCACGACAACTCAGCAGAAGGTGTTGGGCTTGCTGTATGGCAAGCCTGATGAGAGTTTTTTACCAACGAGATTGTTCGCTGGGCGCAGGTCGGCAAAGGTAGCTTGGTGCGAGAACTGACGCGTTTGCACGGTGCAGGAATTAATTCCATCCGTAAGCAAGGAAATCAAATTCACTACCAGGCAAATCCAGACTGCCCGATTTACCAAGAGCTAATAGGCATCGTTCGTAAAACATTTGGGATTGCCGAACTGATACGCCTTGCGCTTTCTCCGATTGAGGATCAATTAAGCTGGGCATTCATTTATGGGTCCATCGCGAAGGGCAATGAAAAGGCCACGAGTGACATAAATCTGATGCTGATTGGCGACGCATTGCAATACGGCGACATCATGGAATTGTTAATTCCCTTGGAGGAACAGACAGGAAGAACTATAAACCCCACGCTTTACACGCCTAAGGACTGGCAAACGAAGCTCGAGTTGGCCAATAGTTTCGTCCTGCGCGTGGAGCAGCAAGAAAAAATAGACATCATTGGAAGTAATCCGAAGGAGCCTAAGGATGGGTAGTCACGCGAGTAGAGGATGCCGTTGGTCCGCTTAGACATCCTCTCGAATATCGGTCACCCGCGAGCGAATTATTGAAGGAGCGGTTACCTCACGAACCGCCCCTCCACCGCATACGGCGACGCATCAATAATCGGCGCCCTTCCCAGCAGCAAATCCGCTAACAACTGGCACGACGCTGGCGCCAGCACCAAGCCATTTCGGTAATGCCCGCAGTTCAACCATAGACCGTCAAATCCCGGCACCGGTCCGATGAACGGAATACCTTCGGGTGAGCCCGGCCGCAATCCTGCCCAGTGCCCTACCACTTCTGCATCAGCCAACGCCGGTATCAGCTCTTCAGCCGACGCCTTCAAACTCTCCAACGCGTTACCGGTCGGGGTTTTGTCGAAGCCTTCATGCTCCAGCGTACTGCCTATCAAAATATGACCATCGCGGCGCGGGATCGCATAACGGCCCTTGGCGAGAATCATGCTCGGGAGGAAGTCTGAGGCGCATTTGTACAAAATCATTTGGCCCTTGACCGGTTCAACCGGTAACTCCAAGCCAACGGTTTTCAGCAACTCACCGCTCCACGCCCCCGCCGCCAATACCACCCGGTCACCTAAAATGTCGCCGAGCGCTGTGCTGACGCCGAGCACTTTGTCGCCATCGCGGATAAATCCGCTGACTTCACAGCCTTCGTGCAACGTGACATTGGGCAGCGCCAATAACGCCGCTTTCAATGATTTGACCAGGCGCGGGTTACGGACATTAGCCACATTGGCCATATAGATCGCCCGTGAATAACCACCACCCATCACCGGAACCGCTTCGTGCACAGCGGATATATCCAACGAGCTCAACGGCCGATCCAAGCGCGCTGCCCACTCCAACGCCTCTTTTTCGTCGTCCAGATCCAGCCAGTACAACCCAGTGGTATGCACTTCAGGGTCAATCCCGGTCGTTTCAAACAACCGCTCGGCCAATTGCGGATAGAAATCTTGCGACCAATGCGCCAACGCCGTCACGGCTGAACTGTAGCGCCAGGGATAGAGCGGCGAGACAATCCCGCCCCCCGCCCAGGACGACTCTCTCCCAACTCCGGAACGGTCCAGCAGAACCACGCTTTCTACTTCGGAGGCCAGATTGAACGCGGTCAACAGACCGATTACACCACCGCCGACAATGACTACCTGTTGCTTGGACATCGTGGACTCAACGCAAAAAGAGGGAAGGACGGCGCCGGAATGACTGAAGAAAATGCCGGCATGGCCGATGACAAAGTCAGACATGGTCGCAGACTGCGGGCGATATTTCGACCATGCCTTAAGAGGGGTCGCGCGCCCTGCGTGCCAGCAAAAAGCTGTCAAAATGCCACTGGTCTGCTGAAACGCCCGGATATCTATTAGATAACGACTTTGAACTTCAGTAGTATCACGATATTTCCACCGGTAAATATGGAATTTTTGTAATGGATTTCGGCTCTCGCGTCAGGCAGTTAACGGCGCATCGTGGCCTGGGTAGTCCGGGTGCTTTTGGGGTAAGCGGCCGAAACAATGGTTTTACCATCATCGAGTTGATGGTGACCATTGCCATTGTCGGGATTTTTGCAGCCATCGCTGTTCCCAGCTTCAGTTCGCTGATCCATAAAAGCAGCGTCACTTCGGTCGCTAACGAGTTCTACGATTTACTTCAATACTCCAGAGCTGAAGCGGTGACCCGAGGGGCCACCGTTATTGTCAGCGCTCCCGGAGCAGTCAACACCGCCTGGAACGGCGATGCGACTGTCACAGTGGCCACCACCATCTTGAGACGAATTGGGACCGGCGGCTTTCAACCTAACGTAGTTATCACCTCCGCTTCAGGGATTGTCACCTTCAGTCCCACCGGCACAGCAACCCTTCCCTCCTGCTTCAGTTTTTCTTATGCAGCGGATAATAAGATCGTCACCCAATTTGTGGGTATATCGGGAACGGGTCGCATTACACCGCCATCCTCGGTTGCGCCGGCGACGGGAGAATGCAATTGATCAGTCGTGCGTACAAATCTTCCGGTTTCAGCATGATCGAGGTGCTGGTCAGTCTGCTTATTATTGTCGTGGGTGTTTTAGGCATGGTCGGCTTGCAAAGCAAGGCGATCCCTTACACCCAGAACTCGGTACAACGTAATACCGCAATTATGTTGGCGGATGACCTTATTGAATTGCTGCGAAGTCATCCCGATTGCAATTCCAGTACGTGCTCCAAAGCGCCGGGCACCGCGTTCCCTGTCACTACTGGCGCTTGCGTTCCAACACCCACTGCTATTAACGATCAACTGGCTTGTTGGGCAGGCCAGGCGTCCAACGCCCTTCCGGGAGCCGGCGCTTTGCTGCTCAAATCTTTTTATATTTGTTGGAGTACGGTTCCAGGCGACGTTGCGAATTGCGGGAGCGGAAAAGAGATCGAAATACAACTGGCCTGGACGGTAAAACAGGCCAGCGATTGCATGGACGCCAATGATTCCACCAGCACAACGTGCACGTATAAGGTCAGGACTCGCCTGTGATGAATTTAACAATCCAACGCTCAAGTAAGCAGCGCGGGCTTTCGCTGATTGAAGTGATGGTTGCCATGGTGATTGGCTCATTTTTAATCTTGGGCATAACCCAGATATTCATAAGCAATCAAAAAAGCTATCTCTTCCAGCAGGGCCAGGCAGGCAACCAGGAAAACGGTCGATTTACATTAGCGATCTTATCTCAAGAGTTGTCCAAAGCAGGCTACAGAAGCAATCCCACGAACCAAGAATACACATTTCCCAATCCGAGCAGCGGAACAGTCAGCGGCTGTAACTTTGTTTCTGGAGCCGGAGCATCCGTGACGGCTATTTCCGCTACTTCATTATGCATCCAGTACCAGGTTAGCAATTTGGCCAGCGTGACATGTCAAGGGACAGCACTGTCGGCAGCCGACAAAGCCATAATTATCAAGCCCTATACACAACTTACGTCCATTGCTCCCTCTGCGGTAGTGGTTGTGGAAAGAATCGATTTTGACCCGCTGACAAATTCAGTAACCTGCACCATCGGCGCGACGACTCAACAATTGGTCACCGGAGTGGCTGACATTCGCTTCGATTACGGCTCCGGGTCCACCGAGACTGAGACAATAACCGAGTTCGGACCTACCTCGACACAGACGGTACGAGCAATTCGTTATTCTGCGCTGATGCAAAGCATCAGCCCTGCAGCTGTCCGCGACACCAGCGATACGCCTAAAGTCCTGGCAGACTGGAATACGCGCTATGCGGGCACAGTTATAGACAAAACCAAAATCTACCAAATAGTACAAGGCACCGTCATGCTCAGGAACTTGATGAAATGAAGCCTTTTTTGAGCACACCGTATAGCCCTATGGCTCGCCAGCAATCAGGCGTAACGCTTATTATCGCGATCGTGTTCCTGCTGGTAATGACAGTGTTGGGCATTGCCAGCATGCGGGGTGTATCACTTGAATCGCGAATTACCGCCAACCTTAAACAGCAGAAAATATTGACTGCTGCAGCGGAAGCGGGTCTACGCATGGGCGAACAAAGTGCAGTCACTACAGTTCCTTTTCCTTGCGATGCGACGACGACTCCTCCAACTTGTGTATCGTGGAAACTCTATCCCGTCACCGACGCCACCGCACTCCAGCCAGATGTAAACCATGACACGCCTGTACGCTTTTCGGATGTCGATGGTACGAAGGTTATTACATCAGGCGCCGAATATGACATAAAAATTCAGTGGTACCTCGTCTATCTCAATACAGGGCCAACGTTAGGTTTGGGCGCGCTGACCGGCCCCACAGGAACGGGAACACCTCAGTTTTATGAAGTCAACTCATGCGCTTCGACCGTATTGTGCACCAGCGACAATACGACCCCACGCGTAATCTTACGCAGTGTTGTTGCTCATTGAGCTTATTAAGCGCCGACCTTGGACATGCCATGAATAGCACAAAAAAATTCCAGTTCCTGCTTGCTGCCCTGGTGATTCTATTCAATATTATCGCCCTCCATATTTCTATGGCGCAAGCGGCCACGGTCAGCCAGGTTCCGGCACAACTGCCACTGTTTTTAAACAACGCCGTCCCACCGTTAAACATGCTTGTTGTCGGCCGTGACCACAAACTTTTTTTCCCCGCGTATAACGACGCTTCCGACCTGGACGGTGACGGCTCAATTGACATCCGCTACAAGCCATCCATTACATACTTGGGCTATTTCGACTCAAATAAATGTTACACCTACGGCAGTGGTTACTTCTCCCCTACCTCTACCACCACGACCAAGATGTGCACTGGCAACTGGAGCGGTGACTACCTCAACTATCTAACCACGTCCCGCGCTGATGCTCTACGAAAAGTGCTGTATGGCGGATACCGTTACACCGATACCGCAACTCAAACCATTCTATCCCGTGCCTACATATCTACAGACGCACACACATGGGGCAAGGAATATACCAGCATCCTGATTGATGGTTACGACATCTCCAAGTACACCCCTTACAGCGTACCGTCTGCAGGCAATTACACGCTGTTCGCGAACAACAGCCAAGGCACCGTTGAATCCACAAGCCCGCCGCTATTGAGAGTGGTCCCCGACATAGCAAATGCCCGGATATTTGGCTGGGTGTCACGAGACGGTGTTCAAGGCGGAACCACGGTTACCGGCACTACGTTTCAAACCATCACCGTGACCCCCGTTGATTACGCCGTCAGGGTCGAGGTGTGCAAGGCCGGTTTCCTGGAAAGCAACTGCAAACTTTATCCAAATGGCCACTACAAACCCACCGGCATTCTCCATGACTACGGTGAAGCCAATCAAATGTACTTTGGATTGGTCACGGGAACGTATCAAAACAACATTCAAGGCGGCGTTGTTCGAAAAGCTGTCAGTAGCTTTGGTAGTGAAATTGATTCTTCCACAGGCATCTTAAACAAAACCGGTATTGTTGGAACGTTGAATGCTCTGAAGTTGTACCCGACCACCTGCGTTGACAGCGCCATGTCTAACGGTCTCTGCTTGAACTGGGGTAACCCGCTCGCAGAGATGATGTTCGAAACCATGCGGTATTTCAGCGGCTCCACATCACCTACGTCGACTTACGTTTCTGGCTCGGCCGATACCACGTTGGGCTTGAGTAGCGTGACACCATGGACCAATCCCTATTCACTGACGCCGAACGCTGCGGCTACCAACCCGACCTACCCCTCGTGCACAAAACCATTCGAAACGTTGTTCAGCGATGTAAACCCCAACTACGACTCCGACCTGCCGGGGAGCAGTTTTTCTACTACCAACCCACCGAGCGCAACGACGGCGCTCCAGAATCTGAACGTGAGCAGTCTTGGCAGTACGATATGGGGTGCTGAAGTTGGGGCCCCAAAAAAGATAAACATAGGTGAGTCTATAGGCACGACTAATGACTTGGCGCCTACCGCCAAGAGTGCTTCAAGCTTCGGTACGATTCGCGGCCTTCCGGAAGAGCCGACGAAACAGGGCACTTATAACGCCGCCGCGGTTGCCTACTTTGGTAATACCAACTCGATTACATCACTCGGCAGTCAGAAGGTTCAAACCTTCTCTATTGCCTTATCCTCCACGCTGCCTCGTATTCAAATGCCTGTCGGCACCGGCACCATTACTTTATTACCTTTTGGTAAGGTCACGAATACCGGCAACACTGAGCAAATTACCGGTTTTTACATTGATTCGCTCTATAACATGGCAGGACAACCCACCAGCGCCGCCATCAACGAAGGGCGAGCTCAAGCGATTTTCAGGGTAGTGTTTGACGATTGCAACCAAGGCTGCGACTACGATATGGATGCCATCGCGCTCTATACAGTCGCTGTAACGGCAGCCGGCACCCTCAGTGTTACGGTGCAAACGGTCTATTCCGTCGCCGGCAACGAATCTCACATGGGTTACACCATCTCAGGTACAACCGCCGATGGTATTTACTTGGAGGTAACAGGCGGCGGATCAGGCAATGTGCATTACGCCCTCGACACACCCGGCACCCAACTCCCGGGCTCATGCCCCTGCACAGGAAACGCTACGCTGCTGCCGGGCTTGAAGAACGGTAACGCTGCGCTCAGCACCGGAGGGAGTTCTCATGTTCGTACCTTTACGGCTTCAGGTAGCAGTAGTTCAATCACCAACTTGCAAAATCCGTTGTGGTACGCCGCTAAATGGGGAGGCTTCGGTGGCTCTGCAAACACTACCATTAGCCTGCCGGTCACCGGGGAATGGGACTCAAACAGCAGCGGCACCCCGAATAACTACTTTCTCGTAACCAACGCCTCTACGTTGAAGGCTCAGTTGGCCAAGGCCTTCAACCAAATTCTACAAAAAAACAGCGCAGTGGCTGCGCCAGCAGTCATTCAATCGCTTGGCACTACCAATTCCAATTCAACTTATTCGAACAGTTTGAACGTAGCCTTTTGGAGCGGTGATCTGACTAAAACTACTGCTATTTCAACCACTACAGGCACTACTACCACCACAACAACCACTCAAAACTGGGTAGCCAGTCAGAAGATGCCTGCGTGGGGTTTGCGCAAAATCATGATGGCTACTTCGGGAGGAACCGGGTTGCAAAGCTTTAGCTATAGCAATCTGTCGAACCTTACCTACGCTGGCGTAGCCCTTCAAGGGACGTTGACATCATCACAAGTCGACTTCATTCGAGGCGACACAAGCAACGAAACGTCCACCTTTCGTAAGCGCGCGTCGCTTATAGGTGATGTTGTCGGTTCCGGGCCGGTTGTTGTCAGCACTGCTCTTTACCTACCGGCCGTTGCGGACAGCTTAAATGGTAGCGCGGGCGATTATGCCGCATTTAAAAGTACCCAAGCCAACCGTCGCGCTCAGGTTTATCTGGGCGCAAACGACGGGATGTTGCACGCATTTGATGCTGCGACCGGCGTGGAAACATTTGCTTTTATACCTACCGCTGTTATTTCCAATCTCAATGCGCTGGCAGCCCGTACTTACAACTCCGATTCGTCACTGCATAGGTATTTTGTCGACGGTCCTTCTGTCGTATCGGACGTTTATTTTGGCAGTGCGTGGCACACGGTACTCATTGGTTCGCTTGGGGCTGGCGGGCGTGAAGTTTTCGCACTGGATATTACTGATCCCAGTAATATCAAACTGTTATGGGAGTTTACATCCCAGACCGATGCCGACCTGGGTTCCGCGATGTCTACGCCTGTTATAGCCAGGCTGCACTCTGGCGAGTGGGGCGTCATATTCGGCAACGGTTATAACGGGAATAACGGTATCGCAACGCTCTTCGTACTCAACGTTGAGACAGGCGCCACCGTTAGTAAATTGGCTACCACGACAACCGCTGGAAACAACGGGCTTTCCTCTCCCATCGTGCTCGACGCCGACTCTGACGGCATTGCAGATTTCGTTTATGCAGGCGATTTGATGGGGAATCTATGGCGTTTCGATCTCATCGGGACAGGTGCGCTTAATGCAGCGACCGCTTCCACCAGCTACAGAGTCGCATTCAGCAAGAACCCCCTTTACACGGCAAACGGTCCTGCATCATCAGGTTCGATTGTTCAATCAATTACCGCGCCACCTACCGCCGTGGGGCATCCAAGCGGCGTCGGGGCCATCGTAATCTTTGGTACCGGACGCTACTTCGCTTCCGCCGATAAGTCGAACACCGACCTGCAAACGCTATATGGTATTTGGGACCAGCAGATCACTGGGGGTAACACCGCGTCTACGCCATCGTTTGGCCGATTGAAATTGCAAGCACAAACAATTACCGAGCAGAACAACAGCGCAACCTTTGGCTCGTTTACCAACGCTATCCGAGTGGTCAGCCAAAATGCGGTTGATTGGACGAATCTATACGGCTGGTATCTAGACTTGTCTGTCGCGAATACCTTACTCGGCGAAAGGTTAACAGACCCCATGGTAATATCCGGCAGCGTCCTGCTTGCCTCAACACGCACACCCAGCACCGACGTCTGCACCCCTGGCATTACTGGCTGGACCTACGGTCTCGATCCAACAACCGGCGGCCGCACAACGTTCGTGGTGTTCAACTTTTCCAGGACCGGCATCATTAACCAAAGCGATAAATACGGTTCTTCCTACGCCAGCGCGTTTAGCACCGCCGCAGGAGGGTTCGTGGTGACGCCTCCTCTTACTGGCGATTTAGCTACGATCACTAACCCAGACCCAACAACTCCTCCGCCGCCTATAAAACGTGGTAACGCTTCCAGCGGCCGCCAAAGCTGGCGCACAATCGTTTCGCCTTAGGAGTTTGCTATGCAACTTGAATTTCGTGAGCAACGCGGCTTTACCCTGATTGAACTGATGATAGCCGTGGCCGTCGTGGCCATCCTTGCCGCCATTGCGTTTCCTAATTACACGTCGTTTGTGAAGCATGGTTACCGCTCAGAAGGGCAGGCGATGTTGAGTGATGGGGTCGCCCGGATGGAGCGGTACTACGCGCAAAACAATACGTATGCAGCGGCGAACATTGCGGCCATTGGTTTTACTGCAACCAGCGCGGTCTCTCCAACTAACAAATACACGTTCAGCTTCAGTACGGTCCCGACCGCGACCACTTACACGTTGCAGGTGGTTCCGATTGGCCAACAGGCAACCGACGGGTGCGGAACATTAACCATCGATCAAACGGGTGCCAGAACGCCCGACCCCGCCACCTCCCCCACCTGCTGGAAATAACCCCCAACGCACCAGCCCTGCCTCTCGGCAGGGCTTATCGTCCCCAACACCCTTCCTCCGTCGCCCCAGCGTTCACATTCCCCCTTATCCCGAGGTTATCCACCACAAACCCCCCACATTTATCCCCCGCCATCATCCCCGTCTCAACCGGCGTCGCAGTCAACGTAAACGTTTGAACACCCCGCTCCGCCACCACCGCATACACCTTATTCCCCCGCGTAATCTCCAACTCCACACTCGGCGGCCCGATAACATCCGAATACTGGCCATTCCTCGAATAAAACCGTTCAAGTTGTTGCGCCGTCTCGGTCAGCAGTCCGGTGATGTCCGAACGATGGGCACGTTTCACATAGTCGGTGTAGCTGGGGTATGCGAGGGCGGCGAGGATCCCGACGATGGCAATCACGATGATCATTTCGATCAAGGTAAAACCCCGGCTCACTGTATTTGCCGCCACATGATTCGACGGCCGGGCGTATAGACGCTTTCCAGCACCGTTCGCGAGTTGCCCTGAATGCCTACGCCGGTGATTCGATATAAGGTCCATGACTTGGGTGGCTCTCCTTTTACAGGTGGCGGGATGTTCACGGGGTCGGTGGTTTCAGCAAAATTTTGCAGTGCATACACGGCTCCGTTGGTGGCGATCCACGTCACGCCAGAGACCGGACTGGTTCCCGGCGCGGACACTGTGAGTGCCTCGGAGGGAGGCGCGCAGGCGACGATTGTTGTGCAGCGGTCCAATGAAAAACCCGGCAATTGCACTGCCGATTCACCAATGCGCAATGCTGCTTCTGCAGCCTGAAATGATTGATTGCGCAGTTTTATGCTGCCGGCCATTTTTTCCTGGAGTGTGGCGTTTTGCATGGATGAGATGCCGATCATGCTGATGAGTAGCAGGAGTACCAGGCTGACTAACAGCACCATGCCGTGTTGGGTGTGTGCATCCTTGAAGCCTTCAGTCATCAAAATTCAACTCACTAAATCGGACCTGTAGCAGCCAACGTGTTGGCGAAGATCCCTTGTTGATGAAGGTGCAATGCGGTGTGCCTGACAGACCGCCTCCCCAACACGTTGGCTCCTACCGGGGATTGCGTGGGCCGTGCGATAGCTCATTTACCCAAGCCTGTTGCGCAGTGTTGCGACGACGTTGAAGGTCTGGTCTTTTACTCGCTTCGCTGGGTCAGTCAGCGTGAGGCTGACTCGCACGCTGCGGATCAGGGCGGGGTTGTCGGGGTTGGCAACGTAGCGTGAAATCGAGGTGCCATCGGGGCTGGCAGCCACACCAAACAGTACCGAGAAGGCGCTGACGTTTTTGATCAGCCCGATGATTTCTCCGTTTCGGCGGTTGTAGGTGTAGGTCACTTTGCGGATCGGAAATTTCATCTGGCCCGGACCGGGTGAGCGGTCTGCTACATACGCCGTGGCGGAGGTCGCGCAATCGGACAGCACCGTCCAGTCCGCTTTGCCGCCAGTTGTGCCAGCGTCAGCGGTGATGAGGGTCAGCTCTTGATTGGCAGCGTTCCAGTAAATCGGCCTATTTTGGGCGGCTGCAAAGCTACCCTTGATGTCATCTATGGTTGCCAGGCAACCAAACATGCCGACCATACGGATTTCCTGGAGCATTTTACTGAGTAGAAATCGCGCGTCTTCTTGCATGAATGCCGAGGCGTTCTGGCTGATGTAGGTGTTTTTGGCGCTAACGAATAGTTGAACCAAGCCGAGGGTGAGGACTAATCCCAAGGTCATCGCCAGCATGATTTCAACCAGACCGAAGCCTCTGGAGAGGCGCCTCATGGGTGCACCAGGCTGTCCACCGCCACGCGGCTGCTCAGGTGAAATGTCTGCAGATCGCCAACCGCATTGGCAGCTCTGGAATCGTTCCAGGTGACCGTGATACTTACCGTCCGCCCCGCCACCGCGATGCTCGCCTGCGCATCGCGCCCAGCGAACGCGTTGAGGTGGGTGGCGAAGTCAAACAGGTCTTGGTCCCGTGGCGCAGCAAGATTGCCAATGGTGGGCGCAGAGGCCAAGGAGGCCAGGGTGTAATCCGCGTCCGGGTTGGCACGTATGCGGTCCAGCATGTCGTAGGCGGCGAAACTGGCGTGACTGTGCAGCATCGCGCTGTCGGTGTACTTCAAGGCATTGAGCTGCACCGACGCCGCGCCCAATAGACCAATGGCGAGGATTGCCAACGAGAGAATGACCTCGATCAGAGTCATCCCTGTCTGGAAATATCCGTTTCCGTCATGCACTTGCTGTCTCCATCCAACAATCTCCGTTCGCCTATTGAAGCCGAAGAAAGGCCGTTGTGTGGGCGGATGAACAGGGGGATTTGTAACCAGAATCGTGCAAAACCGTTGGACACGCCGACTCACAATTGCGGCGCGTAAAAGACTTGGAGCGGCAGCGAATAGGGTGTTCTCTAGCGGACCTGATGGCGGACAAGGATGCCGAGCATGCAGCAAGCAGGTTTTGGACTGATCCAGTTGATGGCCGGAGTGGCGCTGATCGCGGTTGCCGCTCAGCTAGCGGTGCCGGGGTTTGGACACATGATTGAAGCTCAACGCAGAATGGAGATGGCGAACCAGTTGACCAGCGCGCTTCGATCGGCCCGCACGGAGGCGATCATGCGCAACACGCCGGTGTTGGTTCATGCCATAGACAACGATTGGAGCCTTGGCTGGCGAATCATGCTCGAAAATGAAGATGTGCTGCGGGAACACGCCAGTGACGGGAAGACGTTGATTACCGGTAATTTCCGAGGCAACGCCTACGTGCGGTTTAATGGGCTGGGTTCTGCGTTGAGCAGTAACGGAACGCTACTGGTTTGCGATGCACAGCAACCCATCAGTCATTACCGGATTTTGGTCGCCGCCAGCGGGCGCGTTCGGGTGGAGAGCGACAAGGCCCTGCAGCAGCCTTGCCGCTAAATTATCGATTCAATCAAATTCGGGCATGGTGTGTGTCTGGGGAGAAGCTTTCCCGAACGTTGCAACTTCCTACAGAAGATGCCCGCGCAACCTGCTTACAACAAAGACTTAACCCGCAGCTCTTTGGGCATGGAGAACGTAACGTTTTCTGCGCGGCCTTCCAATTCATCGGCGCCGACTGCGCCCCAGGCGTGTAACTGCTGAATCACCCCGCGTACCAGCACTTCCGGCGCCGAAGCGCCCGCGGTGATGCCGATCCGCTCGATTCCGTCAAACCAACTGCGCTGCAGGTCTTCTGCACCGTCGATCAAGTAGGCCGGCGTCGACAGACGCTCTGCCAATTCCCGCAGGCGGTTGGAGTTGGAGCTGTTCGGGCTGCCCACCACCAGCACCACGTCACACTCGTCGGCCAACTGTTTGACCGCGTCCTGGCGGTTTTGCGTGGCGTAACAGATGTCGTCCTTACGCGGACCACCGATGCTGGGGAAGCGTAAGCGCAAGGCGTCAATTACTCGCCCGGTATCGTCCATGGACAAGGTAGTTTGGGTGACGAACGCCAGGCTTTCCGGGTTACGGACCTGCAGGTTGGCGACGTCTTCCTCGTCTTCAACCAGATAAATCGCACCGCCATTGCTGCCATCGTACTGGCCCATGGTGCCTTCGACTTCCGGATGGCCTTCATGACCGATCAGAATGCACTCGCGGCCATCGCGGCTGTAGCGTGCGACTTCGATGTGTACCTTGGTCACCAGCGGGCATGTGGCGTCAAACACTTTCAAGCCGCGTCCTGCGGCTTCAGTACGCACCGCTTGGGACACGCCATGGGCACTGAAAATCACGATCACGTCATCCGGTACCTGATCCAGCTCTTCGACAAAGATCGCGCCACGAGCACGCAGGTCTTCGACGACGAATTTGTTGTGTACCACTTCATGGCGCACGTAAATCGGTGGACCAAAGACTTCCAGGGCGCGATTGACGATTTCGATCGCGCGGTCCACTCCGGCGCAGAAGCCACGGGGGTTGGCGAGTTTGATTTGCATGCGGTGCCTCGTTTCTACACGCTGGATAGACAGGACATCTGATGGAGCGCTAACCAATCAGAGCGCCTTGACCGCGAAAATTTCAACTTCGAAGCTCAGCGTCTTGCCAGCCAGTGGGTGATTGAAGTCGATGGTCACCTGGGCATCGTCGAACGCCTTAACGATGCCTGGCAGCTCAGTATTGGCCGCGTCGTTGAAAATCACCAGCAAGCCGTCAGACAAGTCCATGCCTTGAAACTGCGAACGGGGAATAATCTGCACGTTTTGCGGGTTCGGCTGACCGAAAGCGTTTTCTGGCAGAACTTCAACGGTGCGCTTGTCACCGGCCTTGAAGCCAAATATCGACGCTTCAAAACCTGGCAACAGGCTGCCATCGCCGACTTTGAAGGTCGGCGGGGATTTGTCGAACGTGCTGTCGACGGTGTCGCCGTTTTCCAGGCGCAGAGCAAAATGCAGGGTGACTTCCGTGTTCTGGCCGATGCGCTGCTCGGTGGACGAGCTGTGGGCCAACGACTGTTCAGTCATGAACGGCTTCTCCGGATTTTTTACTTTTAAACATATCCAGCGCCAACATGATCGCGCCTACGGTAATCGCGCTATCAGCGAAGTTGAACGCCGGGAAATACCAGCGGTTTTCCCAGTGCACTAGCACAAAGTCGATCACATGGCCCAGCACGATACGGTCATACAGGTTGCCGAGGGCGCCCCCGAGGACCAGCGCCAATGCCACGGCCAACCAGGTTTCGCCCCGGCCAAGCCGTTTCAGCCACACCACCAGTACCGCGCTTACAACCACTGCAATGAGGGCGAACAACCAACGCTGCCAGCCGGAGCTGTCAGCAAGGAAACTAAACGCAGCCCCTGTGTTATAGGCCAGGGTCCAGCTGAAATAGTTCGGTATAACGACGATTTGCTGATAAAGCGTCAGCCCGTGCTCGAAATAGAATTTGCTGGCCTGGTCAATGACCAGGACCAGCACGCTCAACCAGAGCCAGCTCAAGCGGCCTGCATTAGGCATAGTGGCGAACCTCGCCCTTGCCGCTGATGTTGTCTACGCAACGACCACAGATTTCCGGATGCTCAGGGTCAACGCCTACGTCTTCGCGGTGGTGCCAGCAACGGGCGCACTTCGGATGACCGGATTTGACTACTTTCAGCTTCAGACCGGCAACTTCGGTAACCACGGCATCGGCTGGGGCATCAATGAACGGTGCAACGCTGGCGGTGGAGGTAATCAATACGAAGCGCAGTTCATTGCTCAGCTTCGACAAGTCGGCGACCAGCGAGTCTTCCGCGTACAGGGTCACTTCCGCTTGCAGGTTGCCGCCAATGGCTTTCGCTGCCCGCAGGTTTTCCATTTCCTTGTTCACCGCAACCTTCACCGCCATGACCCGCTCCCAATAAGCGCGGTCCAGCTCAAAGCCTTCCGGCAATTCGCTGAGGCCTTCGTACCAGGTGTTGAGCATCACTGACTCGTTGCGCTCGCCCGGCAGGTACTGCCACAGCTCGTCGGCCGTGAAAGCCAGGATCGGGGCGATCCAGCGCACCAACGCTTCGGAGATGTGGAACAGCGCCGTCTGGCAAGAGCGACGAGCCGTGCTGTCGGCGGCCGTGGTGTATTGACGGTCCTTGATGATGTCCAGGTAGAAACCGCCCAACTCCTGCACGCAGAAGTTGTGCACCTTGGAGTACACGTTCCAGAAGCGGTACTCACCGTAGTGCTCTTGCAGTTCGCGTTGTAGCAGCAAGGCGCGGTCTACGGCCCAACGGTCCAGCGCCAGCATTTCGTTGGCGGGCAGGATGTCGGTGGCCGGATTGAACCCGGTCAGGTTCGAAAGCAGGAAGCGCGCAGTGTTGCGGATGCGCCGGTAGGCATCAGCGCTGCGTTGAAGAATCTGGTCGGAAACCGCCATTTCGCCCGAATAATCGGTGGCCGAAACCCATAGACGCATGATGTCAGCGCCCAAGGAATCGTTGACTTTTTGCGGCGCGACGACGTTGTTCAATGACTTCGACATTTTGCGGCCGTTCTCGTCGACCACAAAACCGTGGGTCAGCAATTCGCGGTACGGCGCGTGGTCGTCGAGCATGCAACCGGTCAGCAATGAGGAGTGGAACCAGCCGCGGTGTTGGTCCGAACCTTCCAGGTACAGGTCAGCACGCGGGCCGCTTTCGTGGCCCATCGGATGCGAACCGCGCAGTACGTGCCAGTGCGTGGTGCCGGAGTCGAACCAGACGTCCAACGTGTCGGAAATCTTGTCGTACTTCGAGGCTTCGTCGCCAAGCAATTCGGACGCGTCCATCTTGAACCAGGCTTCGATGCCTTGCTGTTCAACACGCAGTGCCACTTGTTCCATCAGCTCGACGGTGCGCGGGTGCAATTCGCCGCTTTCCTTGTTCAGGAAGAACGGGATCGGCACGCCCCAGTTACGCTGACGGGAGATACACCAGTCGGGACGGTTGACGATCATCGAATGCAGGCGGGCCTGGCCCCAGGCGGGAACGAACGCGGTGTCTTCGATGGCTTTGATGGCACGCTGACGCAGCGTGTCGCCGGTGGTTGGCTGCTTGTCCATACCGACGAACCACTGCGCTGTAGCGCGGTAGATCAGCGGCGTTTTGTGGCGCCAGCAGTGCATGTAACTGTGGGTGATGGTTTCGGTGTCCAGCAGGGCACCGACTTCCGCCAGCTTGTCGATGATGTTCTGGTTGGCCTTGAAGATGAACTGGCCGCCGAAGAACTCCAGCGAATCGACATACACGCCGTTGCTCTGCACCGGGCTGATGATGTCGTCGTTGGTCAGGCCATAGCTTTTGCTGATTACAAAGTCGTCGACGCCATACGCCGGCGAGCAGTGAACCACCCCAGTACCCGCGCCCAATTCGACGTAGTCAGCCAGGTAAACTGGCGACAGGCGGTCATAGAACGGGTGACGGAAATTGATCAATTCCAGCGCCACACCGGTGGTGGTGGCGACTACAGAACCTTGCAGCGTGTAGCGCGCCAGGCAAGACTCGACCAGCTCTTCAGCCAGCACCAGATATCGGTCGCCGATATCCACCAACGCGTAGGTGAACTCCGGGTGGACGTTCAGCGCCTGGTTGGCTGGAATGGTCCACGGGGTAGTGGTCCAGATCACGATGGAGGTCGGCTTGGCCAGTTCAGTCAGACCGAACGCAGCTGCCAGCCTGGCTTCATCAGCAATCGGGAACGCGACGTCGATGGTCGAAGATTTTTTATCCTGATATTCAACTTCCGCTTCAGCCAGGGCTGAACCGCAGTCGAAACACCAGTTGACCGGTTTCAGGCCCTTGAATACGAAACCGCCTTTGACCATTTCAGCCAAGGCGCGAATTTCACCGGCTTCGTTGGCGAAGTCCATGGTGCGATACGGGTTTTTCCAGTCGCCCAAAACACCCAAACGGATAAATTCGGCCTTTTGGCCCTCGATTTGCTCGGCAGCGTAAGCACGGCTCAGTTCGCGGGTTTTGTCCGCAGGCAGGTTTTTGCCATGGGTGACTTCGATTTTGTGTTCGATAGGCAGGCCGTGGCAGTCCCAACCCGGAACATAAGGCGCGTCGAAACCCGAAAGGGTTTTCGACCGGATGATCATGTCCTTGAGAATTTTGTTAACGGCGTGACCGATGTGAATATTGCCGTTGGCATACGGAGGACCGTCGTGCAGCAAGAACTTTGGACGATCCTTACCAATCTCACGCAGCTTCTGGTACAGGCCAATGCTGTCCCAGCGCTGCAAGATCTGCGGCTCGCGCTGGGGCAGGCCGGCCTTCATTGGGAAGGCGGTGTCCGGAAGGTTTAGCGTGGCTTTATAGTCGGTCATTTAAGGCTCTTAATTAGCGATTAGCGCTACTGATCTTACTTGCGCCAATGGGCACGGGCGGTGGCGACATCCGCGTTGATCGCCGTCTTCAGCGCCTCTAACGAGGCAAATCGCTGCTCATCGCGCAGCTTTTGGTGGAAAGCCACCGTCAAACGCCGGTCATAGAGATCGCCGGTAAAGTCCAGAATATGTATTTCCAGGTGGGCATTGCCGTCACCCGCAACCGTTGGCCGTACGCCGATATTGGCAACGCCGGGCCAGGTCTGGCCGTCTATTTCCGTGCTGACCAGGTAAACCCCGGTAAACGGCACGCGACGGCGCTTGAGTTGTACGTTGGCGGTTGGGGTACCCAACTGCCGAGCCAGTTTCTGGCCATGCAAGACGCGTCCGGTAATCTGAAACGGTCGGCCCAGCAAACGCTCGGCCAAGGCAAAATCCGCAACGGCCAAGGCCTCACGAATTTTGGTGCTGCTGACCCGAACGCCATCGATTTCTACGGTTTGCGCCGCTTCCACGGTGAAACCCTGGGTCACGCCTGCTTGCTGCAGAAAATCAAAGTCGCCCATCCGATCGCAGCCGAAACGGAAATCGTCGCCCACTTCCAACTGCTTCACACCCAGGCCGTCAACCAGAATGGTGTCGACGAACTCGGCGGCGCTGAGTTTTCGCAGGCGTTGATTGAAGGCCAGGCACAGCACCAGATCAACCCCCTCGCCCGCCAGCAGTTCAAGCTTGTCACGCAGGCGTGTCAAGCGTGCCGGAGCGGTCTCGGGAGCAAAAAACTCACGTGGCTGCGGTTCAAAAATCACCACGCAGGTGGGCAGGCCCAACTCGACGGCTCGTTCACGCAATCGCGCCAGGATAGCCTGGTGACCACGGTGAACACCGTCAAAGTTGCCAATAGTGGCGACACAGCCCCGATGCTGGGGGCGCAGATTTTGGAGGCCTCGAACCAGCTGCATAACGCGCTTCTTGCTCATAAAGTGGCCGATTATAACCACACCAGGCCCGGTACGACAGGCAACAGTCCCAGGCAAACTGCAAGCAACTGCCTTGGGACGCGAAAAACCGACGAATCTTTGTTACATAATCGCCTTGCGAGCAAAGTCCTTCAGGCGAAAGCCTAGCAACAGCAAGACACTGAAATACGTTGCAACACCGGCAACCACCAGGCCGCCCAGACGAAGCAGCCGCTCCAGCATCCCGCCTTGATCCCAGGCTGGCATGAAGTGCATCAGGCCCAGCAACACGGCGGACATCACCAGCACCGCAACGATCAATTTGGACAAGAATGCCGTCCAGCCTGGCTGCGGTTGAAACAAATCCTGCTTTCTCAGTTGGTAGAACAGCAGTCCGGCATTGATACAGGCACCGACGCTGATCGCCAGCGCCAAACCGGCATGGCGCAGCGGACCAATGAACGCCAGGTTAAGCAGTTGAGTAACAATGAGGGTGAAGATGGCGATTTTCACCGGGGTGCGAATATTTTGTTGCGCATAAAAACCTGGCGCCAAGACCTTGATCACGATAATGCCCAGTAAACCGACCGAGTAGGCAATCAATGCACGCTGAGTCATTGCGGCGTCCAGGGCGTCAAACTTGCCGTATTGGAACAGCGAAACCGTCAGCGGCTCAGCCAGCAGCCCGAGCGCCAGGGTGCAGGGCAATACCAACACGAAACACAGGCGCAAGCCCCAATCGAGAATCCGCGAATACTCGTGACGGTCCTTGCTGGCGTAGGTTTTCGACAGCACCGGCAGCAGGATCGTACCCAACGCCACCCCGAGTACGCCCGAAGGCAACTCCATCAAGCGGTCGGCGTAATACATCCACGAGACCGAACCGGCAGCAAGAAACGACGCAAAAATGGTATTGATGATCAGGGAAATCTGGCTGACCGAGACACCCAGAATCGCAGGCAACATCTGTTTCATGACGCGCCACACGCCGCTGTCCCGCAGATTCAAGCGAGGCAAGACCAACATGCCAATCTTTTTCAAGTGCGGCAGCTGATAAAGCAACTGCAGCAAACCGCCGACCAACACCGACCAACCCAGCACCATGACGGGTGGGTGGAAGTACGGCGTCAGGAATACCGCGAACACAATCATGCTCAGGTTGAGTAAGGTCGGCACGAAGGCTGGCACCGAGAAACGGTTCCATGTATTGAGGATCGCACCGGCCAGGGATGATAGCGATATCAGCAATATATAAGGAAAGGTCACGCGTAACAGGTCGGTGGTGAGCGCAAACTTCTCCGGGGTATCGGCAAAACCCGGCGCGGTGATCCAGATCACCCAGGGTGCGGCGACGATCCCGATCAGGGTGACCACTGCCAGCACCAAGGTCAGCAGGCCACTGACATAAGCGACCAATGTACGGGCCGCTTCCTCACCCTGCTGATTTTTGTATTCAGCAAGAATCGGCACAAACGCTTGAGAGAAAGCGCCCTCGGCGAATATCCGCCGCAGCAGATTGGGTAATTTAAACGCAATAAAGAACGCATCGGTGGCCATTCCGGCACCGAAAGTACGGGCAATTATGGTGTCTCGAACGAAGCCCAAAACGCGGGAGACCATCGTAATAGAGCTGACGGCGGCTAATGATTTGAGTAGGTTCATGTAAAGAGTTGTGCGCCTTGGCGAAAGGACAAGCCTTTCGGCCATCCATTTATGCGATACTCCGCGCCCGCAGCAGCAGCACAGAGCCAAAGCCCGCGAGTTTACAGGTCGCACGCCGGAAATAAATAACTGGCGTTGCATTAGCACCACTCAGCGGAGCACGTCAAATGCCCTTGACAAGACAACATCTCATCGGCATTATTCGCGGCCTATTTTGTTTGCTAATTTCCAAGTCTTTCGAGGAGCTCGACGGTGGCCAACACACCTTCCGCCAAAAAACGTGCAAAACAGGCTGAGAAGCGTCGCAGCCACAACGCCAGCATGCGTTCCATGGTTCGTACCTACATCAAGAATG
>NZ_JAQGNX010000154.1 GCF_028293835.1 Pseudomonas sp.
GCACTGCCGGATGGCTGTCGACCTCGATATCAGGATGGCCGTTCAACGCTACCACCGTGCTAGCAATCTGCTGCTCTACCGAGGCAATACGCTGCCGCGAGACCTTGAGATCGGTGTCTGCACGGTCGTAAGCGGCTTGCGAAACGAACTCGCTGGCAACCAGCGCCTTCTTGCGGCCGAATTCCTTTTGATCAAAGCTGGCCGACTCTTTCGCCGATTGCAGATCCGCCTGCTGCTGGCGGTAGCTGGCCTTGAGGCCATCAATGCGCAGCCGCGCCACGCTCAGCTGTGCTTCAGCGCGGTTGACCGCGACCTGGAACGGTTCCGGATTAATCCGGAACAGCACTTGGCCCTTATGTACCCGTTGATTGTCCTCGACGGCTATTTCCAGGACTTGCCCGGAAACCCGGGCGTTAATCGAAGCCTTCGCCACTCGGGCGTAGGCGTTGTCAGTGGAAACAAACGGCGCGTTGACGAAGGAATGAGCCAGCCACACGGCGGCTATGATCGCTGGCATACCCAGCATCAGCACCGGCCGGAGTTTCTCTTTTAGCGGTTTCTTCACGGGTAGATCAGCAGCGTTCGGCCCTGGATGCTCAAAGGCTGGTGTTACGTTGTTGAATAGTTTAGTCATGATCGAATTCACCTTTAACCGGGAAATCGGGCCAGCTCCGGCCGGTTGCCTGCTGCCCCGATGTCAATCGTTGCTGTGGGGACTGAAGCCCGGCGGGACTGGTAAAACACTGAAACCAGCCAACCTCTCCCATAAAACCCGCCGTAACCGTGCGCATCAGGAGGGTCACTCCGCTGCGCCTGCTTCGTCGCTGCAACACTCGGTTCGAGGTCCGCTTCAAAAAAGTCTGCAATCAAGGAATTTCTGATTCCTTATTTTTGTGCGACGGTGTAAGAATATCCCTACACCAATCCCTCGACAAGAGTTTTGTACGACATGGCACAAAAAAAGATCACAGAAGGAAAAGGCCGTGGCCGGCCCCGCGCATACGATCCAAAGACGGCGCTGCAACAAGCGCTTGGGGTCTTCTGGAACACCGGCTATTCGGGCGCGTCACTGGACAGCATCGCCACCGCAGCCGGGATGAATCGCCCAAGCCTGTATGCCGCGTTCGGTGACAAACATGCGCTCTATATCAAGGCGCTGGAGATGTACCTGGAAGCTGCGGTCGCGGCCATGCATGCAGCGCTGACGGATCAGAACCTGTCGGTCGCCGAGGCGTTGATGGGTTTTTACGAAGGGCAGCTGTCGATCTACTTCTCGGGCGACGGCCAAGCGCGTGGCTGCTTTGCAATCGGCACAGCGACCACCGAGGCGGTTGAGGATGTGGAGATACGCGACACGCTGTCGCGGCTTATCAGCAAGCTCGACACTGACCTTGAGGCGCGCCTGCGTGTGGCTATCGATTCCGGCGAATTAAAAAACGATGCTGATCCGGACGCCTTGGCCGCCGTTGCGGCAGCCATGCTGCACAGCATCGCGATACGTGCGCGGGCGGGTAAATCCCGGGCAGACCTGACCGAACTTGCGCGCAAGGCAGTCAGCGTGATCTGCAGATGAGCGAAGGACTCGAGGACATTCTGGCCGAGAATCTTTCGGTGATTTTCTGCGGTATCAATCCGGGCGTCATGGCCGCCGCTCAAGGGCACCACTTTGCGGGTCGGGGCAATCGTTTCTGGCGCACGCTACATCTGGCTGGGTTTACGCCAGAGCAACTGCGCCCGGAACAAGATCGTACGATCCTGCGCTATCACTGTGGATTGACGGCGGTAGTCAAGCGGCCCACAGCGAGCGCGGAGCAGCTGTCGCGGCATGAATTCATCACGGCGGCTGCGGATTTCGAAGAAAAGATCGCGGGTCAAGCGCCGCGCTTTGTGGCGTTTCTCGGCAAGGTGGCGTATTGCGCGATATCCGGCCAGCGCGATATTGCCTGGGGCCCACAGCCTGGCACTTTTGGCAACGCGGCCGCATGGGTGCTCCCCAATCCCAGCGGACGAAACCGCGCGTTCAGCCAGGAGCAACTGGTCGCCGCGTACCGCGAACTGCGCGTGACAGCAGGCCAGATCGGCTTTAGCGAATAAGCTAATCGGTCGGTCTTCGATGAGCCGAACCGCATGCCTTCGATTCCTTCATCTTGCGCAAAATACCTTCGAAAACGCGATAGACTTTATGCTTTTACGACAGACTTATTTCTAGCATCCCAGTTTGAACGCTAAGCTTGCCCTATGGATGACTCTGACTACTTACGCCTGCTGACCATTCAGGCCGAACAAGCTAACGCGTTCCTCTCCAACGCGCGAAAGTGGGAGCGTGAGCGCTGGGTTTGTCAGCGGTTGTTACAGGGCCTGAACATCCCCCACCGAAATGAAGACTTCGCGGCGGCCGGGCAAGAGCCTCCTGACGTGTTGTTTCGCGATGCCAGTTTCGAGGTGTTTTTTGTGTTGGATGAGGGGCGACGCCTGAACGATGAGTGGCGCGAAGAATTACAACGGCGCCGCAGTGCGTTTTCATTGAGCCAACTGGTGCGCCGCGAAGCGAAACCCAAACGTATTTCCGCACCCGAGCTGTTGCAGCGTCTGGCGCCAACGTTGCGCAAAAAAGCACACAACTATCGCGAACGCGGCCTGGACCTGAGCGAGCTGGACATCATTGCGTTTGCCAGCCTCAAGCGTGAAGTGCTCGATTTGAACAGCCATTTCCCGCCGCCCACTGAATACCTGCGCCAAGGTTGGCGCTCTCTGTCATTGGTCGGACCGACCTTCGCGCGGGTGTTGTTTGCCCATCCGGGGGCGCCAGATTTCCTGCGTACCAACCTGGGCCGCAGCGTGGTATTCGACGTGGGCATCAGTTTATGAGTCCGTTACAAACGCTACTCGCCGATGTGCCCCAGGACTTGCGGCGTAATCTGGTGATCAGTGGCATCCATTTGTTCAGCCTCAAGGGCCGACGCTTCAAGCTGGGTCAGGCTATTCTGGACACCACGGGATGATTTTTCACTCGCGTGTTTTATTTTTAAAATGAGGCTCACATGACCAGCCGCCTGAACCCTGACGACCAACAGCGTGTCGAAGAGTATCTGCACACTACCCAGCATCAAGTCGAGCGCCGGCCTTTTCGGCCATGGCTGCTCCTTGTTGTGGTGGTGGCCGTCACGGTCGGACTGGGCTTGCTCAGCCGCTTGTTG
The DNA here is from genome assembly GCF_028293835.1 of Pseudomonas sp. GTDB lineage: Bacteria > Pseudomonadota > Gammaproteobacteria > Pseudomonadales > Pseudomonadaceae > Aquipseudomonas. The sequence goes on from NZ_JAQGNX010000154.1 coordinate 3,198, forward strand.
AGCTATGTAGCGCTATGAACCGCCTGGCGCCGCACCTTAGACATCCCCCGAATTCCTTAGCCTTATGAGATACCTTAATGACTCATCGCATAGTAATCGTTGGCGGAGGCGCTGGCGGTCTGGAACTGGCTACCCGTCTGGGTAAAACCCTGGGTAAGCGCGGCACGGCCAATGTTGTGCTGGTCGATGCCAACTTGACCCATATCTGGAAGCCGTTGCTCCATGAAGTGGCGGCAGGTTCGTTGAACTCGTATGAAGACGAGCTCAATTATGTGGCTCAGGCCAAGTGGAATAACTTCCAGTTTCAACTAGGGCGTATGACCGGATTGGACCGCGCCACTAAACAATTGCACTTGGCCGCGACCCCGGATGAAGACGGTAATGAGTTGGTTCCGGCCCGCAGCCTGGAGTACGACTCATTGGTGATCGCCGTCGGCAGCACTACCAATGACTTCAATACCCAAGGCGCCGCTGAGCATTGTCTGTTCCTGGACACCCGCAAACAGGCTGAACGCTTCCACCAGCAGTTGCTCAATCGCTACCTGCGCGCCCACGCCGGGCAGGCTGACATCACCGAAGAAGTCACCGTGGCGATTGTCGGCGCGGGGGCAACGGGGGTTGAGTTGGCCGCAGAACTGCACAACGCAGCTCATGAGTTGGCGGCGTATGGCTTGGGTCGGATCAAACCGGAAAACTTGCGTATTACTTTGCTCGAAGCGGGTCCTCGGGTGCTGCCGGCATTGCCGGAGCGTATTGGCGGGCCGGTGCATAAAACCCTGGAGAAGCTTGGAGTGACGGTGCTGACCAACGCGGCTGTTAGCGAGGTCACTGCCGACAGTTTGATCACTGCCGATGGCCGGGTGATTCCGGCGACCTTGAAAGTGTGGGCCGCAGGCATTCGAGCGCCGATGTTTCTCAAAGACCTGGATGGGTTGGAGAGTAATCGCATCAACCAGTTGCAGGTGCGTCCTACTCTGCAAACTACCCGTGACGACAATATCTTTGCCTTCGGCGACTGCGCAGCCTGCCCGCAACCGGGCACAGATCATAACGTACCGCCACGGGCCCAAGCGGCTCATCAGCAAGCGTCGTTGCTGGCGAAATCGTTGAAACTGCGGATCGAGGGCCAACCTTTGCCTGTGTATAAGTACCGCGATTACGGGTCGTTGATTTCACTGTCGAGTTTTTCGGCGGTGGGTAACTTGATGGGCAACCTGATGGGCAGCGTAATGCTAGAAGGTTGGTTGGCCCGGATGTTTTATGTGTCGCTGTATCGAATGCATCAAATGGCGCTGTACGGGATATTTCGTACGGCGATGCTGATGTTGAGCAGCAAGATTGGCAAAGGGACAGAGCCCAGGATGAAGTTGCACTAGGCGCCTTGGCGATAGGTCAGTTCAGCCAGCCATTTTTACGACTGCTGCCCTACCGATCGCCAACACGTTAGCGCCTACAGGCCTTCGGGATCATCTGAGGAGCCGCCACGTTGCCGACGCCGCGACACAGAACCTGTAGGAGCTGCCGAAGGCTGCGATAGGCCGGGTCGCGGGCGACCGGCACCCCTTGGCCAGACATAAAAAAAGCGTCCCGAAGGACGCTTTTTCATTTGGCTTCGATGCGCGGAGCATCTGGCCTGTATCTTCAAACCCGAACAACATGGGTAGAAAATGGTCGGGGTAAGGGGATTCGAACTCCTGACATCCTGCTCCCAAAGCAGGCGCGCTACCGGACTGCGCTATACCCCGATATGTTCCATCATTAAGTAAGTGGCTCCACGACCTGGACTCGAACCAGGGACCCAGTGATTAACAGTCACTTGCTCTACCAACTGAGCTATCGCGGAACTATTCATTACTTACTGATGCAACCGTACAACTTACTTCACTGAAGCATGCCGATTTCTCTACATATTCCAGTCTCTTCGACCCGTTTGCATCGCTGCGTTCGCGTCTCTGAGGCGCGCTATTCTACAATTTTAAAAGTACCTGTCAACCCTTAAAACTGCATTTAAGACAATGATTTGCGATTTTTTTCAGATCGCCCTGTGAATACCTAAAAACAGGGTTTTTGGCACCGGTTGCTGCTGAACCCACCGATGGCCTGACAACATTGTCAGGCCATTGGCCCCTTCGCAGGCAAGCCAGCTCCCACAGAAGCACGGCACCCACA
>NZ_JAQGNX010000184.1 GCF_028293835.1 Pseudomonas sp.
CGGACCTGGGCGGAGGACCTGAAGGGCACCGGCATCCGGGTCAACGTGCTGTCGCCCGGGGCGACTGCGACCGAACTCGCCAAGGAAGCGCTGGGCGAGGAAGGCCAGAAGGCCTACGCCGCGATGACTCCGCTCCAACGCATGGCCGATCCGGCGGAAATCGGAGCGGTGGCCGCCTTTCTCGCGTCGTCGGACAGCAGCTTCATGACCGCCAGCGAAGTCGCCGTCGACGGCGGCCTGGCGCAACTCTGACGCGCTACGCCCACCCTTTTCTAACGGTTAGCAAGCGCATATCTTCCGGAAACCCTCGACGCGTGATGCGGTGGAACTGTGCCAGGTTAACGAACAGCAGCGGCGTCAGGCACTAACGTTGGCGCTGACCAAGCAGCAGCCGATCTTAGGTACGGGTGTACTGGTAGGAGGTGACAGCGTGCCAGTTTGAGTTGTCACCCTTCCCGGTTGATGCTGTCAGGCGGCACCTTCGATTGAGCAGGCAAAGTCTGACGCGGGGGCATCACCGGGCGTGCCGTCAAAGCGGGCGCGTGCGGCATGGATGTCGCCATAGCAACGGTCCGCCCAATCGATGAGGCCCGCCATCGGGTCCAGCAGCGATTGGCCTAACGGGGCCAGACGATATTCGACGCTCGGCGGCTTGGTTGGAAAGACATGGCGGGTGATCAGTCCGTCGCGCTCCAGATCGCGCAGGGTCTGAGTAAGCATGCGTTTGGAGATATCGCGGATAGCGCGGTGAAGCTCGCTGAAGCGCTGCGGTCGCATCGCGAGAGCCATGATCATGAGCATGCTCCATTTGTCGCCGATACGGTCGAGCACATCTCGAACCGGGCAGTGCACGGATTGGGACTCGCCCAATGGGTATTGGCTGAATCTTTCAATCGCACTCAATGCGTTGCTCATGCGCAATTCCTCGAAAACTGTTGGTTACAAAAAACTGCCTCCTTACGGCATGCAGCAGCGGTCTCTATAGTAGACCTACCCCAGCTAATAAGCTCCAGCTCACGGAGTCTCCATGTCCCCATCTGTTCCCGCTCGCTTTCTCGTGTGCCGGCGTACAGGTGGATCACCCTTGGAGCGCCTTCGACGTCTGGCGGTTGGGCGGGGCTATGGCTTGGAATCACTTGCTCCAACTAAAGCGTATCGGTAGCAATGCCTGCCTGTTAGTTGGCCTTACGTACAAATCCTAAAGATCAGGAGAGCGCTCATGTTTTTAGTCATGGGAATTACCGGAAAAGTTGGCGGCGCAACGGCAAAACATCTGTTAGCGCAAGGCAAAGAAGTACGCGCGCTCGTCCGCAATCGTGGAAAGGCGGCGATATGGGCCGACCAAGGTGTGCAACTGGTAGACGGCGACTGGAATGATTCGGCAGCCATTGAGATGGCGCTTAGAGGCGTCGAAGGCGCGTTTGTCATGTTGCCAGCTGAATGGGCGCCGTCGCCTGATTACAAAGAAGCGAAGGCTGTGATTGCAAACTACGTCGGTGCGCTTGCCCAGGCAGCACCGCCGCGGGTGGTAGCACTCTCATCAATGGGTGCAAACAGAACCAGCGGGTTGGGGATGATCACGGCCCTGTCGCTTCTGGAGCAAGGATTTCGCGACCTGAAATTGCCGATAGCCTATGTGCGCGCCGGTGGATTTTTCGAAAACTTCCTCTACGGCCTACAGGTTGCCCAGGGCGGCACGCTCCCCGTCTACTACAACCCGACGGATCGGAAATCGACCATGGTCGCGACCAATGATATCGGCGCCGAGATCGCAGCGCTTCTGACCGGGCCGACCTGGTTGGAGCATCGGGTCATCGAGCTCGGTTCGATGGTCAGCGCGGAGGAAGTCGCGACACAACTGGGTGAGGTCTTGAAGATCGACGTCAAAGCTTTTGCTATCCCACGGGCCGGGTGGTCGGCGGCGTTCGAGCAGTTCGGCATCCCTAAGGGCCGGACGGGACCGGCCGAAGCGATGTTTGACGCCGTCAACTCAGGCTGGATGGACCTCGGGGTCGAGGGCACGGAGCACGTCCCGGGCGCGACGTCCGCCCGCGATGTTTTCGCGGCGGTTCGGAAGGCCGCTACAACGTAGGTCTTCAACTGCTGCATTCGTCGGCAACACACTCATCATCTAAGGTTGGACAAATGTCTAAAATCTCTTGGGGCCACGTCTTACCCTTAGCGCTTGCCGCTTTCTTTGTCGTGGGTTCACTCAGCAACATCTTCGCCCCAGTATCTATATACGAGGAATACCTGAAATGGGGCTACCCGCGCTGGTTCCATTTCGTGACCGGATCGCTGGAACTCACTGCTGCCATTCTGCTTTTCCGGGCGCCGAGTCGCCTGTTAGGCTCGGCGCTCGGCGGCACTGTCATGGTTGCCGCCCTCGCGACCGTTATTATCCACGGCGAATATGGGCACGCTGTGGCGCCACTCATCTTCGCGACACTGTCATGTGTGGTCGGCTGGATAAGCTGGACCAAGCGGATTGCATTGCAACCTACAGGTTGACCAGACACCACACCCAGCGCTTGCGCTGAACCCAAGCAGGTTTGCCCGCCAGTATTAAGGTCTGATCCATTCAACAACGCGGCCCAAGTGGCCGCGTTGTTGTTAGTGGCGGCACGGCCGGCATGCCACGAACAGCGCCGATGCAAAACCATGCACCACCCCGAGGTGCGCTTCGTTGGTGCTTCTTTAAGTAGCAACCGCGAGTCACCCTCTGCCCACTGTTTAGAAAATAAACGCGTGCATTCAAACGTTTAACGTTAACGCCTAACCATGGCACAGCGTTTGCTTGACTGAATTTATGGATTATTGGATACAAAAATTCAAAGGTAACGAGATGCGACCTGTAACTGGATATGCCGAACGTCAGCCAGTCACGGCCGAAGAGGAGGCTTACGCGTTCTTGTTGGATGCCATCTGCAAAGGCACGTATCGGATGGGCGACCGGCTAATCGCCGAGGACATTGCCGGCGAAATCGGCATGAGCCGCATGCCGGTGCGTGAGGCTTTTCGGCGTTTGGCAGCAGACGGGCTGGTAGTGCTGCGCCCTAATCGCGGCGCGGTAGTCAGCGAGTTGGATGTCGAGGGAATGCAGGAGGTGTTCGAGATGCGGAGCGCGCTAGAGGGACTCGCCGTCCGCGTCGCGGTGTCAAAGATCACCGACCGTAACCTGGCTCATCTGGAGCGACTGCTCGAAGACATGGACGATTATCGCGATGAAAGCGAAGAGTGGGTCAGTCGCCATCGCGGTTTCCATGAATACCTGTGCAGCCTCAGCGGACGACCAAGGCTGATGCGCCAGATTTCCAGCTTGTACATGGTGATCGAGCCGCACATGCGTGTGTGGCTGGAGCACGTGGAAAAGCCCTTGAGCGCACGAGAAGAGCACGCTGTGATTCTCGACGCTCTGCGTTCCCGGGATGCCCAACTGGCCGAGCGAGTGCTACGCGAACACATTGAAGGCACGGTCCCGAGCCTGATCGCCTTTGTGCAAACCCACCCAGGGCGCTAAGCGCCATAAATGAGCGGCCTCAGAGTCCGCCGTCGACACGTCGTGACGTTCAGTACTGCCGCGGTTAACCCTCAATCACTGCAATCGGAGTTTCGTCATGCATAAACCAAACGCCTTGGCTGCCCTTGTTTTCCTGGCTCTTTGTATATCGATGGCCACGGCTGCGCCTACGGTGCCGGATCGTTTGCAGAAGGTCGACAAGGTCACCTACTGCTCTGGGATGGACTCACCGCCGCTGGTGTCATTCGATGCGAGCCAAAAGCCTGTCGGACTGACCATTGATCTTGGCGTAGAGATCGCAAAGCGTCTGGGCGGCAAAAAAGTTGAATGGCGCGTGATTCCGTTCTCGGGCTTGGTGCCAGCGTTGTTGGCGCAGCAGTGCGACATGATCGTCGACCAGCTTTTCGACAAACCCGAGCGACGCGAAGTAATCAACATCGTTAATTACATGTACTCAAGCCAGTCAGTCGTCGTGCCCAAAGGTAACCCGAAAGGCATCAAGTCTCTCGACAGTCTGTCCGGGCACAAAGTCGCGGTGCTCAACGGTTCGACCATCAAGACGCTGCTCGACGCTCAGAACGAAACCCTCGTCAAGGCTGGCAAGCAACCGCTCAAGCTGGTGGTCTATAACACGGATACCGACGCCTTCCAGGCATTGCGCATCAACCAGGTCGACGCCTACGGGACCACCGTCGAGACCGCGGGTTTTTACGCCAACATGGCGCCGGATCTGTTTCAGGAAGGAGTACCCGCCTTCAGCCGCATCTTGACCGGGCTGGGCATCCGTAAGGACGACCCGCAACTGACCACCGCCGTACAACAAGTGATCAGCGACATGCGTAGCGACGGCAGCTACACCCAACTGCTCGCCAAATGGCACGTGGAAAGCGACAAGCTCGATTAAGCCAAGCCTACCGGGGTGAGTCGATGAACTTTAATTGGGATGTATTCTGGCAGTACCTGTTGCAGCCCAGCGGGGTCTATCTGACCGGGCTGTGGCTAACCTGCCTGATCAGCGTACTGGCAATGCTAATGGGCTGCGCGCTGGGGCTGATGGCGGCGCTCATGCGTCTGTCAAAGAACCCGCTGCTGAATTGGCCTGTGCGTTTCTACGTTTGGTTGATGCGCGGCACGCCGCTGCTGGTGCAGATTGTCTTTCTCTACACCGCGTTGGCGGCGGGCGGCATATTCCGTTTCGAGGACATCGACCTGGGCTGGTTTGTCGTACCGGGCAACATCCAGGCCGCAATCATCGCCTTGGGATTGAACGAAGGTGCTTACATGGCCGAAATCATTCGTGCCGGGATCGGTGCCGTGGACAAAGGCCAGTATGAGGCCGGACGCTCACTGGGCATGACCTTCGGCAAGCTAATGCGGCGTATCGTCCTCCCGCAGGCGTTTCGGGTAATCGTTCCGCCACTTGGCAATGAGTTCAACGTCATGCTCAAGAACACTACCCTGGTAAGTGTCATCGGTGTGCAGGAACTGCTGCTCAGCACGCAAATGGTGACGTCGGCTACCTTCCGCGTCTTCGAGTTGTACCTGGTAGTGGCTATATATTTCCTGATGCTCACCACGCTGTGGGGCTTTTTTCAACGCTGGCTCGAGCATCGATTTGGACAGTCGGATCGTCAGCCGCCGGCGGCCGGGCGGATGTTCGGACGCAGCGCAATGAAACTGCTGAGGGGACGCTGATATGGCGCAGAGACGTGAGGAGCTGGTCATCGAAGCGCTGGATATTCACAAGTCCTTTGGCGATCTAGAGATTCTTAAAGGAATTTCGCTGCAAGTGCGGCGTGGTGAAGTTGTGGTGCTGATCGGCGCTTCGGGGTCGGGCAAGACCACGTTTATTCGCTGCATCAATTTGCTGGAGGAGATTCAGTCTGGCCGCATCCGCGTCAACGGTAACCCCATGGGCTACCGCGAGCTTGCCGACGGGAGTCTGGTGCGAGATTCGGAGCGTAACATCGCTCGTCAACGACGGGATATCGGGATGGTGTTCCAGCGTTTCAATCTGTTTCCGCACATGACCGCGCTTGAAAATATCATCGAGGCGCCGATTCATGTGCTCGGTGTGTCGCGTGACGCAGCGCTGGCTCAAGCCCATGGACTTCTGTCGCGGGTGGGTCTCGCGGATAAGGCAGCGCATTACCCCTCCATGCTGTCTGGCGGCCAACAGCAACGTGTAGCAATTGCCCGTGCGCTGGCAATGAAACCGCAAGCGATGTTGTTTGATGAACCCACCAGCGCATTAGATCCGGAAACAGTAGGCGAAGTATTGCAAGTGATGAAGGAGTTGGCTGAGGAGGGCATGACCATGGTGATCGTGACCCACGAAATGGGATTTGCCCGAGAAGTGGCCGACCGCGTGGTGGTGCTCGATCAAGGGGAACTGATTGAGCAGGGGCCGCCGGAGCAAATATTCACACGGCCCAGTCACCCTCGGACTCAGGCTTTTCTCAGCCGCGTGCTGTAACGAGTGTTACCTGGGGAATCGTTCCTGGACGACGAGGTGACAGCTACACCGTCATCTCCTTCGATTGACCGGACAGCCTATAGCGGCCGGCTTCCCGACCTTGAACCGGGTAAAGCTGGCCACCGAATTTCGTTTATAAAGAGCATTTGCGATGTTGAAATATTCTGCCCACGAGTACCCCTATCCGTCGCAGCGCCAATGCGTGTTCGGACGCCGCGGCATGGTGGCCGCCTCGCAACCGCTTGCGGCCCAGGCCGGGATGGAGGTGATGCAAAAGGGCGGCAATGCCATCGATGCCGCCATCGCCACAGCCGCCGCATTGACCGTGGTCGAGCCCACGGGCTGCGGCATTGGCGGTGATGCGTTTGCGCTTGTCTGGTGCAAGGGACAACTACACGGTTTGAATGGCAACGGCCACGCTCCAGCGGCGCTTAGCATCGACGCGGTCAAGGCGGCGGGACATGAGCAGATGCCTCTCTATGGATGGACGCCAGTAACGGTTCCAGGCTGTCCTTCGGCTTGGGCCGAGCTGTCAAAGCGCTTTGGCAAGTTGCCGTTCGCCGAGCTGCTGAAGCCGGCGATAAGTTTAGCGCGAGACGGTTTTCCGCTGTCTCCCGTGGTCGCTCATCAATGGCAAATCGCGTTCAACGAATTCAGCGCGCACCGCACCGCCGCGCTGGAGAGCTGGTTCGAGACGTTCCTCATCGAGGGCCAAGTGCCGAAGGCGGGTGAGTTGTTCCGTAATCCAGCTCAGGCGAAAACCCTGGAAGAATTGGCAGCGACTGAATGCGAAACCCTTTATCGAGGCGCCTTGGCGCAAAGGCTTGACGCTCATGCGCGTGCTACGGGGGGTTATCTACGAGCGGAGGACTTGGCAAACTTTCGCGCGCAATGGGTTGATCCCATCAGCATTAACTACCGTGGCTACGACGTCTGGGAAATCCCGCCGAGCGGCCAAGGGTTGGTAGCGTTGATGACCCTGAAGATTCTTGAGGGCTTTAATTTCGATCATCGCGACAGTCAGTTGACCTGGCACCGTCAATTGGAAGCCATGAAGTTGGCTTACAGTGATGGCTTGCACCACATCACTGACCCACTGCACATGAAAGTGGCGGTGGCCGATCTATTGACCGACCGTTACAGCGCCAAACGTCGGGCAATGATAGGTAAGCGGGCCCTTGACCCACGGCCGGGCGACCCCCACGCCAGCGGCACGGTCTATCTGGCGACCGCAGATGCGCAAGGCAATATGGTGTCGTTCATCCAGAGCAACTACCATGGCTTCGGATCCGGGGTGGTGCTGCCCGACAGCGGTCTGGCATTGCAAAACCGTGGTCAGGAATTCAGCCTCGATCCAGCGCACGCCAACTGCCTGATGCCCGGCAAGAAGACTTTTCACACCATCATTCCTGGTTTCCTTAGCAAGGACGGCATTCCAGTCGGTCCATTTGGCGTCATGGGGGGTTACATGCAACCCCAAGGGCACGTACAGATGGTCATGAACCTCGTTGATTTCGGCCTTAATCCACAGGCCGCTCTGGATGCGCCGCGCTGGCAGTGGCTTGGGGGCCTGAAGGTCGGGATTGAGCAGGGCGCGTCAAGAGACCTGGCCGCAGCACTCGCCAGGCGCGGGCATGACATCAGCATCGCCTATGACTACACGGACTACGGTCGAGGGCAGATTATCGTACGCGATCCAGTTACGGGCGTGCTATGCGGCGGGACCGAGCCGAGGGCAGACTCGCACATCGCGGCGTGGTGATCGCATTTGATCAGGGGCTGGTTTATGCATGGAGGATTGGAGAAGTCGCGGTTGATCAAGTCGGCATGCGAAGCGAAGAGCTCCGCACGCCGTATTCAACCATGGTCAGCACTAAGCCGTCTTTTTAGCCGAGCTGTTGCAAACCGGCGTCAAGGTTCGAAATTGAGTGTCAGCGTCGATATGAGCCTCGTCCGCAATGAGGCAGCCACACCGATACGCACAATCCGCTTTGCGCCTTTTCATCGTTGAACCCCAGGCGAACGTCTGCGCCTGTACGGTCCGCTATCGCCTTAACGATGGACAGACCCAGCCCGGAGCCAATCTGGTGGCTGCCAAGGCTTCTATAGAAGGGATCAAACACCCGCTCCTGTTCCTCGGGCGGGATACCCGGGCCGGAATCCCTGATTTGCAGGCGAACCGCGTCCTGCTCGATGTCGACGTAAAGGTCGATTTTTCCCCCTGGCGGCGTATAACGAATCGCATTGTCGACGAGATTTTTCACCAGCATGATCAGGTCGATTTCGTGCATAAGCACGTATGCATCGTCTGCACCCTCGACGCCAATATCGATCTGCTTAGCCTCGGCCAGCTCCAGCAGATCTTCGAGGACACGGGCGTACACCGCGCGTACCGACACCGGGACCGCTGACGCCGGCGATACCGACTGGGCCTTGGCCAGCGTCAGTAATTGATCGATCAGGTATCGTCCGCGTTCGATCCCCCGCTGCAACGGCAACAGCCGTTCACGGGCCTCGACAGGCATGTCAACGCTGGCCAAACGCTCGGCTTGCAAGGACAGGGCAGTCAGCGGAGACCTCAGTTCGTGAGCGGCGTCGGCTACGAACCGGCCCTGGGCCTCCATGGACTGGCGCACCCGTTTGAATAAGCGATTGATGGCGACGACAAATGGCCGAATCTCCGCCGGTAGATGGCTTTCATCGATTGCGTGCAATGCTTGTTCAGGGCGCTGGTCGATTTCAGAAGACAACGTGGCGATGGGTTGGAACAATTTGCGCACCAGATCGGCAACTACCAGCAACAGCACAGGAAATAAAATCAAAAACGGCAGCAGGCTTCGCAACGCGCTTTCGCGGGCGTCCTTGTCGCGGCCGCCGATTTCCTGGGCCACGGCGATACGGTCGCCGTGCTCAGTCGTCTTGACCAACACCCGATAGGGTTCGCCGCCTACGTCGAGGGTTGAAATGCCGTCGGAGAGCGTCGTCGGCAGGGGCAGGGGCAACCAGGCGTCGCCTTGCTCAACGGCCTTGCTGCCGTCGGCCAAATACTGAACGGATACTCTTGATTCGTCGTCGTCTTCGACCCCGCTGCCGGGGTATCGCAACGTCATCTGCTGTCGATCAACCAGCACCGCCACCTGACGCAGGGTGGCGTCCTGCATCTCGTGGGCTTCATCCAATGCTGATACGAACGCGAAAATGCCAGCCAGAATCGCGACGATCAAAATGGCTAATGACAGGGCGATGGACAATCTGAGTTGGATGGACTCGCTCAAGCGTTTTTTGAAACCATCCATCCCACACCTCGCACGTTCTTGATGACATGGGTTCCCAATTTGCGACGCAACGCATGGATCAGAAATTCGACGGCGTTGCTTTCCACTTCATTGCCCCACCCGTAGATGCGGTCTTCAAGATCGGCGCGGGACAGAATCGCCCCCGGCCTGATGAGCAGCGCCTGAAGCAGGGCGAATTCCCGGTTGGATAGCTGGACGCCAGGGGTCTGCTCAGTGCTCGCTTCCTTTGACATCGGGTCCAGCGATACCACGCCGTTACCCAGCACCGGTTGCGCGCTGCCGCCTTTACGACGTAGAACGGCGCGCATGCGGGCGAGCAGTTCTGCCATATCGAAAGGCTTGAGCAGGTAGTCGTCAGCGCCGCCGTCCAAGCCGCGCAGGCGGTCGTCGAGACTGTCACGAGCTGTGATGATGAGCAACGGGACAGGGTTGTTCTTGCCACGAATGCTGGTGAGCACCGCTTGTCCATCCTTGCCGGGCAGCCCCAGATCAAGGAGCACCAGATCGTAGTGCTGGGTGTCAAGGGTGGCGAGGGCAATAAGGCCATCCTTGACCCAGTCAGCAGCGTAGCTGGCATCTTTCAACGCACCCTGAATGGCCTCTCCAATCATCAGATCGTCTTCGACGAGCAGTATCCGCACCTGTCTTTCTCCGTCTAAAGCAGCCAATGAGGAAGCGCGATGTCATTGTCGATTTGCATCGCAATGAACATCGCGCCGAGACAGATCATGTGCCGAGAACCGTTTTACTGTCGACCAAACATACCACCCACCTGGTCATTTTTTCCCTTGCAGAGAATCGAACACTTTAAGGAGGTCATCCATGGCGGCTTTGCAGTCGGCCTGGTTTGGGCTGCTAGCACGCAAAGCAGAAAGCGCGCGGTCAATGGCTTTGTCCAAGACATGCCAGTCGCTGGCGGCGCGGGGTTTAATTCCGGCTTCGGCTGAATCCCAGCTGGATTCCAGGTCTTTGATCCGGGTTTTGGCGCTCGGCAGATCGTTCTTGTCGACACGTCCGGCCACGTCCACAGCGATGCTGCGGAACTCAGACAGATCGCCGAGTTTGGAGGTGGACTCTTGAGTAGCGTCAGCTTGCGAAATCACGGCTCCAGCGGCAGGTTTCGGTTTGTCAGCAGGTTTGGAACAGCCGGCGGCTATGCTCAACAGGAAGATCGAAGACACGATGGCAACATGGCGGACAGCGTTTTGAAAGTAGCGCATGAGTATTCCTCGATGGCGGTTGAAAAATTATTGAGTGATGTGTTTGCGATTGCTGACGTTGGTCTGCGCCACCACCACCAGAATCAGAATGACGCACAAAAAAATGGCACTGGTCCAGGTAGCGCCCATGCCCAGGCCGCCGTAGGTTTTGGCTTGGGTCAGCAGGTCGCCCAGGGACGCACCGAACGGCCGGGTCAGGATGTAACCGATCCAGAACGTCAACACAGCATTGCCGCCCATACGCCATGCGGCGAAGGTGGCGGCGATCAGCGCGCCGAAGATCACCGCGCCCAGCGTGAAGCCCAATCCGAGCGCCTCGGTCGCCAGATCGCCTGCCGCAGTGCCGAGGGCGAAGGTGCAGAGCACGGCGGCCCAATAGAACCACTCTCGGCGTGGTGTGACGACTTCATGGATGGACAGCGTGTGCTCAACCCGGTACCAGACCAAAAAGAGGGTCGCCAGCAGTACGGAAAACACTGCAGTGCTGGTGTACAGACTGACATCCAGCAAATCCGTGAGCACATCGGTGATCTGGGTGCCGACGATGCTCACCAGCACGACGGTAAGCCAATAAGTCCAAGGGGTATAAGCACGGGTCCGAACTTGACCGAATAACGCGATGGCTAACAGGGTGACCATCCCGATGGTCGTCACGGCGGCGCCCAGACCGACGTCGACCGCGAGGAAATCAGCGAAGGTTTCGCCTACCGTCGTCGACATGATTTTGATCACCCAGAACGATACGGTGACTTCAGGGACTTTATTGAGCCAACCGGCTGTTGTGGCATTCATAGGGATCGCTTCTCCAAGGCAAGGCTGTAATGTGCGCAAGGGAGAAGATACGGAGCGAAACTTAGCTGTGACTGAGGGCGTTGAAATGAGGATGGCTACGGCGGATGGCGTAGGATGCGCCCGCCGTCGGGGCAGGCGCATCCTGGTACGCTTACAACGTTGTCGCTTGGTCTCCGCCTTTTTCTGCGATGGCGGACAATTTTTCTTCAGCACCTTTTTCTTCGGCAAGCGTGTCGGCCAACGAGCTCGCCGCTTCGGGCATACCAGGCTTGGTAGCCATGGCGATCAAGGTGCCGTCGCTGGCGATCTCGTAGTGCTCACCTTTTAGCACTGTCACTCACGGGGAATCGCTTTGCCTGATCCCAAATCTGCGCCGGTGAGCGGGTCTACCGATACATCAGAAGCAGTACGCGTTTTCATAGCGGTTACGGCGTCCATCTCGGCATCGCTGACGCTGCCTGATACCAGTCCATCGCCGCCGTCGACAGCCGGTTGTGGATTTTCCACAAATTCCCATTCCGGGCCTTCGTTCCAAGGGCCACGCAACGCTTCGCCTTGGGACATCTTGAAGTAGACGTTGGTGAACGAAGGGTCGCCCGGAAGCTTGCCTTGAGGAAAGTTAGGCTGGATGGAGTGCAGCGCTTTTTCGAATGACAGCTGGTGAGCTATTTCACGGGTCATCAGGAATTTGAGCGTGTCTTTAATGCCGGCGTCGTCAGTGACATTTATCAGGCGTTCGTATAGCAGTTTCGCCCGTGCCTCTGCGGCGATGTTCGACCTGAGGTCTGCTGTTGGTTCGCCAATGGTATCGACGTAAGCGCCAGACCACGGCACGCCAGCGGAGTTAACGAATGCGGGGCCGCCGCCGTAGAGAATCTGGGTGACGTGAGAATCGTTACCGGATCCAGTCAGCGATCGATAAAGCGTAGCCTCATCTTCAGCGCCTTCGGCCAACAGGCCTTTTGCGCCCTTATTTAGCATCATTACCAAAGAACCGATGATCTCAAGGTGGCTAAGCTCCTCTGTTGCGATATCGAACAGCATATCTTTGCGACCGGAATCATCTTCACCTACCGCTTGAGAAAAATAACGGCACGCAGCCGCCAGCTCACCCTGGGGGCCGCCGAATTGCTCGAGTAAAAGGTTAGCCAGCCCAGGATTGGGCTCAGCTACACGAACGGTGTATTGCAGTCGTTTGTTGTGAATGAACATGTATTTCTCCTCAACTTTCTCTAGGCCATCGTGGCTAAATTCGCGAGCCACCAAGAGGCAGACTCATGGAAAGTGAGAGCGAAAATAACGCGTAGTTCCGGCGCAATGGACGAGCGGCTGAAGGCACAACTCTGTTACTTAACAGAAGTGGGCCACTACGCTACATCGTCTACAGGCTGCAGCCTCTTTTTTAAGTTCAAGTAATGACGGACGGGCAGGTTATAGAAAAATCCCATTGGGACTTTCCGACGAGTTGACCACAGGTGGCCTGAACCCGGTTGACTAGTTTCTCTCATATCAATACGCCCAGCACTTATGCCGGCGGACGGAGATATTTATGAGCAATGACACGAACCCTTCAGCTTCGAACAGTGAGAGCCCAGCGGCTGAGGAAGGACGCACCAGGAGCAAGGAATTGCTTCCTGATGACAACGTAAGTGAAGGCCTTACTGATGATCAGCGGGTAAGTCGCGAGGGCGATTCTGACGAGGAGGGGGCTAGAGTAACGCCAGGCCCGGCAGATGAAGAACGGTTATCTAAATGACAGGAGCCGGTTCGGCATATAAGCCGGAAACGGATGGGGTTGATTTTCCGCTGACGCTAACGGACGGAGCGAAGGGGGGACATTGACTCCAGAGATCGATATCGGCAGGCGCCGCAACGATGACATCGTTGAACAGCAAGCGTTAACCCGTTCCGATCAGCTTTTATCTCATCTGACCAAGTACACCCTCTAAGAAAACATAATGTCGTCATGATTGCTCCTTTAACCTATTGCTGGTAATGCCTACAGGCCTTCAGATTTGCCGTCGAGTCATCGCGGTCTCCTTACTAGACGCGCTGTTTTCTCGCTGCGTTCCGCGGGGTTGATGAACGGCTTACCTTCATTATTGAAGGACCACTTGCCGCCGCTACGTTTCGCGAATGTCTTAGTATCCGCAAGGTGATCTTTCAAGGCTGATTCAGCGCTATGGCGAACTACCGCTAGTCCCTCCGTCTTCAGGCACGCCGGCGATCCCGCGCCCGGTCTCCAACGCATTTATATTTGGGACAAAGGCATTCGGAGTCTGTCCCATTTAAAAGAGTGCATGACTGACTAAGGGGGTGTTCTCATGATTCCAGATGACATCGTTGCGTATTTGAAAGAGCAGTCGCTACTTCTAGCGACAGCGGAATCGTGCACGGCAGGCCGCATCGTGGCACTGCTTGCTCAGGTGCCAGGCAGCGGCTCGTTGATTGAATGCGGCTACGTTGTTTATTCGCCCGAGGCGAAACAGCGGTTGCTGGGCGTAAGTGCCGAAACTATTGAGCGCTTCAATCTGACCAGCGTTGAGGTCGCTCAGGAAATGGCTTTGGGAGCATTACATGACAGTCCCGCCACCGCCGCCATCGCCACTACTGGATTGTGCGGTACTGAGGACGTCGATGGTATTCCCGCAGGCACTGTCTGTTTTGCCTGGGCATTCGTGTGTCATAACCGGGTGAGTGTGTTTACCCGCCGCCACCGCTTTTTTGGCGATAGAGAAAGTCTTCAACACCAGGCGGCGCTCCATGCCCTTCAAGCCTTGCCTGATTTTCATCAACGAGCGCTTGCTGGGGAATCTGCGTGAGTACCCTGTCCAGCCTGGAGGTCATTTTATGAGTGAAACGAGTCTGCTGGAGCAACTGCTTTTCGCACGAGGGCCAGGTGGAGAGGAAGATGAGGTTCGAGAAATCTGCCACGCGGAGCTGCGCCGTCATTGCGATGAAACCTGGACTGACGATGCCGGAAATCTGATCGGCTTGATTCGTAGCATGGCGTCCGAACCGTCTGAAGCGCGAGCGGCGACTTTGATCATGGCGCACCTTGATGAAATCGCTATGGCGGTTAAAAGCATCAGCGATGATGGCTCTCTTCAGGTGACCGCACTCGGCGGGGTCAATCCGGTAAATTTTGGAATGTGCCCGGTGGACATAATGGGTGATGAGCACGTGTGCCCGGGCGTCCTGTCCTTCGGTAGCATGCACGCCACTGCGCAGTCACGCCAAGGAGCGGATGTGCAAAGCGGCAACGTGCATTGGCAAGATGTCCACGTCGTGACCAGACGCAGCACCGAACAGTTGAAGGAGGCGGGAATTCGGCCTGGCACCCGCGTGGTCATGAGCCGACATTGGCGCAAGCCGTTTTATTTGGTAGACGCGGTCGCGGCCCACTTTCTTGATGACAGGGCGCCCGTCGTAACTGTACTCCAGACGGCGGCGGCGCTGGTTGGTCGTCGTGCAGAGCTCAGTGGCGATGTCTATTTCGCGTTCACTACAATGGAAGAGGAAACCAACGCTGGGGCATTATTCGCTGCCCTTCATTTGCCCTGCAAAATAGCAGTTGCTGTGGAAGTGGGCCCCATCGCTGAGGAGTACGGAACAACGCTATCAGTGAACCCCATTATTGTTTCTGGGGACGAGAAGGGACACTACACCCGCGCGATCACAGATTCTTTGATCTACGCAGCGCGCGCTGCGGGATACGAACCCCAAGTTGCGTTGTTGGACGACTTTGCGTCTGATGCCAGCGCGATCTTAAGCGCCGGCGCAATGGGGAAGGCGGGGTGTATTGCTATCCCGACCGAAAATACCCATGGCTTCGAAATAGTGCTTAACGAGGCCATCACTGCGTGCACCGCAACGCTTACCCATTATTTGACCATCACACCCAAATCGGTTGCCTAAGCGACGCCGATTGACTGCCAGCACGGCCGAGACAAGTTGGGGAACGAACGCATGTATTTGATCGAAGTTTTTCTCCCGGTTAACGACAATGACGGTCTCAAACAGCCCGGTCATTTATTCGGGGACGTGCGCAAGGAGTTGGTGCGGCAGTTTGGTGGTATGACCGCTTTTACTCGCAGTCCGGCCACCGGAATTTGGGACGGGGCTGAGAATGGACGGCGTGAAGATGAAATCGTCATTTATGAAGTGATGGCCGATACCTTGGACCGCACGTGGTGGAAAGCCTATAAGGCTGATCTTGAAAAGCGTTTCAGGCAGGACGAGCTTGTCATTCGGTCATCTGAACTTGATTTACTATGACCTTAACGTTTGCCCCGGGCTCCTGTCGCTTCGGCTATCGCAGAAAGTGTCTCCTCCATTTCAGTAATCGAGGTGTGCAACAGCGCAAAGCACTGTGAGAGAGACTGCTTTGTGTCAACGGTCTGGTGACCGGCCAGGTCTGTCACTTCTGCAAGCTCGATCTGCTCGAGACGTTGAACGGAACTTCGGAGCGACCGAAGTAACGTCGCGGTATCTAGACTAGTCGCGGTATTAAGACTATGGGCGTCACTGAGCTTCTTCATAAAAATCCACGAATTCCGCCTGGGTGTTTGTCGGTTGACCGCAAGCTTTGAAAGCCGTTCAAACCGAGCATGTACCGCGGAAAATTCCCGGTGATATGAGCAGTAAGGCCCCGGAGGGTATGGACATTCGTTGAATTTTTTTATAGCGGGGAAGTCGACCTATTAGCCCATTACCCTGGAGACTCATCATGGAAATCAATGAAAATGCGCCTGGAAACATCTCTCAAGGGGGTGTAACGAGCGGTACGGACAACGAAACCGGCTTTGATCGCCAGCGGGATGCAGGCAAGCCGCCGTTGGCTGAGGAGGAAGTCGACCAGTTGGAAGGACATGAATTGATCGAGCCGCGTGAACCAGGCGTCGATCTCCTGTCGGATAATCAAAGTGAGGTTCCACTGTCTCCCAACGACGACATCGATGAGGATATGGCGGATGTCGATATCAATAATTTGGTATCGGACGAGCATCCTGACTCGCGATGATCAATCCTGCCCAACGAGCCCGGCCGTATGTCGGGCTTTTTAATGGCTCGGTTTTGGCCAGAACACTCGTGGACTCTATGAGCCCACGCGCTTGTTCAAGCCACTATTGCTCACGTTCGTTAGTGGTCAGACGAACGGAGCCGTATCAGGTTGAACAATAGGGCGCCGCTCTCGATCACATTTTTGTGACGCTAATCTCCCATCAGGTCAGGGTTTAGCCCGTGCTGTAGGCGGGCTTTTTTTCTGTTGCTTGTGCGTACGAGGTGGCGTGCTTTCAAGGTAATGAATTAGTTGGCTCCGAGGGCGATCGCTGCGTGCATCGTGACGGGCTACAGGAGAATTTGTTTATGACTGAATATCCCTTGGTCGCAACCCGCGCCCGCCTTTCGACGATACACGAGCCCAACCTTACCGCCTCAGAGCGAACGCTCTCGGTCGCGGCAGGCGCAGTCTTACTCATAAATGGTCTGCGCACTGGAGGCTTCGGTGGGATTGCCCAAGCGTGTCTGGGCAGCTACGGCCTGATTCGTGGTGTAACCGGAAACTGTGCATTAAAGAAAGCAGTTGCACCGACCCCGTTCGAAGAAGAGTTTCAAGAACAACGCGGCTGGAGCACCAGTGAGGCAGTGACACGTAGCATCACGATCAACAAACCCCAGGATGAAGTACTGGCGTTCATCAGGGAGCCGCAAAACATCGCGCGCCTTATACCCTGGATTGATAGCGTCCAGTCGACCGACAGGAACACATCGCGGTGGATCGCCAATGCACCTCTGGGTCGAAAACTCGAATGGAATCTCACATTAGCAGAGGTTCAAGCAGATTCATTGCGCTGGAGTACTGCACCGGAAACCAGGTGGGAACATGATATTTCGGTTCAATTCAAGCAAGCCCCTGCCAACCGAGGCACCGAAGTCAAAGTAGTGATTGTTGGCAAGCCACCGCTGGGAACGCTTGGCTATGCGTTAGCCAACGCACTCGCGTTGTTTACAGATAAAGCCCTGCTAAATGTGTTGCGTAGCGTCAAGCAGCAGTTGGAGACAGGTGAAGTCAGCACTAATCACATGCGTCAGGATAAATCGTCGGACCTTTTTCACGTTGACTTAAAAGCTGATGAGAGCGAAGGCAGCGGTGCGTCGCAGCGCCCATCCGTGAGCTCGGTCAAGTCCGGCGTCGCCCTGGAAGGAGGAAACGTCTAATGCGCGCACTAACCTGGCAAGGCCCAAATAAACTGCAGGTCGATAATGTTCCAGACCCGACTCTCCTTAACCCGCGAGACGTGATCATTCGCGTTATTTTGTCATCGGTATGCGGTTCTGATTTACACCTTTTGGGCGGCTATGTGCCGTCCATGGAACCGGGCGATATCATCGGTCACGAATTTCTCGGAGAGGTAGTGGAAGCCGGTTCGGGCGTGACAGGATTTAAAAAGGGCGACAAGGTCATCACTGTCTCAATCATCGGCTGCGGGGACTGCGAGCATTGTCGGCGCAGTGATTTTTCATGCTGTGACAATTCCAACCCCAACCCCAGCGTAACCGACATCGCCTACGGTCAGCCTTGCTGTGGGATCATCGGTTACAGCCATGCATTTGGCGGCTACTCAGGCAGCCATGCTACTTATGTCAGAGTCCCGTTTGCCGACGTAAACCTGTTCGCCGTTCCCGATGGCGTCAGCGATCAGCAGGCAGTGTTTGTGTCTGATGCGGCGCCTACGGGCTATTACGCGGCGGACAACGCTGACATTCAGCCGGGGGATACTGTGGCGGTGTGGGGCTGCGGCGGCGTAGGGCAAATGGCAATTCGCAGTGCTTATTTATTAGGTGCGGAACGGGTCATTGCTATAGACCGTTTCCCGGATCGACTAAAGCTCGCCGAAGTTCATGCGGGTGCGATCATTATAAATTATGAAACCACCAACGTTCACGAAGCCCTGCTGGAGCTTACGGGAGGACGAGGTCCGGATCGCTGCATTGACTGCGTGGGTATGGAAGCCCATGGCACTGAACTTGACTATGCCTATGACAAGGCCAAGCAACTGCTGCGTTTGCATACCGAGCGCGGGACCGTGCTTCGCCAGGCCATACGCGCTTGTCGCAAAGGTGGCACCGTGTCGGTGGTCGGTGTTTATGGCGGTCTGTTGGACAAGTTCCCAATGGGCGCCATCGTTAATAAAGCGTTGACATTGCGCTCTGGCCAACAGCCAGGGCAGCGATATGCCAAGCTGCTGTTCGAGCACATCCTTAACGGTGAGCTTGATCCTTCTTATCTATTAACCCACCCCATGAGCCTGGAGCAGGCACCCGAAGGCTATGCGATGTTCAAGAATAAATCGCAGGACTGTATGCGGGCGGTGTTCCGGCCCTAAACGGAATTAGAGGGCCGCGAATTACCCTGGATATTATGTTCTTTCAAGACTGGTAATAAGCCAGCCGCTGGAGGTGGATCTGTGTAAGCGTTCGAAAGGGCCTCTCAGTTGCTTACCAGTACCGACGAATGGAACTAATAACCGATCGTCAAAGGCAATGAACTCCGCCTAACCACGGGTATCAATCTTATACACTCACGAAGAGGATACACTCATGGCTACCCCTCAAGAAAACCTTCTCGACTGGCTCCGTGATGCTCATGCAATGGAGCAACAAGCTGAAAAGATGCTGAAAGCGCAGTCAGAGCGTTTAGAACACTACCCTGAGCTCAAAACCCGTATTGATCAGCACATCCAGGAAACGCTGAATCAGCAAAAGCTCGTCGATGGATGCCTTTCCCGCCTGGGAGGGAGTTCATCCACCCTGAAGGACGTGACCGGCAAGCTGATGGCGTTTGGACAGGCTGTAGGTGGCTCAATGATGAGCGACGAAGTGATAAAAGGCGCAATGGCTGGCTACGTGTTTGAGAACGTAGAAATCGCGACGTACACGCTTTTGATTGCCGCCGCTAACGCAGCCGGCGACGCCCAGACTCAAGCAGCATGTGAGCAGATATTGCCTCAGGAACAAGCCATGGCTGACTGGCTTCTCGAGCATCTTCCGAAACTCACAGAAGCGTTTTTGCTTCGTTCCGCAAGTCCAGACCTTGAAGCTAAAAAGTAATGGCAGGTGACGCTAGCCGTTTCGATGGCTACGTCACCTTAACCTAAAGTGTTTGTATCTACAGGGAAGGTCTGCCCCATAAGTCAGTAGGGAAATCCCTGTGAAAGTTCGTCGGGCGTTTGGTTGGCTATTAGACCGTCTAAATAATTCGACAGTTTTAAGGCCGAGGCATCCCATGAATACCTGGCGGAGTTAACCAACCCTTCCGCTCTTAGCCTTTGACGTAACGCTTGATTGGTGAGTATTTCAGCCATCGCCCCGGCGATGCTTGAGACGTCCAGCGGATCAAAAAAAACGGCACTTTTTTGCATGATTTCCGGTAAAGAGGCTGCGTTAGAGCTAATGACAGGGCAGCCACAGGCTTGGGCTTCGATGGCGGGTAGTCCAAAGCCCTCATACAGGGAGGGCACGACTAAAGCATATGCCCCCTGGTATTGATCGAGCAATTCAGCATCGCTAATCCGGCCGAGCAATTTTACCTGGTGTTGGGACGCTTCAGTAGACAGTTCAACGTGCGCAAAGCTTTTGTTATGACCACCGACAATTCTTAACTCCACATCAAACAGGTGCCGAATCTGGTTAAATGCCTGTAGCAGATTAGCAAAATTCTTATGGGGTGCAGGCGTAGAGACTGCCAGAAGAAAGCTGGAATCCCTTACTTCCTGGGGCTCAGCGAAAATTTTGCTCGGCGCGTTGCCGATTACCATTATTTTATCCATCGGGTAATTATAATAATTAGAGATTTCCGTCGCCGAAAATTGACTGACTGTTATTAAAGACCTGATGTTTCGAAGAAGAATCGGTGTCATCAATTTATACGTTGAGCGAAAAGCACGAGAATAACTTTCCGGGTGCCGTATATAACTAATGTCGTGGTGCGTGGCAACTTGGTTCTTGTATAGAATGGGGGCGGTATTAGTAAGCGTCACCAACAGCGGACTTCCCAGGGTGTGCAAGTAACGCGGCAACTCAAGCTGCTCCCAGAGATGCCCGCTAAACCGTCCGAAGGTCTGTATGCCCAGCTTCTTGGCCCCGGCATGATTGACAATGTTCATTGGCGCGACGAAAACGATGTCTGTCCGTAGCCGATTAAGTTCGTAACAAATTTGTTCGGCAAAGCGTTGAACGCCGGTTGTTTCCTGACATAGAAATCGTGCGTTGATCACTATCATAAAGGCCTCTTGTTCGCTCAATGGGCAGAGGTATGGCGAAACTCCTTCTCCGTAGGAACTCGGAGTCTTTTGCGTCGAGATTGTTCTATCATTGCGATGAATGGTGCGTTCATGGCCGAGCTTCAGACGGATGAACGAAGATGAACAACCGACCTTGCAGCCGGGTTGGCTCTCATCAAACAACGCATAAATTATTGACCTGAAAATAATCGTACGGGTACTGTGTTTGCTGTGAGACAGCGCGGCGTCGGAGACGTGGCGGAACCTCCTACAGAGACTGTATTGCAAGGCGATAGCGATTGCGCCACTAGCAACGAAACTATAGCCACATCGGCACAACCGATCCCACCACCAGCACACCCAATGTCATGTTTAACACTCGCCATTGCCTATCAGTGCGCAGTATCCGCGCCAGCAGCAATCCCGCCAGGCACCAAATAACCAACGACACCGTAGCCGCGATACCAAATAGCCCAGCCATTTGCGCAGGCCCGCTGGCGAGTGCGGCAAAGGACGCCGCAGCACTCAAGGTCATGGCCCAGCCTTTTGGGTTGTGCCAGAGCATCCAGGCGCCGCCGATGAGGCTGGTGGGTTTGGCCAGCCCTGAACTTAGATTCGGTGCGCCGCTTAGGCCTATTCTCAACGCCAGCCAGATCAAGTAGATCGAGCCGATGGTTTTCATGGCGAGTTGTAGCGACGGTGCGGCCAATAAAACGCCCGCCAGCCCCAAAGAGGTGGCCGCAGCCATGGACGCCAGACCCAAAGCGATGCCCGCGATCAGGGGTATGGAACGGCGAAAGCCGAAGTGTGCGCCTGAGGCGGTTGCGAGTGTTGTTGCACCGCCCGGTGTGATCGTTGAAATGACGGCAAAAGCGGCCAGCGGCCAGAAACTCTCAAATCCCATAATGCGCTCGCTTTACCCGACTGCCTGAGGATCAGCGAGGCTAGTCCAGCGGTAGGGATCGCGATAACGAATATTGCTGATGCCAGGCATTAGGTCTGCTAATACCCGGCAATGAGTCTGAATCTCTTACGTCACCACTCGGTAGCAGGGCACATAGGCTGCGCCGCCGGGAAGCTTCATTCGGTGTTGTGCAACGAAGGCCTGCAGCAGATGGTCCAGGGGTTCCATCACGGCAGCGTCGCCATGTATTTCATAGGGCCCGTGTTCTTCGATCAAACGGATGCCTTTGTCTTTAACGTTGCCCGCCACGATCCCGGAAAACGCCCGACGCAAATTCGCCGCCAGTTCATGAGGGGGCAGGTCGCGGCTTAATTTCAAGCTGGCCATGTTCTCATGGGTTGGATCGAATGGACGCTGAAAGCCTTCGTCGATTCTCAGCAGCCAGTTGAAATGGAACGCGTCGTTACGTTCGCGTCGGAACTGTTTTACCTCCTTGAGCGCAAGGGTCATTTCCCGCGCGACCTTGACCGGGTCGTCAATAATGATCTGGTAGCGGCTTTGCGCTGCTTCGCCCAATGTGGCGCCAACGAAATTGTGCAATTGTTGCAGATACGGTGCGGCGTGTTTTGGCCCCGTCAGAATCACCGGGAACGGCAAGTTTTGGTTGTCCGGGTGCATCAGGATGCCCAGCAGGTAAAGAAACTCTTCTGCCGTGCCGGCGCCGCCTGGAAAGATGATGATGCCATGGCCGACACGGACAAAGGCTTCCAGGCGTTTCTCGATGTCCGGCAAAATCACCAGTTCGTTGACAATCGGGTTAGGCGCTTCGGCAGCAATGATGCCCGGCTCGGTCAAGCCCAAGTAGCGACCGCCGCTGATTCGTTGTTTGGCGTGAGCAATGGTCGCGCCCTTCATCGGACCCTTCATGACCCCAGGGCCACAACCGGTACAGATGTCCAGGCTGCGCAGGCCCAGCTCATGGCCGACTTTTTTGGTGTATTTGTATTCTTCTGTGTTAATCGAGTGGCCGCCCCAACACACGACGATCTTCGGCTCGACACCGGGGCGCAGGGTGCGGGCGTTACGCAATAGGTGAAAAACGTAGTCGGTGATGCCTTGTGAGCTTTCAAGGTCGATACGCGGGCTGTCCAGCTCGTTTTCGGTGTACACGATGTCACGCAGGGCGCAAAACAGCATTTCCCGGGTACTGGCGATCATCTCGCCGTCGACGAACGCGTCGGCAGGTGCGTTAAGCAATTCCAGGCGCACGCCGCGGTCTTGCTGATGGATGCGCACTTCAAAACTTTCATACGCCTCAAGAATGGTCTTGGCGTTATCAACATGGGCACCTGTATTGAGGATTGCCAAGGCGCATTGGCGGAATAATGTATAGATGCTGCCTGAACCGGCTTCGCTCAGTTGCTGAACTTCGCGCTGGGACAATGTTTCCAGGCTGCCCTTGGGGCTGACAGAAGCGTTGATGACTTGTCTTGAAACCATTCTAAATTCCCTGAAAACGAAGCAACCGAGCCAAAACGGTGTTCAGTTGCATCAAAAAAGTGAGCGCCGATAGGTAACCGCGCGTCGGGCATTTTCTCCGGGTGCCAGGCGCGAATGCAAACAGTGTGTGTGGTCCCTCGGTGGCGCGCTGTCTCCCGGCGTAGGAAAGAGCGACCGATTAGCTGTGTGTTTGACCCTTGCTACAGGTGATAATGCCACACGGTTTAGTCATTACCTTACCCCTGGAGTTCGGCAGCAGTGATGTTCGAAATAAAACAACTGAATCCTGAAGTCTATCGCCAGCAAACACGGCGCAGCACGTTAATAATAGCCGTGATGTTTGCGGTGTTGGCGGTGGCGTTTTCCAGCATCGCGGTGATGCTGTTCGGCGAGACGGGGGGTGATAATTTTCGGTTCAATGCAGCGGGTGTTATTGCTGGCCTGCTGCTGACCATTGCCTTGGTGCGCGTGCAATTTTGGTCGCAGCCGTGGATGGCGCCAGCGGTCTACGGCTGGCAGCTCAAGCGCAACCTGATGAAAATCACCAACGCCATGCACCACGTGACCGCTGGGGTGGAAATCAACGATCCGGCAGCAATGAAATTGTTGCGTTTCTACCATCTTGGAATAACCCAGATGCATGTACTGGATGCGAACTCCAGTGCCCACCTACAGATGATCCAGGAGATAGATCAGCATCAGCAGCGCCTGGTCGCACTGGCAATCGATCCCGATCAGTTTCGACTGGACCCCGCATGGATTGATGCCGTGAAACGTCGGAACTGAAGGTCAAACCAGACAGGTTGTATCTTGCCGGATGTAATCAATACGGCACCAAGTTCCAGGTCACTCCGGAAATGCCCGCCTGGATGGCATTTAACCGAACAACCTGGGTTGCGTTCCGAACATCACTTTGTCCATACGCCAGATCAATTTTTGAATGCAGCGACGCGTAGTACCACGCGTCTTCTTCTGACATTCGTGTATCAATCTGCACGAACCGCTTCGCTTCGCCTTTATGGCAATAGCTGATTTCATAGCGTTTGTGTTTCATCAGTCGCCTCTCCAAGTCGAGAGTGTGACCGTCAAGACAAACTGTCAGTTCAAACTAAATGACCGGGATTGGTGGCCTGTGGGTTTTCTGCCATGCTGCGGTTGGTCTTCCTGACATTCGTGTGGAATCGGCCCGATTGATGATGAAAACCGGGCGACATTCCATCGACGCGGTGGCCGCTGACCGCGGTGTTGGCGATCGCGAACGCATGCGCAGAGCCTTCCTGCGAGCATTTGGCCAGCCGCAACGAATGATCCAGCGGGCCAACCGTAGTTAAGTCAGTCATCCACCGTGCTTGGACTCAAGCACCCAGGTTGAAGGTGGCAGGATCGGGGCCCAGACGCTTGCCTTGCTCGATGGCGGCAATGGCAGCCATGTCTTCAGCACTGAGTTCAAAATCAAACACTGCAAAGTTCTGAACGATGCGCCCCGGGTTGCTGGAGCGCGGTATGACGATATGACCGGTTTGTAAATGCCAGCGCAGAATGACTTGCGCCACGGTTCTACCGTGATGGGCAGCAATGCCTTTCAAAGTCAGTTGATTAAGCAGCTCACCCCCTTGTCCAAGCGGGCTCCAGGATTCAGTGTGAATGCCTTGGGATTGGCAGAACTCAACCAGGTCGTGCTGCACGAAATCCGGGTGGATCTCAATTTGGTTGAGCGCCGGTTTCACGCCGGTATCGCCAATGATTCGCTCCAGGTGCTCGGCGTTGAAGTTGCACACACCGATTGAACCTACACGACCTTGTTTCTGTAACTGGACCAATGCGCGCCAACTGGAGGGGTACGCATTCTTGCTCGGCAGCGGCCAGTGGATCAGGTACAAGTCGACCTTTTCCAGCCCCATCAATTTAAGGCTCGCATCGTATGCACGCAGGGTGCTGTCGAAACCCTGGTCGGCGTTCCACAGTTTGGTAGTGACGAAAATCTCATCGCGGGGCACATCGCTTTCGGCAATGGCGCGACCGACACCGGCTTCATTGCCGTAGATCATGGCGGTATCGATGTGTCGGTAGCCAGCGGCCAGTGCAGCGGCCGATGAAGCAAAGGCTTGCTCGTCGCTAAGCTGCCATACCCCAAGGCCCAGTTGAGGGATTTGTACGCCATCGTTCAGCGTGATCAGCGGAGCGTGTGACATAGATAATAATCCTGCATCGGAGAGCGGAAGCGCATGGGCGCAAGCATACGCCCAATCGCTAAACAGCATGGACGCCCAAAGAAGTTGAGACTTCCGCTCAGGCTGCAGGGTTCAATGTATATCTGGGCGCCGCGCTATCGCGCAGCAAACACAAAACCTTCGGCAGCTCCTGCAATTCTGCGTGGATTCAGGCTTTTGGTTCGTCGCCGCGAATCGAGAAATTCGCCATGTGCTCCAACCCTTTAATCAGTGCCGAATGGTCCCATTGACTGCCACCTATCGCCGCGCACGTGCTGAATACTTGCTGAGCATTGGCGGTGTTTGGCAGGTTCAGGTTTAGCTCCTTGGCGCCTTCGAGTGCCAGGTTCAGGTCTTTTTGATGCAGGGCGATACGGAAGCCCGGGTTGAAGGTGCCTTTGATCATGCGATCACCGTGCACTTCGAGAATCTTCGAGCTGGCGAATCCCCCCATCAAAGCTTCACGGACCTTGGCGGGGTCGGCACCGTTTTTGGCGGCGAATAATAACGCTTCAGCCACGGCCTGGATGTTCAACGCAACAATGATCTGGTTGGCGACTTTGGCGGTTTGGCCGTCGCCGTTGCCGCCGACCAACGTGATGTTTTTGCCCATGGTTTGCAGCAGCGGCAGGGCACGTTCAAACGTATCCTGACTGCCGCCGACCATGATGCTCAGGGTGGCGGCCTTGGCGCCGACTTCACCACCGGAAACCGGCGCGTCGAGGTATTGCGCGCCAGTGGCATTGATTTTCTCGGCAAAGACTTTGGTGGCTGAGGGTGAGATCGAACTCATGTCGATCACCACTTTGCCTTCGGTCGTGCCTTCAGCGATGCCGTTTTCGCCAAACAACACCGTGTCGACGTAAGGGGTGTCAGGCAGCATGACGATGATGAATTCTGCTGCTTCAGCGACGGCTTTCGGGCTGCGCAACACTTGGGCGCCGCCTTCAGCCAGCGAGGCGGGCGGTGTGCTGTGATGGTCTGACAACAGCACGGTGTGCCCGGCCTTTAGCAGGTTTTGCGCCATAGGCAGACCCATGATGCCGGTGCCGATAAATCCAATTGTTGCCATGATGGTGATCCTTTTGAAGTTGCCGGGCGACGTTCAATTCACCCAAAATTCGGACTGGACGCAGATCCTGTAGGAGCCAACGTGTTGGCGAGGCATCTGCCGGGCATACCCATTACATCGCCTCGCCAACACCTTGGCGCCTACAGCGGAACTGATAGTTCTCTAAACCACGTTATACGTTTTCAACCAGCCCAAACCGGCTTCGGTAGTGGTCAGTGGTTTGTATTCGCAACCGACCCAGCCTTGGTAACCAATGCGGTCCAGGTGTTCGAACAGGAAGTGATAGTTGATTTCGCCGGTGCCAGGCTCGTGGCGGCCAGGGTTATCCGCCAGTTGCACATGTTGGATCACT
The DNA here is from genome assembly GCF_028293835.1 of Pseudomonas sp. GTDB lineage: Bacteria > Pseudomonadota > Gammaproteobacteria > Pseudomonadales > Pseudomonadaceae > Aquipseudomonas. The sequence continues at coordinate 26,630 of NZ_JAQGNX010000184.1, forward strand.
GGCAGGTGTGTTTGCAGGGTGCGCGCCAGGTCGCCTTCCATAATTTGCATGTGGTAGATGTCGTATTGCAGCGCCAGGTTCTTGCTGCCGACTTTTTCCCGAATAGCCAGTGCCTGACGCGTGGTGTTCAGATAGAAACCGGGAATATCCAGCGTATTGATCATCTCCATGATCAAGCTCAGGCCAACCGCTTCCAGCTTGTCTGCGGCGTATTTCAGGTTGGCGATGAAGGTGTTTTCGATCAACTCATCACTGCCCTCTGCTGGACGAATACCCGCCAGGCAGTTGACTTGCGTGTTACCCAACACCTGCGCATAAGCAATGGCCAGATCAACCCCAGCGCGAAATTCCTCCACCCGGTCCGGGTGGCACGCAATGCCTCGTTCACCTTTGGCCCAGTCACCTGCAGGCAGATTAAACAGCACTTGGGTCAGTCCGTTGGCCGCCAGCCGCTCTTTGATTTGCGCCGAGTTGAACTCGTAGGGAAACAGGTATTCAACGCCGGTAAAACCTGCCGCCGCAGCAGCGTCGAAGCGTTGCAGGAAATCTTGTTCGGTGAACAGCATGGACAAGTTGGCGCATAAACGTGGCATGGTTGAATCCTCAATCAAAACGGTAGATCAGTCCATCAGGCTGACAGATGTGGGAGCGTCGGCGCGAGACTCTGCCAACGCTTCGAATTCGTTTATTGCATTGATTTCTGTGCCCATGGAAATGTTGGTCACGCGCTCCAGAATCACCTCGACGACCACCGGCACGCTGTACTGCTGCATCAGCGCCCGGGCTTCAGCGAAGGCCGCTTGCAGGTGCGCCGCATCAGTGACGCGAATGGCTTTACAGCCCAGGCCTTCAGCGACGGCGACGTGGTCTACGCCATAGCCTTCGAGTTCCGGCGCATTGATATTATCGAAGGCCAGTTGCACACAGAAATCCATGTCAAAGCCCCGCTGTGCCTGTCGGATCAAGCCCAGATACGAGTTATTCACCACCACGTGTATGTACGGCAGTTTGAACTGCGCACCCACGGCCAGTTCTTCAATCATGAATTGGAAATCATAGTCTCCCGACAGCGCCACCACAGTGCGTGAAGGATCGGCCTTAGCCACGCCCAGGGCCGCTGGAATAGTCCAACCCAACGGTCCGGCTTGACCGCAATTGATCCAATGCCGTGGTTTGTAAACGTGTAGAAATTGTGCGCCGGCGATCTGCGAAAGACCAATGGTGGTGACGTAGCATGTGTCCTTGCCGAAGAACCGGTTCATCTCTTCGTACACCCGCTGCGGCTTGACCGGCACGTTGTCGAAGTGGGTCTTGCGTTGCAGCGTGCGCTTGCGTTCCTGACAACTGCTCAGCCAGGCGCTGCGGTTTTTCAGGGTCCCGGCAACATGCATTTCCCGAGCGACTTCGAGGAACATTTCCAGTGCCGCGCCTGCGTCCGAGACGATGCCCAGATCCGGCATCAAAACCCGGCCAATTTGCGTCGGTTCGATGTCGATGTGAATGAATTTACGCCCTTCGCTGTACACCGAAACGGTGCCGGTGTGACGGTTGGCCCAGCGGTTGCCGATGCCCAATACCAGATCCGATTCCAGCAGCGTGGCGTTACCGTAGCGGTGCGAGGTTTGCAACCCCACCATGCCCGCCATTTGCGGGTGATCATCGGGTATGGTGCCCCAGCCCATGAGCGTTGGAATCACGGGAATACCGGTCAGTTCGGCGAACTCCACCAAGGCTGCCGAGGCGTCGGCGTTGATAATCCCACCACCAGCAACGATCAATGGACGCTCTGATTGATTAAGCATCGCCAGGGCTTTTTCCACCTGCTTGCGGCTGGCCCGTGGTTTGACGATGGGCAGCGGCTCGTAAGCGTCGATATCGAACTCGATGTCAGCCATCTGCACGTCGAACGGCAGGTCGATCAATACCGGACCGGGGCGACCGCTGCGCATCAATTGGAAGGCTTTCTGGAACACATAGGGTACTTGCCCCGGCTCCATGACCGTGGTTGCCCACTTGCATACCGGCGCAGCAATGCTGGCTATGTCCACCGCCTGGAAGTCTTCTTTATGCAGGCGGGCGCGAGGTGCCTGGCCGGTGATGCACAAGATAGGGATCGAGTCTGCCGAGGCGGAGTACAAGCCAGTGATCATGTCGGTGCCGGCCGGGCCTGAAGTGCCGATGCACACGCCGATGTTGCCAGCAACTGCTCGGGTGTAACCCTCTGCCATGTGCGAAGCGCCTTCGACGTGACGTGCCAGCACGTGGTCGATGCCACCGAGTTTCTTCAACGCGGCGTACAAAGGATTGATCGCTGCGCCGGGGATTCCGAACGCGGTGTCGATCCCCTCGCGTTGCATCACCAGTACGGCAGCTTCGATAGCGCGCATGACAGTCATTTGGTAGTCTCCTTGAGTCGATATTATTAGTACCTGGCTAGGGTGCTTTATCAGGAGACGTTTTAGAATTGCCGGTTTAATCCTTTCTGTCGGTATCAGGAGTATCGAATGGACCGTTACACGGAATTGCACAGTTACGTGCTGGTGGCTGCCAAAGGCAGCTTTGCGGCGGCGGCGCTGGCTGAGGGAGTGACGCCGGCAATCATGGGCCGACGCCTGTCGGCACTGGAAGATCGGTTGGGCATCAAGCTGATTCACCGTTCTACACGGGGCCTGACCTTGACCGAATTGGGCGAAACCTACCTGGAGAGCGCCAAGGCGCTGCTGCGGACCTTCGACGATCTTGATGCCAGCGTCAGCGAGAACCAGAGCGCGGTGCGGGGCCACCTGATGGTGTCGGCGCCTGCCGGTTTCGGGCGTCGGCACGTGGCGCCCCATGCGCCGGAGTTTCAGGCGCGATACCCAGAGCTCAGTTTGTCGTTCGATTTGACCGATAACGTGATTGATCTGGTGCGTGAAGGCTACGATTTGGCGATTCGTATCGGCGAAGTGCTGGACCCCAACTACGTGGCGATCAAGTTGTTCGCCAACCAGCGGGTGGTCTGTGGCTCGCCGGACTACTTCGCCGCCCATGGCTACCCGCACACCCTGGAAGACCTGGCGAAGCACAACTGCCTGACCTTCAACCTGCAAGGTGGGCAACACCGTGGCTGGACGTTTCAGCGTGACGGCCGACAGGTCGCGGTCAAAGTCGCGGGTAATTTGTACTGCAACGACGGCGAGCTGCTGTTTGATTGGGCCAAGCGAGGGTTGGGATTGAGCTGGCGCTCGGTCTGGGAAATTCAGAGCGAACTGGAGAGCGGCGAGTTGGTAACCGTGCTGGATGACTACGCGTTGCCCAGCTATGACATTCAAGGTGTTTACCCGCAACAACATTACTTGCCCGCCAAGGTTCGGTTTTTCATTGCCTTCTTGAAGGAGGTCTACAACCGCCCGAATTACTGGGTTGAATCCTGAACGGCGGTTTGCTGGTTTGAAAGCAAACCGCCGGCGGATCAGGCGAGGCTCAGCGACACGGCTGGCAGCCCATTAATCTTGCCCTCTGCGATGCCGGGCCCTTCAACCACATACATGCCGGTAAACGAACCACAGGTAATCACTGTGTCCTTGTTCAACGCCAGGCCTTTACCGGTGTGATGGTTGACCAGCCACGCCAGCAGACGACGTGGATCGCCCGCCGGATTGGCCGGTTTACCGGGCACGATGTCTTGGCCGGCGAAGGTGAATGTCATCTGCGGTTCGGCGAAAGGAAAATCCTCGCGGTACTCGATGAATTCGCCTACCGCTAGCGCGCCGTGATTGAGCAAGTCGCCCAAGGCCAACAACGGTTCTACCTTGGGCCAAGCCGCAAAACGGCTGGCAACCAGCTCGATGGTTGCGGCCATGTAGCCGATGCCTTGACGGACCTCTTCGTCGGAATACGCCTCGGCGCGGGGTGCAAAATCGCGATTGAAGCGGAAGGCGATTTCCAGTTCCAGTATTGGCGGAAAATACGCGGCTTTTTCCACGCTGCTGCCGCTGGGTAACAGGCAGTCGGCAGGCAATGGCGCACCCTGAATCGGGCCAGTGTGAGATTTTGAACCGATTTTCCAACCACCTGCCCGTGATCCGCGCAGGCGCAAAATCTCTTGTTGCAGTGCATAGGCAGCCCCTGGGTCGGCCGGCACTTGGTCTGCGGGTATTTCAACGATGGGCTGACGATCACGACCGGCGTCGACAATCAATTGGGCAATGCTGGACGTGAGAGCGGTGTCAGTCATGGGGGCAGTTTCCTTCAACACTTGAATGTGGAACCCGCGCTCGTCCGGTAAGGAGTCTGCACGGGGATAAAACGTTTCAGATCATTTGCCGACAGTAACCGAAGCCCGGCGCGGGTGCTGCTCGTCTGTCACGACAACCCCGGTGGGCAGGTTAGTCACGCATTCGAACTTGTTCTCAGGCTTCATGCGGAACGCCAGAATAACCCCGATTGCCATCAGTAACATGCTGCCGACAAAAGGCAGATCCCAACTGCCATATCGGTCGATCAGGTAGCCGGAAACCACTGGCGAAAGAATCGCCGCAGCAGCGGAACCGGTGCTCATGATGCCGCTCGCGGTGCCGCTGAACTCTGGCGCGATGTCCATTGGAATGGCCCACATCGGACCAATCATCATTTCGGCAAAGAAGAAGCCGCCCGCCAGGCAGGCCATTGAAATGTACATGTTGTGGTTGAACATGACCGGGAGCAGGCACGCCAAGGTCAGAAACATGCACACCGCAACCATCCAGCTGCGGGACTTCTTCAGCGATCCGGTTTTGATCAGCAGTTTGTCGGTGACCAGGCCACCGACCGTGTCGCCAATTACTCCGGCGAAGAATACGGCTGAGGCAAACACTGCGGATTTTTTCAGGTCCATGTTGTAGCTGTGCAGAAAATACTGAGGAATCCACGACAGGAACAACCACAGGGTCCAGCCGTAGCAGAAGTAAACGATGGTCACCGGCGCCATGCGTTTGAACAGCGCTTTCCATGGCACCTTCGGCGCGGGGCCTTTGGGTGCTGGCAGCACCGCCAGTTCTGCCGGGGTAATGAGCGGGTGATCTTTAGGGTGCTCGGTGAAAACGAATGCCCAAACGACTACCCAGACCAGACTTATCGCCCCACAGACATAGAACGCCATGCGCCAGTTGTAAGCGGCCATCACGGCCACGATCACCGTCGGCGCGACGGCGTTACCGATGCGTGCCGCCGAGTGGGTGATGCCTTGGGCAAAGCCGCGTTTTTCTTTGGCCACCCAGCGTGTCATTGCTGCGGTGGCAGCCGGGAAGGTCGCGCCTTCACCCAGGCCCAGCAGCAGGCGGGCGGCGAGCATTGAATAGAGGCCGCCAGCGAATCCGGTCAGAATGGTCGCCACGCCCCACAGCAATCCGCAAAAGATCAGCGTTCGGCGCGCGCCATATTTGTCGCTGATCCAGCCACCAATGACCTGAAACACCAGATAAGGGTAGGCGAAGGCAGAAAATACCAGGCCGATTTGAGTATTGGACAGGCCGAACTCGGCGCCGAACCCAGAGGCTGCGGTGCTGACGTTGACGCGGTCCAGATAAGTGATGAAGTACATGACGCAGAGCATGAGCAACACCATGCTCGTCGGGCGTAGACGAAACAGTTTCATGACGCTATCTCCAGTTTCTTATTGTTCGTGCGGCGAAGCACGCTAGGTCGGGATAGATCTTTTATTGTTCTATTGATTGTGGGGCATCAGGTGAATCAACCGGCCTCCTACAGAGAGTCTACGTGCTACCCGATCTGTAGGAAGTATCGACAGTTCCGTGGCAGTGGGGAATTTCAAGAACGACGCAACGGCACATCCTGTGAACCGAGGAAGTCCATGGCCGCAATCACGCCGCTGCCGTTGAGCTTCACTCCGGCCATTTTCAGGCCCATCTCGCAACCGGTCAGCGTGGCCATCAGGGTCAGGTCGTTGCAATCACCCAAGTGACCGATGCGGAACATGCGGCCTTTCATTTTGCCCAGGCCAGTGCCCAGCGACATGTCGAAGCGCTCATAGATAATCTTGCGCACGTGATCGGCATCGATCCCCTCTGGCGTCATCACACCGGTCAATACCGGGCTGTAAACGCTCGGGTCAGCACACTGAATATCCAGGCCCCAGGCGTTTACCGCGATGCGGCATGCTTCAGCCAAGCGGTTGTGCCGGGCAAAAACATTGTCCAGACCTTCATCCAGGATCATGTCCAGCGCTTCGCTGAGGCCATACAGCAGGTTGGTGCTTGGGGTGTACGGCCAATAACCGGTTTTGTTCATTTCAATGATGTCGTCCCACGCCCAGAAACTGCGGGGCAGACCGGCTGTTTTGCTGGCGGCTATGGCCTTGGGCGAGATCGCGTTGAAGCTGATGCCGGGCGGCAACATCAAGCCTTTTTGCGAGCCGGAAATGGTCACGTCAACGCCCCATTCGTCATGACGGTAATCCGCTGAGGCCAGGCCCGAAATGGTGTCGACCAGCAACAGGGCAGGGTGCCCGGCGGCGTCCATGGCCTTGCGCACAGCGGCGATGTCAGAGGTGACGCCGGTACTGGTTTCGTTATGCACTACGCAGACCGCTTTGATGCTGTGCTGGGAGTCTTCACGCAGGCGCGCCTCGATCATCTCCGGCTTGAGTCCTTGGCGCCACCCTTCAACGCCGGGCAACCCGATGAACTCCGGTTTCAGGCCCAGGCTTTCGGCCATTTTTTTCCATAAGGTAGCGAAATGCCCTGTTTCAAACATTAATACGCTGTCGCCGGAGCTCAAGGTATTACACAGCGCAGCTTCCCAGGCGCCGGTACCGGAGGCTGGGTAAATGACCACTGGGTGTTTGGTTTTGAACACCTGCTTGATGCCGTCAAGCACCTTCAGGCCGAGCTCGGCGAACTCCGGGCCGCGGTGGTCGATGGTGGGGTAGCTCATCGCCCGAAGAATGCGATCAGGAACAGGACTTGGACCAGGAATTTGTAAAAAATGGCGGCCGGCAGGGTGAAAATCGAGCTTTACCATGGACGTTTTCCTTGTTGTTGTATTTTGAATTCAAAATACCATAGCAGGACTTGAAGCTACGTCAACCACAATAATTTCACCTGATAACCAGCATCCATTGGGCCAAAGCACAAAAAATGGATTAAGATCGTTTCAGCCATTTGAGGATTTTGTATGCAAGATTCAGATTTCATTACGGAAAAGGTCGGTGTTCGGCAATTGCCCAGGGTCGAGCGTCAACGTCTGCACGACACCGTCGTCGAGCACCTGCGTAGCTTCATTATTGAAGGTGTGCTGGAGGCTGGCAGAAAGCTGAATGAGCGTGAATTATGCGAAACCCTTGGCATCTCCAGAACGCCATTGCGCGAAGCACTCAAGGTTTTGGCGGCGGAAGGCTTGATTGAAATTTCGCCCAATCGCGGCGCCAGTGTTGCGCGCATGTCCGAGCTGGAGATTCGCGAGGCCTTTGAATTGATGAGCGGCCTGGAAGCGTTTTCCGGCGAGTTGGCGTGTGAGCGAATCACCGCCGAAGAGTTGGCAGAGGTTAAAGCGCTGCATTACGCCATGGTGGTGTGCAAAAACCAGCATGATTTGCCGGGGTACTACCAACGCAATCGGGCGATTCACGATTTAATCAACCAGGCAGCGCGTAACTCTGCGCTGCGTCAGGCCTACCAAGCGCTTAACTTCAGATTGCAGGCGCTGCGTTTTCGCTCCAACTACCAAGCGCCAAAATGGGACCGTGCGGTACACGACCATGAGCAGATGATCGAGGCGCTGGAAGCCCGTGACGGCAAACGCTTAAGCTCGATCCTGCGCCATCACTTGCTGGAAAAACGCGATGCATTGATGTTGATGGTTCGGCAGGACGATGAGCATGTGCGGTCGATTCGTAGCTAGCGGGTTACAGTTTTTCATGAGGCGGTGGCCGAGTTCGGGCTACCCTTGCTGCAAATCCATTCGCAGCGAAGGGCATCAAGATGACTTGGTCGGCCAAGCAATACACGGCTTTTGAAGACGAACGTACCCGCCCGGTGCGGGATTTGGTGGCCGCTATTCCTGATCGGGAGGTCCGCCTTGCCATCGACCTGGGCTGCGGCCCGGGGAACTCCACTGAAGTGCTTGCCGAGCGCTTTCCGGAGGCTGCGGTGAGCGGCATCGACAGTTCAGAGGACATGATCGCTGCCGCCAACAAACGTCTACCAGCGATGCAGTTCGAAGTCAGCGATATCGCTGGCTGGAAGCCGGCGCAGCAGTACGATGTCATCCTGGCCAACGCTTCATTGCAGTGGGTGCCCGATCACGATGCGCTGTATCCGCGATTGGTCAGTCAACTGGCGCCAGGTGGCAGCCTCGCAATCCAGACCCCCGACAACCTTGAAGAACCCGCGCATCGAATGGCGCGAGAGATCGCCGCAACCGGGACTTGGGCCAGTAAGATCGGTGGCCAGATGCATCCTCCCCGTCACGCCGCTGGGTACTACTATGACCTGCTGACAGCGCATTGCACTCGGGTTGATGTGTGGCGAACCACGTATTACCACCCATTGGATGGCGGCGCGCAGGCAGTGGTTGAATGGTTCAAGGGTTCGGCATTACGCCCGTACCTTGCGCCCCTCAGCGATGCGGAAAAGGCCGAGTTCCTGGCGCGGTACCTGGCCGCCATGCAAGAGGCCTATCCGGCCGCCGCTAACGGTAAAGTGCTGTTGCCGTTTCCAAGGTTATTTATCGTCGCTACTCGGTAATCCCTCTGACCTGCAGGCGGTTCAGCTGCTGCGGAGCCGCTACCACCGACAGTCACGTCGCTTGAACCATGTTGAAAACCTGTACGTCTATCACGGTAATGCCGACCTGTCGCGTTTGCGTACATGCCTTCCCTGCGCCTCGACGGTTTACAGCAACGTTTGACGTAAAGGAAAACAACAATGAATCCAGAAGATTTGGCTACCTCCAGGCGCCGCCTGATGCAGGGCGTAGCCTTGACTGCTGCGGCTTCGTTGGTGGTCCCGGCCTTCGCCCGAGCCGACGAGGCTAAAACCACCACGGCTGCGCCGCCGGTGCCCATTGGTGACCCGAAAAATGGTCGGCCAAAACCGCCTTTTGCTGAGCAAAGTCAACCCTGGCCCGGGCTGGCTAGCAAGATGTCACCGCAGCCTGATCACGGTGAAACCAGTTATCAGGGGCGAAACCGGTTGCTGGGACGCAAAGCCCTGATCACTGGCGGTGACTCCGGCATCGGTCGGGCAGTGGCCATCGCCTTCGCCCGGGAAGGCGCCGACGTTGCCATCTGCTACTTGCCCGCTGAAGAATCCGACGCCCAAGAGGTGGTTAAGTTGATTCAGGACGCGGGACGTAAGGCGGTAACGGTTCCGGGGGACATTCGTGAAGAAGCGTTTTGCCGCGACATGGTCGACCGAGCCGTCCAAGGCCTGGGCGGGCTCGATATTTTGGTGAACAACGCGGGTCGACAACACAGTTTCGATTCGATACTCGACATCAGTACCGAAGACTTCGACTGGACGCTGAAGACCAATCTTTATGGGATGTTCTGGATTACTAAAGCGGCAATCCCGCACCTGCCAGAAGGCGCGGCGATCATCAATACCGCCTCGGTGAATGCCTATGATCCATCGGCCAACCTGCTGGATTACGCCATGACCAAAGCCGCCATCGCCAACTTCAGCAAAGGGCTGGCAAAACAGATGATCAAGCGCGGTATACGGGTCAACGCCGTCGCGCCGGGGCCGTTTTGGACCCCCTTGCAGGTCAGTGGTGGCCAGACCATGGAAAAGCTGAAAGCGTTTGGCAGTGATACACCTATCGGGCGCCCCGGACAGCCGGTGGAGATTGCTCCGATTTACGTGCAGTTGGCGGCAAGTGAAGCGAGCTACATCACCGGCCAAGTGTTTGGTGCATCGGGCGGCGCAGGCCAGCCATGATCGAAACGGTCAGCTCACAAACCAACGACACAAAGGAGATGAAATGAACCCGGCACGAGTAGTTGTACTGACATGCAGTCTGTTGTTTCTGCATGGCTGCTTTGACAAATCGGATAACGAAACCAAGAACAACACCGATGGCAGTAAATCGTCGGTTCAGATGCAAAAATCCGATAGCAACGAGAACAGCAACAATAAATAGCAGGTCTGCTTGAGGCTATTAACTGGATGAGGGTAACGCTATGTCTGACGACATGTCTTATTTCGGTATCGGTATTGCGGTGATTATCTTGCTGGTCGACCTATGGGCGATTGTGAGTGTATTTCGCAGTGAAAAAACCACAGGCACCAAAGCCGCGTGGGCGATTGGGCTGATTGTGTTTCCAGTGTTGGGACTCATCGTCTGGGGCGTGGCAGGGCCCAGAGGGGTGAAGGCTGGGCCGACATCACCCGAGCATAGCAAGGGTTAGCGATGCCTTGCCGGGTGCAGGCAGTGCGTGCACTGCGCCCGGCAATGGCGAGCGCGCCCAAGGATTAATCTGCCCCTAGGATCGCCCGAATACGTTCGCTGAAATCATTAATGCTGAACGGCTTGGCCAGCACGTGGGTAGCGGGTTTTGCGTTTTCGTTTAGCTGCAGGTTTTTTGCAAAGCCGGTGATGAACAATACCTTTAGCTGCGGATGCCGAACGCGCAACAACGCGGCCAGTTGCTGTCCGTCGAGTCCACCGGGCAAGCCGATGTCCGTTACCAACAAATCAATATGTTCGAGCTTTTCCGCACGGCTTAATGCTGATCGACCGTCAATGGCCTCCGGCACGGTGTATCCCAGGTCGGTGAGCAACTCGATCATGACCTGCCGTACCACTAACTCATCATCTACCAGTAGCACTGTTTCACCCGTTGCCCGGGGCAATGGCTTGGACGTTCTGGACTGAAACGAGATGTCATCGGCTGCTATCCGGTGCATTGGAAAGTTGAGCACGATGGACGTGCCGCTGCCCATTTGACTACTGATCTGAGTATGCCCACCGGATTGTTGAACGAAGCCGTAAATCATGGAAAGGCCCAGGCCGGTGCCCTCTCCTGACTGTTTGGTGGTGAAAAATGGATCGAAGGCGCGCTCCATTACCTCTCGGGTCATGCCGGTGCCAGAGTCCGTTACGGTGATGCTTATGTAGTCGCCATCGGGTAAATCCTGGCCTCGGGGGAGGGGGCGTTCGACTTTCGCGTGGCTGGTTTTTATCGACAGCGAGCCACCGTTGGGCATCGCATCGCGCGCATTGATCGCCAGGTTTAAAATCGCGTTTTCCAACTGGTTCGGATCACACAGAATCGAGCCGTTGGCGCTCAGCAGCGTTTCCAGTTCGATGCCGGGGCCAACGGTCCGTCGCAGCAAGTCCTCAAGCCCGGCGACCAGTTTGTTTGGATGGATGACCTTGGGCTCCAGCGTCTGCTGCCGAGAGAAGGCCAATAACCGATGAGTTAATGCCGCCGCACGTTGCACAGTGGATTTAGCCAAATCGATATAAGAGGGCAGCTTATCCACTTTGCCCTGGGATAATCTCAGTTGCATCAGCTCAAGACTGCCGAGGGTGCCGGCCAGCATATTATTGAAGTCATGTGCCAACCCTCCCGTCAGTTGTCCGACCGCTTCCATTTTCTGGCTTTGGCGAAGTTTTTCCTCGGTGGCCTCGCGTTCTCCCTGTTCTTTGACCAATGCCAATGTACGCTCAACCACGCGCTCTTCCAGCGTTTCGTTCCAGTCACGTAGGGCCGACTCGAGGCGCACGCGCTCTTCAATGTCCTCAATGGTTCCATACCACTGCAAACACTCACCCTGACCGTCCAGTTGAGGAAACGCTCGGATTCTGAACCAGCCATACTCGTCGCCGTTTTTGCGCAACGGAGCGCTGACGTCATAAGGCGCTTTGGTCTGGACTGAGTGGGCCCATGCATCGGCCATCTGTTGCTTGTAGTCGCGATGGCACACCTGTAGCCAGCCAGACTCGAGGGCTTGATCCCGAGTAAGACCGGTCAGTTGCAGCCAGCGTTGATCAAATGATGTAACGCCGCCTTTGGCATCGGCCGTCCAGATGATTTGCGGATTGAGCTCTACCGCTACCCGAAAGTGTTCCTCGCTGCTGCGTAACGCTAACTCGGAGGCCTTGATTTCATCCAGCGCGCGAAAGCGTTCTACCGCTCCCGCGATAAAATTGGCGTAGGTTCGCAGGAAGTACACATCGCGCGGAGGAAAGGCTCGAGGGGTTTTACTGGCGACTTCAAAAATCCCAAAGGGGGACTTTCCGTCCACCACGAGAATCGGCACATTAGCCAGTGCCTGAACGCCGTGTTCAAGCAGGAAGGGCGCATAGCGGAAACGTTTTTCGAGGCTGACATCGGCTGAAATGACCGGGTTTTTCGAATGAAACGCATAGCCTTCAGACAGGCCAGGGTCGGACGGTACCTTCAATTGACCCACTACATGGGATTGCCAGCCGACCCCGGCACGCACTTGCAAAGAGCGACCGTCGTCGCACAGCATCATGATCTTGGCAAAATCCGTATTCAGCGCGTCACGCACCAAGCCGCACGCTTGTTGCAGAATCTCGTCAAGACTCGGCGACTTCAGCGCGAGTTCTCCAAACTGAGCCAAGGCATTAAGTCTGCGTAACAGCGCTGGCTGTAACTTATGTGATTCGGTCACGGAATGTATTCCATTGTTACGCCCAACAACGCGGGCCTGTTTATCCGGTAATAGCGTTCACGTGCCCGGCGCACGCAAGTATTCGGGCGTCAATCCGTTGAACCAGAGCAAGATCATTGAGACCAGGATTGTGACTAAAACCAGTAACCCGATGCCCCAGACACTTGCCGAATACAGCAACCCTTCTTCTTCGCGTAAGCGCATGAACGTTGGCAGGCCGACGAACAGCAAAAACGTCGAGTACAGTGCCGCAATCATCAATACCGTGACGGCCAGCCAGCGGCTGGGGTACAGGCCGGCAATCCCGGCGATGAAGAACGGAGTGGCGGTATAAGCGGCAAAGCCAATGCATTGATTGAGGGTTGGGCGGGCGTCGAAAGTGCGAGACATCCAGCGGATAAATCCACCCACTATGGCGACACCGATGAGGATCGTCACAAAGAGCAAACCGCAGAGTCCCATGGCACTGGCTGAACTGAGTTTTACCGTTTCGTCTTTGGCCAGGCTCCAGCCTACAAACGTCGTACCGATAAACAGGCAAACCGTAGGAATAAGCGCCAGTAATAACAAATGCCCGACATAGTGCCGCGGCTTTTGTTCCTCATCTTTACGAATGCTCGCCCAGACGAAATTGGGTTGGGTAAACAACTTTATAAAGTGCGCAGACATCGCAGCCTCCTAAACGTCTGATGGCCGGTAAACCGGACCTTATGACGTATTGAGGCTTGTGATGAAGAAGGGTTGCATCTTTTTTTACCAGCGGTGAGTCTGACATCGGTCAGACCCTCTGCAACGCTGCTTTAGAACGGTTTGTCACCCAGAATTGTCGCTCGATGCATGACTCGACGCTGTGGCCGATAGTCATCGACGGCATAGTGCTGGGTGACGCGGTTGTCCCAAAAAGCCAAGTCGTTGGCTGCCCAGCGCCAACGCACGGTAAATTCCGGGCGGCTGATGTGGTTGAACAACAGGGTTAACAGCGCGGCACTTTCGGCAGGCTGTAATTCGTTGATACGTGTGGTGAAGCCGTCGTTGACGAACAACGCTTTACGCCTGCTTATCGGATGGGTACGGATGACCGGGTGTGACAACGGCGGATGGTCGCGGCGGGTTTGTTCATAACGTGCAAGGTCATCCGGGGTGCTACCAAATCGTTCAAGGGGAAATGACCTGGTGAAGTCGTGGCTCGCTGTCAGCCCGTCGAGCATCTTGGCCAAGGGCGCGGATAAGGCCTCATACGCGGCTATTCCGCTGGCCCACAGCGTATCTCCGCCAAAAGGCGGCACCTGTTTGGCGCTGAGTATGGCCCCCAGGGCAGGAGCCTCGAGGAAGGTCACATCGGTGTGCCAGGATGCGTTGTCGCGCAGATCGACAACGTCGGTATCAAGCAGCAGCAACTCCGGGTGTTGCGGTACATTCGGGTAAAGCGGATGGATGTGCAGCTTGCCGAAACCGGCGGCAAAGCGAAGGTGCTGTTCGGGGGTCAACGGCTGATTGCGAAAAAACAGCACTTGGTGCTGCAACAGTGCCTGTTCAATCGCCGCGTAGTGTTCTGCGTGCAATGGAAGGCTGAGGTCAATTCCCTCTATTTCGGCACCAAGGGCCGAGCCTATGGGAGTGATGGTCAGGCTCATGATCGGACTCGAACGGTGCGCGTGGGAGACCACGCGGTAAATGAAGGCGAGGCCTTACGGCCTCGCAGCGGTCAATCACTGGGGGATGAATTTCGCGCTGACGTAGGACGCATAATCGGGCAGCACGCTGTCGATTTTCCCCTGCTCCTTGAGGAAAGCTGCGGTTTGCGCGATATCTTTTGCCGTACCGCCGCCCAGCAACTCGGCGGACGTTTGCTCTTTCGCTGTCGGGAAATGCGAGCCTTCCAGCAGTTCCGGAATGTCTGCGGCATTGGCGCCGGTAAACCGGGCGATTTTTTGAACTTCAATGGACTCTGGCGTCCATGCGGCCTTGTGTGCGGTGTAATCAGCGATAGCGTCCAGGCTGACTTTGGCGAACCCGGCGACTATTTCCGGGTGTTTCTCAGCGAAGTCTTTGCGCGCAACCCACACTTCGAAGGTGGGAGACCCCCAGGTTGATACTTCACCTGCATCGGTCAGTATCTTGCCGGTTTTACGGATTTCGCCGAGGGCAGGCGACCAGGTGAAGGCGCCGTCGATGTCTCCGCGCTTCCACGCGGCGGTAATTTCAGCCGGGCTCAAATTGACCACTTTCACTTTGCTCGGATCGATGTTCCAGTGCTTGAGCGCGCCAAGCAGGCTGTAATGGGAGGTCGAAACAAACGGCGTGGCGATGGTCTTGCCAATCAAGTCCTGGGGGCTGCTGATACCGCTGCCGTTGCGGACCACCAGTGCCTCGGAGCTCTTGATTTGCGAAGTAACGATAAACGCCACCAGCGGCACGTTGCGCGATGCGGCGGCAGCCAGGGGGCTTGATCCGAGATTACCTATTTGTAAATCTCCCGAAGCAATAGCCGCCACCACCGCTGGACCTGCATCGAAACGCCGCCAATCAATTTTTTCACCTATGACTTTGTCGTAAGTGCCATCGGACATAGGAAGCTTAGTGGGGTCGATCCCGGTGATATAGCCAATGGTCAGCGGCGCGGCATGAGCGCTAAGCGCGAGGCCTGACACCATCAGCCCGGTGATTAATGTGCGAGTGAACGAAGAACGCGCCATGGGTAAGCCTTGTCGGGATTATGGAATAGGGGTGGGCTGGGGTTGACTATGAGAAGGGCGGCTTACCCTGAAATCGGGTGCTGTAGGTCACCGAACTCCGAGCATGGTTGGAATGCTCTATATAACTGTCCGGTGATCCGGTGGGCAGAATTTAAAGCTTTTAGGTCTAAGGGCGAAATACCATTTTGGAACTAGCTTAGACACGGTAAACATGAACAAACCAGCCTGCCTGTAGAAGCGAACTTGTTGGCGAGCGTAGCGAAAGGCTTACACGACGTAGAGTACTTTCGCTCTATGCGTGCCCCGGTCGGCGGCGATATTCTTGATCCATCAGCGCAAGTGCAGGAGTGCTTGCGGATCACGGATGATCGACCATGGCCCGGACGGCCACCGACAGGAAGTTGGAATGGTCTTGGAAAAACCCGCTTCGGCGGGTTTTTGTTGCGCTGGTTTTTTGTACAGACCGCGCCGCCTGCTGCCCGAATGAATTCGGTCCCGCAGGAATGGCGGCATGGCGCGGGATTTGGGGCAATCCGGTAAGAGCGAACGTGTTCGCGAAGCACGTCACTCGGTTCTTCAATAACTCCCGTTATTCAGTCATTGACTTTTCAATGCACGGGGTTCGCTCATTGGGCAGCCGTTGTGCTCACCGCGAAAGGTTGACGACATATCGTACGAGGGCTTGCGCACCCGCATGACGCCACCCAATGGACGGTGAGCCGCAAGACCATGCCAGGGGCTGAACGCCATGCCGTCATCAATCTCCGCTTCGCGGCTTTGTGACCAGGATTGCTGCTGCGCAACCTCGATTCGGGCAACCGTGACAAACGGACTGACATCCTCTGGCCATTCTGCGGAAGCGTCTTCTATGGGCATCTTCTCGAGGTCGGTGGCCAACTGAATACGTACTTCCCACGTCCCGCTATTGGTCGAAAAGTAGTCCTGAACCGCTGCGCGCAAACCATCCGGATTGCCATTGAGGTCAACTGTTTTGTCGGTTAATGCGGTTAATTCAGCAGATATCGGCACGACGCTCAGCTTGGCGTAATACGGGCCATACAGAAATGGCACAACGCTGTAATAGGTCTCGCCCAGCAGGTGGGTAATCGGATGCCCACCCAGGCTTTTAAGCGTGGCGCTTTCACCGCCGACCGCCTCGACGATACTTTCCACGCCCCTAAGTACAGCAGAAAACGCCTTTTTCGACCCCGGCGCTTTATCGGTGGTTTTGGCCAGCATTTTCAGGGTTTTCAAAAAGGATTTTGGATCGGCGGCGGTGAAGACCTTGGCATTTTGCAACACGAAATCCTGAGTGACATCACGCTCGCTGCCCGGTAAACGGCTGCCTTCAACACCAATAATCTTGATTGCCAGACCACGAGGCGCAGACACTTTATCGTCGAGAATATCGCCAGGATTAGTGGAAAACCGTAACGCGACCGGAAGTTTAACGGGTTTGGCAAACATGCCTTGGGCCAATTCCGGTGGAAGGTTATCAACCACTTGGATTTCGCCATAAAGCAAACCATGGGCCTTGGCATGGACGCTGCGTACGGCGTGGCCATAATCGTGATAAGTGGTTTCCAGAATGCTACGCATGGCTTCAGCCAAGTCATGGCTGGTGTGTGATTCGTCTTCCGGTATTTGCTCAAAGGACGGTTCAAACAGTAACGGTTGCACACTAAGGAGCGTTGTCATCGGGGTATCTCCGAGTCGATCAATCACGAAGTCAGGTCCGTCCGGTGGCGCTCTTGATTGGCACTTATATCGGCTAAACCATGGGGACATAGTGACCGACCGACGTTGCCTGGGCGGGTTCAACAGCAGCGACAAACAACTCGATTTCTCCGTTAATGAATTGCCGGAATCAGGGTTTTCGCCTGCTTGGCGCCGTTCGTCTACTGTCTGAAAAAGCTTTTGAACGCTGCCCGGGTCCGTCAGGACAGATGCATGAGCGAGTTGCTCCTACAGTGGAGAATAAAATGTTAAAAACTTCAAAAACGCTGAGAGCAGGTGCGTTTCTGCTGACCGCAATCAGCGTTGCTTTAGTATTGAATGGCTGCGCGCGCGACCCGGAAAAGCGCTCTGTGAGTGAACTGGCAGTCAGCGGCACCAAGAGCATGTTTAGAACTGACGCTGACATGCAGAAGGTATTGAACAAGTTTGCCAGCTTCGACGCTAAGGCCGTTGAAAAGACCACCCCCACTGAAGCGCGCTTGCAACCGACCATAGCGGATGCGGTGATGGCCGTATTGGCTGACCAGAAGCGCGATGCGTCCCCTGAAGCCCTGGTTCCAGGTGTGAGTAGCGTCGACCGAACCGTTCCCGGTGCGGCGGGTAATATGCAGGCCCGGGTGTTTACGCCTGCCGGTTCAGGCCCGTTCCCAGTGATTTTGTACTTTCACGGTGGCGGTTGGGTTATTGCGGATCGGGTGGTTTACGACGGTGGCGCACGCGGTTTGGCGAAACAGGCAAACGCCATTGTGGTCTCGGTCGATTATCGCAGGGCACCGGAGAACAAGTTTCCGGCAGCGCACGATGACGGCGTAGCCGCTTATAAATGGTTGGCCAACAACGCAGCGTCGCTTAACGGTGATCCGAAGCGGCTGGCAATCGCTGGGGAAAGTGCGGGTGGCAACCTGGCAGTGGCGACAGCCATCGCGGCACGCAAGGCGCACCTTACTGCGCCGCTGCACGTATTGTCGGTGTACCCGGTTGCGCAAACCACGACCACCACGGCGTCTTACCAAAAGTACGCCGATGCGATGCCGCTCAATCGACCGATGATGCTCTGGTTTATCGCTCAGACCACCACCAGCGCGAATGACCTCAAGGATCCACGGCTTGATTTGGTCCACGCCGACTTGAGCGGTTTGCCACCGGTGACCCTGATCAACGCTGAAATTGATCCGCTGCAGGACGACGGCGCGCAATTGGAAACAGCCTTGCGTACCGCTGGCGTCAGTGTTGAGCGCAAGGTGTACTCCGGGGTTACCCACGAATTTTTTGGCGCGGCCGCCGTGGTAGCAAAAGCTCAGGAAGCTCAGCAATACGCTGGACAGCGATTGAGTGCGAGTTTGAAATCAGGCATGTAGGGCGGGGGAAGTCTACAGATTATTTTTAAGTCGATAAGTTATGCGTTGTTTGATAAGAGATTGTGCCCGTTTTTGACACCGGTTGCGGCGCAGCAGACACAATCTCCTACAGAGTCGTTGACCTACTATCAGCAGTAGCTGTCGACAACCCGAACGCGTGAGGTGTTATCCAGCGAGCGCCATTCACGGGTCAGGGTTTGCAGCACCTGGCCCATGAAGTTCTCGTCGGCTGCGGCTTTCTTGCCGACATAACCTTGGCCTCGGCGGTACATCTTCAGCCTGGCGCGCATCTTCGGGTTGGACTGTTCAAATTCCCCTTCGCCAGCTTTGTCCGCCAGTCGGTCGATGTGCACATCGCCGGCGTCGCAGACCCAGAGTATGTGGCAATCCAGACTGTCTTTTTGTGAAGCGAACAGTTGGGCCAGCTCTTGAATAGTAGGTTGGTTGTTCAGATTCATAGTAATCCCCTTGCCATTTTTGTTGGCCTGTTAGTGGTTAGCTCAATGACCATGTGGTCGATCGAATGCACATCGGGCAGGGGTTTGATGAAAGCAGGGGGACAAGCGGACGTTCAAAAATACATCGGGTGACGTTAATGCGGTCAACCACAAGCATCATGAGAACGTTTCGCCAGCCTTCTCGTCCTGGGACGATCCCGCCAGTCAACTTCATCAATCTGCCTTGTGGGCAGTACACATCCGTTAACGACTCGACGGCTCGTCGAGGGTGTCTGGAATACCTTTGCCGGCGCTCCCGATCGGGGAGACAGGGCCATCATGCCGGGCCGACCAGGGGGCGTCAATAGTTATGTAGTGTTTTTTTAAAGGCACTACATAAATTTACAAAAGGCGCGACAAGAGGCGTTCGGGCCTCTGTCACGGTGCTCCGTCGCGTACCAGACAGATAACCGAAAGAGCTGCGCTTTGCCCATGACCGGCCCCGTGACAGTCTATATTGGTGCTGTATTCGAGATTCGAGAGCCGGTACTTTTAACCACTTGCTGATATGCGCTGTCCGTCGCGCCACATAAATTTAAAACAAGAGAGTCGAATTCATGAAGTTCCAACCTTTTGCCAGATCGCTTCTTGTGACCACCCTCACGCTTAGTTACACCTTCGCTCAAGCAGCGTCCCAGGCTCCGGTTGCTGCGGAAAACGGCATGGTAGTCACGGCCCAGCATTTGGCGACCCACGTGGGCGTCGACGTGCTCAAGGACGGTGGCAACGCCATCGATGCTGCGGTAGCTGTGGGTTATGCGCTGGCGGTGGTGTATCCCGCCGCGGGTAACCTCGGCGGTGGCGGGTTCATGACCGTGCAATTGGCGGATGGCCGAAAGACCTTTCTGGACTTTCGCGAAAAGGCACCCTTGGCTGCCACCGCCGATATGTACCTTGATAAAGACGGCAACGTTATTCCTGATCTGAGCACCAAAGGCTACTTGGCCGTCGGGGTTCCCGGCACCGTGTCGGGCATGGAGTTGGCGCTGAAGAAGTACGGCACCATGAAGCGCGAGCAAGTGATCGCTCCCGCGATCAAATACGCCGATGAAGGTTTCGTCCTTGAGCAAGGTGATGTCGACCTGCTTGAAACGGCGACCGATGAATTCAAAAAAGACATCCATGACTCAGGCTCGATTTTCCTGAACAAGGGTGAGCCGATGAAGGTCGGTCAGAAACTGGTGCAGAAGGACTTGGCCAGGACGCTCCGAGAAATATCCAGCAAAGGCGCCGACGGCTTCTATAAAGGCTGGGTGGCGAACGCCATCGTGTCTTCAAGCTATGCCGGTAAAGGCCTGATTACCCAGGCCGACCTGGATAAATACCAGACCCGCGAACTTGCGCCGATCGAGTGCGATTACCGTGGCTATCACGTGGTCTCCGCGCCGCCTCCAAGTTCCGGTGGGGTCGTCATCTGCGAGATCATGAACATCCTGGAAGGCTATCCGATGCCGGATCTGGGATTCCGCTCCGCCCAGAGCATGCAATACCAGATCGAAGCCATGCGTCACGCGTATGTCGACCGCAACAGCTATCTGGGTGACCCGGATTTCGTCAAGAATCCAGTCGCGCACTTGTTGGATAAGGACTATGCGGCAAAAATACGCGCGGCTATCGACCCGCAAAAGGCCGGTATTTCCCGGGATATCAAGCCCGGTGTAGCGCCCCATGAAGGCAATAACACCACGCACTATTCCATCGTCGATAAATGGGGCAATGCCGTGTCGGTGACCTATACCTTGAACGATTGGTTCGGTGCGGGCGTTATGGCGAGCAAGACCGGGGTGATACTCAACGACGAAATGGATGACTTCACGTCCAAGATCGGCGTTCCCAACATGTACGGTCTGGTCCAGGGAGAGGCCAACGCTATCGCTCCGGGCAAAACGCCGTTGTCGTCCATGAGCCCGACGATCGTCACCAAAGACGGCAAGACGGTGATGGTGGTGGGCACTCCTGGCGGCAGCCGAATTATTACGGCGACACTGGAGACGATACTTAACGTGATCGACTACGGTATGAACATTCAAGAGGCAGTGGATGCGCCTCGTTTCCACCAGCAGTGGTTGCCTGAAGAAACCAATCTGGAAAAGTTCGCGGTCAGCCCGGACACGCAGAAACTGCTTGAAAGCTGGGGCCAGAAGTTTACTGGCGCGCAACCCTCTAACCACGTTGCGGCGATCCTGGTGGGGGCGCCGTCCCTGGGCGGGAAACCCGTAGGGAACAATCGTTTCTACGGTGCTAATGATCCGCGCCGTAATACAGGTCTTTCTTTAGGCTACTAATCGGTACACGGCGAGGTCCTGCTTCAGGGCTTCGCCACTGACACGCCCTCGAAAAAAACCTACCTAGTGGTAGATAGCGATTGACATAAGGCTGGCTTTTGACCAGTATCTATCACTCGATAGATAGGCGAGAACTGGTACTCACATGAAAGTTTATGACATCCCCGGCTTCCCTAGTCCGTTGCGCATCCGCGTTGTCCTGGCCGAAAAAGGTCTGACCTCGCAGGTGGAATTTATCAACATCGATCTGCCTGCTGCTGAGCACAAGCAGCCAGCGTTTCTGGCGATGAATCCGGCTGGCACCGTTCCGGTGTTGGAACTTGACGACGGCTTTTACCTGTCGGAATGCACCGCGATCACCGAATACCTCGATAACCTGGATGGCAACCCAACGCTTACCGGCACTACGCCAAAAGAGAAAGGGGTTATTCATATGATGCAGAAACGCGCGGATGACCAACTGATCGACGCCATCGGCATCTACTTTCACCACGCCACCGACGGTTTGGGCGATGGCTTGAAACCCTACAAGAGCCCCGAGTGGGCCGATCGTACCGTCTGGGGCGAAATGCACCGTGACAAGGCAATCAAAGGTATGAAGTACTTTGATTCGGTACTGAAAACCCAGCCGTACGTGGCCGGTGATCAATTTTCCATGGCCGACATCACGGTCTGGGCTGGTTTGATTTTCGCCGGGTACGCACAGATCAAGGTGCCGCAAGCGTGCACCGCACTGATCGCCTGGAATGCCAAAGTTGGCGAACGCCCAAGCGTAAAAAACCCAGCCTGATCCAAACTGATTCCCACAGCGCCTCGGCCGATTTCTTCAAACCCGGTGGGAGCGAACTCACTCGCGGATGCAGCAGCGCGGTACGTCAGATTGATCGCGTCGCCCGCTTCGCGACTGGATTCGGTCCCACAGTATTCCAGCATGATCGCGCTGGTTGACACCGAATCCAGTCTGCTTAAATCAGAAAACCCTGTTGCTGGCAGGGCAGGGCAGATCACTCGCCGCGAATGTACTGCTCCAGTTGCTGGATCAGTACAGCCTGCTCGGCAATCGCTTCCTTCACCAGGTCGCCAATCGACAACAAACCGATCAGTTGCCCGTCCTTGACCACCGGCAAATGACGCAAGCGGCTGTCGGTCATGATGCCCATGCACGACTCCACGCTTTCACTGGGGCTCACGGTGATGATGCGCTCGCTCATGATGGTGCTGACCAGGGTGTCGGCGGACGAACGTCCTTTGAGTGCCACCTTGCGTGCGTAGTCGCGCTCGCTGATGATGCCTATGACATGGCCGTCTTTGACCACGGGCAGTGCACCGACGTTTTTTTCCGCCATGATCCCCAGCGCGACCAATACCGTTTGCTCAGGGGCGATGGTATGGACTTGCTGGTTGGTTTCGGCTTTTGCGTTCAGCAATTGTGCGACGGTCTTCATTCGGGCCTCTCCTGTGGTGGGCTCGGGGGCGACCACGAATCGCCCTGTTGCTTCTACAGAATCGTAGAGAGAAGCCGATTGGGCAAGGTGTAAACGGCGCTATATGGCATAGAAATAACGGATTAGACGTTTATGCCGCCAGCGGATGTCGTTGCTGAGTGTCGAAACGCCAGGCAACGTCTGGTCGAGGCAGCCTGACCCTAGACAAAATTAGGGAGCTGGGGTTTATTGACGGACGCCCTGATCGGGTCACTTTTATCTCCCGCGCTTGCCGAAAGGAACTGAATTTTGCCTGCTCGCTCATCGGTTTTTAACGCCCGCTACAGCGGTTTTCTGTTCGATATGGACGGAACGCTGATCAATTCCATCGCTGCAGCCGAGCGTATCTGGAGCGCATGGGCAAATGCCCATGGCCTTGACGTCGAGACGTTCCTGCCGACCATCCATGGCGCCCGCGCCATCGACACCATCGCTCGGCTGGGACTGCCCGGAATTGACCCGGAAGTTGAGGCTTGCGCCATCACCGAGGCCGAAATTTTCGACCTCGCGGGTATCGTCGAAGTGTCAGGTGCGGCTGCGTTTCTAAAGACGTTGCCCGCCAATAAATGGGCGATTGTCACCTCCGCGCCCAAGGAGTTGGCAATTCGCCGCCTGCAAGCGGCTGGCATTCCGCTGCCCTTGGTGTTTGTGACCTCCGAAGACGTCAGCGACGGTAAGCCCAACCCGGATTGCTACCTGCTCGCGGCACAACAACTGGGTATCAACGCGGCTGATTGCCTGGTCTTTGAAGATGCGCCCATCGGCATTCGAGCGGGCGAAGCGTCAGGCGCCCAGGTCATGGTGGTGAGTGCCACACACGTTCATCCGATGCAAACGCCACACGCCTCAATTGACGATTATTGCGGGACGGTCGTTAGGGTTGACGAACAGGGATACCTGCACCTTTGTGAGGTCCTTTGATCGCTTGGCCTTTACACCGGCTTCACCTCTTTTTCACTCATATGGCCATAGGCTAGGCATTCTGCGAGCTATCGGAACACTTGGAAATGCCTGGTACTGCACACCTGCAACACCTTCCTGCCGTCGGCTATAAACGCACCCGCAGGTGGGCACTCATCGGCGCGGCCATCGTTTGTGTGGCGGCGTTGGCTGTGATGGGCTCCATCTTCTTGCCCGCGACACCCTACACCCCCATGACTGGATTGAGCCCGTCGCAGGTTTCACTCATTGCTATTGGGGATCAAGGCAGCGGCAACTTTCAGCAGTGGGCGGTGGCCTATGCCATGGAAAACGTCGCGGAGACGGATGGCCGGTTGGACATGGTGGTGCTGCTGGGTGATAACTTCTACGGAAAATCGCTGACCGGCACGTCTGATTTGAGCTGGCGGACGAAGTTTGAAAGTGTCTATTGGGGCCGCTGGTTGAGCCATGTACCTTTTTATGCGGTGTTGGGCAACCATGATTACCCTGACTCCCAGCAGATCGAAATCGAATACAGTCGCAAGCACAAGGGTTCCGGCCGCTGGCAGATGCCTGATCACACTTACATGCGGGACTTTGGCACTGACGACGGTCGGCCTGTGGTGCGCATGGTGTTTATCGACACGTCCGTGCCTGTCAGCGAGTTGCCGGCGCAAATAAAGATACTTGAACAAGGGTTTCAGCAGCCTGGCCCTGAGCCGATCTGGCGCGTGGTCGCGGGCCATCACCCGGTGCGAAACGTCGGCGAACACGACGAAGATTCGGTAATGGTCACTGAGCTGCTGCCAGTATTGAGACGCCTCAACGTGGATCTTTATTTATCCGGGCACGATCACAATCAGCAACTGATTCTGAAAGAGGGCGAACCCGCCTGGGTTATCTCCGGCGGCGGCGGACAAAAGCTTTATCCTCTGAAGGAGAAACATTCCCCGGTCAGTTTCGCCAAATCCGAAGCTGGCTTCGCCAAACTCGATTTCACCCCGGCCGAGATGAAACTGGCTTTTTATACCGAAAGCGCCGGTGCGGCTGCCCGTTATGAATGGAGCCGGGCGTGCCCGTGGATGGCCAAGGGCTGCCTGGTGGGCTCAACGATGTCACCTTGATACACTCCGCCCGGCTCCTGACTACTGATTTCCTTATTGCTCATCACCCTGTGAGTCACACGCGCTTATGTCAACTCGTCCCGTCCTCCTGTTGTTCGTACTTGGTTGTCTGCTGTTTTTCGTCGCGCTGGGAAATCATCAGCTACAAGGTTCTACCGAACCCCGGGTGGCGGGGATCGCCATGGAAATGCACTTGGACAATGATTGGGTAACCCCCCGGTTGAACGGCCAGCCGTTTTTAGAAAAACCTCCCTTGAGCCTATGGCTGGATGCGGGCGCCATCAGACTGTTTGGTGCCAACACATGGGCGGTGAGGTTGGCATCTGCAGTGGCCGGTCTGTTGAGCCTGTTGGCGCTGTATGGCGCGTTGCGAAAACTGGGGCGTCCAGTGGCGATCGCCGCCGGGGCAGCCGTGTTGCTGGCAACCATGGGCAGTTACTGGGGCAATGTGCGCCAGGTCGGTGAGGACTCATTGCTGACGTTGGGGGTGACCTTGGCGTTGCTGGCGTTTTTTCTGGCCAATCGTGAATGGGCCGCACATGGTCGACGTTCGGTAGGGTTTTGGGCGGTGTTTGCCCTGGGAATCGCCATCGCCACGTTGAGTAAGGGCGTACTGGGCCTGGCGTTGCCGGGGGCGGTTATTTTTGCGTTTCTGGTTGCGCAAAGCGTGATCGAAAAGCGCCTGGTGCTGGCCGACTGGGTGTGGCCGGCGGCCGTTACCGTGATCGCCTTGTTGCCGTTGGCGGTGTGGCTGGTGTTTTTGTATCAGAGCGGCGGTTCGGCTGCGATCAAAGAGGTGTTATGGGCCAACAGCATAGGGCGGTTCAGCGGCGGCTTCTCTGAAGCCGGTCATTTCGAGCCATTTTATTACTACCTCGGCAAACTGCCTCAATCGTTTTTGCCGTGGAATATTTTGGTCTATGTCGGGCTTTGGCACTTTTGCAGAAAAATGCGCGCCAGCCCGTATATGCTTTTTTTCAGTCTATGGCTGTTGGCCCAATTGACCCTGCTGACGCTGGCGTCCAGCAAACGCATGGTGTACCTGATGTCGCTGACACCTGCTGCTGCCGTCATTGCTGCGGAATATTCGGCGGTGCTGCTGGAACGATTGCGTGAACGATCAGCGACGTCGGCTTGGGCGCAACCCCTGGTTCGTCATCAACGTGCTTTCATAGTGGGCGTATTAGGCTTGATGGTCGTCAGCTACCTGGGGGTGGCGATCTGGGTCATGCCCAGGGAAGACCGCAACCAATCCTTTACACCCTTGACTGAGCAAATGCGGGCGCTGCAGGAAAGCGGTCGGCGAGTCGTGTTGTTCACCCCTAGCGAGCGGCTTGCCGGAGCAGGGGTGTTCTACACCCAAAGTGTACTGGTGGCCTTGCAGACCGAAGACCAGCTCAACAGTTTTCTCAGTGAGTCGCCGAATAACGTCGCGGTCATGGAGCGTCAGGACGATCCGGTCGCTCCACTGAAAATCTTGAAGAAGATTGTCGTGGGCGACCGCGCGTACTATTTTTTGGTGATGTGATCGGCGTCGGTTTGCGCATACATGAGAATGGTAATGCTGCCCTGGTCAAAACGCGTTGCGTCCTTGGGCAGCTGTTCCAGTTCATGGGCATCATCTTCGCTTTTGATTCGCATCACGACCCCGACTGAGCCTTCCCGGCGAGCCTGGACCAACCAGTGCTGAACATCGCCTTCATCGACGGTTCGGTCTTTGACGTCAGGGTAGGCTAGGCCGTATTTGGCCTCGCCGGCGGTGTCGTACAGCGTCACGTCGGGATTAGCCGTCTGCCAGGCGAGCGCTGAAGCAACCCCCAGGTCGTTACTCATCAACGCGTGGGTTTGACGAAGTGCCGGCGCATGGGCGGCTATGAACCTCTCGGGCGTCTTGTTTTCAGTGATTGAGTCTGGCATTGCCGCTGGCAACAGGGCCACCGCCAGCCACATACCGAACGCCGGGGCCAGATAGAAATGTTGAGGTCGGATCACCTGCAACGCGTTAGCCAGAATCCAGCCGGCCAGCGCAATGAGCAACAACGCTACGTGCAGCGGCTCGTGGTTGAAAACAGGCTGCTTGAATTGCACGTAAATTACCGCCACCAGGCCCGACACACCGATGATCAGATTCAGCGTCGCGTTGCTGCGCAGCGAGAGGGTTTTGGCCTGTTCAAGGCGGTTAATCAAGGCGTCGCTCAACAGCAAGGCCAAAGGCAGCATGCACGGCAATATGTACGGGGGAAGCTTGCCATTGCTCAGGCTGAGAAACACCAGCGGCAGGCACAACCACATCAGCAGAAACGCGGTTTTCAATTGGTTTCGGTTTTGCCAGGCCAGCTTGAACGTGACCGGCAGCAGCAACGCCCACGGCAAACTGGCTGCGATCAGCAACGGGCCATAAAACCACCAGGGTTCAGCATGCTGCGCGTCGTCACCGGCAAAGCGGCGAATGTGTTCATGCCAGAAAAAGAATCGCCAGAAGTCAGGCTCGCGGGCCTGCACAGTTAACACCCACGGCAATGAAACCAATGCCGCAACCAGCACCGCAATACAGCCATAACGCACCAACTCACCGAAACGCCGTTGCCAGATCATATAGGGTAGGGCGATCAGCACCGGTAGCAACAGGGCCAAAAATCCCTTGGTCATGAAACCCATGCCGCAGGCGAATCCAAGGCAAGCCCACGATGCCAATCTTGCCCGGTGTCTGGTGCTGTCGACGGCATACCACAGCGCGACGATGCTCAGGTTGACCCACAGGGCGAACTGCGGATCGAGATTGGCGTAGCCGGCTTGGCTGATGATCAGGCCAAAGCTCAAATAGACCACGGCGCAGGTCAGGCTTTTGCGCGGTGAGTTCCACAGCCGCCGGGCGATCAGGTAGGCCAGCACTGCGCTGAGGCCCAGGCTGAGCGCCGACGCAATGCGTACACCGAACAGGTTATGACCAAACACAGCTTGGCCAAGGGCAATGAACCAATAACCCATTGCAGGTTTTTCGAAATAGCGCAGCCCCAGAAAATGCGGGGCCGCCCAGTTGCCGCTTAAAAGCATTTCCTGGCTGATTTGCGCGTACCGGGTTTCGTCCGGCATCCACAGGCCATGACTGCTCAAGGGCAATAAATAGAAGATAACAAAGGCCAGAAATAACAGCGGCAAGGCCCAACGCTGGGCCACGGTATTTAACATTGGATAGGCTCGGTATGGACGTAGGGGCTTAAGGTCTTTTATCCAGGGTCGATGCCCAGTCTGGGTAGTTGATAAAACCCAGCACTTTCGGTTTCCCGTCCGGTCCGATGGAAACAAGTAACGTGCTGGCGTACTCGCTGGTCTTTGCGTGAGTAAACCCCAACTCCTTTTCCAACGTGCTTATACAACCACTGTGGGTCACCAAGACCATGTTGCGATGGGGTGTCTTATGGCTAAGCAGGTTGTCGAGCATTGCGTGTTCGCACGTGCTTAACCACGCTTGTGCGGGGCTGGCTTTGCCAAACATGGAAAATGAGGTTTGTACGGTTCGTTGCAACGGACTGCTCATGACGTCGGTGTTGCTCATGCCCAGCCTGTTGAATGCCTTGCCCAACACGACCGCCGTGTCACTGCCCGCTTGGGTGATGCCGTCTGCGGGACCCATGCAAGGATTACTCGACCGGTCACAACGCTCGGCATGGCGCACGAGGGCAACCACGTCGCCAGCCTGCCAATGGCTGTAGACGCCAGCCGTGATCATATTCTCGTGTTTGCCTAAATCGGTCAGCGACCTTGGCCACCAGACGAAACCCACGATCAGTGCGACGCAAAGGATGAGCACTGCACCCAGCACGATCTTTTTAAACCGCTGCGCGTTGGGTGCTGTTGATGACGAGGTGGAACCGTCAGTTGTAGTTTTCACCTGCGTAGTGCTCCAAGAACATAAATAGTCGACGCACAATGACGGCAACCTAAAAGCGCTGATCAGCGTTTCGAGGAAGTGGTAGTGCGTTCGTTATAGGCTGGGAGGCTAAAGCAGGGTGCGTAGCTTGGTGGTAAAAAAGATGTGAAAATTTAGCGAAGACGCAAGACGTCTCGAACTAACGTTGGGATTTACCAGGTGTAATGGAAGAATAAAAAAACCGACGTCAATGGGTAATATTGACGTCGGCTGCTTACCTTTTTAAACCCGATATCAGTGGATATCCGGAAGGCCCCTCGCCTGTAAGAGCCAACGTGTTGGCGAAGGTCCTTCGGAGCTTACCGCTGCCTTTGGCAGCGCCTAGTGGCTACGGAGCCGCTGTACGTGGCATCCAATTCAGCAAATGCTGTTTGTAGTCGTAGCTGGCGCCTTGGTAATAGCTGATTGCACGAATGACCAGCGGGTCAGTGTCATTGACCTTCGATTCACGGCTTTCAGCTAATGCCTGATCATGCCGCCGCAGCAACTTTTGTGGGCTAAGGATGGCGAGGTTAGTGCCATCAAATAGCCCGAGGTGCTGGTAGTTACCGACCACTACACGGGGCGGTAGCGAGTTGTCCTGAAGTAGGTTTCGGCCAAAAAACGTCGACTGATAACTCTGGTTCAACAAACCGAGCAGGGTCGGTGCCAAGTCGATCTGGCTCGCCAGTTGGGTCGACTCCCGGGCTTCGATCATGGTGGGTGCATAGATAAACAACGGGATTTGATAGTTGGTGATCGGCAAGTCTTCTCGGCCTGCGCTCCCAGCGGTGTGGTCGGCTACAAAGACGAAAATAGTGTCGTTGAACCACGGTTTTTGACGTGCATCGTCAAGAAACTTGCCGATGGCGTAGTCGGTGTACTTCACTGCGCCGTTGCGGCCATCACCCGATTTTATGTCGATGCGCCCACTAGGGTAGGTATAAGGACGGTGGTTCGAGGTGGTCATCAGCTGTAAGAAAAACGGTTTGTGCTTGGCATACCCAGCGTCGGCCTCGTTCAGCGATTGCTGAAACAGGTCTTCGTCGGCGATACCCCAGGCGTTTTTGAAATGAATGTCCGACTCTTTGATACTGCTTTGGTCGATGATGCGGTAACCGTTGCCGCTGAAAAACGCGTTCATGTTGTCGAAATAACCACGGCCGCCGTACATGAATACGCTGTCGTAACCCACCGCGTTCAGTTGTTGGCCCAAGGCGCCATAGCCACTTTCATGGCCGATGCGCTTGACGATGGATCGGCCAGGCGTCGGCGGGATAGACAAGGTGATAGCTTCCAGTCCGCGGTCAGTGCGGGTGCCGGTGGCGTAGAAGTTGCTGAAGTACAGGCTGTGCTTACGCAGTTCGTCCAGATTAGGCGTCAGGTTATGCGGGTCGCCGTTACTGCCCAGGTACTTGGCACTGAGACTTTCGATGGTCACCAGAATTATGTTGGGCGTACGCGGCGTGCCGGGGTTGGTGATGTTGCGGCGAATGTCCTGAGGGTCTTTGCCAACGAACGAGGCGTTGGGCTCGGCCAATTCGGCGCGTAATTGTTGGGCCACTTCGTCGTTGGGCAGGGTGGCGTAGAACTGCTTGTAATCCAGTTCGTTATTCCTGAAAGCGGCAAAAAACTGGAACGGTCCGTTGGTGCCCAGTTCATGTTGATACGCGTTGCCGCCTTCGCCCCGTGGGGTTTCCTGGTCAATGAACTGCATGCTCAGGCCGGCCACCACCAGTATCGCGGCGAAACCGAGCAGTCGCTGCCGAGCTTTCGGCAAAGGCGCAACCAGTGCAGACTTCACCGGCTTGTATAGCAAAGCGCTCAGCCCGATGGCGGCCACTGCCAGAATTCCGAGCAACGCACCAATCGGATAAGACTCCAGAATGTTATTCAACACTTCTTTGGAGTAAACCAGATAGTCCACGGCAATGAAGTTGAAGCGAACCCCGAATTCGTCCCAAAACAACCATTCCGACACCGCAACAAACAGCATGATAAAGATGCTGACCGTCATCACACCCTGCAAAAACCAACGATGGCCACGGGTACGCCACAGCGCCGGAGGGCAGAAAAGCAGGTAAAAAGCCAAGGGCAAAGCCGCATACACCAGGAACGCTATGTCGTAGATGGCGCCAATCCCGAAAATGGAAAGGTAACCATGGCCCGCCTCGGTTGAGTGGGTCGCCAGTAGCACGGCGCGCGTGATGAGAAAGATAACGAACCAGGTAGCGGTCAACAAAAACAAGTAGCGCATGGGCGCGGTGTGAGGTGCACGCATTGTTAGTTCCTTTGCACATGACGTCGACGTCGTTCAACGTCAGGGATATCTCGAATGAGCTATTCGAGGGGAATGCTATGGGTGAAACGGCGTCAGCTTGTTGCGATTCGATGGCATTACGGTACTTGCCCAGTCGATCAGGCGGCGACTATCCCTTAATGGTTGTCAAAAAGATGTTGAACGGGGATAAAAAGTTGCGCGAGCCAACCGATCAACGGCTGGCGCTGCGCAAAACGATCTCGCATCCCGGTGCAGCGTCTCGAACTTCCAGGGTCATGTCGTGCAGGCGCGCCACGGCGGCCACCATGCTTAGGCCCAAACCGTTGCCCGGCGTGTGTCGGCTGGATTCCGAGCGATACAACCGGCGAAAAACCGCTTCGCGTTCAGTTTCCGGGATGCCGGGACCATCGTCGCTGACGGTCAGACAAGGACCGTCGGCCGCGCCAGCGACACAGACGCGAATGTGGCTGTTGTCTGGAGAGAACTTGATGGCGTTATCGAGCAAATTACACGCTGCGTCGAACAACAGTTGCGCATCGCCAGCGAGGATGGCGGGCGAGGGCGCGGGCTCGAACGTCAGGGTCATGCCCCGCTCTTCGGCCAACGGTTCGAAGAACTCGGCAGCGTCGGCGCCAATGCGGTTCAGGTCAACCTCGGCAAAATTGCTGCGGCGCGCGCTGTCTTCGATTTCAGAGATGCGCAGCAATGCGCGGAAGGTCAGCAGCAACCCCCGAGCTTCATTGAGTGCAGCGTCCACCGTCACGGCGTAATCTTCCTCGATCAAGCCGCGTCGTTGTGCTCGCTCCAGGCCGGCAATCAACCGCGTCAAGGGGGTGCGCAAGTCATGGGCGATGTCGTCGCATACACCCTTGACCTCGCTCATCAAGCGTTCGAGTTCGTCGAGCATGCCGTTGACTACATTTGCCAGACGGTCGATATCGTCGCGGTTGCCCCGTGTCGGCAGGCGTCGGCTGAGGTCGCCTTCGACGATTTGCTTGATCGACGTGCTCAGAGTGTCGAGCCTGCGTCGGGCCGAATACCCTAGCCCAATCGCTCCAAGCAGCCCCACGACCAATAGCAGACAGCCACCGGACACCAAAGCGTGGACCAGCAATTCGTCGAACTCGTGGATATCGTGCATGTCTTGGGCGACCAGCAGGGTCTTGCCGTCGTCGAGCTTATGCACCATGAACCGGATAGGGCGGGTACGACCGTTGGGCTTGTCCCAGCGAAACTCGTCGGGCTTATCGTAGGCCTTGAAAGCGGGCAGGGTGTCGATTGGCCCCGCGATGAGCTTGCCTTGTTCGTCGAACAACGAGTGGGGGAGGCGGCCGTCCACATCCTGCATGTCGTGTTTGCGAATTTCTTGCTCACGCAACTCGGGGGTCTGGCGGCTGCGATTGTCCACTTGGCGAAGCAGCGCGGTGTCCGATTCGGCCTTAAGGTAGAACGCGGTCTGCCAATAGATATAGCCAAACAACCCGAGGAACGAAAACCCGAACAGGGCTAGAAACATCAGGCCTGTACGAAAGCTGATCGTGCGCGGAATTTCACTCAGGTGAACGGAGAACATAGCCGGCTCCTCGAACGGTGTGAATCATTTGCTCTTCGCCTTCGCCATCCACTTTGCGGCGCAGACGTCCTATATGGACTTCGATGACATTGGTGCGCTCGTCATAGCTGTAATTCCACACCGCCTCGAACAGCATGGTCCGGGTGATGACCTGTCCGGCATGGCGCATCAAGTATTCCAGCAGCGCATATTCCCGCGGCAGCAGGTCAACGACTCGCTCGCCACGCCGTACAGTGCGGGCTAGCAAGTCAACGTCCAGATTGCCGACTTTCAGGCGGCTGTCCCGGGTCTGTTCGGGGGGCGTAATACGCCGGCGAATCAAGGCGTCCAGGCGTGCGGTCAATTCGATGAATTCGAAGGGCTTGGTCAGATAATCATCGCCCCCGGCGCGCAAGCCACGCACGCGTTCATCCAGCGCGCTGAGTGCGCTCAAGATCAATACTGGCGTGGCAATGCCCGCAGCACGCAAGGCGGTCAGCACGCCCAATCCATCGACTGCACCGGGCAGCATACGGTCCAGCACGATGATGTCGAAGTCGCCGCTGAACGCATTCATCAAGCCGTCGCGGCCGTTGTCAACGCAGGTCACGTCGAAGCCATGGTCGTGTAAGGCGGCTTTGATTTCGTTGGCAGTGGACAGGTCGTCCTCGACGATCAGTACATGGGTCATGAAGCGATGTCATCCTTAATGAATGAGCGGCTGGCTGGGTGGTGTCGCGCTAGTGGTGGCATAGTGTGCCAATGCACGGCGAACGGGAAGGTCGCGCCAACATGAACAAAAGTTTACCAGCGCTACCGACGAGGTGATTGTGCGGATATTGGTCGTTGAAGACGATGATCGTGCAGCGGCGTACCTGGTGCGCGGTTTGAACGAGAGCGGGCATGTCGCCGATGCCGCGTACGACGGGGTCGATGGTTTGGCCATGGCGCTGGAAGGCATCTATGACGCATTGATCGTTGATCGGCGTTTGCCACGCATGGATGGCCTGGAAGTGGTGCGCACGTTGCGCGAGCGTGGGTTGCATACACCGATTCTGATGCTCAGCGCCATGGCTTCGACAGAGCATCGCGTCGAAGGGTTGCGTGCTGGCTGCGATGATTATTTGATCAAGCCTTATGCGTTCGTCGAAGTTCTGGCCCGGCTTGATGCGTTGCTGCGCAGGGCTGATCGGCCCAGCACGAGTGGGCAAATCCTGACGGTCAGCAAGTTACAACTCGACTGCGCCACACGCACGGCAACCCGAGAGGGACGGGTAGTGATTCTGCAGCATCGGGAATCGTTGATTCTTGCCAAACTGATGCGTCATGCCGGACAAGTGGTGACCCGCGACATGCTGTTGGAAAGTGCCTGGGACTATGCGTTCGACCCTAACGACAACGTCATCGACAAGCATATTTACCGCTTGCGCCGAAAACTCGATGAAGGATTCGCCACGTCAATGATCAGAACCGTGGCGGGGGCGGGGTATTTGTTGGAATCGGGCGGAGATCTGTAGGCGCCAATTTGTGGGCGATGTTGGACAGTGTCGGTGATTCCTTTTCGCCAACAAGTTGGCTCCTACGGAAGTAGATAAGACAAAAAGTTTCATTGATGTCGGCGGGGAAACGATCTGTGAAAGTGCCTACAAAGAATCTCTAAAGTCTTACATTGACTAATTCAATTAATTATTAAATACAATGACTTAATACTTTATGTCCGTTCTGCCAGGGAAACGGGTGCAGTCCTTGCTTGTTGCTAATGGCTTTCAATAATAAGGATAGTCTTATGATGTTAGGTATCAGCAATACGTTATCGCCTCAGTTTCAGCCTTTGGCCATCAAAGGATTGCATCGAGGAAATTTCAGCAACGGTCCAGTACGTCAGGCAGAACCGCCTGGCGCAACGTCAAACGCGCTGAAGGTCAGCAACGCTTTGCAACGTTCGACGTTCCAACAGGTTCAGGCTGAGTATTTATCGGGGATAAAAGGGGCTATGGACAAAAAAGCCGCCGCACTGGAATCCTACAAACCGCTGAGGCGATAACCTTTGCTCAGGGCCTCAGCGCTCATCCACGGCGATGATCAATGGCAGTTCAAGGGTGAACGTTGCACCTTTGCCCAGTCCGTTGCTGTGGGCGCTGAGGGCCCCATTGATTTCGATAGCGGCGAGGGCACAGCTGTGTAAGCCGAAGCCGTGGCCTTCTTTGCGCGTGGTAAAGCCGTGGGTGAAAATTCGCGTAATGTTTTCAGCAAGGATGCCTTCGCCTTCGTCCCGGACGCTGATACGCAAAACAGCGTCGTCGATGATGGTTACCCCGAGGGTCAAATGTCGCGCACGCTCGTCCATATCACTCATTGCGTCTTTGGCGTTACTGATCAGATTGATCAGGATCAGCAGCAAGCGGTTTTTATCAGCCATGATCAGCGGCAGGTAGCTGAATGCCTTGAACACTTTGACGTGATGCCGATTCAAGGCGCCGGCGTTCATGCGCAGGGCGTCTTCAAGCAAGTCATTGATGTTCACGCATTCAGCCAGGTTGTTAATGCCTGCGTAGGATTGCTGAGTTGAGACGATGTCCTTGATGTGGTCGATGCTGCGGGTCAAATGCGCCAGCTCCTCGACCATGCTTTGTTGCTCCGCTACCAGCGCTTTATCCAACTGGTTAAGGTAGTTCGGCAGCAATTTGCCCTTGGGGTCATCGCTGATGAAACGGCTGAGATCATGGGTGTGTTCATTGATCAGTTGCACCGCTTTGCCGAGGCCAATGGCTTTACTGCTGAGCAGGGTGCGAGTAATCAACTCGGCCGAGGTATTCACGCTGTTCAATACATTACCAACGTTGTGCAATACGTTAGTGGCGATTTCCGCCATACCGGCCTGGCGCGCGGTGTCGAACAATTCGCTTTGGGTATCCTTTAATTCACGGGTACGTTCTTCGACTCGCTGCTCAAGGTTTTCGTTGGCGGCATGCAAGGCTCTGTTGATTTGGTTATTGGTCTCGGCATAACTGCGCAGCAGGCGTATCACTAGAAACATCATCAGTACAAACATCAACCCCGACAAGACAAGCAGGTAATGGTGGTACTTGCGATCAACGCCCGCCGCTTGTTCCTGGTAGCTGTTGAGCAAGCCGTTGATTTCATCCAGCCTTGCGGCAACCGGCACTGCGCCGATGCGAGCGACGAGGTCATTGACCACTGGCTGCTGGTGCAAAATCACATTCACATGGCTTAGCAATGTCTCTAGCGCAACATGCATTTTGAGGGGCAGGCGTTCTTTGTCTATCTCCAGCCGGTTCAAACCCACTTGAATATCGGCGGCCTTGTCTTCAGAAATAACCTGGGAGAACTCCAGGCAACTGAGCAGCAAGTCATAAATATCCATCGACGTTGTTTGCAGAAGTGGAGAGTTTCGGTCGAGCTTTTGTAGCTGAAGCTGGATATTGTCTTCGGCGATGGGCAGGAATGCCAACGAGTTGCGCAACAGGGCGTTGTGGGTTTTGAACTGTTCAACCAAACGGGCTTTTTCGGTAATGGCGTCCACGTAGGCATCATGGGTGTCGCGCCAACGGGGCGCGGTATGGCGCGGGTGGCCGTACTCCAACGGATCGAACTGTTGCCAGAGACGGGTCATGGCGCTCAACGGCTCGACCAGGGTGTCGTAATTCAAGTTGGCGGTGATGCGTGCCTTGAGAATTTCAGACTCCCATTGTGCATCCAGCTGTTTGATCTGACGAATCAAGTCCCGGGACTCAGTATAGTTAACGGTGTTGTCGGTGCTGGATTTGATATAAAGAAACAGCAAGGTCGAGGCGACAATCAGCGGCATGGCCCCCAACGTCAGCGCAATCATTCGGCGGGACATCTTCATGAAGATGATACGGAGCCTTTCAACACCGCATCCAAAGTCCCGGCTCTGAGAATACTGGCAAACGCTTTGGGCTCAACGGCTCGGCTGAAGAAGTAGCCTTGTCCTTCTTCACAATGATGCGCCCGGAGAAAGTCCAGCTGCTCCTGGGTTTCAATCCCTTCAGCAATGATGTTGAGTTTGAGGCTTTTACCGAGGCTGATAATGGCGTCGACCAGCGCTTCGTCGTTGCTGTCGGTGCCCAACGCGCGAATAAACGATTGGTCGATTTTCAATACGTCGATGGGAAAGCGGCGCAAATAACTCAGGCTGGAATAGCCGGTACCGAAATCGTCGATGGCCAGGTGGATACCCATCGCTTTGATTGCCAGTAATACCTGAATCGTCGCATCGGCATTGTGCATGAGCACGCCTTCGGTAATCTCCAGCTCCAACTGATCGGGATTCATTCCCGTTTCCTCCAGCACACAGCGAATACCATCAAGGAAGCCTTTTTGGCGGAACTCGGTGGCAGAAATATTCACTGAGATACGAATGGCTGGCAGGCCGCTGGATTGCCAGGCACAGGACTGACGGCAGGCTTCGCGCAGTACCCATTTGCTCAACGGTATGATCAAGCCGCTGTCTTCAGCGACCGGGATAAAGTCGGACGGATACACCCAGCCATGGTCGGGTTTGAACCAGCGAATCAGTGCTTCGGCACCGACTATCTTGCCGGTTTTCAAATTCAGCTTGGGCTGATAATGCAATCGGAATTCATCGCGCTCCAGGCCTAGCCGAATTCCCGACTCGATGGATTGATGTTCCCGAGCACCTTCATTCAGGTTGTCGGCAAAAAAACAGAAATCCCCCGGGCCGATGAGCTTGACGTTACGCATGGCGGTTTCAGCTTTCTTGATCAGCTCGACGGCGTCTTCACTGTCATCCGGAAAGACACTGATGCCAAGGCTCGCGGTGATCGTCAGGTCATGCCCGGCGATGTAATGCGGCTCTCGTAAAGCGGCCAGTAGCTTGTTGGCAATGGCGCTGGTTTGTTGAGGGTCGTGGATGTCGGTCAATATCAATACAAACTGGTCCGAGCCGTAACGAAATACGGTGTCGGTCGCACGCACGGTCTTGACCAGACACTGGGCCACTTGCTTGAGCATTTCATCGCCGATGGGGTGTCCCAGGGCGGTATTGATTCGCTCGAATCGGTCCAGACCAATAAACATCACCGCCAACTGCGAGGTGTGGCGTCGAGAAAGAGTGATGCT
The DNA here is from genome assembly GCF_028293835.1 of Pseudomonas sp. Lineage (GTDB taxonomy): Bacteria > Pseudomonadota > Gammaproteobacteria > Pseudomonadales > Pseudomonadaceae > Aquipseudomonas. The sequence goes on from NZ_JAQGNX010000184.1 coordinate 64,222, forward strand.
TTGGGCCAGTCGTTCCCCTAGCAGCGTGCTGTTAGGCAATTCGGTCAATACGTCGTATTGAGACAACTGAGAAACGTTCAGTGCCTCTTGCACTCGCTCGGCAATGGTCTGTTCCAGCCCGAGCATTTTTGCCGCGACATCTCGTGCCAACTGCCATTTCACCGTGAGGGCGCTGGCCATTTGGCGAATGGCCAGGCTGTCGAATGGTTTTTTCAGGATCAGCAATTGATCGCCGAATTCGAGGCGCTCAGTCATCGCCTCCAAGGAGTAGTCGGAAAAGGCCGTACACAACGCTACTTGCAACTGCGGGTCGGCTTTCCACAAACGTTCTATGGTTTGCAGCCCGTCCCAGCCTGGCGGCATGCGCATGTCGATAAAGGCCAGTGCATAAGGTCGACCCTCACCAAGCGCGCGCTCGACCAACACCAAGGCTTCCTGGCCCTGAAAAGCAAAATCCAGTTCGAAGATTTTACGGCGTGCCTGCACCGTGCCAAACAATGCAGCTTCAGCATCGACCAGCGATTGATCGCTGTCCGGTTCAGGGCAGAGAATCTTACGGAAGTCGTGATGTATCGATGGCGTGTCATCGATGATCAAAATACGTCGGTTATAAGCGACAGGAACACTCTTCATCGCAGCCCTTTGGTAGATGAGGCGATAATTCGAAAATGCGTTGTCGATCATCGAAACATGAACCAGGGCACATCCACTGAGCGATTAGCTCAGCAGGCACCGCAACGGCCAATATTTTTAGACAATAGACGACATACGGATACCTTGCTGAGGCCTCGACTACGATGGCTAGTACACCAAACGTGCACCGCCAGCATAGCCTTGGTGAAGGCGATTCGCCTTAAAAACTATGCTCGACCGGACATCAATTAGTTGATCGGACCCCAAGCCTTTAGTTCAAAGGGCTGCAGGCTCAGGATTGAAGTCGGTGGGCGATGGACGGCCGACGGTTACTGCTGTGCAGTCTTGCCTCTGCATGTTTGCCGCTGGGTGTCGGCCATCAGGGCTCAGGTAAAATATTGACTATTGCTTCAAAAACACCATCTGCGGCGGCTCATGCATCAAAAAATCCCGGTGTGAAATATTCCAGGCGTAGGCCCCGGCCAGTGTGAAAACCAGAATATCGCCGACCGCCAGCTCGGTCACCGGCTGCTGTTTTGCCAGCACGTCTTTCGGTGTGCACAGTTGCCCCACCAACGTTACCGGTTGGTTTACGATCTCTGCCGGTTGATGTCCACGTATTACGTCAAATGGATGGTTGTGGTTCTGCGCTGCGGGGGTCCGAAAATGATGGGTGCCGCCCCGGCCAATTGCAAAGTACTGGCCGTGGTTACGTTTAATGTCCAGAACCTGCATCAAATAATAACCACAGGCTGCGCTGATGAAACGGCCGATCTCGAAACGAATCTGCGTAGTGGCCATGTCCTCTTCGATGATCAAAGCCGAAAGTTTTGTACAAAATCCAGGCCAGTCGAATGATCGGTGGTGGTCTTGATAGTTGATGCCCATACCGCCGCCGACATTGATCATTGGCAATAGCAACCGGTGTTCCAGGCACAGTTTGTGGAAAGTACGGAAGTAACTGCGAATCAACCGTAAGTGCGCATCCACGTCGAGCTGGTGGGAGAGCAAGTGGAAATGTAACCCTTGAAACGCTAGCCAGGGTTCATCACGCAACAGCGCGAGGGCTTCGTCCAGGGCGAATTCGTCCAGCCCAAACGGTGTGGCTTTTCCTCCCATCACTAAGCGGCTGTCGGGTGCTTCGTCCAGCGTCAGGTTTAGCCGTAACATTACCGGTGCTTTACGACCGCAACGGGCGGCGATTTGCGCCAGACTGCGCAGTTCGTTGACGCTTTCGACATGAAAGGCGGAGATTTGATACTCCATGGCGGTCTCGAGTTCAGACTCCAGCTTGCCGGGGCCGCCAAAGATAAGCGGTGTCCCAGGGCACTGCTGGTGCAGCCAGCGAAGTTCTCCTCCGGAGGCGGCCTCGAAACCGTCCACAAACGGCACGAGGGTTTGTAGGATCTGCGCTTCTGGATTGGCTTTTGCCGCATAGAACAGTTCGCAATTGGCGGGCAGCGATTCGCGAATGGTTTGAATATGCCGCTCAAGGGCGACCAGGTCGTAGACGTAGGCGCATATCGGTGACGGTTGTTTGCGCAGTTGGCTAATGGCGTCGGTAATCCGCGCTGGCAGGCTCATGGGCAGGTACTCGCGCTGATATTGGCTAACGGACTGGGTAGGGCGGTGTAGCCAGCATCGCGGTCGGCACGCATCATTAGCCGAGTCATGAAGTTTTCTTTGCTGGGCAGCGGCGCTCCGGCGCATAGCTCGACCAGTTGTGGCGGATTATCAAACAGTGCTCGCTGGGTTTGCAGGAGGGAGCCGATGTGTGACCACAGGCGGCTTTCCAGTGCGGCGTCGGCGCGAGCCAAGTGAAAGATTGCCTCGCCCAGATTGTTCACCAATGCGCAATACGCCACACGTTGCCACGCTTTGTTTTGGTCGTAGTACATCGAGGTGCGGGTTCGCTCACTCAATTCACTCAAGCGCTCGATTGGCCAGTGTTTGGCAACCAATTTGGTCCCTTCAAGGTCGCGGATCCATACGCGACAGGGCATCCCATCGTCATCAAAACCAACGACGGTATTCTGTAAATGGGGCTCCAACACCACGCCTTGACGGAACAGGCAGTGCATGACGCCTGGAAGGAGATGGCGGGCGTAACCGTCCAGCCAGCGCAGGGTCGCTTCGTTCAGGCTGATGCCGAGCTTATCGGCGCATTGCTGGACCAGTGCCTGGCAAACACTACGGCCTTGCAAATCCCAAGTGAACAGCGCCATAGCGACTTGTGGCTGATAGCGCTGGCGGGTTGCTTCATCGAGGTTTTGGCGGAAAATGATGCCAAAGCATTCCGTCACTTCTCTGGCCTGTTCCAGGGTGCCCAGCGCACTCAGGTCCAAGGTGCTGGC
>NZ_JAQGNX010000005.1 GCF_028293835.1 Pseudomonas sp.
AATGACTCCATGAGCATGGCGCCGTAGCCAATGTATCGGGAGTTGGCTTCGCTATCGAGCAGCTTCGGCGTGGTGCCGGAAGAGATCAACGCATGGAACCCAGACACGGCCCCGCAAGCAATGGTAATGAACAGGAACGGGAACAAGGCGCCCTTCCACACCGGACCAGTACCGTCGGTGAACTGGGTCAACGCCGGCATTTTCAGCTCAGGCGAAATAATCAGAATGCCGATGGCCAACGCCAGGATGGTGCCGATTTTCAGGAAGGTAGACAGGTAATCCCGTGGCGCCAACAGCAGCCAGACCGGCAGTACCGACGCCACGAAACCGTAACCCACCAACATCCAAGTGATTTGCACACCGGTGAAGGTGAACGCTTTGGCCCATACCGGATCAGCAGCGATTTGGCCACCCATCCAGATGGATGCCAGCAGCAAAATCACACCAACCAATGAGATTTCGCCGATTCTGCCCGGACGGATGAAGCGCATGTACACGCCCATAAACATCGCGATCGGGATCGTTGCCAGTACCGTGAACATGCCCCATGGGCTGCCCGCCAGCGCTTTGACCACGATCAGGGCCAGCACCGCAAGGATGATGATCATGATCAGGAAGCAACCAAACAGCGCGATGGAGCCGGGAATCGCGCCCATTTCCTCGCGCACCATTTCCCCCAGGGAGCGGCCGTTGCGCCGCGTGGAGAGGAACAGAATCATGAAATCCTGCACCGCACCGGCCAGAACCACACCGGCAATCAGCCAGAGCGTACCGGGCAAATAGCCCATTTGCGCAGCAAGCACTGGTCCGACCAAGGGACCCGCACCCGCAATGGCAGCAAAGTGGTGACCGAACAGAATGTGTTTATTGGTCGGTACATAGTCCAGACCATCGTTATTAAGCACCGCCGGGGTCGCGCGGGTAGGGTCTAGTTGCATCACCTTAGTGGCAATGAACAGGCTGTAATAACGATAAGCAACCAGGTAAATCGCGACAGAGGCGACCACGATCCACAGCGCACTAATGGCTTCGCCGCGACGTAAAGCCACAACGCCAAGAGCACAAGCACCGATGACCGCAAGGATCAGCCAGGGGACGTGACGCAGCAGGCTATTATTATTTTTCATTTTTTTTATTTTCCAGCTGAATGGACTAGAAGAACAGCCCTCCGAGTTTAGCCCCAACAGCGCGAAAGGCCACCCCCCACGTTGGTCTAGAGACGCGTTTGGGCGACGAAACGCGAGGGGCTTCGTGTCATGAATCCTCGGGTAAAATCTCCGACAAGTACTGCGCAGGTTATAGCGCTATAGTTCAAGGCATCAGAGGGCAAAACCATGACCGAATCCCACGCAGAGCGCCGACGCTTTAAACGCATCGCGTTCGATGCCAAAACAGAACTCAGCCAAGGCCAGAATTCCTGGCCGGTAGAACTTGTCGATTTATCGTTGAAAGGGCTGCTGATTCAGCGTCCGACGTCCTGGCTCGGCGATCCGACGCAACCGTTCAGCGTGGAAATTCACCTCGGCTCGGAGGTGGAAGTGCACATGGACGTCGATCTGAGCCATGAAGACAATGGCCAACTGGGGTTTGTCTGCACTCACATAGGGTTGGATTCCATCAGCCATTTACGCCGGTTGATCGAGTTGAATCTGGGCGACGAAGCCGAACTGGACCGCGAGCTCAAAGCGTTGGCGGAAGATTAAGGCATTGACACCGCGCCGCACGTTGACTCTGTAGGAGCCAACCTGTTGGCGAGAGGGGCAATTCGGCATGCCCGGTCAGACGCCTCGCCAACAAGTTGCTACTACGAATACGTCAAATCGGTGCGGTGCTAAGCCGCCGCGCTTAAATGTTCATACAAAATCGTCGAGCCGACAATAATCAACACTACGCCGCCAACGATTTCAGCGCGTTGTCCCACCACGGTGCCCAGAGCCCTGCCCAGCATGACGCCGAGGGTGACCATGGTGGTGGTGGCCAAACCGATGGCCAGGGCCGCGACCACGATGTTGACGTCGACGAAAGCCAGACCTACGCCAACGGCCAGCGCGTCGATGCTGGTGGCAAACGCCGTGACAGCCAGGATCATGAATGAATGCGACTGTGGCTTTTCATCTTGCTCGTCGGCGTGTTTAAGCCCGTTGTAGATCATGTGCAGGCCAAGAATCAGCAGCAGCGTAAACGCAATCCAATGATCCCAGCTTTCAACGAAGCGAGACGCGGCATGGCCAATAAACCAGCCTACGACCGGGGTTATTGCCTCGATAACGCCGAAGATCAAACCGGTGCGCAAGGCTTCGGCGAAGCGCGGCTTATGCAGGCTTGAGCCTTTTCCAATGGCCGCAGCGAAAGCGTCCGTGGACATGGCAAGTGCGAGGAATATCAGGGAAATGGGATTCACGGTTACTTCCAGCCGGGCGATGAGTCAACGACATGACCACGCGCCCGACTTTTGGCATGGGTATGTCGATGGTCTCACCAACCGAAAGGTGTCCGCACCACGGCATATGGCCGAGAATGTTGATACGGACGCTTCTGCATGCAAACAACAGAAGCAGGCTACTCCCCAAAGAGGCCGGGAACTATAGCCAAGCAGATGTGAAAATAACATCACATGAAACAGGCATTTGAATCAAAACGTGTCAGCTATTCAAACAACGCATCCAGTGCCTGCTCCAGCCTGGTGACCGCAATAACTTGCAGCCCTGGTGGTGCTTCTTTGGGTGCGTTGCCTTTGGGCACGATGGCGCGTTTGAAGCCATGTTTCGCCGCTTCTTTCAACCGCTCCTGGCCGCTGGGCACCGGACGCACTTCGCCGGACAAGCCGATTTCGCCAAACACCAATAAGTCGTGGGGCAGCGGCCGGTTACGCAAACTGGAGATAACGGCGGCCATCAGCGCCAGGTCGGACGCAGTTTCCAGCACCTTTACCCCGCCGACCACGTTCAGGAATACGTCCTGATCGTGAGTAGGAATGCCGCCATGGCGATGCAGGACCGCGAGCAGCATGGCCAAGCGATTCTGATCCAGACCCAGGGTAACCCGGCGCGGGTTGGCCAAATGACTGTCATCCACCAGCGCTTGAACCTCCACCAGCATCGGCCGAGTGCCCTCCCATGTGGCCATGACCACACTGCCTGGGACCTCTTCCTGTGCCCGAGTCAGAAAAATCGCCGACGGATTGGAGACTTCTTTCAGACCCTTGTCGGTCATACCGAACACGCCCAATTCGTTGACGGCGCCGAACCGGTTCTTCACCGCCCGTAACAGGCGCAAGCGACCGTCTGACTCGCCTTCGAAATACAGCACGGTATCGACCATGTGTTCCAGAACCCGCGGACCGGCCAACGCGCCTTCTTTGGTGACGTGGCCGACCAGAAAAATGGCGGTGCCGCTTTGTTTGGCATAGCGCACCAACAACGCCGCGCTTTCTCGCACCTGGGATACGCCACCTGGCGCTGATTGCAGTTGCTCGGTGTAAATGGTTTGAATCGAGTCGATAACCATGACTTTCGGCTGCTCGATGCGCGCCGTGGCAATAATGGTTTCGATACAGGTTTCAGTCATGACCCGCAGCTTGTCCTGGGGTAACCCCAAACGCCGGGCACGCATGGCAACCTGCTGCTGCGACTCTTCGCCGGTGACATACAGCGCTGGCATTTGCTCAGCCAGCGCACAAAGCGTCTGCAGCAGGATGGTCGACTTGCCGATGCCAGGATCGCCGCCGATCAGCACCACCGAACCGTCCACCAGGCCGCCACCGAGTACTCGGTCGAGTTCGGCAGAGTTAGTGGTGAAACGCGGCATTTCCTCGACGCTGACTTCGGCCAGGGTTCTGATCTGGGCTTTCTGACCGGTCCAGCCGGTGCGGCCGCTGGGGGGCGTGGCAGCGCCGTTTTCCAGCATTGTCTCGACCAAGGTGTTCCAGGCGCCACATTCGCCGCACTGGCCGGCCCATTTAGGAAAAGTCGCGCCGCACTCAGTGCAGCCATACATGCGCTTAGCCTTGGCCATAACCACCCCAATCGTAAAAAGGGAGCAATCATAACGCAGGTTTACCCTCAGCGATCACCGGCAACCCTGGTGCCGGGATACCGTTCGGGTAAAACTTCCCGGACAAATTCCTGTCGATTGCTAGGCTACAAGGCATGGGACGTAGGGCTGACTTACACTGCGTTAAATTTACTCATCTGTAACAAGGAATGACTCATGAGCGTACTAAGCGAGTTCAAAGCGTTCGCCGTCAAAGGCAATGTGGTCGACATGGCTGTCGGTATTATCATCGGTGCGGCGTTCGGCAAGATCGTTTCGTCGTTCGTCGGCGATGTTGTAATGCCGCCGCTTGGCCTATTGATTGGCGGGGTGGATTTCAGTGATCTGGCAGTCACCCTGCGGCCTGCCGAGGGCACACTGCCTGCGGTGGTGCTGTCGTACGGCAAGTTCATCCAGTCGGTTGTCGACTTCGTCATCGTGGCATTTGCAATCTTCATGGGGGTCAAGGCAATCAACCGCTTGAAGCGCGAAGAAGCTGTTGCGCCGACGTTACCCCCCGCGCCAAGCACCCAAGAGGTGTTGCTGGGGGAAATTCGCGATTTGCTGAAAGTACGAAATGAGCAGCCACTAGAGACGTTAACGGCTGATCCAACCCGGCTCGGCTGATTGACGGCATTGCGTAAACGGCACCTCTGGACGACGGCGACCCCCACAGGATTACCAATAGGTTTCGACGGCCACCTGCCCCGGTCGGCGGCTCAAACTGAGCTGCAAATCGCGCAGCTTCAGCATGTTGCGGGTGTCGTCGATCATTTGTGGGTTACCGCACAACATGACGCGCGAATGCTCCGGGGTCAGTGTCAGCCCGGCGGCTTGCTCCAACTCGCCACTCTCAATCAGTTGCGTAATGCGCCCGCTTAATGCTCCGGGATGCTGCTCACGGGTCACGGTCGGCAAAAACAGCAACTTGCCGGCATAGTCCGCCAGATAATCCCGTTCATTCAATTCGGCAATCAACTGCTGATACGCCAGTTCACGGGTCTCACGCACGCTGTACACGAGGACAATCCGCTCAAACTTTTCCCACACCTCGAAGTCCTGAAGAATCGAGAGAAACGGCGCGACGCCAGTGCCTGTGGACAGCATCCACAAGTCTCGGCCGTCGACGAAACGGTCCAGGGTCAAATAGCCAAACGCCTGGCGATCCACCAACAACGTGTCACCTTCGCGCAATCGACTGAGTTCACTGGTGAACTCTCCCCCCGGTACCACAATGGAAAAAAACTCGAGAAACTCATCGTGAGGCGACGACACCATTGAATAGGCCCGCCACACAACGGTGCCATCGGCTTTAGTCACGCCCAAGCGCGCAAATTGTCCGGCCCGGAAGCGAAATCCCGAGTCGCGAGTGGTACGCAAGGTGAACAGACTCGGCGTCAATGGGGTGACATTGAGCAGCGTCTGGTGGGTGAACTTCTCTGCACTGGCAGTCATGTGCGCTCTTGGCTCCTGTAACTTAAAAACACTGCTCTTAGTGTCCCGCAAAGCTGCCTCGATAAACACCGGCGGTTTGTAGTGACATTTAGAAGGAGATGATCCAGCGCCAATAGTCAAATCTTCTAATCCCGAGCGCTCCAGCACTTCAGAATTTTCCTACACTTTTAAACGTCTACCACGAGTATGGATGCTCAAAAATGGATAACCGGAACGCAAACGAGGTACAGGAGCTCATATCCGCTGTTGATGAAACGGTTCGAGAATATGACCCCTTCTACACCCAGTCCGAAGGCTGGGACCAATCCATTCAGGCGCTGGACGGCATCGAACGAATGCTGACTCAAGCCCGCAGTCATTACGCCATCTCAGCGGCTACCTACGCGGAAAAAGCCGAACAGATCGCGTCGCTGATCAACTTGCTCAAGGCAATCATGATTCAGCGCTATGTGCCCGTGCCGTTGGCGCTTATTCATCCGACGTTATCGGTCAGGGAGGTAGAAGTACTCAAATGGTCCGCCGCTGGCAAGACGGCATCAGACATCGGCGTCATTCTTAGTTTGAAGGAACGTACGATCCATTTTCACATGAGCAATGCGGTAAAAAAGATGGGCGTATCCAATAAAACCGCAGCGGTAGCACAGGCCATGATGTGCGGCGTTCTGTAGGGCTTTTCCAATAAAAATGAAAACCACAGGCCATCAGCCGAAAAGCACGTAAAATCCATATCTTCTGCGAGGGGCGCGGTATTTTGCCACTCACGTAATACGCCGTATAAGAGTTTTCGTGCCCATGCCTTTGCTTAACAGCCGCTTTGCTCAGCTCGACCTCATCCGCCAACCTGACCAACCGGAAGAGCCATTGCAGGCGTTCGATGCCGCTGATGAATACTTGCTCAGCCATGTCGCGGAACAGGGGCTGAACCCGGCCAGCCGGGTGCTGGTACTCAACGACAGCTTCGGTGCATTGGCCGCTAGCCTGGCCAGCCATGCAACCGTGATCAGCAGCAGCGACTCGTTTCTTGCATTGCAGGGGTTGGAAAAAAACCTCATGCGCAACGGCCAGCCGTTCGACGCCGTACCCGTAATCCCGGCGAACGAATCATTTACCGGCGCCTTTGACTGGGTGTTGATCCGGGTGCCCAAAACCTTGGCCTTGCTGGAGGAGCAACTGATTCGCCTGCAGGGGCATTTGGCCCCCGGCGCCCAGGTAGTGGCCGCTGCGATGGTCAAGCATTTACCCCGGGCGGCAGGTGAATTGCTGGAACAATACGTTGGGCCGGTACAAGCCTCACTGGCCGTGAAAAAAGCGCGATTATTACTCGCCACACCAGAACTCAAGGGTGTGCAGGCGTCGCCCTACCCAACTCGTTACCTGCTTGACGAGCCGGTGATTGAGTTGGTCAACCACGCCAACGTGTTCTGCCGCGAAGGCCTGGACATCGGTACTCGTGCGTTCCTGCCCCATCTGCCGACCAACCTCGGATCGGCACGCGTGGCTGACTTGGGCTGCGGCAATGGGGTGTTGGCGATTGCCAGCGCACTGGCGAATCCGCAAGCGCATTACACGCTGGTGGATGAGTCATTCATGGCAATGCAATCTGCCCGTGAGAATTGGCAGACCGCGCTGGGCGCGCGGGAAGTGACTGTGCGCGCTGCTGATGGATTGGCTGGCCAAGAAGCTGATTCGCTGGACGTGGTGCTGTGCAATCCGCCGTTTCACCAACAGCAAGTGGTGGGCGACTTCCTGGCATGGCGGATGTTTCAGCAAGCCCGCGATGCGTTGGTGGTGGGCGGTGCCTTGTACATCGTTGGCAACCGTCACTTGGGTTATCACAGCAAACTGGCGAAGCTGTTTCGCGGCGTGGAGAAAATGGCGACCACGCCGAAGTTCGTGGTGCTCAAAGCTCGTAAATGACCTGTGACCTTCTGTAGGAGCTAACGTGTTGGCGAGCGTTTGACTTTCTGATGCCTCGCTAACAAGTTGGCTCCTACAGAGCGTTACGGCTAATGCGTAGTCAAACCCGCTGCGTTCATGAACAGGCGCATGCCGTAGGCGACGACGCCCAAGGCCGATACGCTGCCGATATAAATCACCACTAACCAGCCAATTCGTTGCCACACCGGCTTTTTCAAGGCCGGGTCTGGTTCGTGTACGGATCCTTTGCCAGACATCAGTGCACCCTCCTAGTGGTAACCGTCTCCGTGGGTGACCTTGCCGCGGAACACGTAATAGCTCCAGAAGGTGTAGCCCAGGATGAACGGGATGATGAACAACGTGCCAACCAACATAAAGCCTTGGCTCTGCGGCGGCGCGGAGGCCTCCCAGATGGTGATCGACGGCGGCACGATATGTGGCCACAAGCTGATCCCCAGTCCGCTATAGCCGAGGAAGATCAGCACCAGTGTCAGCAGGAACGGAGTGTAGTTCGCATTGCGAGCCACGGCCTTGAACAGGCCGTACATGGTGACCAGTACCAAGACCGGCACCGGCAAGAACCAGAACAGGTTTGGCAGGCTGAACCAGCGATGAGCGATTTCAGCGTGGGCCAGCGGCGTCCAGATGCTGACAATGCCGGTCACAGCCAATACCGCTATTGCCAAAGGCCGAGCCAGATCATGCATCTGCTTTTGCAGCTGGCCTTCGGTCTTCATGATCAACCATGTGCAGCCCAGCAGCGCATAAGCAACTACCAGCGCTAACCCGCAAAACAGGGTAAACGGTGTGAGCCAATCAAGGCCGCCCCCTGAAAATTGGCGGTTGACCACCGGAATGCCGTCAATGAATGCCCCCAGTGCGACGCCTTGGAAGAACGTCGCGGCCAACGAGCCACCGATAAACGCCTTGTCCCACAGATGACGTTTCTCTGCTGTCGCCTTGAAGCGGAACTCAAAGGCCACGCCACGAAAAATCAAACCCATCAACATCAGGATTATCGGCAGGTAAAGCGCCGACAACACCACCGAATAGGCCAGCGGGAAGGCGCCATACAGGGCGGCACCGCCCAATACCAGCCAGGTTTCGTTGCCGTCCCAGACGGGAGCGACCGTGTTCATCATCACATCGCGTTCGGACTCGTCCTTGATGAACGGAAAAAGAATCCCGATCCCCAGGTCGAAACCGTCCATTACCACGTACATCATGATGCCGAAGATGATGATCACGGCCCATATCAGCGGAAGATCAATACCCATGACTTAGTTCCCCTTGGTCAGGCTGTCGTGTGGGTCACCGTCTTCGGAGCCTTCGACGGCAGCGGAGAGAGGACGTGCAGGCGTACGTTTCCGGCCAGGACCACCGTGTTTCTGCTCCTTGCCTTCGTTGATGATCGGACCTTTGCGCACCAGGCGCATCATGTAGCCAAGCCCGACACCGAACAGCGTGAAGTAGACCACCACGAACAAGCCCAGCGTCAGGCTCATCTGCCCGAAGCTATGCCCGGACGAGGCATCGGCGGTGCGCATCAGCCCATATACAACCCAAGGTTGACGGCCTATTTCCGTGGTAAACCAACCCGCCAGAATCGCGATCAAGCCCGACGGCCCCATCCACAATGCCATGTACAAGAACGCACGGGATTGATACAGCGTGCCGCGCTTGCGCAGCCACAGGCTCCATAATCCGGTAAAGATCATCAAGAGGCCCAACCCGACCATGACCCGGAATGACCAGAACACAATGGTCGAATTAGGTCGGTCTTCAGGCTTGAAGCTTTTCAACGTGGGCACTTGCTCGGTCAGCGTATGCGTCAGGATCAAGCTGCCCAGATAAGGGATTTCAACAGCGTATTTGGTCTTCTCCGCTTTCATGTCCGGCAGGCCAAACAGGATCAATGGGGTCGCTTTGTCGCCGTCATTTTCCCAGTGACCTTCGATTGCAGCGATTTTTGCCGGCTGATGCTTCAGCGTATTCAGGCCGTGGAAGTCACCGATGACCGCTTGAATCGGCGCGACCAGCAAGGCCATCCACATTGCCATGGACAGCATCGTCCGGATTTGCGGGGTATCACGACCGCGCAACAGGTGCCAGGCGGCCGAAGAACCGACGAAGAAGGCGGTGGCGACGAACGCGGCAGTGGCCATGTGAGCCAGGCGGAATGGGAACGACGGGTTGAAAATCACCGCCAGCCAATCCACCGGAATGACCCGGCCATCGACAATTTCAAAGCCCTGGGGCGTCTGCATCCAGCTATTGGACGCGAGAATCCAGAACGTCGAAATCAATGTGCCTATAGCAACCATGACCGTGGAGAAGAAGTGCAGGTTACGCCCGACCTTGTTCCAGCCGAACAACATCACGCCGAGGAAGCCGGCCTCCAGAAAGAAGGCAGTCAGCACTTCGTAGGTCAGCAGCGGCCCGGTCACAGCGCCAGCGAAGTCTGAGAATCGACTCCAGTTGGTACCGAACTGATAGGCCATAACCAATCCGGAAACCACGCCCATGCCGAAGTTGACAGCAAAAATCTTCGACCAGAAATGGTACAAGTCACGGTACACGTCGTTCCGGGTCTTCAGCCACAAACCTTCGAGCACCGCCAGATAACTTGCCAGACCAATCGTAATGGCAGGGAACAGGATGTGAAACGAGATGGTAAATGCAAACTGAATTCGGGCGAGATCTATAGCCTCTAAACCGAACATAGGTCTTCCTCTAATCAGGTGAATCAGGCGACTGACCGGGGTCAGCACCAACTGCCCCCACGGATATGAGTGCTACGAGTTGGAATTGTTCTGTGAGATTTCACAACGCAGGGATTTGTAGAAGACCCGTCGCGCAAGGCCGGGAGGCACTTTGATCCAGATCAACCATGGGTTGATCCAGATCAACCATGGGTCAAAGAGTAGACCCATTTTCAGGCATGAACTGTGTGGTTGATTGTCGCGTGGCGAGTTGTCTCACCTGATCCCGGCTAAATAGAAACGCGACGCAGCCTCGTCGGCGCAAACAAATGTTACAAAGCACATGTTAACCTCGCGCATCACTGTCGAGGTCGTGTTTCAAATGTCGAATCAAGCACCTATGTTGCTGCGCCATCACCGCCCTTTTCTGGCTTTCTGGTTTGCACGAATTTTCACCGCCAGTGGCTTCCAGATGCTCAGCGTCGCTATCGGCTGGAACATTTATCAACTGACCGGCAACGTGCTGGATCTGGGGCTTGTGGGCCTGGTGCAGTTCATTCCGCGGGTCATTTTCATGCTGCATACCGGGCATGTTGCTGATCGTTATGACCGGCGCATCGTCGCTGCGATCTGTCAGGCGGCACAGGCTTTGATTGCGCTTGCCCTGTTCATTGGCAGCAGCACCAGCACCATCACCCCGGAAATGATCTTCATTTTGTCGTTCCTGCTGGGTGCGGCCCGTTCGTTCGAGATGCCGACGACTCAGGCGCTATTGCCTTCCATTGTGCCTAACGGGCTGTTTCCCAGAGCCGTGGCCGCCGCGCAGTCGGCTCAGCAATCGGCGACCATTGTCGCACCAGCCCTGGGCGGTTTTCTGTACGCGTTCGGCAGCGCCTGGGTCTACGGACCGACGGTGGTCCTCTATATTATTGCCTGCGCGCTGATGCTCAATCTGCCCAAGCGGCAAACGCCGTTGAATACCGGCAAGGCCACGCTGGATTCGTTGCTTGCCGGAATTCGTTTTATTCGCAGCCGCCCCGACATCCTCGGCGCGATTTCCCTGGACCTGTTCGCCGTGTTGCTCGGCGGGGCTACGGCGCTGCTGCCGGTGTTCGCCAAAGACATTTTACTCACCGGACCGTGGGGCCTCGGCCTGTTGCGCTCCGCGCCGGCAGTGGGCGCGCTGCTGATGTCGTTCTGGCTGGCGCGGTTCTCGGTGGACCGTAACGTCGGCCGGGTGATGTTCACGGCGGTCGGCGTATTCGGCGTGGCGACCATCGCCTTTGGCTTGTCGACGTCGTTCTGGTTTTCGTTGGCAGTACTCGCGGTACTCGGCGCGGCGGACATGATCAGCATGGTCATTCGGGCATCGTTCGTGCAACTGGAGACCCCAGACGAAATGCGCGGCCGAGTCAGTGCGGTGAATGGCCTGTTTATCGGCGCGTCCAATCAACTCGGCGAGTTCGAATCGGGCCTCACCGCTCATTGGTTCGGCACCGTGCCAGCCGTGGTGCTGGGCGGGATTGGTACTCTGGTGGTCACTGGAACCTGGATCAAACTGTTTCCGTCTTTGGCTAACCGTGACCGGATGCGCGATATCGTGGTGGAGCAGGAAAGAGAGGCGGTCTAGGAATCAAGACTTCGCTGTGGACCGAATGTGTTCGGGACGCGCGCGCGGTTATCTGACGGACCGCGCCGCTGCCTTCGCGAACAAGTCGCTCACCGGGATTGTTGTAGCGATCCCATTTGGAGCGGCCCGGATCTGTAGAGACACGTTGTCTGCTAGGAAATGCGACGTTCTTTAGACCAAAAAACCCCGTAGGGCGGTTATCAACCGACTGTACAAAGCATCCACCTCAGCCGCTTTGCCTTTAGCCCGCAAACACCCGTGGACCAGCCCTGCCCCCAGGTAAAACTCGCTGTGCACACCCGCGTTCTTTAACGCTTTGTGATAACAAACGCCATCGTCACGCAGCGGGTCGTATTGCGCTACGGCGATGAATGCAGGGGCTAAAAGATTGAAGTCGTTGGCCATCAGCGGCATGGCGTAGGGCAGTTTTTCCTGACCGCGATGGGTCAGGTATAACGCTCTATAACACTCGATATCGTTACTGCTCAACAGCGGCGCATCGGCGCATTCGCTGCGCGATGGCAAGTCCGCCGCCCCGCCCAATCCTGGATACAGCAAAACCTGGCCGCTGGGCTGAGTATCGCCAGCGTCGCGTAGCGCCAAACAGACTGCTGCCGCTAAGTTGCCTCCCGCGCTGTCTCCCGCGATTGCGACACGTTGTGGATCAACATTGAGTTCAGTGGACGCCCGCTGTACTGCGCGCCATACCGCCAGGCAGTCGTCGAACGCTGCCGGGAACGGGAACTCCGGTGCCAGCCGGTAATCCACGGCAATGATTACCGCGTTGAGATCGGCGGCCAATGCGGCAGTCAAAAAGTCATGGGACTCCAGATTTCCCACGACCCAACCACCGCCGTGCAGATAGACCACGCACGGCCAGCCCTTTTCAGGCACAGCACCGGCGGGTCGATAGCAGCGAACCGGTACGCCAGCCACGGAGCGATCCATTACGTTGAGGCCCGGAGGCCGCTCGGGGGTAAACGCGCGGCACATGCGTGAATAGGCTTCGCGCATGCCGTTGATGTCCGGTGTTTCGGCGGTGAAGCCGAGGGTAAGCGCAACAAATTCGGCCATTGCAGGCGACAACGGATAAGGCGAGGTCATATGGGCTCCAGCCCGCCCCACATCGTGGAGGGGCCGGGCAAAGGCGGGGTTAAGCGTTACTGATTGAGGCTGAGTTGCAGGGTCTTAGCGGCGTCTTTGCCGTCGAACGTGGTGACACCGGCCAGCCAGCGTTGTACGTCTTCCGGGTGGTCGCGCAACCATTGCCTGGCCACATCGTCTGGCGCCTTGCGGTCCATGATCGGCACCATCAACTGGCTTTCCTGCGCAGCATTGAAGGTCAGATTGCTTAACAGACGGCTGACGTTAGGGCAGCGCTGAGCGTAGTCCGGTGCTGTGACAACGGATACGGTCGCAGCGCCTTCATTCGGGCCAAACACGTCGTCACTGCCACTCAGGTACGCAATTTTCATGTTGATGTTCATTGGGTGCGGAGCCCAGCCGACAAATACCACCCACTCGTTACGCTTGATGGCCCGGGAGACGGCCGCGAGCATACCCGCCTCACCCGATTCAACCAATTGGAAGCCACCCAAGCCAAACTGGTTGCTGTCGATCATGGCTTTGATCGTGGAGTTGGCGCCGGTCCCCGGTTCAATACCGTAGATTTTGCCACCGAGTTTGTCTTTGAATTTCGCAATATCAGCGAAGGTCTTCAGGCCGCCGGCCGCCACATAATCAGGCACGGCCAGGGTGGCTTGTGCGTCATTCATGCTGGGTTTTTCGAAAACTTTGACTTGATTGGCGGCGATAAACGGTGCGATGTTTTTATCCATGGCCGGTTTCCAGTAGCCCAGAAACACATCCAGTCGCCCGTCACGCATGCCGCCGAATACGATTTGTTGCGCCGCGCTGGTTTGCTTGACTTCATATCCGATATTCTTGAGCAACACTTCTGCTACCGCACTGGTGGCAATTACATCCGTCCAGTTGACCACACCCATACGCACGTTCTGACACGCTGCGGGTTCGGCCGCCATCAACGCACTACTGCTTAGCATCAACACACCACAACTGATATGACGGATAAATCTCTTCATGCGCGCTCCCTCGGGTTGGCTGTCTTTTTTATATAAAGCGATGGCAGTTTTATAGAAAGAGTATGGGCAGATCGGCAATCGGACGTTGCCGTGTCGTACCAAATTACGCAGCAGTGCGCCAGATAAAACGCCCCTGTGCGACGCGCACTTGCACACTGGCGACATTAAGCGAGGCATAACGCCACTAGGCGCCTACAGGGGCTGCCGAAGGCGCAACAGCGCGGCGTCAGGAGACGTCGCGGAACCTCCTGCAGAGCCCAGAGCCGAGAGCCGAGAGCCGAAAGGGGCAGTTTAAATCAGCTTGTCGAGGGTGATGGGAAAGTCTCGAATCCGCTTACCCGTGGCGTGATAAACAGCATTAGCGACCGCTGCGGCTACACCACAAATCCCTATTTCACCGACCCCTTTGGAACCCAGCGCATTGACGATGTCGTCTTTCTCTTCGACAAATATCACGTCGATACTACCGACGTCGGCGTTCACTGGGATGTGGTATTCGGCCAGGCTGTGGTTCATGGTGCGCCCAAGGTTGTGGTCGGTCTGAGCCTCTTCGTGCAAGGCCATGCCGACACCCCACACCACGCCACCGAGAATTTGGCTACGGGCCAATTTCGGATTGACTACACGCCCCGCCGCGACCGCACTCACGACACGAGTGACCCGCACGCTGCCCAAGTCCTCATCGACCTGCACTTCAACGAACACCGCTGAATGCGTCGCGGTGGCGTAGGGCTTGCGTTTTTCTTCGTCAGGCTCGGCATCGACTTGCACTTCCAGTTGCTGGCCGGGTACTGCGCGAACGATGTCTGCAAGCGCCAGTTGTTGTTCGCCGAAGCGCATGTACCCACCGTCCACGGTCAGTTGCTCCACCGTTGCCGAAGCGAACCCCGGATTGATTTCACGGGCAGCGTTGAGCAATTTTCCGCGCAATGCTTCGCACGCCTGCTGTACCGCAGTGCCAACCGACGACACGGTGAACGAACCTCCTTGCAACGGCGCGGTGGGCAGCGACGAGTCACCCAGTACAAAAGTAACGTTTTCCAGTGCAACCCCGGCGCTGGCCGCGGCGATTTGGGTCATCACCGTGTAAGTACCCGTGCCGATGTCAGTAGTCGCGCTGCTGACGGTCAGTTTGCCTTCGGCGTCGATTTTCGCCTTGGCGCTGGCCTTCATCTGCATCGATTCCCAGACGCCGCCCGCCATTCCCCAACCAATCAGCTGCCGTCCTTTGCGCATGCTGCGCGGCTCGGGGTTGCGCTGACCCCAACCAAAACGCTCTGCACCTTGTGCATAACAGGCGCGTAGCTCTTTGCTGGAATAAGGTTTGTCCTCATTGCCGTTACGCTCGGCGAAGTTGACCAACCGCAGCTGCACCGGGTCGATGGCCAGCGCGCAGGCCAATTCGTCCATGGCACATTCGAGACCATTTACACCCAGCGCAGCGCCAGGCGCACGCATGTCCAATGGGGTATAGACGTCCAGTGAAGCCAATTTGTAGGTCAGCTCAACGTTGTCGCACTTATAGAGCATGCCGCTCCATTCGACGACGTGCTCGGTAAAATCTTCGAAACGCGAAGTCTGCCCAACCGCATCGTGCCCCACTGCAACCAGCCGACCGTTGGCAGCGGCGCCCAAACGCAGACGCTGCAAGGTCCGTGGACGATAACCAAAGGTAAACATCTGCTGGCGAGTCAGGGTCACCCGCACCGAACGCCTAAGCTCCAGCGCCGCCATCACTGCCAAGGGCAATTGATATTGCGGGCGCAAACCCGAACCAAAGGCGCCGCCGACAAACGCTGCGAGGATCCGCACTTGGTCCTTTTCCAGACCGAACACTTTCTGAATGTAGCTTTGGCAGTTCTGCGTGCCTTGAGTTTTGTCGTGAATCTGCAAGCTGCCATTAGCCTGGTACAACACTGTCGATGCGTGCGGCTCCATGGGGTTGTGATGCTCATTGGGGGTGCTGTAGCGAACGTCGACACTCAACGCTGCGCCCGCCAATTCAGTCTGGAAATGGCCCCGTGGCTTGGGGGTTTCCGCCGGAGCGGTGTGCGCCGCGTCCTGTTCCGCCAGCAGATCGGTCTCATGGGGTTCGCAGGCGTATTCAATGCGCACCAGGGAACCCGCGTAGCGTGCCAGCTCCAAAGTGTCAGCAACCACCAGTGCCAACGGCTGGCCGCTGTACAGTACGCGATCGTTATACAGTGGGCGAAACGGCGAACCCTCGGCGGAGTCGGCGTCATCGTAATCCTCGTCATAACTGGCGAGTCTGGGGCGATTGGTATGGTCCAGGACCATCAGCACACCCGGCACTTTCAGCGCTGCCGAGGCATCAATGGACATCACTCGACCTTTGGCGATGGTGCTTGAAACCACGCTGCCATGCAGCAGACCGGCTTCCGGAAATTCCCCTGCGTACCGCGCCTGACCGGTGACTTTGAGCAGGCCATCGACCCGGTCCAGTGACTGGCCCATGGGATTAATAGTGGTGTTCATCAGGCTTGCCCTCCCGCAGCGGCATCGCCCAGAGCGCGAATGATTGCGCGACGTGCCAATTCGATTTTGAAACCGTTATGTTCCAGCGGCTGTGCGTGCCTTAACACCGCATCGGCGACGGCACGGAAGTGCTCGATAGATGCTGGCTTACCGATCAGCAAGGCTTCCGCTTCCTGGTCGCGCCAAGGCTTGTGTGCAACACCGCCCAGTGCCAATCGGGCGTCCGTCACGATGTCGCCATCCATTTCCAACGCTGCTGCAACGGAGACCAATGCAAACGCGTACGACGCGCGATCACGAATTTTCAGGTAGTTGCTGTTTGAGGCAAAACCTCGGGCAGGCAACTCGACTGCGGTGATCAGTTCATCGTCAGCCAACTGGTTGTCGCGTTCGGGCTGGTTGCCCGGCAGGCGGTGGAAATCAGCGAATTCAATAGTCCGCTCGCCAGTACGACCCTCCACATGGACCACCGCGTCAAGCGCGGCCAAGGCAACACACAGGTCAGACGGATGGGTGGCTACGCATTCATCGCTGGCACCGAGGATCGCATGAATCCGGTTTAGCCCGTCCCGTGCCGGGCAGCCACTGCCGGGTTCGCGCTTGTTGCAGGGCACCGTGGCGTCATAAAAATAATAACAGCGGGTGCGTTGCAACAAATTGCCCCCCGTGCTGGCCATGTTGCGCAACTGCGGCGATGCGCCGGCCAGTAGCGCTTGGGAAACCAACGGGTAACGCTGCTCGATTTGCGGGTTCCATGCCAGGTCGGCATTGCTCACCAATGCGCCGATCAATAGCCCGCCGCTGGACGTTTCGCGGATTTCGCCAAGGGGTAGTCCGGTGATGTCGATCAAGTGTTCTGGGCGCGCGACATTTTCCTTCATCAAGTCCAGCAAATTGGTGCCCCCGGCGATAAAGCGCGTCGCCGGTCCCGCCAGGCTGATTGCCTGGGTAACATCGCTGGGTTTGCTGTAACTAAACGGGTTCATGGGTCAGTTCCTCTGTCGTTGCTGCTGCTATTTCAATGACAGCAACGTCAGGTTGCCGGTCCGTTGAGTGCTGCGCGCGCAACTGCGGCAAGGTCTCTTCGACCGCCGCGAGAATGTTGCTGTACGCACCACAACGGCATAGATTCCCGCTCATCAGTTCCTGAATCTCGGCGCGACTATTGCCACGGCCTTCGTTGGCGAGGCCCACTGCAGAGCAAATCTGCCCCGGCGTGCAATAACCGCACTGAAATGCGTCATGTTTAATGAACGCCTGCTGCAGCGGATGCAGTTGACCGCCTTGGGCCAACCCTTCGATGGTGGTCAACTCGGCGCCATCGCACATGATCGCCAGCGTCAGGCATGCGTTGATGCGTTTGCCATCGCGCAGCACCGTGCAGGCACCACATTGCCCATGGTCACAGCCTTTTTTGGTGCCAATCAGGTCCAGTTGCTCGCGCAACAAGTCAAGCAACGTGGTCCACGGTTGCACATCGAGTTGGCGAATTTGGCCGTTAAGGGTCAGCTGGATCGCGTGGCCAGCGAAATCCGTTTGGGTCGTCACGCTCATTGGAAACCTCACGGTAGGTAGCTTGTAGCGCAGTGCTCTGCGTCTAATTTTTACGACTTCGTGAGGTGGGCAACGTTCAGGGCGGGTGATGGGGTGTATCGGGCAGGCCGCGTCATGGCCTTCGCTGACTTTTATCAAACACTGCATAACTTATTGATTTAAAGACAACCTGAACTGCGCCCCGAAAGTTGGACACCTTCCAACCCTGGGGTGAATTGATTCGCGAAGGGTTTACGCGGTACATCGGTCAGCCCAACAGCTTCAAAACTGCAGCCCGCTTTGCTTTCCCGCACAGTTGCTCAACCAGCACCAGCGCAAACTCCAGCGCTGCGGCCGAGCCTTGGGCCGTGGTGCAGTTGCCGTCGACTACTACCGGCTGATCAACAAACACACAACCGGACAACCGATCACTGACCTCTTGATGACAGGTCATCCGCCGTTGTTTGAGCACGCCGTACGCCTGCAACGCCACGGCGGGGGCCTCGCCAATGGCCGCATAAAAAAGTCCTGCCTTCGCTTGCTCTACCACGCGCTGGGCCAACGGCTGATGCGCAGCCAGATGCTCAGCCCCCGGCATGCCGCCCGGTAATACGATTAAATCAAACGTCTGCGCCAACACATCGACCAACATAGCGTCGGCAGTTAAACGCGTGCCACGGGCGGCCGTCAGCATCCGCCGTGACCCAATGCTGGCCACCACCACCGCAATTTCGGCACGCCTCATTACATCGATTAAAGTCGCGCTTTGCAGGTCATCAATGCCGTCCGCGACGGCAATCAAGGCTCGTTGAGTCATCAAAAAATCCTTCGCAATGGTGCTCTGAGCTTAGTCAGTTTTTATGACTTGCCGTAGTCGTTGGCAGATCCGTTGAATGGCCGACTTCCTGCATGATTTGCGAGAGACAGAGAACAAACATCGAATATCTGCCAGCAGCCATCCACCTGAGCTACTGGTATGATGCGCGGCTTTTTCCGAGACACAGAAAATCTCAGGCGTTTTCAACATCCTGTGCTTTGCTGTTTTAGTCGATACATTTACGGCGCAGGTTGCGTCATGGGGAACTAGACATGCTGGAAAGGCTGTTCCAACTAAACGCACACAATACGAATGTGCGCACCGAGATTCTCGCGGGCGTTACCACCTTCCTGGCCATGGCCTACATCCTGTTCGTCAACCCGAGCATCCTCGGCGACACCGGCATGGACAAAGGCGCCGTGTTCGTCGCGACCTGCCTGGCGGCGGCCATCGGTTCAGCCGTTATGGGGCTGATCGCCAACTACCCGATTGCCCTGGCACCCGGCATGGGCCTCAACGCCTTCTTCACCTACACCGTTGTGTTGCACATGGGCCACACCTGGCAAGTGGCTCTGGGCGCGGTGTTTATCTCGGCGGTGATGTTCTTCATTCTGTCGATTTTCAAGATCCGCGAATGGATCATCAACAGCATTCCGCTGCCGTTGCGTTCAGCGATTGCGGCGGGTATCGGGCTGTTTCTGGCGTTGATCGCACTGAAGAACGCCAGCATCGTGGTCGCCGACCCGGCCACTTTCGTCGGCTTGGGCGACCTGGCCAAACCAGGGCCGATCCTCGCTACCCTCGGGTTTTTCCTGATCGTGGCCCTGGAAGCGCTGCGGGTCAAAGGCGCGGTGTTGATCGGAATTCTGGTGGTGACCATCGTTTCGATCGTTTTCCACTTTTCGCCGTTCGGTGGCGTGATATCGATGCCGCCGTCCCTGGCGCCGACCTTTCTGCAACTGGACATCAAAGGCGCCTTGGACATCGGGCTGTTCAGCGTGATCTTCTCGTTTCTGTTCGTCGATTTGTTCGACAACTCCGGCACCTTGATCGGCGTCGCCAAACGCGCTGGGCTGATGGGCAAAGACGGCTATATGCCGAAAATGGGCCGCGCACTCATCGCTGACAGCACCGCCGCCATGGCCGGTTCGCTGCTGGGCACTTCCACCACCACCAGCTACATCGAATCCGCAGCCGGCGTCAGCGCCGGTGGCCGTACCGGTTTGACCGCCGTCGTCGTCGCGATTCTGTTTCTGCTGGCGCTGTTCTTCGCGCCGCTGGCAGGCAGCGTCCCGGCCTATGCCACCGCCCCGGCACTGATGTTCGTCGCGGTACTGATGATGTCTGGCCTGGCGGAAATCGAGTGGGACGACATTACCGTCGCGGCACCGGTGGTGGTCACCACGCTGGCGATGCCGTTTACCTTCTCCATCGCCAACGGCATCGCCCTGGGGTTTATTTCCTGGACCGCGATCAAGTTGCTGTCCGGCAAAGCGCGGGAACTGAACCCGGCGCTGGTGATACTTTCAATTCTGTTTGTGATCAAGTTGGGCTGGTTTAA
>NZ_JAQGNX010000053.1 GCF_028293835.1 Pseudomonas sp.
ATTCCTGGGTTTCGACGGGATCGAGGTCTTGCATGGCTTGCTCCAGGGCGGAAAGGCTTCCAGAATCGGTTGCCTGAGTTTGCGACTGGCCTTGTGGGCAGACGACATAAATTCTTGGATGACCGGAGGTTGTACCGGCGTTGTGTAGTTTTACTACAAATCGTCGGCCATTTCAGCCCTTAGGCTTTAGGCCTTAGTAGTAAAACTACAGAACAGCGCGAATTCAGCTCCTGCTGCGTTGTGAAGTAAATCGATATTGTGAGTGCGAAGTGAACTCTAACAGGTTAAAACTTGATGCTGGCTGCCAACAAATGTGTTTTTTCAGCTATTTATAACTTTTGTTCGACGATCCTGTCGGTTGTGTACTTCTCCCTGTCACCGCAGCGGCCGTTTCTCACGCCGACCAAGGATAGACCATGAGCCTCCCTTTACTCGCCGATCTGCCGGCCATCCTCCTGCCGTTTGTCGGTCGTGCGCAACAGACTTTACGTAGCAACGCGGCCGTATTGTCTGACGCGGCACTGGCGCAACTCGATGCATGGCCCGCCTCCCGGCGTACTGCCTTTGACCGGGTATGCGCCGCCAGTGACTTTGTCGCCGAGCAAACGTCCCGTGACCCACAGATGTTGTTTGATCTGGTGGACTCCGGGCAACTGGATCGCAGTTTCGCCGAAGGTGAGCTGCGCGCACAAATAGCCGCCGCCGTACTGACCGCTGAATCCGAAGACGACCTGGGTCGCCTGTTGCGTCGACAGCGCACCCGGCACCAAGTTCGCATTATCTGGCGTGACCTGACGCGCCAGGCCGACCTTATAGAAACCTGTCGCGACCTGTCAGACATGGCCGATGCGAGCATTGATCTGGCTTACCGATGGCTGTACGTGCGCCATTGCCAGCAGTTCGGCACACCCATCGGACGCCGCAGCGGCGAGCCGCAGCAGATGGTCATCCTCGGGATGGGCAAGCTGGGGGCCGTTGAGCTTAATCTCTCTTCGGACATCGATTTGATCTTCGGCTACCCCGAGGGCGGCGAAACCCAGGGCGTCAAACGTCCCATCGATAATCAGGAATTCTTCATCCGTCTCGGTCAGCGACTGATCAAGGCGCTGGACCCGATCACGGTTGACGGTTTCGTTTTTCGCGTGGACATGCGCCTGCGGCCTTACGGCTCGTCTGGTGCGTTGGTACTGAGTTTTAACGCGCTGGAGCAGTATTACCAGGATCAAGGCCGCGACTGGGAACGTTACGCCATGATCAAGGCGCGGGTCGTCGGTGGCGATCAGGTGGCGGGGGCGCAATTGCTCGACCTGCTGCGGCCGTTTGTTTACCGGCGTTATCTTGATTTCTCGGCCATCGAAGCGCTGCGGACCATGAAGCAGCTGATCCATCAGGAAGTCCGCCGCAAAGGCATGGCCGACAACATCAAACTCGGCTCCGGCGGCATTCGTGAAGTCGAATTTATTGCCCAGGCGTTCCAGTTGATTCACGGGGGTCGTGACCTCAGCCTGCAGCAAAGACCGTTGTTGAAAGTGCTGAGTACGCTGCAAGGCCAGGGTTACCTGCCAGCTGCGGTGATCAGCGAGCTGCGCGAGGGCTATGAGTTTTTGCGGTACACCGAGCATGCGATCCAGGCCATTGCAGACCGCCAGACGCAGATGCTGCCGGACGGTGAGGCTGATCAGGCGCGCATTGCCTTCATGTTGGGCTTTGACGATTGGGCGAGCTTCCATGAGCGCCTGATGTATTGGCGTGGTCGAGTCGCGTGGCATTTTCGCCAAGTCATCGCCGACCCGGATGAGGAAGAAGGCGACGAAAACAGTGAGGTCGTGGTTGGCGGCGAATGGCTGCCGTTGTGGGAAGAGTCCCAGGATGAAAACGCAGCTTGTCGACAGCTTGAAGAGGGCGGTTTCGCTGATGCGACCAAGGCCTTGAAATGCCTGTCGGGACTGCGCAACAGTCCGCAATTGCGCGCCATGCAACGGCTCGGACGTGAGCGTCTGGATGCGTTTATCCCCAGGCTGCTGGCCCAGGCAGTGGAACACAGTAATCCGGACCTGGTGTTGGAGCGTGTGCTGCCGCTGGTGGAAGCCGTGGCTCGGCGTTCGGCGTATCTGGTGCTGCTCACTGAAAATCCCGGCGCTTTGCGGCGTTTGCTGACCCTGTGTGCCGCCAGTCCGTGGATCGCCGAGCAAATCGCTCGATTCCCGCTGCTGCTGGATGAGCTGCTGAACGAAGGTCGCCTGTTCAGCCCGCCCCTTGCGCCCGAGCTGGCGGCAGAGCTGCGTGAGCGGCTGACCCGTATCCCGGAAGACGACCTCGAACAGCAGATGGAAGCCTTGCGCCATTTCAAATTGGCCCACAGCCTGCGGGTTGCCGCCTCAGAGATCAGCGGCAACTTGCCGCTGATGAAAGTCAGTGATTACCTGACCTGGCTGGCGGAAGCGATTCTTCAGCAGGTGCTGGCGCTGGCGTGGCGGCACACGGTGGCGAAGCACGGTACGCCGATGCGTTCCGACGGTACGCTGTGTGATCCGGGCTTTGTCATCGTCGGTTACGGCAAAGTGGGTGGTATCGAACTGGGACACGGTTCCGACCTGGATCTGGTGTTCATTCATGACGGCGATCCCCAGGCTGAAACCGATGGCGCCAAACCTATCGACAGCGCGCAATTCTTCACCCGGCTGGGGCAGCGGATCATTCACCTGCTGACCGCCCAAACCAACTCGGGCCAATTGTACGAAGTCGATATGCGCTTGCGTCCGTCAGGCGCGTCAGGGTTGTTGGTCAGTTCGATTGGTGCGTTCAATCGCTATCAGCAGAACGAGGCCTGGACGTGGGAACACCAGGCACTGGTGCGTGCCCGGGTATTGGTGGGCAGTCAACAAGTGGGTGCGGACTTTGAAACAGTCCGCGCCGCGGTATTGGGTCGAGAGCGCGATTTAACCACGTTGCGGGTCGAAGTCAGCGAGATGCGCGCCAAGATGCGCGATAACCTCGGCAGCAAGGCAACGGCTGCCGGAACGGCGGCGAACGCCTTTGAAGCCACGGCGCCGTTCGATCTCAAGCAAGATGCCGGTGGTATCGTCGATATCGAATTTATGGTGCAATACGCGGCCTTGGCGTGGTCCCGTGAGCATCCGGAACTGCTGCGTTACACCGACAACATCCGCATTCTCGAAGGGTTGGAGCGCGCCGGTTTGATGTCCGATGCGGACGCCGAGTTGTTACGAGAGGCCTATAAAGCCTACCGTTCAGCCGCGCACCGCCAGGCTTTGCAGAAGCAGGCCGGGGTGGTCAGCGGCGATCAGTTTCACGCTGAGCGGCGTGAAGTGCTGCGGATCTGGACGGGGTTGGGCTTGAGCTAAGCATCGATACGACACGCTGATGATGCGTGTCTTAATAGCTATGACAGGGAGGCGTCAGGTTGGGTGGAAGCGCACCACAACCTGGCTTGCCTCCCTGATCATTTCTGGTGGTTTTTGGATTACACATGAGAATTCTGATCGTAGGGCCAAGCTGGGTCGGCGACATGGTAATGGCGCAAACGCTGTTCCAATGTTTGAAACAGCGTCATCCCCAGTGTGAAATCGATGTGCTGGCGCCCGAGTGGAGTCGGCCGATCCTCGAACGCATGCCAGAAGTGCGCAAGGCCTTGAGCTTTCCCCTCGGCCATGGCGCGCTTGAGTTAGCCACTCGCTGGAAAATCGGCAAGTCGTTGGCGGGCCAGTACGACCAGGCGATTTTGTTGCCAAACTCGCTGAAATCGGCGCTGGTGCCGTTTTTTGCACGCATTCCCAAGCGCACTGGCTGGCGTGGCGAGTTTCGTTATGGACTGCTTAATGATGTACGTACCCTCGATAAACAGCGTTACCCGCTGATGATCGAGCGGTTCATGGCGCTCGCCTATGAGTCGGGCGCGGAAATTCCTCGGCCTTATCCGCGTCCGAACCTGCAGATCGATGCCGCTACCCGAGAGGCCGCGCTGCATAAATTCAGCTTGAGCCTGGATCGCCCGGTACTGGTGCTGTGTCCTGGCGCTGAGTTTGGCGAGTCCAAACGCTGGCCTTCCGACCATTACGCCAAAGTTGCCGAAGCCAAGATTCGTGAAGGGTGGCAAGTCTGGCTGTTCGGCTCGAAAAAGGACCATCCAGTGGGTGAGGCCATCCGTGAACGGCTGATTCCAGGCTTGCGCGAAGAATCCGTCAATCTCTGCGGCGAAACCTCCTTGGCCGAAGCGATTGATCTGATGTCCTGCGCCGACGCTGTGGTCTCCAATGACTCCGGGCTGATGCACGTGGCGGCGGCGCTCAATCTGCCGCTGGTGGCGGTATACGGTTCCACCTCGCCGGCGTTCACACCGCCTTTGGCCGAACACGTCGAAATCGTTCGACTGGGCATCGAATGCAGCCCCTGCTTTGATCGCACGTGCCGTTTTGGTCATTACAATTGTCTGCGGCTGCTTGAGCCCAAACCTGTGGTCGAGGCGCTGGAGCGTCTGGGCGGCACACCGGTCGAGGTTTTCTGATTTTGTGTAGCTTGCGGGTACTGTTGATTAAAACCTCTTCGCTGGGCGATGTGATTCACGCATTGCCAGCGTTGACCGACGCGGCGCGTGCGTTGCCAGGCATCCAGTTCGATTGGGTGGTGGAGGAGAACTTCGCCGAAATTCCGTCCTGGCACCCAGCGGTGGCGGATGTGATTCCGGTGGCGATTCGTCGCTGGCGCAAGAGCCTCTGGCAAACGTTCAAGGGCGGAGAATGGCGCGGTTTAAAGAAACGCTTGGGCGAGGTTCACTACGATTTGGTGATCGACGCTCAGGGGCTGGTGAAAAGTGCCTGGCTCACCCGCTACGTCAATGCGCCAATAGTGGGTCTTGATAAGCTGTCGGCCCGTGAACCGTTGGCCAGCCGCTTCTATGACCGGCACTTTCCGGTCAGCCCGGCGCAACATGCGGTGCAGCGCTCGCGGTTGCTGTTTGCCCAAGCCCTGGGTTACGAAATGCCGGACGACATCGGTGATTACGGCCTGGATCGTTCGCGCTTGATAGACGCACCGGTCGAGACGCCGTTCGTGTTGTTCCTGCATGGCACCACGTGGGGCACTAAACATTGGCCCGAGCTTTATTGGCGGCAGTTGGCAGAGATCATGGGCGGGCGCGGAATGCAGGTGCGGCTGCCGTGGGGCAACCCTGCCGAGTTGGCCCGTGCCCAGCGCATTGCTCATGGTCTGGATAACGTCGTGGTGCTGCCCAAGCTGAACCTGGCCGGCATGGCGCGCATGCTGGTGGGCGCGCAAGCCTGTGTCGCGGTGGACACCGGGCTCGGTCATTTGGCGGCAGCGTTGGACGTGCCGACCTTGTCACTGTTCGGTCCGACCAATCCGGTGCTGACCGGTGCCTACGGTCGGTCACAGGTCCATATTGCGAGCGATTTTCCTTGCGCGCCGTGCCTGCAAAAGAAATGCACTTATCGCCCGACACCTGAAGAACGGCGTCGTTTTGATCTAAATAACGAGTGGCCGTTGTGCTTCACTCGTTTGAATCCCGAGCGAGTAGCGAGCCAGTTGGGCTCGCTGTTGCTGGCAAAGGAACCCAGCTGATGCAATTGGCTTTTGTACTGTATAAATATTTCCCGTTTGGCGGCCTGCAGCGTGACTTCATGCGCATTGCCTTGGAATGCCAGCAACGCGGCCACTTGATCCGCGTGTACACCCTGACCTGGGAAGGTGAGGTTCCGCCTGGTTTCGATGTGGTGATGGTGCCGGTCAAGGCGCTGTTCAATCACTCGCGCTACGAAAAGCTCACGGCATGGGTCGAAACGGATCTGCTTAAGCGCCCGGTAGATCGTCTAGTGGGCTTCAACAAAATGCCCGGCCTGGACGTGTACTACGCTGCCGACGGCTGCTTTGAAGACAAAGCGCAAAATCTGCGCAATTCGCTATACCGCCGTTGGGGTCGCTACCGGCATTTCGCCGCTTACGAGCGGGCGGTGTTCGCCAAAGACTCAAAAACCGAGGTCTTGATGATTTCGGAAGTTCAGCAGCCATTGTTCGTCAAACACTACGACACCCCGGCCGAACGCTTTCATCTATTGCCGCCGGGCATCAGCCTGGACCGTCGCGCCCCGGCCAATGCGCCGCAGATTCGCGCTGAGTTCCGCCAGGAGTTCGGCTTGGCAGACGACGACTTGCTGGTGGTACAGATTGGCTCGGGGTTCAAGACCAAGGGCGTCGACCGCAGCTTGAAAGCATTGGCTGCGTTGCCATCGGAGCTGAAAAAGCGCACTCGATTGTTTGTAATCGGTCAAGACGACCCCAAAGTATTCCAGGTGCAAAGCGCTACCTTGGGAATCGGGGAACAGGTGCAGTTTCTTAAAGGACGCAGCGATATTCCGCGTTTCCTGATGGGGGCTGATCTGTTGATTCACCCGGCCTACAACGAAAACACCGGCACCGTGTTGCTTGAAGCGCTGGTGGCAGGCCTGCCCGTGCTAGTGAGCGCTGTATGTGGTTACGCCCATTACATCGCCGAAGCGGATTGCGGACGGGTGTTGACCGACCCGTTCGACCAGGCGCAACTCAATCAATACCTCGCTACCATGCTCGCCGATGACTCTGCGCGCGCAGCCTGGAGCCAACACGGTCTGGCCTTCGCCGATACGGCGGATCTGTACAGCATGCCGCAGCACGCGGCCGATGTGATTCTGGCGGAGCACCACGGATGAAGTTGATTCTCGCTGAACCGTTCAAAAGCCTGTGGAACGGACGCGATGCCTTTGTTGAGGTCGAGGCGCTGGACGGTCTGGTTTACCGTGAGCTGGAAGGTCGACGCACGTTGCGTACCGAAGTCGAAGGGCGCGGTTATTTCGTCAAGATTCACCGTGGCATCGGCTGGGGTGAAGTGGCGAAAAACCTGGTTACCGCCAAGCTGCCGGTACTGGGCGCAGGGCAGGAATGGAAAGCGATCAAGCGTTTGCATGAGGTCGATGTGCCGACCATGACTGCCGTAGCTTACGGCGAACGTGGGAATAATCCGGCGACACAGCATTCGTTCATCGTCACCGAAGAATTGGCACCGACGGTCAGCCTGGAAGATTTCAGCCTCCATTGGCGCGAACAGCCGCCAGAACCGCGCCTCAAGCATGCCTTGATCGCTGAGGTCGCGCGCATGACCGGCATGATGCACCGCGCCGGGGTCAATCATCGCGACTGCTACATCTGTCATTTTCTGCTGCATACCGATAAACCGGTCACCGCCGATGACTTCAAGCTGTCAGTGATTGATCTGCACCGCGCTCAGACTCGCAAGACAATTACCTTGCGCTGGCGCAACAAAGACTTGGCTGCGCTGTATTTTTCAGCACTGGAAATCGGTTTGACCCGCCGCGATAAGTTTCGCTTCTTGTGCGGATACTTCCAACTTCCGTTGCGCCAGGTAGTCGCACAGGAATCGGCGCTGCTCGCTTGGCTGGAAACTAAAGCCAGCAAGTTGTATGAGCGCAAGCAGCGTTACGGGGATGCATTGTAATGGTCGGTGGCAAATCG
Source organism: Pseudomonas sp. (assembly GCF_028293835.1). Classification (GTDB taxonomy): domain Bacteria; phylum Pseudomonadota; class Gammaproteobacteria; order Pseudomonadales; family Pseudomonadaceae; genus Aquipseudomonas. The sequence goes on from NZ_JAQGNX010000053.1 coordinate 7,543, forward strand.
AGCCGCGCGAACCACACCCTCTTCGTCAGCTTTGTTAAGGGACGGCAATGAGTGACTTCTTCGCAGCAGCTGAACGCGGGTTGCTTGAGCGCCACGGCCTGGCTGATTTCAACGCCTTGTGGGACGTGCAACTGGACGCGGTCGACGAACCCAACACGGGCCGCGGCGGCTGGAGCAGTGTGTTCCGCCTGGAACTGGAAGGCTCTGGCTTCTACCTGAAGCGTCAAAGTAATTACCTGACCCGAACCTTGCATCGGCCGTTGGGTGAGCCTTCCTTCTCCCGTGAGTTTCGTAACATCAGCCGTTATCAGGCGCTGGGAATACCAGCCTTGCAGGCAGTATTTTTCGGTGAGCGCCTGATCGACGGCGAGCGCCGGGCAATCCTGATGACCCGTGCGCTGGACAGCTGGACGGATCTGGACGCCTTGTTGCAGCAGTGGTCGACACTGAGCGCCCACCAGCGTCTGTCTATTCTGCAGGCTTGCGGCCAACTGGCCCGCACGCTGCACACGGCGGGGCAAATTCACGGTTGCTTCTACCCCAAGCATATTTTCTTGCGGTCGCGTGCAAATGTGTATTTTGCGCAGTTGATCGATCTGGAAAAAACCCGCCTGGCGTTATTTGGCTGGCGTGACCGGATCAAAGACCTTGAGCCGTTGCTGCGTCGGGCTCCGGTCTGGACCGAGCCTGAGGTCCGTGAAATGCTGGCAAGTTACCTGCAAGCGCCCGCAAGTGGCGAGCAGGTCGACCTGTGGTGGCAGCGTCTGAAAACGCGCAGCAGCTACAAAGAGGGCCGTTAATGCACTTGTCCGAACTGAAATCGGCCGGACGTACGCCGACGCTGCCTATCACCCTGGCGCTGGCAGATGCTGCGGGCCCCGCTGACCTGCAATTACTGACCTTGCTGCGCGTATTGCCGGGGCAGCGCTATGTTGGCGCTGGCATCTGGCGCGGGCGTCCGGTATTGGCAAAGTTGTTGGTGGGCGCGAAGGCGGCTCGACATTTTCAACGTGAACGCGATGGCGTTCATTTGCTTGCTAAACAAGGGATGACCACGCCTTTGCTGTTGGTTGAAGGCCTGAAGGACGGCGAGGGCGGCTGGCTGCTGTTTGAGTTTTTGGAGTCCGCACAAAGCCTCGGCGCTGCCTGGGCCGAAGTCGAAGGGTTACCGGCATTGGCTGATGAACAGAGCGCCGTGCTGGGCGAGGCGCTGGCGGCCATTGGGCAATTGCACGGTAAGGGCCTGTGGCAAGAAGATCTGCACTTGGACAACTTGCTGCGTCACGACGGGCAATTGTATTTGATTGATGGCGCAGGTATTCGTAGCGAACAGCCAGGCAAGCCCCTGTCCCGGCAACGGGTGCTGGAAAATCTCGGTGTGTTTTTTGCCCAACTGCCGAAGGTGCTGGAGCCGTTTACCGAAGAGTTGTTAGTGCATTACTTGCTGAGCAACGGCGAACACGCGCTGCCCATGGAAGCGCTGCAAAAACAGATCAACAAAACCCGTGGCTGGCGCCTGAAGGATTTTCTGAGCAAGGTCGGACGTGATTGCAGCCTGTTCAGTGTCAACGACGGTCCATTTGGCCTGCGCGCCATTCGCCGTGAAGAGGCCTTTGCGATGACGCCGGTGTTAGCTGATGCTGATGCATTGCTGGACAGTGGCCATCTGTACAAAACCGGCGGCGCGGCCAGTGTGGGTCGAGTCGAAGCAGCTGGGCGCCCGTTGGTGATCAAGCGTTACAACATCAAGAATTTTGCCCATTGGCTCAAGCGATTCTGGCGTCCAAGCCGAGCCTGGCATTCATGGCGTGAAGGTAATCGCCTGGCGTTCCTCGGGATTGCCACTCCAAAACCGTTGGCGCTGCTGGAACAACGATTCTTCTGGCTGCGGTACAAAGCCTATCTGGTCACCGAATTTTTGCCGGGGCCGGACATCATCGAACGGTTCGCGCCCTATGTCGCAACCGGCGACGCGCCGCAAGCGGAGTTACTGGCGCTGGACCAGCTATTTGCGCAGCTCATCGAAGAGCGCATCAGCCATGGCGACCTCAAGGGCCATAACGTGTTCTGGCAGCAAGACCGCTGGGCCCTCATCGACCTGGACGCCATGTACCAACACACCTCGGCTTCGTCATTCGCAAAAGCCTTCGCCCGGGACCGAGCGCGGTTCATGCGCAACTGGCCAACCGAAAGCGCACTGTATCAGTTGCTGGAGCAACGCTTGCCTCGGGGCTGAAACTCTACCTATCGGAGCCCATCGTCCAGACGCCGCCCTGTCGCGCATCAAACACGGTCTCTGTCGGCGCTGCCGAAGGCTGCGATAGGCCGGGGTCGCGGGCGACCGGCACCCTTTCAGCGGTTCACGAGGGCGACCGGTTCCCGGTCGAATCGCAGCCTTCGGCAGCTCCTACCGTTGATCAGCCGACGCGGGTCAAATTCAGGTCTTCAAGTGCCTGAACCAGATCCCAAAGGTCATCGTATGGCTGCTGATGGATCGATGCCCATGCCGGATGCTCGACGTACAACTGGCCTTGCTCATTGCGGCCAATGAGCACGCGCTCAATGCCGTTGTCGCTTGAGCGATGGACGATCACCGGGCGGTCCGGTATGGACTCATCGATGAGGAACATCCCGGGCTCGGTCAGTTCTGCTTCGGCTGGCAAGGCAAGGGGCGCTCTATCGACAGTTGCTGATTCGGCGACGTCATCCAGCGTCTGCATTTCCAGGCGGTAATCGTTCTGCAAAAAGACGCCTTCGCGGGCATGGTTTTCTACCAGATGCTCGCCTGGGTCCCTGAATGGCGCACGTACCTGCCCCGGGCCGACATCAACGACACGAACGCCGATTGCCCCTTCAAGCTCGGCAACACCGGGAACCGTTTTCTGGAAGGTGTTCGCGTGGCTGTTACCCACCAGGGCAACCCAGTTGTGCGACCCCATGACCTCTTGATGCTTGCGAATCGTACGTGATGCAAAGAAGTTCATCATTTGCTGGCGAGTAGTGAATACCGAGTTACTCAACCCTTCGAGGTAATAACTGGCTGAGCAATCGATGGCTCTGACTTCCAGACCCTGCTCGCGCGCGCGGATTACCAGGTTTTCGAAGGTGTAGACCTTTTTCGGGTCCGTGGCGAAATCCCGGTCCAGTTTCTTCAAGTCGTGCAGCAGGGTCTTGCTCATCTGCCCGGTGTCGGCGAAACGATCGAGATCGGCTTGATGCAGGTCGGTCAGCAAATGTTCCATGTATAAGGTTTTTACATTATTGCGCGAGAGGTGCGGCAGGTTGTCGATGATGAGTTGTTTGCTGCCGATGGAGGCATGCGCTTCGCCCAGGACCACGCCCAGCGTGTTCTCGTACAAGGTGTCGATGAAGTGCGCAATCGTTGTGTCTGCCTCAATCTCGGGCAGTGCAGGACGCGGCGGCAAATCAACGGAAATGACCTGTTGCGCGTCGCTTTGCAGCTGTCTGCGTAGGTCGAAAAACGCTTCCCGGGCCTGGGTCAGGTGTTCGGCGTTAAAGCCATAGTCTTCATGAAGACCTCCGTCACGAAAGTTCGCCAACTCATGCACCGTCGGGCGCAGATCGCCGGGCAGATCATAACGGGCATCGAGCAGCGATTGCTGGATGGCCGTCAGTGAGTATTCCACAGGCCATGCATCAGGCTCGACTCGCTGCCAATGACCGGCCTCATCCAGTTGGAAGCCGTGGGCGCCCGTGAAGGAAGCGCTATCGGCAGTCGCATTAACCTGGTCTTCGAACAATCGATATAAGGCATCGTCCAGGCGTGCACTTGGTGCCACCGGGGGCGCAACCGCGATTGCCGTAATCCGGAAATCAGCCATTTGTAACCTGAAATCGGCCTTGGCTAACGGGTCACCCGCTATCGATCCCGCTGTATCACGACTCACCCGCGATGGGCTGCCGGTGGGCAGGCCTTCAAATCGCACACTGATTGCCCCGTTCAATTCAGCGATGCCCGGAACTTGCTGCCAAGTGTTGGCCATTTTTTGGTCAAGCAACGCAACCCAGCGCCTTTCTGGCAGTGCCGTCGTGTCTGCGGTAATGACGTTGCCACCAAAAAAGTTACTCATTTTTTGTGCTGCCGCCGGGTCATCCGCGGCGCTGGCGACCGGGTTGTTATTGAAGGGGTAGCTGACCGCCGAGTTCAACGGTTTGACCTCAATGCCGTGTTTATGCGCCGCCTTGATTACATGGTAGTAATCGTATTCCTTGCTCTGGTTATCCAGAGCGCCTCCGCCGAGGTGCTTGAGGTGAAACTTGATCTCATGGGACCCCGATTTGGTTTTACTGCCCAGTTTCTTGTACTTGGCCAGCTTGCTTGAATGGAGATCGGTGAAGAGATGCTCGATGTACAAGACCTCGACTTTTTGCTCGGCGAGCAATGGCATGTTGTCGATCAGCCACTGTTTGCTGACAACAGACCGCGGCGCTTCGCTGATCACCAGACCGTTGGTTTTCCCGAAGATACCGTTGAGCAACGTCTCTGGGCGCGCCGCCACCTCAAACAGTGGAAGTTCGGGTCGGGCGGGAAGCCTGACCTGTTCAAAAAAGCCGCTCGCGTCCCGGTAGAGGGTTTCCCTATAGCCGGTGTAAATTTTGCGCAGGTCTGTGTACATCTGCTCCATCCATTGATCGACGCCGAGACCGCTGAGGCCCAGGTTCTGTAATGAGGGGTCGACGATGCCGTGGGTAAAAGGCCGTATCTTCGCGGGCAGTTCATAGTTGCTCGAAGCACTCAAGTCGCTGCCGGCTGAACTTGGGCCGGCAGCTTCTTCTTCCAGCGGATGAAATTTCGAACGACCGCCGCCACGCAGGTTCAAGTCGACCGCCTGCCACTGGCCGTTGCTATCGAGGTAAACCGGTTGCTTACCGAAGAAGGCGAAGGGATTTTTGTCATCGACGATATGCCAGCAACGCATTCGGGCGTCGAACTGGACCCTGAACGTCAGACCATCGACTTCGATGTAATGCTGGCCCCGGATCAGGGTGACGCCCTTGGCATGTCCGCTGACCATGGGCGTGGTTTCTCGCAGCGACACACCCACCGCAAAGGCCGGATTGAGCGTGCCTTGAGGGACCGCCTGACCTGTTTCTCGACGCAACGGTTGCCAGACCCCAGCGATATCCTTTTCCGCGAATTGATCGGTACGAATCAGCGCCTCGGGGTGGCGAACGTTCACCCTGAACAAGGGCGCGTGACCATTTGGAGTCGGGGTCCCTGCCCAAAACAGTTCGCCGTGGACCTGTATCGGCTGAAGGTTCTCCATGGGCGGCGAAATACGTTGCAAATGTTTAGCGGTGTCGAGCAGCTGATTTTTTCCGCCATCGCTGGCGACGTTGCGCAGAACCTGACCAAAACCTTTGAGCCCCGAATGCAGATCGCCGGCCGCACCCAGTCCGTTGAGCAGTGAGCTGAGAATGTAGCCACTGGCGGCTTCGCGATCGCCATCGCTAAAGGCTTCGAGTGCATACAGGCTGTCGCGCATCGCCAATAGGGCACCGACCGCGAAACTGGCGGGTGGAAAGGGCAGGGTGACTGCGGTGGCGATCAGTTCGACACCGGTCCAGATGAGCTTCTTGAGCAGGTCGTTGCGCCCAGTCGTGGTGTCCTCGACGTCGTGGGCCTTGCGCTGGATGATTTGGTTGAAGTGGTGGTCGTAGAGGTCCGTCAGCGGCGAGTCGGGCAGTACCGGCGGTTGACTGTTCCCGCCTGCTTTCATGTCCGCCAGAAAGAACGCCAGCGTGCGGTTGGCGCTGATGCGGCAACGGTTCTTGTAATAATCGCTCATGCCTTCGCGTTTAAGCGTGTCGACAAAACTGCCGAGGGGGCGAAAATCCAGGCCGTCCGGCGCGTTCGGAGTATAGAGCAAGGCGTCGCGGGCGTTGCCAGCATGGACCGGAGTCAGTACAGCGCAACCCTGCACGGTTTCGACCCGGGCACCAGGCAACGGCAGGAAATCCAGTGCGCTGCCGAGTCCAGGCACATCGGTTGCGATCAACGGGTTGTCCAGTTTGAACTGCAACGGGTAAACAGGATGGCTACGACGGGTTGTCGGGTCGCTAACGTGCATCTGCTCAATGGATGCCTTGAGCCATTGATACTGGTGCGCATTAATCTCGCTTTTTAGATGACTGCGCAGGGCAGCAGCATTCATCTGCAACTGTGTGATGAGCAGGCTGGTACGACGACGGTACGTATAACCCGTGCTGTCCGCATTGAGCAGGGTGCTTTTGATGCGGGCCACGTACTGATCGCTGAGCCACGCCCCATGCACCGAGCGAGCGACTTTCTCGGCCGTCAGCGGTGTCAGGTTGATACCGTCGGGGCCGCTGAATCGGGCGTCGGCAAGAGGGTTGGTGGTGATCGGATTGACGCTGTCGTCGTAGCCGTTACGCAACATCTGGGTGTAATTCAGCGTTTCGCGGCTCGAGGTGATGATGATCCTGTCGGGGTCAACCAAGCCCTCGGCGGTCCCGAGCAACTCATTGATTTTCTGCGTGGCTCGCTGATGCGCGTAGTCATCAAATGTCTGAACATGCGTATGCGCTTTGGCCTGGTAATGCGCCTGGGCGGCACTGACGGCGTCCTCAAGGGCAACCAAATCCTGGCGTTGGGTTGCGCTGGCGCTCAGATACCAATTCGGGGTGTGGTGTTCCTGTTCGGCGAGAATCACACCAATGCGCTTATTGACTAAGGCGCGTAATCCTTCGTCATAAGCCTGGGCAGGCGCTAAGGTCACGAAGCTGGCCGGTGGTTGGGGTTTTTGTTTCAGCTCGGACAATTGCTTTTCGAGGGCGGCGCGGTGGGTAGGGGGCACTTGCTTGAGCAGGTAGTCGCTCATGTCCGGGAAAGCGCTCCAGCTTAGCAACTCCTGGCGCAGCTGGTTTTCGTTGTCGAACCCCTGGAATTGGCGGCCTCGCGGATTTTCGGCCATGAACATTATCAAGCGTTCGAGTTGGCCTGGTGTGTCTTCTTGGCGGAACAACAGCACATTGCTCAACACGTCGCGGTTGTTCAGTTTCACCTGTTGCACGCGCATTGTGCCGTCCGTTGCTTCGCTGGCAGGCTGATCCAAGGCTTCGATCAGGTCGAAGTCCCGTGGCAGGATATGACCTTGCTGCTTCGCGGCGTAGGCCATGGCCTTCACTTGGTGTCGGGTCACATCGCGCATGACCCGCTGGACCTGTGGCGAACCGTAGGCTTCGCGTTGTGCCGGGCCAAACGCCTGGCGTAAATCCAGCGTCTGGACCAGTCCGCCGACGTAGGCGTTGGTCAGTCCGGGATAGGCCGAGCCCAGCGGCTGGCCCTGAAGGTTGACGGTGCTCCAGGTCAGGAAAATCGAACCGGTATCCATGTCGCCGGGGTGCAGGCCATATAGCGCCAGCTGAGTCAGTGAACGGGTCAGCTTATACGGCTCGTCGCTCAGGGGTAACGTACGCCAGGTGGAAATCATCAGGTGTTGCGGGTCCAGATCACAGCCCAGGTCGTTTTCTATTCGAGCGCGCAGCTGCTGAGTAGCAAACTGCTCCGGCGACGAGGCGCCGCCAAGCATGCTTGTCAATACGGCGCGTACTTGCTCGTACTCTTTCAGGCGTTCGACGTAGTGCTGGAGTTCCTCCCGGCTGGCGAGTGAGAACCAGTCCGGCAGGGTTTTGCGTTGCTTGATCGCGTTGCGACTGGCCTCGCGCAGTGCGAGCATCTCCGCCGGGCCAAATAGCCCGGTCATGCGTATGGCCTGATTAATCCGGCCTGAACCGCCCTCGAACGCATGGCTGATGTCCGCGCGTTGCTTGTCCAACTGTCGGTTGAAAATGTGTGCAAACGGCTTGTCGACGATGGGGGTCAGTTGCCAATCCAGGGCTTCGAAGGGTTCAAGGAACAGGTCAGGGTCGGTTTCGATGTCGAGGAGCAAGTTCTGGAAGCGTTGCTCGGCGTTGTTGAGCAACAGACTGCGCAGCGTTGAATCGTTGACCCAATTGGTAAGGGATTCAAGCAACAACCCCCGGGAGGCGAACCCTTCCACGCCATAACCTGGCAGCACCAGTAATGTCGGCCCCTGGTCAGCGAAGATTACCAGGGCGCCGGCCAACTCAACGGTGCTTTGATCAGTGAACCTCAGTTGCAGACTATGGACCTCGGGTGCGAGGTGCTCGCTACTATTTGTTGCAGACGGTGGCAGGCAACCCCTGTAGATAGGGTGCAAGGAGCCGTCGGAAATCTTGAGCGCGACTTCATCGCGCAGGGCTTGCTCGATGCCGGCAATAAACACTGCGTGCCGTGGCGTGCCTTGGGCGCTGGGTGCCATCCAGAAAAAGTCGATCTGGTTATGTAATTCTTGCAGCGTCAGGCCTTGGGCCTCAGGCAAGTACTCCAGTTCGTTGGTTAGCGTGGCGCTTAGCGCTGCCAGGCGGGTAAGTAATGCGGGTGTGTTATTCGATAAATTTTGCATGGGGGACTCTTTGGTGGGTGCGTGGACGTTCCACGTCAATCGAACCAAAAAAACGAGAAGGCGCAGTGTTAGATAGTTATTGCGGTGTGGCGGCGGCCACCCGACCACATGCAGTCTCATTAAGCTATAATCCCGCCCTTTAGCTGTTCCTCGCCCGTTTGCGAGGGCACAATTTTTCTCAGGCGCGTGTCGCCTGCGTACAGACTAAAGAGGCTAGACCCCTGTGGCATTGACGATTCTTGGCCTGTCCGGCGCCCTTAGCCATGATCCTTCTGCAGCCCTGTATATAGACGGCAAGCTGGTAGCGGCCGCCGAAGAAGAGCGCTTCGTTCGCGATAAACACGCAAAGAACCGCATGCCGTACGAGTCGGCGAAGTTCTGTCTGGAGCAGGCGGGCATCAAGCCGTCGGATGTTGACGTGGTGGCGATTCCGTTCGCGCCGGTCAGCCTGTTCGGCAAGGCGCGCTGGCACTACGCCAAGCGTTACTGGTACGCACCGGATCGGGCCCTGGATGCGCTGTTGATGGGCAACCGTCGCTACAAGCGTTATCGCAACAAGATCGTCTTCTGCCTGGAGCAGCTGGGCTTCGATCCGAAGAAGATCAAAATCGAACCCGTTGAACACCACTTGGCCCACGCTTCCAGCGCCTACCACTGCTCCGGTTTCAAAGAAAAAACCGCGATCATGGGCATCGATGGCAAGGGTGAGTACGCCACCACGTTCTTCGGCTACGGCGAGAACGGCAAAATTCATAAGATCAAAGAGTTCTTCGATCCGGATTCCCTCGGCGGCCTGTATGGCGCGATCACCGAATTCCTTGGTTTCGAAATGCTCGACGGCGAATTCAAGGTCATGGGCATGGCGCCGTACGGCGATGCCAGCAAATATGACTTCTCGCGTCTGGCGACCTTCGAAAATGGCGAACTGGTGATCAACACCGATTACGCCAACGTCGTCGGCCTGCGTCGCTATAAAGAAAAGGGCAAGGGCTTCTACTTCTCGCCGAAACTCATCGAGTGGCTGGGCCCGCGGCGTCAGGGCGATGTTGCTGACGAACCGTACATCCATTACGCGGCCAGCATTCAAGCGTTATTTGAGAAGCTTTCGTTGCAGATGATGGACTTCTATCTGGGCGACATTCTCAAGGAAACCGGCAAGCTGGCCTTCGCTGGCGGCTGTGCGCTGAACGTCAAACTGAACCAGAAGATCATTGCCCGTCCGGAAGTCAAAGAGCTGTTCGTGCAACCGGCGTCCGGCGATGCCGGCACTGCGGTCGGCGCGGCAGCCTACGTTTCCCACGCCCGTGGTGTTCCGGTCGAGAAGATGGAACATGTCTACCTCGGCCCGGAATACAGCAACGAAGACGTGATCGCTGCGTGCGCCCGTCACCCGAGCAAGCCGGTGTGGCGCCAGATCGACAACACCCCGCAGCGTATTGCCAAAATCATGGTTGAAGGCAACCCGGTTGCCTGGTTCCAGGGCCGCATGGAGTTTGGCCCGCGGGCACTGGGCGGTCGTTCAATCATTGGTTGCCCGAGCATTCCAGGCGTGGCTAACCGGATCAACGAGCAGATCAAGTTCCGTGAGCGCTGGAGGCCTTTCTGCCCGTCGATGCTCGACACGGTTGGCCCGCAGATGATCAAGATCGATCACCCCGCGCCATTCATGACCTTCACGTTCGAAGTGGCTGAAGAGTGGAAGACCCGCGTACCGGAAGTGGTCCATGAAGACGGTACGTCCCGCGCCCAGGTGCTGGAGCGCAAGTTCAACCCGCGCTATTACGACATGATGAAAGCGCTGGAAGACCTGACCGGCAACGGCGTGTCGCTGAACACCTCGCTCAACCGTCGTGGCGAACCGATGATCTGTTCGCCGACCGATGCGCTAAACATGTTCTTTGGTTCTGACCTGGAATACCTGATCATGGAAGACATTCTCGTACTCAAAGACGGCGTGGATGCTTATGACACGTTCGGCTGATCGCCATGTGCTGCAGTTTTGTCACGGCTATGATGGACCGTTTCTTGACTGCGCCCGGCAGTACGCCAGCCTGTTTGCCGGTAAAGGGTATCGGGTTACTACGGTATTCCTGACCGGCCGCGCCGACCCTGAGGTGGCAGCCGCCTGCGCTTCGGATGAAGTGTTGTTTCTTGAATACAGTTCCAAGGCCATTCGTGGCCTGAAGCTGGGGGCGATTCGCGATTTGCGCAAAATCGCCGCTACGCGCTCTTTCAGTTTCTGCATTGCCCATCGGTTCAAACCGGCGTACATCGCACTGCTGGCGACCCGCTTGCCAGTGATCGGCGTGCACCACGCGTTTGGCGACTATCAACGTCGCACCCGCAAGTTGTTCGCACACCTTTTCCGCTGGCGTTTGAGCCTGTTGGGCGTGTCTGATGCGGTACGTGACGACATGCGTAAAAGCCTGCCGAAGTGGCCCACCGGGCGCATTCAAACCCTGTACAACCGTATTGACGTTGAACAGTTGCAGGCCACTCAGTTGCCCGCTGCCGATGCCCGTAAAGAGTTAGGACTGACACCGTCCGCCTGGATCGTCGGCAATGTCGGGCGCTTGCATCCGGATAAAGACCAAGCCACGTTGCTCCGCGGTTTCGCCCTGGCGTTGCCGAACCTGCCAGATGAAAGCCAATTGGTGATTCTCGGCACCGGCCGCCTGGAGCAGGACCTCAAGGAGCTGGCGCGGGAGTTGGGCATTGGTTCGCAGGTGTTATTCCTCGGCCAAATCCCTGAAGCGCGTCGCTACTACAAGGCGTTTGATGTGTTTGCCTTGAGTTCTGACCACGAACCGTTTGGCATGGTGCTGCTGGAAGCCATGGTTGCGGGCGTTCCGCTGCTGGCAACCGCTGCGGGCGGCGCCAAGGAAGTGGTCGAAGGCGTCGGCATTCTGTTTCCGTTGGGCGATAATCAGCGTCTGGCCCAAGGCCTGATTCATCTGGCCACCCTGGATGAGCAGCAACGTGCAGCCTGTGCTGATTTGATGCTATTGCGGCTGCAAGAACGCTTCTCCGATCACGCCGTGCGCGATGTGTTCTGGCGCTTGCCGCAAGTTATCAGCCTGACTGCGGAGTCGTAATGCTTAACCGATTTCAAGGCTGGCGTGAACGTGGCTGGACCCTGATCGATGCGCCAACCTATGAGCAGGCCTGGCAGCGTTTTGGCGGCAGCGTCGCTACTCATCCCTTGGTCATCGAGCGCTTGGCCGCTTTGGCGGAGATTCCTGTGCGTTATTTGGCGTGGGAACAAAACGGCGAAGTGCAGGCAGCGATTCCGACGTGGGGCCGCTCGTTGGCGCTGTCCAAAGACGTGCTTAAGCGCGAAGGCAAAAAGGGCCTGTTTGACTTGGGCAACGCCGAACTGATTCTGCCGGTCGGTGCAGGCGCGCAGGTTGAACTGCGTCACCGCGGTCGCTACCTGTCGGCGCTGAATGAAGGCCGTATCAGCACCCTTAAACCTCAGGCTGAATCATTGGCCATGGCTCGTGCGCCGGAAGACCTGTCGAAAAAATTCCGTTACAACCAACGCCGTGAGTTGCGCCTGTTGGAAGAAGCGGGCGGTGTGGTGCGACCTGTCACTGACTTCAGCAGCGTTGAGCTGGCCGGTATGTATTGCGACCTGTTTCAGCGGCGCTGGGGCTTCCCGGCTACCGGCGCTGAACGCATGGCGGACGTGATTGAGCTGCTACGAGAGCTGATGATCGGCTCGGTGCTGTTCCTGAATGACGCGCCCATTGCCATTCAACTTGTCTACCGGGTCGAAGCGCCGGAGTGGATCAGCGTCGAATACATCAACGGTGGCGTCGATCCGGAAAATCGCGGCTTTAGTCCCGGCAGTGTCCTCAGTTTCCTCAATACCCAAAGCGCCTGGGAACAGGCGCGGACCAGCAATAAACCGCTGCGCTTCTCATTCGGCCGTGCCGATCGCGAATACAAGGACCGATGGTGCAACCCGGTGCCGGTGTTTCAGGTATGAGTGCAAACATGGGCCGCAAGCAGCAATTACTTAAACGCCATCGTCGTAACAAACGCATGGCGTTGTTGATTGGTTTGGTGTTGCTGGTCGCCATTGGCGTGCTGGTGGCGTGGTGGTTACCGCTGCTGCTGGCCATTGGCGCATGGGTCGCCCACGAAGCGTGGTTTGCTGATCATCTGTTTTATTCCCCAGGCGACGATTATCAATACCGCTTCCCGGCTGACAGCGAACAGCTGAACGTGCGTCTGGACGGCGAATGCCTACGGCTGGAAAATCCCCTGAAGTTGCTCGGCGACGAGACCCTCATCCTCGGAGTGCCGATCAAAAGCTCGTGGCTGGGACGTTTTCTCGATCCGGCCATTGAGCTGCTGGGCACTGACGTAAGGGATCAACAGACCTTCGAGCGCGGCGTCGACGGTTTGCGTTACCTGAACTTGACCGGTCTTGGCGCTGCGTTGGCTGATGGTTCATTGCGCGTGCGTGGAAGATTTTGTCGCGTTTCCGGGTCGCCCAGGGTCTGGCTGTTTCATCACACAGACCCTAGGCGTCAACGGGTCATGGTGATCGCGCCCCATGCCGACGACGCCGAGCTGGCTGCTTATGGTTTGTACAGCCAGGCCGATGAAGCCTGGATTGTGACCCTGACCGCAGGCGAAATCGAAGCCGGGCATTACCAGCAGATGGGCATGCCACGTGCCGAAGCGGCGCGGACCAAAGGCCGTCTCCGGGCCTGGGACAGCATTGCCGTGCCGCGCTGGGGAGGCGTTCCTGAAGCGCACTGCGTACAGCTCGGCTATTTCTGCCTGCAACTGCCCGCCATGCAAGCTGCGCCTGATCAGCCCATTGCTTCCCGGGAAGCCGACTTGAGCGATACCCGACTGTTCCGCCAATTCAATTCGATGCCGTTGCCCGGCGATACGGACGGCGCACCGACCTGGAACAACCTGCTGGCGGACTTGCGCGCCCTGCTGTTGAAAGCTCGGCCTGAAGTGTTGGTCATGCCGCATCCCTCCATTGATCCGCACCCTGACCACATCTGTGCGCAGGCGGCGGTGCTTGAGGCATTGCAGGGGCTGGAATGGCAGCCGAAAACCATTCTCGGCTATGCCAACCACCTGCATGACAACGACCGTTGGCCCATGGGCGACGCCCATAGCGGCGTGAGTTTGCCCCCTTATTTTGCAGGTGCCGACTCGACGGATGAATTGATCCCTTACAGCCTTGAGTTATCAGCCTCGACACAACGGGACAAGGCCATGGCCCTGGGCATGATGCACGATTTGCAGCCGCCACCGCCGTTCAAACGCCGGGTCCGCCGTTGGTTGCAACAATTGCTGGCTGGCCGGCGTTGGCCAGCAGAAGGCGAAAACGAATTTTTCAGAAAAGCTGTCCGCCGACACGAATTGTTCTGGCGCAAAGACAGTTGATTTAACAGGCTTCGCGCTTCGAGGAAACCGATGAAAGTTCTATTTCTGGTGCAAAAGGAACAGCGTGCCATTCTGGACCGCTTGTACGAAGGCGTTGCCGAGCACTGCGAATGCGATCTGCGCTGGCTGACCTCCGAGGAACAACGGAACCTGCGTGGGTACTTCCGACGCGAAGTGGACGTTACGCGCTACGACCGTATCGTTTTTTTTCTTCGCTTCAAGCAAGAAATTCGTCAGGTCGCGTTCATTCGTACCGTCCCTAATCTGGTGATCCTCGAACACGACGCTTACCAGAACTATATTCCCTGCAAATACACCGGAAAATTCAGCGCGCATTACCGCAAACTGCCGTGGGCACGGGTGATCAGTTCCGGGTTTATGGTCAGCGAGCGCCTGAAGGAAGAAGGCTTCGATGCGGTGTTCGTCCCCAAAGGCTACGACCAGAACCTGCTGCAGGATCAAAGTCGCGAGCGAGATATTGAGTTGGCTTTTGTCGGCAGCACCAATAGTGTTGCCTACAGCGGTCGCAAAGCATTGCTGGACGAGCTGGGTCGAGTAGAAACCCTGGTTGTGACCCGCACCAAGTCCGGTGATGAATACCGCGATACGCTGAACCGCATCCGGTTTTTCGTCAGCGCCGATGTTGGCATGGGCGAATATATGATCAAGAATTTCGAAGCCATGGCTTGTGGCTGTGTCTTGCTGGCGTTCGATCAAGGTGCTGCCGAGAACGCCGCGCTGGGATTGCAAGACATGCACAACGTTGTGTTTTACAGCAGCATTGCGCAGTTGCAGGAAAAGCTCTCGGTGCTGCGGGCTGACCCGGAACTGGCCGCACGAATAGCGGTTAACGGGCGAAACCTTGCGGTATCGCAATTCAGTTTCGCAGCAATTGGTAAACGTATTGTCCAAGAGCTTGAACCCGCATTGCGTACGCAGCCAACCTCTGGCTGGTTCGAGCGTTTGCGCGGTACGTTGGGAATTTGAAGCCGCCGATGGACTCTACCAATTGGGTTTGACGAGAATAGGCGATGAGGCGATGCTGCTTCGGTCACGGCTAGCTCGGCAACAGGCCTAAAGACATGGCAGTGGAGGCGGGAATGCTGGAAAAGAACGTTTACACATTTTGAAAAAGCTGACAGTAAATAGTGATGGCATTGGCGCCTGCATTACGTGAGGATGCTCACCTGTTTTTCTAGGCAAGATTGCTGTTCCGCAGAAATTTAGCAGTGGCGAACCACTGCAGCAGTGGACGCAACGGCGGGAAGCGAACGATTGGATGCAAAAATGAAATGGCCTCTGGTCTCGATTCTGGTGCCGTGTTTCAACCACGAGCGCTACATCGAGGAGTGCCTGCTGAGTATCCTGCGGCAGGACTACGAAAATTTTGAGTTGATCGTCGTTAACGACGGGTCGACCGACTCCAGTGCCGAAAAAATCGAGGCGCTGCGCCAGGTCCACGGCTTTCAGTTCTATCAGCAAGAAAACCAGGGCGTGAGTGCTGCTTTGAATACGGCGCTGAGCCATGCCGTCGGTGAGTTCATCGTTACCCACGACTCCGATGACGTCATGCTGGAAGGTCGGTTGCAGCGTCAGGTCAGCTACTTGCAGGATCACCCTGACGTGGGTCTGTTAGGGGCCAGGGTTATCTACATCGACGCCCAGGGCACGATGCTCAAACACAGCGATTCCAACAAGAATTCGGTACAGCGGTGGACGTTCGACGAACTGCTCGCCGGCGCCTATGCCGTTGGCGCTCCGGTGGCCATGTATCGGCGCGAAGCGATCGACAGGGTGGGCGGCTACGATCCGTCGATCAAGGTTCAGGATTTTCAAATGACCCTGAAAATCGCTCATCTGGATTACAGGGTCGATATCCTTCCTGACTTCGTCACCCTATACCGCCGTCACGACACCAACATTTCCAAAGTCGCTTATAAAAGTCAGCTTATCTATGACCTGCAGGTTATCGAGTCCTACAAAGATAGCCCGGCCTACGCATCGGCCAAATTGGCAGTGGTCAACAAAGCGCTGAAGGAATCGGTGGTCGCCGACAAGGCATTTGCCCGCGGGCTGTTTACCAGTATCCCGGTTTATCGTTGGAACAGGCTGACGTGGAAACGCTTCAGGCATTTCATTTTCAAGTCCAACAAGCATAAAGGTGTTCGGTGAGTCGCGACGTTCAACAGCCCAGCAATTTCATAGACGGCTTCACCGACCTACAGACCCAAGTGCGCGCATTGCTCAATCATTTCGGGGTTCCCGGGTTGCTGCTCGGCTTTGGACTGTTTTGGAGCGTTGCCGGTGTGTTGCTCACCCCCTCCATGAAATTCTACAGTTGGCTGCTGACGGCTTTCGTGTACTTGCCGTGCATCTATTTGCTGATCAAGCGCTTCGATGATTTTCGCGACGCGGTGCAAAGCCGGCGCGAGTTATGGCTATTTTTGCTGCTATTCATTTATTCGGTGATCTCCGTGAGCTGGAGTGGCACCGATGAAAACTACCTGACCCTGATCAAGCGCGAACTGTTCTTTCTATCGTTGGTGTTGGGCTGGATCGTGTGGGGCCGAATGTTCCATCGGCAGCTGCAAAGCATGCTTATTATCTGGGGCGCGATGGCTGGCATTTATGCGCTGGTGGCGATTATCGCGTTTCCAATGCGTCACCTGGAGCGGATATATGGCTTCGGCAGTTTTATGGATAATCCCAACCCTGCGGGTTACACCATCGGGTTCCTATTGGTCCTCAGCTGTACCTGGTGGCCCCAGCGCCTGTGGTCAAGGTTGGTGTGGGCGGGGTTACAGGCGTGTTCGCTTTCCTTTGTCATCATGACCGGTAGCCGTGGCCCGTTGCTGTCGCTGGTGGCCGTGGCAGGTGTCGTCATGTTGGTGGGAGGGAAACGGTTCTACCGGCTGTTGGCGGTAATTCTGGTTATCGCCGCCGCCTGCTTGTTCATGCTTGAGCCGTCATTGCTGCAGCGGGGCGACTCCGAGCGGCTGGTGCTGATTAAGGGCGCGCTGGAACTCGTTCGACAGCATCCCTGGCATGGCATCGGCCTGGCGGCCAACTATGCCATCAGCGCGGGTGGGGTGATTTTCGATCACTGCCATAACTTCGTGCTAGATACGGCATTGCAATACGGCGTCATTTTCACCGCGCTGTGGATTTTTCTCTGGGGTTGGGTCGGGTTGCGCGCGTTTCGTTGCCGCAGCCAGGCACTGGGCATGGCCGTGCTGTTGGCATGGGTCTTTGCCACGGTGGCGCTGCAGTTCGATGTCTTTACCCTGTTCGGCCGCGCGCGGGCCATGTGGATGGTGGTCTGGGTGCCTTTCCTGCTGAGTTTGTGTCTGAACAATACTTCGGTAACTGCGCGGCCGTTGGTTGGCCGCGACTGAGGCTTACAGCGCCAGCTTCTCTGCCAGAATGCTGCGATCCCATTCATGGGCGCTGTGGGCGCTGTAACTGTTGAAGAAATGCACACCTTGATCCTGAAGCAACCATTCGTGGTCGTTTCGGTAGCGACGCATGTGCTGAAAGTTGCGCAGGCACATGTTTTTGCGCAGCGGTCCACGTAAGGTCCGCATGTCAGCGATGTCGATGAGCCCCAGCTCGTTTTCAGGGGTCACAACGACGTTGCCCAGGTGCAGCGAGCGGAAATAAATCCCCAGGTTGTGCAAGTTCGCGACGAAAGCCCCGAATGCCTGAAGCCATTGTGGGTCGTTGAACTGGTGTGGGTCGGCGATGACTTGCCGAAGCGTCTGGCCTGGCAACGGCTGGTAATGCACCACGTCTCGGGCAATAGTGGCTACTCGGTAAGTAGCCAGAATGTCCGGGCAGCGCACGCCACGCTTCTTGAGCTCAAGGGCGTTATCAGAAAAGCGCTGGGCATAGGGAAAAAATACCGCCGATGAAATCAACCGTTTGCGCCGAAACAACTTCATGAAGTTGCCGTCTTCCAGGCGCAGAACCTTATCGCCGAAGAAATCAGCCTCGATCACCTCGGCATCCTTGCGTAAGGTTTGGTAGTCAGCGAAAGCGAGTGCGCGCATGCGGGCTCCTTCAAAAATGGCCGCCATCATACCCCAGCCTGCGCCCTAGGGTTTAATGGGTCTGGGCTGTGATAGTATTCCGGCTCTCTTTTCTGTACCGATGACTATGAGCAAGCCAGAACAAAGCTCCAGTATGAAAATATATTTCCGACTGCTGACCTATGTGATGCCTTATATCGGCATCTTCTTACTCAGTATTCTCGGTTTCGTGATCTTTGCTTCCACCCAGCCAATGCTGGCCGGCATCCTCAAGTATTTTGTCGACGGCCTGAGCAATCCCGAGGCTGTGTTGTTTCCCAACGTGCCTTATTTGCGTGAGTTGCAGCTGCTGCAAGCCGTGCCGCTGCTGATCGTATTGATTGCTGCGTGGCAAGGTCTGGGCTCGTACCTGGGTAACTACTTTCTTGCCAAGGTCTCTCTGGGTCTGGTGCATGACCTGCGTGTCGAGCTGTTCAATAAACTATTGGTTTTGCCCAATCGTTACTTTGACACGCATAACTCGGGTCATTTGATATCACGCATTACTTTCAACGTCACCATGGTCACCGGCGCGGCAACTGACGCGATTAAAACCGTGATTCGTGAAGGCCTGACGGTGGTCTTCCTGTTTATCTACTTGTTGTGGATGAACTGGCACCTGACCCTGGTCATGCTGGCGATCCTGCCGGTGATTGGACTGATGGTCGGTAGCGCCAGCAAGAAATTTCGCCGGCAGAGCAAGAAAATTCAGGTCGCCATGGGCGACGTGACCCACGTTGCTTCGGAAACCATCCAGGGTTACCGCGTGGTGCGCAGCTTCGGCGGCGAAAGCTATGAAGAAGCGCGTTTTCGCGATGCCAGCCAGGGCAATACCGATAAACAGCTGCGGATGAACAAGACCAGCGCGGTGTACACGCCGATGCTGCAATTGGTCATCTATACCGCCATGGCGGCGCTGATGTTTCTGGTGCTGTTGCTGCGTGGCGATGCAACACCGGGTGATCTGGTCGCTTACATTACGGCTGCGGGCTTGCTGCCCAAGCCGATTCGTCAGCTGTCGGAAGTCAGTTCGACCATCCAGAAGGGCGTGTCCGGCGCAGAAAGTATTTTCGAGCAGCTGGACGTTGAACCGGAGCTGGACCTTGGCACCGTCGAGCGTGAGCGCGTTACAGGCCATCTCGAAGTGCGTAACTTGAGCTTCACCTATCCGGGCACCGAGCGGCAGGTACTGAACAACATCAGTTTCACCGCCGCGCCGGGACAGATGGTGGCGCTGGTCGGGCGTTCGGGCAGCGGCAAGTCGACATTGGCGAGCTTGATTCCGCGCTTCTATCACCATGGCGGCGGTGGGATCTTTCTTGACGGTGTTGAGATTGAGGACTATCGCCTGCGCAACCTGCGTCGGCATATTGCCCAGGTTACCCAGCACGTCACGCTGTTCAACGACAGTATCGCCAATAACATTGCTTATGGTGATCTGGCCGGCGCGCCGCGTGCTGACATTGAAGCCGCTGCGGCCGATGCGTACGCACTGGAGTTCGTCGCACAGCTGCCGGAAGGTTTCGATACCCAGGTGGGTGAGAACGGCGTGCTGTTATCCGGCGGCCAGCGTCAGCGTTTGGCGATTGCCCGTGCCTTGCTCAAGAATGCACCGCTGCTGATTCTCGACGAGGCGACGTCGGCGCTAGATACCGAGTCCGAGCGGCATATCCAGGGCGCACTTGACCAAGTGATGAAAGGCCGGACCACGCTGGTCATCGCTCACCGTCTGTCGACCATTGAAAAGGCCGACCTGATTCTGGTCATGGATCAAGGCAGCATCGTCGAGCGCGGCACCCATGCCGAGCTGTTGGCTCAGAACGGCTATTACGCCCGCCTGAATGCCTTGGGTCTGGACGAACCTGTGGTCGCCGGTATCGCCTGACCATAACACCATCAATCTGTAGGGCCAAGGTGTTGGCGAGACGATGGACCTGACAAACCGGGTCAGGCCCCTCGCCAACATATTGTCTGCTACAGATGACCTCTGCTGCAGCCTCCTACGGTTCCCTTCTGCAACCCTGTGCTAAGATTCCGCCCTTGTTCATTCTAGTAACGGGTTGTTTGATGAAGTTGTCCATGCCGCGATTCGATCAGGCGCCTGTCTTGGTGGTTGGCGATGTCATGCTCGACCGTTATTGGCATGGCGGTACCTCAAGGATTTCACCTGAGGCGCC
>NZ_JAQGNX010000062.1 GCF_028293835.1 Pseudomonas sp.
GAGTGAACTTGTTGGCGAGCTTCTTATCCCTACACCCAACAAAAAGCCCGCATCGCTGCGGGCTTTTTTGTGGGTGGATACCCCGCTTGGTTAGAAGCGGAATATCTCCATGTCGGTTCTGATCGGCGAAGCCATTGGCATTTTTGGCTTGTCCTGGTCTTTAGTGTTGCGGACCTGAGCGGGCGCTATTTTCTTTGGTTCGTCTATTGGCTGGCTAGCCAAAGGCTTGACCGCAACGGCCAATTGATCGGCCAGACGCTGCAACAAGACGCCCTGGGCCTTCACTTGGGCGGCAGAGCTACCCAAGTGCGGTTCCTCCATGTGCACCAGCTTACTGTCACGAACCTGTCCCTTGCGATCAAGCAAGCGCCATTGAGCATCAAGGACTGCCGGCTGGTTCGCGCCCGAATCGAGTCGAGTGATGGACAGGACCACCTGCACATCGGGGTTGAACGTAGTGGTGGCCGGGGCCAGCACCACGCGCTGACTGTCCAGCTTCCACGCCAACTGACGCAACAGCAACTGGTCGATGTCCGAAGACAGGCTGCCAGCCCAACGACCATCGGTCGATGCGGTCAAGCTGCCATCTGGCTGGCGCTGCAACAGAGTTTCACGCTGCAGGTAATCAGCCACCGAAACCGGCCCCAATAAAACCGCCACCCCGGCACTTTGTTTAGGCTGACCCGGCTGACCGGCGTCAAGTTGATACAGAGCAGCGGGTTGCTTGACGGCGCACCCCACCAAACCCAGAACGCTGGTGATTAAAAATATAAAGGGAAGGCGCAAAAAATTCATTGTTCTATCCAGATAGCCGCCACAAGGCGGGTCACAGTGTAAAAAATACCCACTATAAACATGGAGGCACTCAGCCACGCTGATGAGCCATGCCCCCATATCATCCGTGAATATCGCCCGTGACTCCAGCGATTATGCGTCGATCTTCGTGTCAAAACGAAGACCGGGCGCTCATAATCGCGTTTATGGCGCGTTTTCTATCAGTAACGCATCTACCCGTTGGAAACCGCGAGGAAGCTTGTTACCGCGGCGGCCGCGTTCGCCTTTGTAGTGTTCCAGATCATCTGGTTTGAGAGAAAGCGTGCGCTTGCCCGCTTGCAACACCAAGGTTGCGCCTTCAGGTATTACCGCGAGACCCGTCACGTACTCTTCGCGGCTGGCGACGCGCTCGCCGGGAATACCGATGATCTTGTTGCCTTTGCCCTTGCCCAGTTGCGGCAAATCGCTGACTTTAAAGATCAGCAAGCGCCCTTCCGTGGTCACCGCCGCGAGCCAGTTTTGCTCACGATCAGTAACCGGACGAGGCAAGATGACCTTGGCACCATTTGGCAGGCTGAGCAGCGCTTTGCCCGCTTTGGTTTTCGCCTGGAGGTCGTCGCCTTTGACCACGAAGCCATAACCGGCGTCGGAGGCAATCACGTATAAGGCATCGTCATCCGGCATCAACACGCATTCAAAGGTCGCACCCGGTGGCGGCTGCAACTTGCCGGTCAACGGTTCGCCCTGGCCGCGAGCAGATGGCAACGTGTGGGCTGCCAGTGAATAGCTGCGCCCCGTGGAGTCAATAAACACAGCGAACTGGTTAGAGCGCCCCGCCGCTGAGGTCTTGAAGCCATCCCCGGCTTTATAGGAAAGCCCGGTCGCATCGATATCGTGACCTTTGGCGCAACGCACCCAGCCTTTTTCCGACAACACAATCGTCACCGGCTCGGTGGGCATCAGCTCGTTTTCCGACAGGGCCTTGGCTTCAGTCCGGGAAACGATGGGTGAGCGACGGTCATCGCCGTAGGTTTGAGCATCAGCAACCAGCTCGCTGCGGACCAGCTTGCGCAGCTTGGTTTCGCTGCCCAGCAACGTTTGCAGGCGCGACTGCTCTTTGCGCAGCTCATCTTGCTCAGCGCGCAGTTTCATTTCTTCCAGACGAGCCAACTGACGCAAGCGGGTGTCGAGAATGTAATCGGCCTGAATTTCAGACAGATCGAAACGCGCGATCAGTTCGGCTTTCGGATGCTCCGCAGTACGGATGATGTGAATCACTTCATCCAGGTTCAAATACGCCGTCAGCAAACCGTCCAACAGGTGCAGGCGGCGCTCGACCTTATCCAGACGGAACTGCAAGCGACGACGCACCGTGCCAATGCGGAACACCAGCCACTCGCTGAGCAATGCTTTCAGGTTCTTGAGCTGAGGTTTTCCGTCCAGACCGATGATATTGACGTTAACCCGGTAGCTGGACTCCAGCTCGGTGGTCGCAAACAAATGCTGCATCAGCTCATCGAGCTCTACCCGATTGGAACGCGGAATAATCACGATGCGGCACGGGTGCTCATGGTCCGACTCGTCACGCAGGTCGGCCACCATCGGCAACTTCTTGGCCTGCATTTGCGCGGCAATCTGTTCCAGCACTTTGGCCCCGGAGACTTGATGCGGCAACGCGGTGACGACGATGTCGCCATCTTCGATGCGATACACCGCCCGCATACGCACCGAGCCCTTGCCGGTTTCGTACATCTTCAGCAAATCAGAGCTTGGGGTGATGATTTCGGCTTCGGTGGGATAATCCGGGCCTTTAATGTGCATGCATAATTCTTCGACGGTCGCTTTCGGATCGTCGAGCAAATGCACACAGGCCGACGCGACTTCGCGCAGGTTATGAGGCGGCACATCGGTAGCCATGCCTACGGCAATCCCGGTAGTCCCGTTGAGCAGGATATTGGGCAAGCGTGCCGGCAACACCGCAGGTTCGTCGAGGGTGCCGTCGAAGTTTGGCACCCAATCCGCAGTGCCCTGGCCCAGTTCGCTGAGCAGCACTTCGGAATAGCGTGACAGCCGCGCTTCGGTGTAACGCATGGCGGCGAATGATTTAGGATCATCCGGCGCACCCCAGTTACCCTGGCCGTCCACCAACGTGTAGCGATAACTGAACGGCTGGGCCATCAGCACCATGGCTTCGTAGCAGGCCGAGTCACCGTGAGGGTGAAACTTGCCGAGTACATCGCCGACGGTACGCGCCGACTTCTTGTGCTTGGAGTCGGCATCGAGGCCCAACTCACTCATGGCGTAGATAATGCGCCGTTGTACAGGCTTCAGTCCGTCGCCGATATGCGGCAAGGCACGGTCCATGATCACGTACATGGAGTAGTTGAGGTAGGCCTGTTCGGTGAAGTCAGCCAGTGATCGGCGTTCTACACCCTCCAGGCTGAGGTCAAGGGAATCGCTCATGCAAGCCTCATCATTGTGTGGTCTGGCGCAGCAGCATGGTGCCGCCGCGCTGGGTAAATTCGAGTTGTTTCATTGCGCTCATGCCCAGCAGTATCTGTTCGCCATCCAGGCCGGGCAAGACCATGGCCCGGACGTCACGCAGGACGATGTCGCCAATCTGCAAGCGGTCCAGTGAGGTGCGGAAGCCTTGAGCCATGCCATTGGCGGTGCTGGTGGTGACTGGCATGCCACGTTTCAGGTGCAAGGTTTCCGCCACATCGGCCGGGATCGCAACGTCGGTGGCGCCGGTATCGAGCAAAAATTCCACGGTCTTGCCATTGATTTGCGCGTTACCGACAAAATGGCCCTGATTATTGCTCAGCAGCACCACTTGAATGTAGCCATTGCCATGTTGCGAAGCCACGGCGGCGTTGGGATTTTCCTGCTGTTGCTGCCAACGCCCAAAATATTGGGTCGCCAGGAACAACCCTGCGCACCACGCCAGAATCAATAACACACGTCCAGCACGCTTGCCGGGTGGCGCCTGGCTCAAGGCGTAGCGCTCCAACCTTCTTTGGGTGCCGCGAAACGCCAGACAATCGGCCGTTTTTCACCGTCGGCCCGGGGACCGAAATTGTTGTCGACGCCGATCCATGCGCCATCCTTGTCGATGACCAGTGCTTCGGCCAAGCCGTACTTCTGCGCATACCGTTTAGCCGGCACCAGCGCGTCGTTGGCGAACGACCAGCAGCGCTCGACCGCGCCGTTTTGCAGGTTGCGACGACACACTTGATAGGCCGCGCGCTCCAGGGTGAATAGCTTGCCCTCGAACAGCGAAATATCGGAAAAGTCTTTGGATACCTGATGAGCACCCATTTGCGGCGGCATGGTTTCCTTGCCTTCCTCGCTGAGAATCACGCAACTGCCTTTGCAGCCCCATGCTCCCTGTCGACGCTGCACCAAAAGCAATCCGCGCTTTTCACGTTCAGCCGCCAGCCACAATTGATCACCGGCAGGATTGATCGAAATGCCTTCAAAAATCGCATTGAAGTTATGCAGCAAACCGCTGGCCCGCGCTTGCTCCACCACGCTTTTTGGCAAGCTCAGCCAGTTCGGCGCGCCAGAGACTGGCACTTGCAGCACCGACGCGTAACCTTCACTGACCAGGTAGCGATTGCCTGCGGCGTCGCAGGTCACACCTTCAAAATCCAGACTGCCGCCGCGCACTACCGCTAACGCCTTGGCCATTGAAACCAGGACAAGGGGCAAACCACTGTCCGGTACCGGAGGCACTTGAATGACCTGCGCTTCGGCTTTCCAGACAGCTGCGGAGGTGTTGAGGTGGTAAAGCAACCCGTCGTCCCGGTCCGACACGGTCCACAACTCGCCGTTACACGAGGCCAAGCCCGAAAGGTTACCGCCAACCATGCCGTCTACAGCATGCTCGGCAAGCATTTTCAGCTGGGGCAGCGGTTCTGCGAAGGCCGGTGACGCGATCAGCAATACTGCGGCTAACCAACGTCGCATCAAGTCAGAACCTCGGCCAGGTTGCCTTTGGACTCGAGCCAGGTCTTGCGATCGCCGGCGCGTTTTTTCGCCAGCAGCATGTCCATCATTTCCGAGGTTGCGGCGTAATCGTCCAGGGTGAGCTGGACCAGGCGCCGGGTGTTCGGGTCCATGGTGGTTTCGCGCAACTGCGGCGGATTCATTTCCCCCAGACCTTTGAATCGGGTGACTTGGGGCTTGCCGCGTTTCTTCTCGGCCACCAGACGATCAAGAATGCCATCTCGTTCAGGCTCATCCAGGGCGTAGTAAATCTCTTTGCCAAGGTCGATTCGGTATAACGGCGGCATCGCGACGTAAACGTGACCTGCATCCACCAGCGGACGGAAATGCTGGACGAACAGGGCGCACAGCAACGTGGCAATGTGCAGGCCGTCGGAGTCGGCGTCGGCGAGGATGCAGATTTTGCCGTAACGCAATTGGCTGATGTCCGCTGCGCCAGGGTCGACACCAATCGCGACCGCGATGTTGTGCACTTCCTGGCTGGCAAGCACTTCGCCACCGTCCACTTCCCACGTGTTCAAAATCTTGCCGCGTAGTGGCAAAATTGCCTGAAATTCCTTATCTCGCGCTTGCTTGGCCGATCCGCCTGCGGAATCACCTTCGACCAAAAACAGCTCAGAGCGCATCGGGTCTTGCCCGGCGCAGTCGGCCAACTTGCCTGGCAGCGCCGGGCCTTGAGTCACGCGCTTGCGCTCGACCTTCTTGCTGGCTTTCAGGCGGCGTCCGGCGTTGTTAATTGCCAGCTCCGCCAGCTGCATGCCCAACTCAGAGTTGGCATTGAGCCACAGGCTAAAGGCATCTTTGACTACGCCAGAAACAAAGGCGGCGGCTTCACGGGATGACAGTCGTTCTTTGGTCTGACCGGAAAATTGCGGCTCCTGCATCTTCATCGAAAGGACGAAGGCGATACGTTCCCACACATCTTCCGGGGCAAGCTTGACGCCACGGGGCAGCAGGCTGCGGAATTCGCAAAACTCACGCATCGCATCCAGCAGGCCTTGGCGCAGACCGTTGACGTGGGTGCCGCCCTGCTGAGTCGGAATCAGGTTGACGTAGCTTTCTTGAACGCTGTCGCCACCTTCGGGCAACCACAGCAATGCCCAGTCAATGGCTTCTTTATTGCCCGCAAAACTGCCGCAAAACGGCACGTCGGGCAGGCGCAGAAACTCGCTGACGGCATCTTCCAGATAGGAGCGCAGGCCGTCTTCGTAATGCCACTCGATTTTCTCCCCCGTGGCTTTATCTTCAAAGCTGACCAATAACCCCGGACACAGTACGGCCTTGGCCTTGAGTACATGTTTGAGGCGGCTGACGGAGAATTTGGGGGTATCGAAGTATTTAGGGTCCGGCGCGAAATACACGCTGGTCCCGGTATTACGTTTGCCGACGGTGCCGATTACCGCCAGTTCGCTGGCCTTGTAACCATCGGCGAAGGTCATTTCGTATTCGTTGCCATCGCGCTTGACCCGCACCCGAACCTGATTCGACAGTGCGTTGACCACGGAGATGCCTACGCCGTGCAGGCCGCCGGAAAACTGGTAATTCTTGTTGGAGAACTTGCCGCCCGCGTGCAGTTTGGTGAGGATCAGTTCGACACCGGACACGCCTTCTTCCGGGTGGATATCCACCGGCATGCCGCGGCCGTCATCGGAGACTTCCAGCGAGTTGTCGGCGTGCAGGATGACCTGCACCGACCTGGCGTGCCCGGCGAGGGCTTCGTCGACGCTGTTGTCGATGACTTCCTGGGCAAGGTGGTTCGGCCGCGTGGTGTCGGTGTACATGCCCGGCCGTTTGCGAACCGGGTCGAGGCCCGAGAGGACTTCGATGGCGTCTGCGTTATAAGAGCTAGCGCTGGGATTGGCCATGGGGTCTCGTCATCAGTCATTCATTAAAATTCGGGAGTCTCCCTGTAGGAGCCAACTTGTTGGCGAAAGGCTCGACACGGTGTATCAGATGAAACGCCTCGCCAACAAGTTGGCTCCTACAGGTGTTGCGAGTGTTCGTTGATTAACTCTGATGCAAATCCTGCGATTGTCAGCACGATAGGCAACTGCTCGGCAAAACCTTGAAAACTGTGGTCCCCGCCTGCCTGGATGCGCAAGGCACACGCGCGATAAAAGGTCTGGGCGCTGCGATAGTCGAGGGTTTCGTCCCCGGTTTGCAACCACACTTGAAAACGCAGTGGGTCCTGTGGAGCTGGAACTTCCAACTCGGCCAAGGCCGCCACATGGTCGTGAGTCAACTCCCAGCTTTCGCCGCTGTACAGATTCTGTTGCGTGCCGAGAAATCCGTCGAACAACCGATGCGGATTGACCACCGGGTTGATCAGTACAGACTTGAGGCCGTGGCGCTCAGCCAAGTAAGTCGCATAGTAGCCGCCGAGGGAGCTGCCGACCAGCAACGGCCGTCCCAGCTCGGCAATCGCTGCCTCTAGCTGAGCAATGGCCTGGCGCGGATGATGATGCAGCTCCGGCACCCGCAACTGCGCGCCCAGCCCCAACGATTGCATCAACGCCGATAACTGGCTGGCCTTTTTCGACAACGGCGAGCTGTTCAAGCCGTGGATATACAACAGTGTTGACGGTTCGCCGGGCATATCCGCTCCTGAAGACTTTTGTTCGCACGCAAAGACGCGGAGTTTACAGGGACTAACGCCAGATAACTTGCCTTCGGATAATTCCCACTGAAATCAGGACATGTCGCTCAATAACCTTGACCACCGTAGTCCACTTCAAAGTCCAGCCCTTCGACCCGCGAGACGCCGGTATCCAGCCGACCGTCACTGTGCAGCCGCAGCCAGCGATAACCCGGTGCCGTGGTGTCCACCTTGAATTCGACACTGCCTGGCGCGAACTGGATACAGGTCGAGGGCGACGCCAGCAAGCGCACGTCATTGCGCACCTGATCGTATTCCTGATGAACGTGGCCCCACAGCACCGCCCGCACCTGGGGAAATCTATCCAGCACGGCAAATAGCGCGTCAGGATTCCGCAAGCCAATCGAGTCCATCCATGCACAGCCGATGGCCACCGGATTATGGTGCAAGCAGACCAGGTGATGGCGTTGCGGCGCTTCACTCAATGAGCTGGCCAACAATTGCAACTGAGCATCCTCCAGGTAGCCAGGCACCGAGCCGGGTACGGCTGAATCCAGCATCGTGATGCGCCATTCACCGACATCAGTGACGGGCTCCAGATAGTCGCTGCGCTGGGCTGCTTCTGCCATCTCCGAGAGTTCGTCATGATTACCGGGAATCCAGCGCACCGGTGCAGCGATCTGCGCGCTAGCTTGGCGAAACACTTCATAGGAATCAACGCTGCCGTCCTGGGACAAATCCCCGGTGGCGATCAGCAAGTCGATCACCGGCTGCTCAGCTAACACGCGTCCAATGACAGCATTCAGACTGTCGCGGGTGTTCATGCCCAGCAGCTTGCCGTCCGCGTTGGCAAACAAATGGCTGTCAGACAGCTGGACCAGTAAGACTGAAGACTCAGCGATTGAAATAGGGGCGCTCGGCAAGGCCGTCTCCTTGAGCTATTTGCAGGGGATTATGCTGTGTCGCGGTCGTTAGGGTAAGCCCATCGGCCGGACGCGCTTCACATTTGAGCCAAGATGTCACAGGAAGACGCTTGAGATCGACGGCTAGACAGCCATCGGAATCGGACTACGCTCAAGATATGCAGAAATCTTCCCGCATACCGGCCGTTCTGCCGGTTACGGTCGAGCATACGGTGGGTAAGCGGCGTGAAGCCGAAA
Organism: Pseudomonas sp.; assembly: GCF_028293835.1. Lineage (GTDB taxonomy): Bacteria > Pseudomonadota > Gammaproteobacteria > Pseudomonadales > Pseudomonadaceae > Aquipseudomonas. The sequence goes on from NZ_JAQGNX010000062.1 coordinate 8,539, forward strand.
CGGAGTTATTCAATGTACATGGACGTGCATGCAAAAACGCCAGTTTTGACTGTGAGCGATCCTCGCCAACTGTTGTTGCGACTGGTTACCTATTACCGCGCGAGCGCGGGAGAGGCTGCACGGCCACTGGTAACGCACACGACTTATGACGCGGCCGGACGACCTGCAGCGCGCAGGGATCCACGGCTGTTTGCCTGGACTCAAGAAGACGCTACGACACCCGCAAATTTACAAATGGCCTACAGCCTTTCCGGAAAAACCTTGCTTTGCAGCAGCGTGGACGCTGGTGATCAGGTGACTCTTATAAGCGAAGGAGATCAGGCGATAGTAAGCTGGGAAGGTGCAAACAGCGTTCAGCACCGGGTGGAATATGACGCTCAGCTACGACCGCTATTCAGGTACGAGCAAGTGGGAGGCGGGGTTGAACGCTGTGTAGAATGCTTTGAATATGCCGAAAACAAGCCATCCGACGCGTTGCATAACTGCTGTGGCCGATTGGTTCTCAATCGAGATCCTGCGGGCAGCGTGTGTTGGCTGGATTATGGTTTACACGGCAATGCCCTGAACGAGACTCGTCAGTTTCTGGCATTAACCGAGCCACCGCACTGGCCCGACGCCGAACTGGAACCACAGCTATTCACTACCTCATGGCTGTACGACGCCTTCGGCACCGTGCTTCAGCACGCTGATGCTCAAGGCCATCGCCGGGCGTTTAGTTTTGGTGTCGACGGACAAATGCAAGAAACCACGCTGAGCCTGGCAAGCGACACTACCCCGCAGCGGGTTGTGCATTCCCGGACCTATGATGCGTCCGGCCAACCACTGAGCGAGACGGCGGGTAACGGTGTAGTCAGCACCCACGCTTATGACTCGGCAGACGGACGCTTGCAGCGCAGCACAGTGAAACGTTCGACCGAGACCACGTTAATGCAAGATCTGCATTATCAATACGATCCGGTGGGGAACATTACCCAGATAGAAGACACATGCCAGCCGAGTCGTTATTTCAGAAATCAACGTAGCGACGGGATCAACACCTTCCTCCACGACAGCTTGTACCAATTAATTGAAGCGACTGGCAGAGAGACCGTTCCGAGTCAGCAATGGCCTGCACAATCAACGATGCTGCCGCTGCCGGGGCTTGACGAGGTCTTGGCTCCTTACCGCCAGCTTTATACCTACGACGATGCCGGAAATCTGGTCGAACTTTGTCACCAGGGCCAAGTTCCGACCACTCGAACGATGACCATCGAGCCTCATAGCAACCGAGCTTTGCCTTGGAACATCGGCGACCCGCCACCCGATTGGGCATCGGCGTTCGATGCTCACGGTAACCAACTGCGCCTCTCACCGGGAGGCCCTGAGCTCACATGGAACGCACGCCACCAGCTACAGACGGTGACTCAAGTTGCCCGTGCTGGAGGCAATGACGATCATGAAACGTATGTGTACGGCAGCGATGAGCAGCGGGTACGCAAAGTAACCATCAGGCAATCGAAATCGCTGACTTACACGTGCGAGGTTCGCTACTTGCCTGGACTGGAGTTACACAGCGACACCCAAGGCGCAGAATGGGCTGTCATTAGTGTAGCCGGAGTGCGAGTGATGCATTGGAGCAGCGGCCGGCCGCCGGATACTCCAAACGATCAGACTTATTACAGCGTGGTGGACCACCTTGAAAGTTACGCGCTGGAACTGGATGCCCATGCAGCGTTAGTCAGCGCTGAAGGGTATTACCCCTTCGGTGGCAGTGCTTGGTGGGCGGGGCGAAACGAGACTGAGGCTAATTATAAAACCCGTCGCTACAGCGGAAAAGAGCGTGATGCCACCGGACTGTATTACTACGGTTTGCGTTATTACGCCCCATGGCTACTGCGCTGGCTTAGCCCTGATCCTGCGGGCGACATAGACGGCATGAATCTTTACTGCATGGTGAGAAATAACCCCGTCACGGCAAAGGATGTCATGGGTGCCATTAGCGATTTGACGATGAAATACATGTTCGATGATGTGGCATCAGGCGGCGTATTAGCACCTATGACGGGGGGTGCCGTATTCGGCCCTGGCTGGGAGCGCCTTGAAAAAAGCACGGCGGAAAAAACGTTGGCCCTCTACAAAGAATCGAGGGCGGATGGCGCTGCAAGAGTATGGTCGAAACAGTTGCCGAGCCAACTGACGCTGTCCGATCAGGCGCGGCACAATTGGAAATACGCCGAGCCAGGCAACGCATTTTCGGGAATGATTGACGCTAGAACCGCCGAGATCTACCTAGTACCCGCCACATCTCGGTCGAAAATTGGCGTTGACGGCCAAACGGACTGGAGCAGCAAAGCACTAAAAAAACAATGGTTTTCCAAAACAAGTCATTACGAAAAGGGAAATATAAAACCCTACAGGAACGGTAAACTCGCCAATCTGGATCACGGCAGGGCTGCGTATTATCTGGAAGGCAAGGAGAAGGCCCTCCCACCTGACTTGAATGCTTTTGACCACTGGTTTGATCAACAAAAAGTCTCGTCCAATTGGCTAGGTTTCTTTGTGCATGCTGACCAAAACACCGGCCGAATGGTTTTAAATTACAAGTCTGCGCAACTTAATTCGCCCAATCTGTTGCTGGCCGCCAACGATATAGATATTTCGGAAAACACTGAAACAAAGCGTCTTGATATCTCCCTTAAAAACTCCGCTGACTCAAAGACACAACAGCAAGAACAAGTCACTCAGCTGCCGGACTCTCTGAAAACAATGGTATCCATAGCCATGTCAGCCGTGTCGGAATTGAAGCCTCACAGACGACCCTCGCTGTTATTAAGCACAATCGGCATTAGGTGGCCCAGGTAGTGGGGACTGACGTATACGTTGGCGCGCTTCTTGAATATCGTCGAAAGCGTATACCTCCTATTAGCAAACCGACTCCAGTGCTGATGAATAATCAATCGAGCCCATTTCCATATGACGCATCAGAAATAAACATTTCTCGTCAAACAACCTATGACCCATTGAATCTAAACTGTAGCAACTGTGTTCTCACGTCAGCTGCGCAGCCGATCGCGAACAAGTTCGCTCCTACAGATTTCGTGTTTGCTGCGCGACAGGGCGACGTCTGGGGGACAGGCGTACTCTTACAAAACCTCAACGCACCACTTCAAACTCATGCCCACACGCCAAACAATGACTCAACCACTCCCCCAAAAACAAATTCAGTTGGGCTTTTTCATCCGGTTGGTGCATGTCGGCATTTGGGTACGGGTAAATACCACGGAAACGCCGGGCATGTTCGGCGCCGATGACTTCGGCCATGCGGGCGTCGTGGTACACCTGAACTTCGAGCTTGGGCACCGGCAACCACGGTAGGCTGTGCTCCTGGCGCACTTGCAGGGTGGTGGTGTAGGGGCAATCGAGAAGGACTTCTACCGCCAATACGCCCAGCATTTGGTCGCCTTGGGTCACAGCGACCCGGCGCGAGCGTTGTTGGTTGCGCATGTCCGGGAGCAAACGCATCAAGCGCGCATAGTTCGCCTCGCAGGCAGCTTGCAGCCCGATCAGGTCAACTCGGTAGCGCTCGCGCACAAGTCTCACGACCATTGCCCCCTGATTTCAGTTCGATTCAATGCCAACCATTGCAAAGCAATAAGGGTAGCAGCGTTAAAAATTCGTCCATCGCTTATGGCTTTCAAGGCATCGTCAAATGCCCAAACCGATACGCGAATATCCTCGCCTTCCGATTCCAGCCCGTGCAAACCACCCGCCCCCTCACTGTCACAATGACCCAGGTACAGGTGAACGTATTCACTGCTGCCGCCTGGCGATGGAAAGTATTTGGTGATTGGTAACATTGCGCTGAAAACAAGCCCAGCTTCCTCTTCTGCCTCGCGGTGGGCAACCTCTTCCGGCTGCTCATCCTTGTCGATCAGCCCAGCGACCAATTCGATCAGCCATGGATTATCGACTTTGCCCAGCACGCCTACTCGAAACTGTTCAATCAAGACTACTTCGTCACGCTTGGCGTCGTAGGGCAGCACGCAGACGGCATCATGGCGAACGAACAACTCGCGGCTGATTTCCTTGCTCATGCCGCCGTTGAACAGCTCATGGCGCAGGTGCAGGCGATCAAGGCGGTAAAAGCCCTTGTAGCAGTTTTCTCGCTGGGTAATTTCTACTGTCGAAGGAACAGAGGTGTTCGAATCATTCATAAATTTCTCGCTTTCGAGCCGGGCACGCTTCGCCACATCCTAACGCGCTCCATCCTTGGATGCACAGCCCCCTAAACACTGACATTGACGCTGCGGGGTAGACTGCCGGGCCGTAACGACTTCTAATTAGCGTAGTGGCGAACTGATCGACTTGCTTGTAGTCGAAGCACGTCGAACCGTCTTTTTTTGTTTTTTGCCAAGGATCACCATGTCATTGTTGAGGATCACCACGCTGGCTTGTTTTGCACTGGCGTTGGGCGCTTGTCAGAGTTTGTTTCAACCCAATTTTCGCGCACCGCTGGACGTCCAGCGTGACGCCTCAGAGCAGATCAAACCCGGTTGCGCAACGCCTGATTGCCCACTGGTCAATGTCGACACCGTACATTTTGCGGATGAGCCGAGCTTAGACAATCTGGTCCAAAACACCTTGTTGCAAATGGCCCGAAATACTCCGGGCGGAACGCCACTACCGGCATCACTCAAAGCCTACGAGCAGCAATTTCTGCAAACAGCGCCGAACAGCACCAACAGCTATTTGCAGGCCAAGGTACGTGAGCAGCATGACGGTCTGGTGATTGTCGAACTGTCCAGCTATCTGGAAAACGGCAGTGAACATGGCACCCCAGGGCGCGCATTCATCAACTATTCGCGACCTTTGCATAAAGCACTGACGCTGCAGGACATGCTTGTGCCTGGGGAGGAAGATGCTTTTTGGTTGACTGCGCAACAAGCGCATAAAGAATGGATGATCAATACCAAGGTCGCTCAAGACCCGACATTCGTGCAAACCTGGCAGTTCCAGAAAACCCCGAACGTCGCGCTGACGTATGGCGGGGTCATCCTGAAATACCCGGTGGAAACCATCGCGCCGTACGCCATGGGCCACATCGAGCTGAAGATGTCATACCTCCAGCTCAACGGCATCCTCAAGCCGGAACTGTTCCCGAACCGCGGCTGAACACTCGGCCCAGCAGCAATTGCAACACTCCAGACACCACCAGTGCTGGCAGTGTTGCGCCCACATCCGGGTACAGGTTCGCCAGTAAGTGATAAGTGCTGATACCGCCCAGCCATGCCAACAGGCTCATGCCGCGAAAGCCAACGGTCGCTGGCTTGGTGCTGCGACGGCGTAGGATGAAGTGATCCACCAGCACTACGCCGAATAGCGGGGCGAACACTGAACCGATCAGCAACAGGAAGTTTTGGTACTGCGCCAACGGCGCGAAGCAGGCGATCAGGGTGCAAATCACACCGATGCCCAACGCCAGATGCTCGACCTTGATGCGCAACAAAATCCCGCTGGAAACTGCCGCCGAGTGAATATCAGCGAACGCATTTTCCGATTCGTCGATGAGAATCAGCAGCAGCGGAATACCCATCCCCGCACCGGCCAATGCCAGCAGCAACGGGCTCATTTCACCACTTGGAGCGAAGGCCAGGGTGTAAGCCACGCCAAGGCTCATCAGCCAAAAGTTACCGATAAAAAAGCCCAACGCAGTGCCGCCGAACACGTTTTTCGCGCGTTTACCGAAGCGCGAGTAGTCGGCAATCAACGGCAACCATGACAATGGCATAGCGATAGCGATGTCGAAACCGACAGCAAATGGCATCGTACCGTCACCCGCCCGCGCCCATAGCGCAGCGAGGTCAGTCTTGGTCAGCAAGTTCCAGGTTAGCCACACGCATGACGCCAGAAGCAGCCAAATGCCCCACTTGCGCAGCACCTGGCGGACGAAGGTCAGCGGACCACTGACGGCCAGGAAAGTCGCCAAGGCGCCGAATATGAGGGTCCAGAGCAGAGGACTGGTCAACACGCTGCCTTCGGAAAATGCCCGTGCACCCAGCAAGCTGGCGGCGTCACGCATCACGATGATCTCGAAAGCGCCCCAACCGATCAGTTGCGCCAGGTTCAATATTGCGGGCAATGAGGCTCCATGGGTGCCGAGGCTGAGCTTGAGTGCAGCCATGGCTGAAAGCCCAGTGTCGCTGCCGATCACGCCCACGGCGGCCAGTAGCAATACACCCACCAGCGTGCCAAGAAAAATTGCCAGCATCGAGCCGGACATGCCCAGCCCCGGTGCCAACAACGCGCCGGTTTGCAAAACCATCAGGCCAATGCCGAGGGAAAACCACAGGGAAAACAAATCGCGCCCGCCGAATACACGCTTGCTGGCGGGCACCGGAATGTCGGGAGAGTAAGTGCTGGTTGAAATAGTCACGGGTGTTATCTCGGAGGAACGTTTTAATCAAAACCTGTAGCAGCCAACGTGTTGGCGAGGCGGTGTATCAGGTAAAACGCCTCGCCAATACGTTGGCTCCTACAGGGGATTTGTTATCGGTCTATATCAAACCTTTTTATATAACTGACTGCCTTCCTGCTTGAAGCGCTCGGCCTGCTCGCGCAACCCTTCCTGCACTGCAAGGTCGACGGTTTCGATCTTCTGGTTGGCCGCGTAGATCCGGACTTCCTGAGTGATCTTCATCGAGCAGAATTTCGGCCCGCACATGGAACAGAAATGCGCGACTTTGGCTGAGTCCTTCGGCAAAGTTTCGTCGTGGTACGAACGAGCAGTGTCTGGGTCCAGGCCCAGGTTGAACTGGTCTTCCCAGCGGAATTCGAACCGCGCTTTGCTCAAGGCATTGTCACGGATCTGCGCACCGGGGTGCCCTTTTGCCAGGTCGGCCGCGTGCGCTGCGATCTTATACGTGATGATCCCGGTTTTGACGTCATCCTTGTTCGGCAGGCCCAAGTGTTCTTTCGGCGTGACGTAGCAGAGCATCGCGCAACCGAACCAGCCAATCATGGCCGCACCGATACCCGAGGTGATGTGGTCGTAACCTGGAGCGATGTCAGTGGTCAACGGCCCGAGGGTGTAGAACGGCGCCTCGTCACAACATTCCAACTGCTTGTCCATGTTCTCTTTGATCAACTGCATCGGCACATGGCCCGGGCCTTCGATCATGGTTTGCACGTCATGCTTCCAGGCGATTTTGGTCAACTCGCCGAGGGTTTCCAGCTCGCCAAATTGCGCGGCGTCGTTAGCGTCGGCAATCGAACCCGGACGCAAGCCATCGCCCAGCGAGAAGCTGACGTCATAGGCCTTCATGATTTCGCAGATGTCTTCGAAGTGCGTGTACAGGAAGTTTTCCTGGTGGTGCGCCAGGCACCACTTGGCCATGATCGAACCGCCACGGCTGACGATCCCGGTGACGCGCTTGGCGGTCAGCGGTACATAACGCAACAGTACGCCAGCGTGAATAGTGAAGTAATCGACGCCCTGCTCGGCCTGCTCGACCAGCGTGTCGCGGAATAATTCCCACGTCAGGTCTTCGGCCGCGCCGTCGACTTTTTCCAGCGCCTGATAAATTGGCACCGTACCGATGGGTACCGGCGAGTTACGGATGATCCACTCGCGGGTTTCATGAATGTGTTTGCCGGTGGACAAGTCCATGACCGTGTCCGAACCCCAACGAATGCCCCAGGTCAGCTTGGCCACTTCTTCTTCGATTGAAGAACCCAACGCGCTGTTGCCGATGTTGCCGTTGATCTTCACCAGGAAGTTACGGCCGATGATCATTGGCTCCAACTCAACATGGTTGATGTTGGCAGGGATGATCGCGCGACCACGGGCGATCTCGTCACGTACGAATTCAGCGGTAATGTGTTTCGGCACGCTGGCACCGAAGCTGTGGCCCGCGTGTTGTTGAGTCAGCAGACCGGCAGCATGGGCCTCCTGCAGCTTCATGTTTTCGCGGATGGCGACGTATTCCATCTCCGCAGTGATGATGCCCTGACGCGCATAATGCATTTGGCTGACGTTAGCGCCAGCCTTGGCCCGACGCGGATTGCGCACGTGAGCGAAACGCAGCTTGGTCAATTCCGCATCGCTGAGGCGTTGCTGGCCAAAATTCGAGCTCAAGCCCGGCAAACGCTCGGTGTCGTTGCGCGAATCAATCCACGGCGAGCGAACGTCGGCCAACCCTTTACGAACGTCGATGATAACGCTGGGGTCAGTGTACGGGCCGGAGGTGTCGTAGATGACCACAGGGGCGTTGATCTCACCGCCGAAATCGGTCGGCGTGACATCCAGGCTGACCTCACGCATCGGTACCAGAATGTCTGGACGCGAGCCTTGAACGTAAATTTTTTGCGAGCGGGTGAATGGCTGAACCGATCCAGAATCGACTTGGGCCGATTCACTCAAGTTAGCGGTGTTTTTTAGTTTTGTACTCATCACGGGGCACTCCAGACGTCATCCAGCGGCGGATTTATTGTCGGAGCAAACCTGAAAGACACGGGTGCGCCAAGACTGGCGCTGAGCATAGAAAGGAGGCGGCACTGTTCATTTTCTGAACAATCGACCCCGGACGATACTCAAGAGGACTCGCCGGGAGACGAGAAATCTTGTTCCCTACGCAGGCGTTAACCTGATCAGGTTCAACGGGATCCGGATTAACCGATCTCAGCCTCATAGCAAGGCACCCCGACAAGAACGTCATCAGTCTAGTGCAAGACGCGGGCAAAATGCCAACATCGTCGAATATCACTCGATAAATGGCCGAAATGCAGGATTGTTGTGAGGTAACTCGGGCACTACACTCGCTACGCGAATTATCCACTCTTTAGGGAATGCCTCATGCTGCGCAAACTTTCACTGGCCCTGGCCGTGTCTTGTGCTTCCAATGGAATGGTCTGGGCCGCTGAAATGCCCGTGCCCACCAAGACAGGTCTGGTCAACGTCTACCAGGAGGCTGTGGATAACAACTCGGACTTGGCAGCGTCTCGCGCTAATTACCAGGCTCAAAAAGAAGTCGTGCCCCAGGCCCGCGCCGGTTTGCTGCCAAACCTGTCTGCCGGTGCAGACGTGCAAACCACTCGCACCCAGATCGATAGACCCTCGGCGGACCTTACCCGCAGCGGCACGGTGTATCAGGCGACATTAAGCCAACCGATTTTTCGTGCAGATCGCTGGTATCAGTTTCAGGCGGCGAAGGATGTCAACGAAGAGGCAATCCTGCAGCTTTCTGCTACCGAGCAAAATCTGATTTTGCAAAGTGCCCAGGACTACTTCACGGTCTTGCGCACTCAAGACAACCTGGCGTCCACCAAGGCCGAAGAAGCTGCATTCAAACGCCAGCTTGATCAATCCAATGAGCGGTTCGATGTCGGCCTGTCAGACAAGACCGATGTCCTGCAAGCGCAAGCCAGCTACGACACGGCACGGGCTAACCGTATCGTCGCCAAGCGCCAGGTGGACGACGCATTCCAGGCGTTAGTAACCTTGACCAATCGCGAGTACAACTCCATCGAAGGCATCGTGCACACGCTGCCAGTGCTGCCGCCGACCCCCAACGACGCCAAGGCGTGGGTCGACACGGCGTCACAACAGAACCTGAATTTACTTGCCAGCAATTACGCAGTGACGGCTGCCGAAAAAACCTTGAGCCAACGCAAGGCTGGCCACGCACCCACCGTGGATGCAGTCGCCAGCTATAAGCGCGGTGATAACGATGCATTCGGTTTTAGTAATCCGAACTTCACTGGCCAGAACTATGGCGGCGACGTTGAGCAGCGCAGTATTGGCATCGAGTTGAATGTTCCAATCTACAGCGGCGGCCTGACCAGTTCGCAAGTGCGCCAGGCATATGCGCAGTTGAACCAAAGCGAACAGCAGCGCGAAAGTCTGCGGCGCCAGGTGGTGGAAAACACCCGCAACCTGCACCGCGCAGTGAACACCGACGTCGAGCAGGTTCAAGCGCGCAAGCAGTCGATCATCTCCAACCAGAGCGCACTTGAAGCGACGGAAATCGGCTATCAGGTCGGCACCCGAAACATCGTCGACGTTCTCGACGCCCAGCGTCAGCTGTACAGCTCGGTACGTGATTACAACAACACGCGCTACGACTATATCCTCGACAACCTGCGCTTGAAACAGGCCGCCGGAACGCTAAACCCGGGGGATCTTCAGGATTTGTCCCGCTATTTAAAAGCCGATTACAACCCGGACAAAGACTTCCTGCCGCCGGACCTGGCCAAAGAAGCGGCGAAGAATTTCCAAAAGCCTTCGGAGAAGTAATCGCCTGGCTGCTGGCAAATCTAAATCGTAGGAGCGCGCTTGCCCGCGATGGATCGCGAAGCGGTCCCTCATGCCAGATACAGTTATAGCAGGAGAAACTCCATTCGCTGGATGACGACGGCTTCGCAGCCGATCGCGGGCAAGCGCGCTTTACAGGTGTGAACCCTGTTTGCCGCCTGACAGCACGGCGTCCAGAGACGGACGCAATCGCTACAGGCCAGCGACCCGGGCCAGCATGTCCAATAACCGCTGCAATGCGCCTTGGTTGGCGTGCATGACTCGCAGCCCGGCATCGGCCATCTGTTGCGCCTTCGCTGGCGTATCGAACAACTGCCGCACCGCCACCGCCAGTCCCTGCGCCTCACTCACCTCTTCCAACGCTCCGGCAAAACGCAGCAGTGCGGCGATCTCCAGGAAATTGAACAGGTGCGGGCCGCTTATTACGGGCTTGGCCAGTGCCGCCGGTTCCAACAGATTGTGCCCGCCATTGGGTACCAGGCTGCCGCCGACAAACGCACAATCGGCCAACGCATAAAGAAACAGCAGCTCGCCCATGGTGTCGCCTAATAGCACCGAGGTGGCCGACGTGACGGCCTGGGCGCAAGAGCGCCGAACCGTTTCAAAACCTTGTTGCTGGCATAGATCGTAAACGCTGTTAAAGCGCTCGGGATGACGTGGCACCAAAATCAGCAGCGCGTCCGGATAGTGAACCAGCAACTGCCTATGGGCGGACAACACGGTTTCGTCTTCACCGGCATGGGTGCTCGCAGCAATCCATGTGGGCCGTTGGCCGCAACGCCATTGCTGACGCTGCTCAGCCGCCCGGACCAACAATTGCGGGTCGATGCTCAAGTCAAACTTGATCGAACCCGTGACCTCGACGCACTCCGGCCGGGCGCCGAGATCAAGAAAACGCTGGGCTTCCATTTCAGTCTGCACCGCGAAGCCGCTGATTTCAGCCAGCATCGGCTGCGTCAGTTTGACGAAACGTCCGTAGCCCTGCGCCGAACGAGCGGACAATCGACCGTTAGCCAGCACCGTGGGAATTCCACGTACGGCACACTGATGGATATGATTGGGCCACAGTTCGGTTTCCATGATCACCCCCAACCGTGGCTGCACATGATCAAGGAAACGCCCGGCCGCCCATGGTAAATCGTAGGGCAAATAGCAATGTTGGATCCGGGGCTCGCCCGCGAACAATGCCTTGATCCGCTCCGAACCGGTGGGGGTCATGCAAGTGACGGTGATTGGCAACAGCGGGTAAAGCTTCAGCAAACGGCGAATCATCGGCGCCGCAGCGATACTCTCCCCCACGGAGACGGCATGCACCCAAATGCCGCCGCGCTGCATGGGCGGCAGACCAAACGAGAAGCGCTCGCCGACCCGTTGCCCGTAAGCGGGAGCTTTGCGCGCCCGGAGCCACAGGCGCAGCGCCACCAACGGCAAACCAAGATGAAACAGCACGCTATAAAGGAATCTATTCATGGCGGCGGAGTTTATCAGCCAATCGCCTGAAGATGCTGCGCAAAGCTGTCGGCCAGCCATCTAGCGGCCGGACCAAGCGGTTCGTCGCGGCGCCAAACCATTTCCACCACCAGCGCAGGCGGCGTCCAGTCACTGACCAGCTCGACCATTAAATTTTGATAAGCGGGGTACTGCACCACATGACGCGGCAACCATGCCCAACCGAGACCGCGCATCAGCAGTTCGGCCATCATATAAAAACTGTCCGCACGCCAGACCTGCGCACTGAGTTGCTCACCACCGGGGTAACCGCTTTGCTGTGGAGCGATCAACAACTGCCGATGGCGACCTAATAGCTGCCGACTAACCCGCGGCTCACCCACCAAAGGGTGCCCCACCGAACACACCGTCACCATTTCGACGCTGCCCAATACCCGGCGCTCCAGAGCTTCGGGCATCTGTTCGTGGTGGAACAGCAAGCCCAGATCAGCCAGACGCTCCACCAGTTTGCGCGCCACATCGCCTTGGGCACCGCTGGCCAGTTGCATTTCCAGGCTTGGGAAACGTTCAGCCAAGGCTTCGAGACTGTCCAGGACCGGCTGATACGGCATCGCTTCGTCGTGGGCCAGCCGCAGCCGCGCTTCCTGGCCGCGCATCAACGCCAGCGCACGACCGTCCAGGCGATCACATTGGCGCAACAATTCCCGTGCTTCTTCCAATAAGGCACCGCCCGCTTCGGTCAACCGGGGCTGCCGGCCGCTGCTGCGCTCGAACAGGACAACGCCCAGATCGGCTTCCAATAACGCAACGGCGCTGCTGACCGCCGACTGAGCGCGTTTCATGTCACGGGCCACGGCAGAAAACGAGCGCTGTTCGGCAACGCTGACAAACAGACGCATTTGCTCAAGATTCCATTGCACCGGCAGCCATCCTATCGATTCTCGAGATAGGTAATGACTTTACCCCATCTGTTGAGTCTCTAGAATGCGCAACTATCGAAAAGGAGCAACACCATGACTGCTTACTACTACTTGGCCATCGCCATTTGCGCCGAAGTTATCGCCACTGTCTCGATGAAAGCTATTAAAGGCTTCAGCACGCCCGTGCCGTTGTTATTGGTGATCGTCGGTTATGGCATTGCGTTCTGGATGTTGACCTTGGTAGTTCGCAGCATCCCGGTAGGCGTTGCCTATGCAGTGTGGGCAGGCATGGGAATCGTCATGGTCAGCATCGCCGCGCTGTTCGTGTACGGGCAAAAGCTCGACGTGCCAGCCATGCTCGGCATGGGTCTGATCGTTGTTGGCGTGGTGGTGATTCAGCTGTTCTCAAAAACCGCCGGGCATTGAAAACGTGATCCTCTATAATGGCAGGATTCATCCAGCCACTGAGGTCGCTCATGCCATCTGTGCCCACTCCATCCATCCTGAACACTGATGTACTGATCGTCGGTGCCGGTGTCGCCGGCCTGTGGCTGAATGCGCGTTTGCGCCGCCAGGGGTTCTCGACTGTATTGGTGGAAAGCGCCAGCCTCGGAGGCGGACAAAGCACAAAATCCCAAGGGATCATTCATGGCGGCGCCAAATACGCGCTGCATGGTGCGTTGAGTGGCGCATCCGAAGCGATCGCCGACATGCCCCGCCGTTGGCGGGAGGCGTTGTCCGGCAAGGGCGAGCTGGATCTGTCCAGCGTGCGCTTGCTGTCCGATGCCCATTACCTGTGGTCGCCAGGCACCATCGCGGGCAATCTCACCAGCTTTTTCGCCAGTAAAGCGGTACGCGGCCGCGTTGATCAAGTCACCGGCATCGACCTGCCACCTGCGCTGCAAAATCCTGCGTTCAAAGGCAAAGTCTACCGGCTGGCTGAGCTAGTCATCGATGTGCCCAGTCTGGTGCAACGTCTCGCCGAGCTGTCTGGGGAAAGTTTGCTGGCGGGGCAAAAAATCGAACCGCTGTACGCCGGCGAAGAGTTGATCGGCCTACGGGTCGATGACCGTGAGATTCGTGCGCAACGCGTCGTGCTGAGCGCTGGCGCTGGCAATGCCGAGCTGATGAAAGCTTTGGGCATCACCTTCCCTGTGATGCAGCGGCGTCCATTACACATGGTGATGGTCAAAGGTCCGACGCTTAAGCCACTGTATGCCCACTGCCTCGGTGGCGGACCGAAACCACGGGTTACCGTCACTACTCACCCAGCCGCCGACGGTCAATGGGTGTGGTACTTGGGTGGCGATTTATCTGAAGCCGATGGCGTAGCCCGGGCGCCGGCGGCGCAGATTGCGGCAGCGAAAAAAGAACTGGGCAATTTGCTGCCCTGGGTCGACCTGAGCCAAGCCCAGTGGGCGACTTTGCGCATCGATCGCGCGGAGCCCGCACAGTCAGGCCTGGTCAAGCCGGACAATGCGTATTTGTTTTCGCAGAAAAACCTGATGGTGGGCTGGCCTACCAAGCTTGCCTTGGCCCCGGACTTTGCTGATCGGGTACTGGCTGCGCTGGCCCGGGACGGCGTGCATCCAACCCCGCAACCGCGCTTGCTTGGCCTGCCAAAACCGCCCATGGCGATTCCAGTCTGGGACCAACTACTGCCATGAAAACCCTGCATGAATTGCATCGCCCCTTGGGCGGCACTGGTTTAAGCGTGTCGCCACTGGGTCTGGGCACGGTCAAGTTAGGCCGCGATCAAGGGGTCAAGTACCCCAACGGTTTTAACATTCCCAACGACCATGAAGCGCAAATGCTGCTCAAACTGGCGCGGGATTTAGGCATCAACCTCATCGACACCGCTCCGGCCTATGGCACCAGCGAGGAACGTCTTGGCCCGTTACTGCGTGGTCAGCGTCAGGAGTGGGTGATTGTCAGCAAAGTCGGAGAAGAGTTCGACGGCGGTCAGTCGCGTCACGACTTCAGTGCGGCACATACCCGTCTGTCAGTTGAGCGCAGCCTGAAACGCCTCGAAACCGATTTTATCGACCTGGTTTTGGTCCATTCCGATGGCAACGATTTGGCCGTGCTCAATGACTCCGGCGTGTACCAGGCGCTGGCTGAACTGAAACAGCAGGGCAAAATTCGCGGCTATGGTTTTTCTGGCAAAACCGTCGAAGGCGGCCTGCTGGCATTGCGCGAAGGCGATTGCGCAATGGTCACCTACAATCTTAACGAACAAACCGAAAAGCCAGTTCTGGACTATGCCGCCTGCCATGGCAAAGCCGTCCTGGTAAAGAAAGCGTTGGCCAGCGGGCATGTCTGCCTTAGCCCTGGAGTCGATCCGGTTCAAGCCAGCTTCAAACTGCTGTTTAAGCATCCTGGAGTCGCCAGTGCTATTGTCGGAACGATAAATCCGCTGCACTTGGCCCATAACGTGGCAATTGCTGCCGCCGTGATTCTCGGTCAAAGCTGAGTCCGGCGACGGTCGACCCCAACGAACGAAGGAGCCGCAATGCCGCGAACGTTGATTCGGAAGAACCCCAGTAACTTTAAAACCCTACCGCTGATTGTCGATGCCACACCTGAAGGTTTGAGCTACCAAAGCGTCGGCATGCCGTTGAATTTTTCCCAGACGCTGCAACGTCGTCGCAAAATCGACGTCCCGGATTCTGAACGCTTCACCGTGGAGCTGGCCAACCTTGGGGTATCGGTTCGACTGACCCTGAACTGGCAGAATCGTGATTACTGGGTGCTGGTACGCCAGCGTCGGCAAGACCGCGGCGACGTGGTTCTCAAGTTGATTTCAGGTTATGTGCCCGCCCAAGAGCTAAACCTGCCCTTGCACACCGCCATTCAAGAAGTGGCCGAAGAATGCTTGATCGAAACTCCACAAGGCTGGCTGAGTGGGCGTTTCGGCGACACTTGGCTGCCAGCACCCTACGCCTCGGCCTTGCATTATCGTGAAGCGCTTCCCTTTCGCTTGAGCCCGTTGTCTGGGGCGGCAAGACCGGTGCGCTGCGGCAACATGACCCTGATGGAACGCCCCCGCGCATACGTACATTTGCCTACCTCGTCGCTGCAATTGATCTACGACATGCGCCTTGAGGTGCCGAAAGAAGCCCGGCCACTCAGCCTGTTCCATGTCGATGAAAGTCTGGAGAACGATGAATTGGTGGCGCGCCTGAATCGCAGTCGCCCCGACTTGTACCTGATGCCTCTGGAAGACGGAGTGCCCAAGCCAGAGTTGTACACGCTCAAGCGCGACAAGCTGCAACCAGCGGGAACCCGTGGCCTCTATCTGGCTGAGAGTTTTGCGGCGCAGGATGGTTGGGTGGTGCGCGACGAGCGGATCCGCTGGAAAGACTGGCTTCGGCAGCAAGGCATGACCCCGCCGCCGAAAAAGACCGGCCTCAAACGCCTGACCGGTAAATTGATGCAACTCGCGCGTGGCCGCCTGTAGGAGCCAACTTGTTGCCGAGGGTTCTGTGGACCTTATCGCAGCCTTCGGCAGCTCCTACAGGCAAGCGTCAGATCACTGGTTACGGATTTTGTCGACGATGGCGGTGGTTGAGCTGTTTGCCACCAGGCCCAGTACTTTCACTGTGCCGCCGTAGGCTTGAACAATCTCGGCGCCGACCACTTGGTCAATGCCGTAATCACCGCCTTTGACCAACACGTCGGGCTTGACTTGGGACAGCAGGTTTTCCGGTGTGCCTTCAGGGAAACTGATCACCCAATCCACCGCTCCCAGACCCGCCAGCACCGCCATGCGCCGGTCGACGCTGTTAATGGGTCGTCCCGGTCCTTTCAGGCGGCTGACGGAGGCATCATCGTTGACCGCTACGATCAATCGATTGCCTTGGGCGCGAGCCTGTTCCAGGTACGTCACATGCCCCGCATGAAGAATGTCGAAGCAGCCATTGGTGAATACGATCGACTCGTTATGGGCTCGCGCATCATCGATAGCCAGCAACAACTGATCGAGGCTAAGCACCCCGCGTTCGGAACCCTCTTCGCGCTGGATGGCACGACGCAGTTCAGGCGCACTGATCGCCGCCGTACCCAGTTTGCCAACCACGATGCCCGCCGCCAGATTAGCCAAGGCAACCGCGTGTGGTAGCTCCTCGCCCGCGGCAATAGCAGCCGCCAGGGTCGAAATGACCGTATCGCCGGCACCGGTAACATCAAATACTTCACGGGCACGGGCCGGCAAATGCACAGCAGGCTGATCAGGGCGAAGCAAGGTCATGCCGTGCTCGCCACGAGTAACCAGCAGCGCGCCCAGGTCCAGCTCGCTCATCAGTTGCGCACCTTTGGCAACCAAGTCAGCTTCGTCGACACAATGGCCGACGATCACCTCGAATTCACTGAGGTTCGGTGTCAGAACGCTGGCACCGCGATAGATCGAGAAATCTTTGCCTTTCGGGTCAGCCAGCACCGGAATACCCCGAGTGCGTGCAGCCTGGATCAGCACTTGATGATTCTTTAACGCACCTTTGCCGTAGTCAGACAAGACCATGACCTTGATGCCGTCGAGCATCTCATCGACCTCGGCGCTCAGTGCGGCGGCATCGGTGTCGAACGTTTCTTCAAAGTCGATACGCAGCAGTTGCTGGTGCCGACTCATGACCCGCAGCTTGACGATGGTCGGTTGATGGGCGATGCGTTGGAAGCGTGCGTTGACACCCGCACCCTTCAAGCTATTGGCCAGGCTGTCGGCAGCCTCATCTTCGCCGGTGACGCCCACCAAAGAAGCGGGGGCACCCAGCGCGGCGATGTTCAAGGCAACGTTGGCAGCACCGCCCGGGCGGTCCTCGATTTGCTCGACCTTGACCACTGGCACAGGCGCCTCAGGTGAAATCCTTGAGGTACCGCCATGCCAATAACGGTCGAGCATGACATCGCCAACCACCAAGACCGGCGCCTGATCGAAACGCGGCATGGACAACTTCATCAAACAACCCGTACTAGAATGAACAAGGGCGGAATCTTAGCACACAGGTTGCAGAGGGAACTGTAGGAGGCTTACGAGGCAATGTTTCAGGCGACACAGAGGTCAGCAGATAAGGCTTCCCGAATGAAT
>NZ_JAQGNX010000073.1 GCF_028293835.1 Pseudomonas sp.
GGCAACGCAGCTTATGCATCGACACCAGCGACAGCACCAACACCGTGGTCTGGCACCCTGGCAGCCGTCCGTTGATGGGCGTGGGTGGTAACGAAGCGCTGGGGTTTGTCTGCGTCGAAGCCGCGTCAGGTGGTTCAAACAGCCTGAGCCTGGCGCCGGGGGAAGAAGCGCACCTGACGTTGCAGGCGTACTTGCTGCATTGAAGGCAGATGGCAGGATTTCTGTAGCAGATTGCGCCCCGTCTTCGACGCCGCGCTGGCAGAGCAAACACAAATCTGTAGGAGTTGCCGAAGGCTGCGATAGGCCGGGTCGCGGGCGACCGGTTTGTCAGCAGTGTCATGAGGGCGACCGGCTCCCGGTCGAATCGCGGCCTTCGGCAGGTCCTACGAGTTATCTTTAAGTCAATGAATTATGCGCGGTTAGGTACGAACCTCAGCTCAATTCATCATCAATCGGATAACGGCTGGCATTCAGGCTTTCTTTGATTTTGCGCAGGTGCGGCTGAAAGTCGACGCCGCGGCGCAAGGTCATGCCGGTCGCCAAGACATCAAGCACGGTAAGTTGGATGATCCGCGAGGTCATGGGCATATAGATGTCGGTGTCTTCGGGTAGCGGGATGTTAAGGCTCAAGGTACTGGCCTTGGCCAGCGGGGAGCCTTCAGCCGTCAGTCCCAGCACGGATGCACCGTTTTCCCGGGCGATACGGGCCACTTCTACCAGTTCACGGGTGCGACCGGTGTAGGAGATGATCACGAACAATTCACCGGTGTGCGCCACGGAGGCGATCATACGTTGCATCAGTACATCGGCGTGGGCGGTGACGGCCAGGTTGAAACGAAAGAATTTATGCTGGGCGTCCATCGCCACCGGGGCTGAGGCACCGAGGCCGAAGAAGTGAATCTGCCGCGCCTGAATCAACAGGTCCACGGCTTTGCTGATCAGGTTCGGGTCCAGTTGCTGCAGGGCGCTGTCCAATGAAGCGATGGCGCTGCCGAAGATCTTCCGCGTGTAAGCCTCGGGGACATCGTCGGCTTCTACTGCACGGCTCACATAGGCAGCACCGCTGGCCAGGCTTTGCGCCATTTGCAGTTTCAATTCGGGATAGCCGCTGACACCAAAGGACCGGCAAAACCGGTTAACTGTGGGTTCGCTGACTTTCGCGGCCTGGGCCAGGGCAGCGATGCTTAAACGCGTCGCTTGTTGCGGATTGAGCAAGATCACCTCGGCGACCTTGCGTTCGGCCTTGTTCAGGTCTTCCAGTCGGCCCTGAATGTGCTCCAGGAGATTGCGCGTGCGGTCCATTTAGTGTCCTTGTTGGTCCGGCGAAGAACAGCCTGTCATCGAGAGTCTTCCAAGTACGGGCAAAGGTGGCCTATCGTACTGATGGGCCTCGCCGATCACCATAGGAATCTGGTTTTAGGCGATATGTTGTGGTTATTACTACATTTGGTCTTGAATAGTGCCTTTAAAAAAGGTATTTGTAGCCTAACTTGATAAAAGAACAAACATTATGCCCCTGATAACGGTTGAACCTTGCACTTTTGCCTTGTTTGGCGCCTTGGGCGACCTGGCATTACGCAAGCTGTTTCCTGCGCTGTATCAACTCGATCAAGCTGGACTGCTGCATGCCGACACGCGCATTTTGGCGCTTGCCCGTGAGCCTGGCGACGAACAGCAGCATTTGGCGAACATCGACAGTCACCTGCGCCGCTTCGTGCCCGCTGCTGAACTGAACGAAACCGTGGTCACCCGTTTCCAGGCGCGTTTGAGCTATTTACACGTCGACTTTCTTAAGGCTGACGATTATGTCGCACTGGCTGAGCGAGTAGGCGACGCCGAGACGATGATCGCGTACTTCGCCACACCTGCCTCGGTGTATGGCGCCATTTGCGAAAATCTGCACTCGGTGAACCTGACCGAACGTACCCGTGCGGTGTTGGAAAAACCCATTGGCCACGACTTGGCATCCTCGCGGACGGTCAACGATGCGGTCGCGCAGTTTTTCCCGGAAAACCGTGTTTACCGGATCGACCACTACCTGGGCAAAGAAACTGTTCAGAACTTGATCGCTTTGCGTTTCGCCAACAGCTTGTTCGAAACCCAGTGGAACCAGAATCATATTTCCCACGTGGAAATCACCGTGGCGGAGCAAGTCGGGATTGAAGGCCGTTGGGGCTATTTCGATCAGGCCGGGCAACTGCGGGACATGATCCAGAACCATTTACTGCAATTGCTTTGCTTGATTGCCATGGACCCGCCGAGCGACCTGTCTGCCGACAGCATTCGTGACGAGAAGGTCAAGGTACTCAAAGCGCTGGTGCCATTTACCCCTGAGCGCCTCGCCACCCAGGTGGTGCGCGGTCAGTACATTGCCGGTTACAGCGAGGGTAAGGCGGTCCCGGGTTATCTCGAAGAAGAAAACTCCAATACCCAGAGCGACACGGAAACCTTTGTTGCCCTGCGCGCTGATATTCGCAACTGGCGCTGGGCTGGCGTGCCGTTCTACCTGCGAACCGGTAAACGAATGCCGCAAAAGTTGTCGCAGATCGTGATCCATTTCAAAGAACCGCCGCACTATATCTTTGCCCCTGAACAACGCATGCAGATCAGCAACAAATTGATCATTCGCTTGCAACCTGATGAAGGCATTTCCTTGCAGGTAATGACCAAGGATCAGGGGTTGGACAAGGGCATGCAGTTGCGCAGCGGTCCTTTGAAACTGGATTTCTCCGACACCTATCGCAGCGCACGGACCCCCGATGCCTACGAGCGATTGTTGCTGGAAATAATGCGCGGCAATCAGAACCTGTTTGTCCGTAAAGATGAAATTGAGTCCGCATGGCAATGGTGCGACCAACTGATCGCTGGCTGGAAAAAGGCGGGCGACGCGCCCAAGCCTTACGCGGCCGGATCGTGGGGGCCGATGAGCTCCATTGCCTTGATTACTCGCGATGGGAGGTCATGGTATGGCGATATATGAATTAGGACTGCCAGCGGGCCTTGTGGCCCGGGAGTTCGATAATCCAACGCAACTGGCCAATGAACTGGCCAGCGCAGTGGCAGAGCAGCTAGTCAATGGGATTGCTGCCAACGGCGTAGCGACCTTGGTGGTGTCAGGTGGAAAGAGCCCGGTGGCATTCTTCCAGAACCTGGCGGCGCGCACCCTGGACTGGTCAAAGGTAGTGATCAGCCTGGCGGACGAACGCTGGGTGCCGGTGGAACACCCGGACAGCAACGCCGGCTTGTTGAAGCGGTATTTGCTGCAAGGCCCGGCCGCGAAAGCGAGGTTTGTGGGCCTGTACAGCGCTGCGGCAAATCTTGAAGAAGCGGCGAAGGTTGCTGATCAGGCGTTGGCCGAATTGCCAGCGATAGATGTCCTGGTATTGGGCATGGGCGATGACGGTCATACCGCCTCGCTGTTCCCTGACAGCCCTAACCTGAGCGAAGCGTTGAACCTTGACAGTCAGCGCCGTTGCTTGCCGATGATGGCGCCGACGGTCCCGCATCAACGCTTGACCCTGACACGTCAGTTATTGGCGTCGGCCCGTCTGCCAATCCTGTCCATTTCCGGGCAGGCCAAACTCGACACGTTGCGCGCGGCGGTAGCTGGCGATGAACTCGCCAAAATGCCAATCCGTGCCTTCCTCAATTCCTCGTTAGAGATTTACTGGTGCCCATGAGCAAAGGATCAGCCGCCATGAAGACAATTGAAAGCAACTTGCCGCTGAACAGCATGGCGAACAAAATTGTGCAAATCGACGAACTCTGCGCTAAAGCGAAGATTTTGCCGGTAATTACCATTGCCCGCGAACAAGACATCCTGCCGTTGGCCGATGCCTTGGCCGCAGGTGGTTTGACCACCCTGGAAGTGACCTTGCGCTCAGCGTTCGGCCTGACCGCGATCCGCATATTGCGTGAGCAACGGCCGGAACTGTGCGTCGGTGCTGGTACTATTCTGGACCGCAAAATGCTCGCCGATGCGGAAGCTGCCGGCGCGCAATTTATTGTCACCCCTGGTTGCACCCACGACCTGCTGTTGGCAGGCACTGAAAGTGAACTGCCGTTGTTGCCGGGCATCAGCAGTGCTTCGGAAATCATGGTGGGTTACGCCTTGGGCTACCGCCGCTTCAAACTGTTCCCGGCAGAGATCAGCGGCGGCGTCGCAGCGATCAAGGCGCTCGGCGGCCCGTTTGTCGATGTACGTTTTTGCCCTACTGGCGGGGTCAGTCCGGCGAACCTGCAAAGTTACATGGCGCTGCCGAATGTGATGTGTGTGGGCGGTTCATGGATGCTCGATAACGCCTGGATCAAAAACGGTGATTGGGCACGTATTCAAGAAGCCAGCGCTGAAGCATTGGCGTTGTTCGACTGAGAAAGGGTTGTTGCAGTTGTTGTGATGGGTTGTTGTGATGGGTTGTTGTGAGGTTGTTGCATGGCTTTTCACGGGGCGCCTTGGTCGGGTGCCCCGTGTTTTTTTGCGCGGCGCAAAAAGCCGCGTGACCAGCGCCGCTCAGGTACGGAACGGGCGTTTAGTCTTACGCAACGGATCCAGCAGTGCGCCCAGGCCGTTGTGGTCAATCTCGTGCATCAGGGCCAATAGCGCACCTAGCTCGCCACTGGGGAAACCCTCCCGGGCAAACCAATTCAGATATTGCCCCGGCAGGTCGGCTATCAATCGGCCCTTGTATTTACCGTAGGGCATTTCCCGGGTCACCAATAGCTCAAGTTTTTCAGGGTTCATGTGTACGCCACTCAAGGGATGCGCCTTCTGCCAGGCGCCAATAACGCTTTATCAATACGTGCATTCTGCATGCAGGCTAAATGACAGTTCTTGCAGAACGAACGAATATCATATTTATATAAATCATAAGCCGCTGAAATAAAACAGGTTTTTTTTAGCTTAAAGCTGGCACGGTCGCTGCTCTCTTCTAGTCATCATCCACCAAAGAGGAATTGGAAATGACTGATATCAATAAAGAAGCCATCTCGTTACTTAACGACTTGATTCAAACCAGCAAAGACGGTGAAAAAGGTTTTCACACCAGTGCTGAAGACATCAAGAACCCCACTGTTAAGGGCTTTTTTATCACCCGTTCGCAAGAGTGTGGCGCGGCTGTTCGCAAGCTTCAAGCGGAAGTCCGGGCACTGGGTGGTGATCCAGAAGATTCTTCCAGCGTAGGTGCTTCAATGCACCGCGCCTGGGTCGACCTGAAGTCGGCTGTTACCGGTAAGAGCGATGAAGCCATTCTCAACGAAGTTGAGCGCGGTGAAGACCATGCATTGAAGGCTTACAAAGAAGCACTGGAAAAAGCGACGGAGAAAAATCTGCCGTCCAACGTTGTTGCCTTGATCCAGGAGCAATTGGCCGGTACGCAACGCAATCACGACCAAGTGAAAGAAATGCGTAATCAGGCTCGTGCTGCTAGCTGATTCGCTCGGTAACGATAGAAAGCGCCAGCCAGTCTGGCGTTTTTTTTGGCTTTTTCACGTCGCCTCGCCAGGCACGGGCAGCGCAGAGAACGTCGCCGATACGCTACATTCAACCCGGTTCCGCCCCTTGCGTTTGGCTTGGTACAGCGCCTTGTCGGCCGCACCAATCAGCCCGCTGAGGGTAGCGCTCGGTTGGCTTAGCTGGGATGCAATGCCGATGCTGACGGTTATGGGCAGGTCATCGCTGGCAAAGCGCGGTAGCGCCTCAATGCCCGCTCTTATGGCTTCGGCAATAACAATCGCGCCGTTGAGGGGTGTTTCAGCCAGCACCACGGAAAACTCTTCGCCACCGTAACGAGCGGCAAGGTCGCCCGGACGCCGAATGCGTTGTTGAATAGCCGTTGCCACGTTACGTAACGCTTCGTCGCCTCCATGGTGGCCATGGCGGTCATTGAATAATTTGAAATGGTCGACATCAATCATCAACAAGGACATCGGTTTGCCCGATCTCAGCCCCCGTGCCCATTCCGCTTTCAACACCTGGTCGAGGCGACGACGATTAGCAAGTCCGGTCAGGCTGTCTGTGGCGGCCAATTCGGCCAACTCATATTCCGCTTTGCGACGCAGGCTTAATTCCCGGCACAGCAGGAATGTCAGCCAGAGGATGCCCAAACAGAGGACTCCAGTGGCGCTGACGACCAACCACGTGTTGCGCAGCCAAATTGCATACACCTCTTCCAGGGACTGGCCAACCACCACAATCAACGGCAGATTCCCGACCGTGGAGAAGGTGTACATCCGCTCTTTGTTGTCGAGTGAGGAAATACTGATAAACGTGCCGTTGCCTTCCTGAAGGAAGCGCTTGAAATTGGGCTTCTGGCTGAAGTCCTCGCCTATCAAGTCCTTGAGTTCGGTGTCAGGTTGCCGCGCAAGAAGAAAACCGTGGGTGCTGATTAGATTGACGTTGCTGTCCCGGCCAATATTCAAGCTTTTAAACAGTTCTTTGAAATAGATCAGGCGCATCGCGCCGGATGCAATGCCCATGAATTCGCCATTGGGGGCAGACATCCGGCGGCTGAAGCTGATGCACCAGTCTCGATAGCCGGTGTGCAATTTAAAGGGGTCGCTGATCAATAAGTCCAGGTCAGGGTTATCCCGATGGGCGCGAAAGTGCGCGCGATCGGAGAGGTTGACCGTCCTGGGTATGACGGACAACGAGTCGGCCAGGATGTCACCGTTTTTGTCGATCAGAAGTAATTCGCCCTTATAAGGCGCGGCAGTCGAGCGGTCGAACAGCACCAGTTGTCGCATCTGTGGGGTAAGGTTACGCACCTCGGGCCGTTGCCAAGAGGTGATCATGCCTTGCAAGGAAGTGTCGTAGAGCTCGGTGTTGCGTTGTACGTCAGCATCGATCAACTGAACGATATTGGTCGCTGAACGGGCAGCAAAATCCCTGGCGCTGGCGCGTTCGCGGATCAATAGTGAGGTAACAATCGACACAATAGCGATAACCGCTAATGCGCTCCCGAAAATTAAAATAATTTCCGGCCTCGACCGTTTACCTGATATTTCGTCGATCGGAAAAACTGAGTTCATGGATAAGGTCTGATTGACTTAACAGCAATAATTTTCTAAGTGATTGATTTAAAACCGATTAATAGAGCTAACTAACGTCTTTTGAAAAACAAATAAGCCGGTTCGATAAAGCTGACATTTCGCGGGGTTGAATCAAAGTGCTTTTTGACAATTATTGCAAGTCGGACGTGTCTTGATCTGGTGTGCGATTGCGGATTTCCCGATTGACTTCGGTCCCACTGGGCATCCGAAACCCTCTGTAGGAGCCAACGTGTCGGCGATCAATCGGGCGATGCGGTTTAACGGAAATACCACGTTTGCGCCCTCGCCAAAACGTTGGCTACAGAATGTCGCAGCGCTTTGGGTTCAAAACGGCAGGTTGATGCCAAAGGTGTTCATACCGTGCTCGCTGCGTACAAACACGGTGCCGCCGTGCATCAGGGCAATGGCTTTGACGATGGCCAATCCCAGGCCATGGTTGGCGCCGCTGTTGCTGCGTGAGGCATCGACGCGATAGAAGCGCTCGAACAGCATCGGCAAATGTTCGTCAGGGATTTCGGCACCGGGGTTGGCCACGCCAATGCTGACGTGGTCATCTTCGGTATGAATGTCGACCCGAATCACTTCGCCAGCCGCCGTGTGTTGCACGGCGTTGTGCAGCAAGTTAATCAGTGCCCGGCGCAGGTGAGCTTTTTCAATACGTACACTGGCATCGCCGTCCACCTCGACCCGTACCTGGGCGTCTTCAAGGATGAAGTCCAGATAATCCAACGTCGTAGCCACTTCTTCAGCCATGGATGTCGACGTCAGTTCGGTGGCCTTGCTGCCTTGGTCGGCACTGGCCAGAAACAGCATGTCGTTGACGATCAAACGTAACCGCTCCAACTCCTCAAGGTTTGATTGCAGCACTTCAAAGTAGTGCTCGGCCGAGCGGCCCCGCGTCAACGCAACTTGGGTCTGGCCAATCAAGTTAGTCAGCGGTGATCGAAGTTCATGGGCGACGTCGGCGTTAAACGATTCAAGCCTGGAATAAGCGTGCTCCACCCGGTCCAGGGTAGCGTTGAACGAAGTCACGAACTGATCCAGTTCTGGCGGCAAGGGCGACAACTGCAAGCGCCCGGACAATCGCGGCGGTGCGAGCTTTTGCGCTTCCAGCGATAGGCTCACCAGTGGTTTCAAACCGATTCTCGCCACCCAATAACCGAGTACCGAGGCCAGCGCTATACCTATGGCGGCGAGGCTGATCAGCGCAATCATCAACGAATGTTGGGTATGCCGAAAGGTTTCAGTATCGATGCCGATCAAAAAGCGCAGCGGTGGGCGTTCATCCTTCGCCGGTAACTGGCTGACCAGCACTTTGAAAGGGTATTTATTATCGGCCAGGTTCATGTCGCGCATGCCCAGCGGACCGTTGGCAAACTCGCGAATCACAGCAGGTGGATTACCGAATTCATAACTTGGGCTATCACTGACCACCCAAAACCGAATGCGCTTGTCGTCTTCGCTGAGGAGCTTGAGTTTGGCGGTGATTTTCGCCCAGTGCTCCTGCGTGCCGTAGCGATTCAGGGTCGATTGCAACACGCTGTAGCGCGCATCCACCTCGGCGGCGGGCAGTTGACCCAAGCCTTTGCTGACCTGCCAATACAAAGCCCAACCGATCAGCAAAAACACCAGCAGGGCGACCAGGGCAAACATGCCGCTCAGGCGCAGGGCGATTGAATTAGTTGGCACTGCGGCTCTCCAGCACATACCCCATGCCGCGAATGGTGTGCAGTAGCTTTTGCTCAAAAGGCCCATCGAGCTTGGCGCGCAGGCGTTTGATCGCGACTTCGACAACGTTCGCATCGCTATCGAAATTGATGTCCCAAACCATCTCGGCAATCGAAGTCTTGGACAGAATCTCTCCTTGGCGCCGAGCCAGTACGCTGAGCAGGGAAAACTCTTTGGCGGTCAAATCCAGGCGCATTCCGCCGCGACTGGCCTTACGGCTGATCAGGTCGACCCACAGGTCGGCGATGCTGATCTGCACCGGCTCATGGCCACCGCTGCGCCGGGTCAACGCTTGCAGGCGTGCCACCAGCTCAAGGAAGGAAAACGGCTTGCCCAGATAATCATCGGCCCCTTCGCGCAAGCCGCGAATGCGGTCATCGACGTTTTCCCTCGCGGTAAGCATGATCACCGGCGTTTGCTTGCGGGCACGCAATGCACGCAGCACGCCGTAGCCGTCCAGGCCGGGAAGCATGACGTCGAGGATGATCACCGCGTAGTCACTTTCCAGGCCCAAATGCAGACCTTCAATGCCATCACGCGCCAGGTCCACGGTGTAGCCTTGTTCGGTCAGGCCCCGATGCAGGTAATCGGCGGTCTTTTCTTCATCTTCAATAATCAGCACGCGCATGGGCGACACTCACTTGTCTATGGCCAGAACCGGCGCAGGTTGTGCTGCCGGTTTTGGCTTGCGCCGATGAAACAGCCGTTCCAACTGCAGGTAAATCACGGGTGTGGTAAACAGCGTCAGTGCCTGGCTGACCAGCAGGCCGCCGACCACCGCAATCCCCAGGGGTTGGCGCAACTCCGCACCAACACCGTAGCCGAGCATCAGCGGCAAGGCGCCAAGCAAGGCTGCCAAGGTGGTCATGATGATCGGGCGAAAGCGCGTCAGGCACGCTTCGAAGATGGCGTCTTCTGGACTCAGCCCTCGGTTGCGTTGTGCATCCAGGGCAAAGTCCACCAGGAGGATACCGTTTTTCTTGACGATACCGATCAAAAGCACGATGCCGATCAATGCCATGATCGAGAAATCCTGCCCCATCAACCATAGCAACAGCAGCGCGCCGATACCCGCCGACGGAAGCGTGGAAATAATCGTCAGCGGATGCACGAAGCTCTCGTACAGCACACCCAAAATGATGTACACCGCTACTAGCGCGGCAAGCACCAGCCACGGTTGGTTGGCCAACGAACTTTGAAACGCCTGCGCCGCGCCCTGAAAGTTACCGATGATTGCATCCGGCATGCCGATGTCGGCCTTGGCCTGATTGAGCATGATCACCGCATCGCCCAGCGCTACGCCCGGCCCGAGGTTGAAGGACAAGTTCGCCGCCGGGAACATCCCGTCATGGCTGATGGACAGCGGTCCAACGGTGGGCGCATCGACTTTTGCCAAGGCCGACAACGGCACCATTTCGTTACTGAGTGGTGAGCGCAGGTAGAAATAATTCAAACTCTCGGCCTTACCGCGTTGCTGTGCATCCAGCTCAAGAATTACTTTGTATTGGTTAATGTCGGTTTGAAATTCGTTGATTTGCCGTTGACCAAAGGCATCGTACAGCGCTTGGTCGACATCGCTGGTGGTCAGGCCAAACCGGGCGGCAGCGCTGCGATCAATGCTGATGTGGGTGATGCTGCCGCCCAGTTGCAAATCGTTGGAGAGGTCGCGGAACGCCGGATTCTCCCGCAGCTTTTCAGTCAGGCGTTGGGTCCAGTTATTGAGTAACTGGCCGTCGTTACTCTTAAGCACGTACTGGTATTGCGCGCGGCTGGGTCCGGAGCTGAGGTTGATGTCTTGCCCGGCACGCAAGTACAAGACGATGCCCGGCACCTTGGCCAATTTCGGTCGGAGACGGTCGATAAACTCGCTGACTGAGACGTCGCGGTCGCTGCGGTCTTTCAATGAGATAAAGAAGCGCCCGTTGGCGATGGTCTGGTTGCTACCGGTCACGCCAACCGAATGCGAATAGGCACGGACCGCCGGATCTTCGCCGACGATTTTTGCCAGCGCGATATGCTTTTCGACCATGTCCCGGTAGGAAATATCAGCCGCAGCCTCACTGGTTCCCAACACAAACGCAGTGTCTTGCACCGGAAAGAAGCCTTTGGGGATGAACACATAACCGAGTCCCGCCAGCACCAGGGTCAAGCCAAAAATACTCAGCATCACCCGTTGGTGGGCCAGCGCTTTGCGCAGGCCGCGCTCGTACTGCGCCACTAAGCGTTCGCTGAAACCGGGGTTGGCATGGGGGTCGTGTTTGGGCGCGCGCATGAACAGTGCCGCGAGGGTAGGCGCCAACGTCAGTGAAACCACCACTGATATCAGGATAGTCGCGGTGGCCGTCAGGGCGAACTCTTTGAACAATCGCCCCACCACACCGCCCATGAACAGCAGCGGGATAAAGGCTGCGACTAGGGAGAAACTGATCGACACCACGGTGAAACCAATTTCACCGGAGCCTTTGATCGCCGCTTCGCGCATGCCGTCGCCCGCCTCAAGGTGTCGGTGGATGTTCTCCACCACCACAATGGCATCGTCGACCACAAACCCCACGGCCACCACAATCGCCACTAATGTCAGGTTGTTCAGACTGAAACCGGCGACGTACATCATGGCAAAACTGGCGATCAGCGAGACGCCCAACACCGCGCTGACAATCAGCGTGGCCGACAGCTGACGCAGGAACAGGGCCATGACCGCGACCACCAGCAGCACCGCGATCAACAGGGTGATTTCGACTTCATGCAGGGAAGCGCGAATGGTTTTGGTCCGGTCGATCAGAACTGAAACGTCCACCGACGCCGGCAGCATTTCTTGCAAGCGCGGTAATTCGCGCTGGATGCGGTCCACAGTGTCGACAATGTTCGCGCCTGGCTGACGGAACACCACGACGGTCACGCCTTGTTGATCGCCGGTCCAGGCTCGGACGTAGGCGTTTTCCGAGCCGTTGATCACCCTTGCGACGTCTTTCAAGTGCACCGGCGCGCCGTTTTTATAGGACACGATCAGTTGATCGTAATCCTGAGCCTGGAACAGTTGATCGTTGGAAGAGAGGGTCGACACATTGTCTTTGCCGTAGAGCGCGCCTTTGGCCAGGTTCAAGCTGGTCTGTTGTAGCGATCCGCGGATATCGGCCAGGGTCAACCCCAGGGCGGCGAGTTTTTCCGGTGCCGCTTGAACCCGAATCGCCGGACGTTGCTGACCAGTGATATTGACCAGGCCTACACCATCAATCTGGCTTAGTTGTCGCGCGAGCAAGGTTTCGGTGACGTCACTGAGCTGGCTGGCGGGCATCAGGTTGGAACTGACGCTAAGGATCAGTACCGGGCTGTCGGCGGGATTGACCTTGCGCCATGTGGGCAGGCTCGGCAGGTCGGCGGGCAGTCGGCCTGCTGCCGTGTTGATCGCCGCCTGCACTTCCTGGGCCGCCGTATCGATGCTTTTGTTCAGGGTGAATTGCAGGGTCAGGTTGGTCGAGCCCAATGCACTGCTGGAAATCATCTGGGTGATGCCGGGCACGGCACTGAACTGAACTTCCAGTGGCGTCGCAACTGAAGACGCCATGGTTTCCGGGCTGGCGCCGGGCAGCGATGCAGTGACCTGAATCGTCGGAAACTCAGCTTCAGGCAGCGGCGCTACAGGCAGGCGCGGAAACGCCATCAAACCCAGCAGCACCATGGCAAACGTCAACAGCAGGGTCGCGACCGGATGATCGACACACCACGCGGAAGGGGAGCCCATGCCTTTCATCGTGCGGTCTCCAGCGCAGGGTCCTGATCAGCCGGTTGATTGCCCTGGACGTCAACCCGGGCGCCAGGCTTAAGCCGCGATTGACCATCGCTGACCAGCACATCGCCCGCTTGCGGTCCCTTGATCAACGTCAGGTTGCTGTCCTGATACAACACTTCAACCGGTATCACCTCAACTTTGCCGTCCTTCACGCGGTAAGCGAAATGGTTGTCGATGCCGCGCTGGACCACCTGCGGCGGCACTTTCAGGGCGTCACGGTCAACGGCGGTCTGAATCCGAATAGTGACCAATTGGCCGGGCCACAGCTTCTCGTCAGGGTTTTTGAATTCGGCTTTGGCGCGAATGGTGCCGGTATTGGCGGCCACCTGGTTGTCGATCAAGGTCAATGTCCCTTGGCCGAGCAGCGTGCCGTTTTCTCCGTCGCCGATGTAGGCGTTTACCACCGCTGGGGTGCTGCCGTGGACCAGCTGCTGCAAGGTTGGCAGCATTTGTTGCGGCAAAGAGAACTCAACAGAAACAGGGTCGATCTGGGTGACGGAAAACAAACCGTCGGTGTCGCTTACCCGCAGGAAGTTACCTTCATCTACATTGCGGATACCGACGCGGCCGGTCACCGGCGAACGGATTTGCGTGTAGGAAAGCTGAACTTGAGAAGCATTGATGGACGCCAGATTACCCTGCGCCGTTGCCGAGAGCTGATGCACCAGCGCTTGTGCCTGATCAAACGTCTGCTTGGAAATACTGTTATCGGTGGTCAGCAAGCGGTAGCGTTTCAGGTCAAGTTGCGCCACGTCGAGTTGCGCCTGACTTTGCGCCAATTGCGCTTGGGCCTGAGCCAGCGTCGCACGAATTGAACGGTCGTCAATGGTTGCCAACAGGTCGCCGGTTTTGACTTGTTGGCCTTCCTTGACCAGCAATTTGGTCAGGATTCCATCCACCTGTGGGCGCACGATCACGCTGTGCAGGGACAGCACTGAACCGATCCCGCTGACATAACGCGGCACGTCTTCTTTGACCACGCTGACCACCCGAACCGGAATCGCTGTGGGCGCTGACACCTTGGCCACTGCAGGGCGGGTGAGGAACCAGCCAACGATTACGACGAGCGCAATAACGACAAGGGCGGCGAGGGCGGTTCTGGTTGGTTTACGCATGCTGGAATGTCGCCGGGGCAGGTCAGGAAGGAGGGCGGTCGCAGGCACCCAAAACCGGTGTTGCGATCATCCCGATAAATCAGCTTGTTCCTTATAGCCTGCCGACCGGGTCAGCAAACTGACGGCTAACTGTCAGAATTGTCAGCCAGAGGCTGGAAGTGGCCTGTCTCGGTTTAAGCATCGAACTTTTTTGCCGATACAAAGATAGAAGGGCCGGTACGTTTGTGATCGCAATGATTGAACACGTGTTGAAAGGTTGGTGAAAGGAAGTATAGGAAGGTTCCTACATAAGACCTTTCTCTCCACCTTCTAAGCGCTATTCAAAAAGCCTAAGCGGAGTATTCCGATGACCATTAAAACAGTCGGCTTTATTCTTTTATCCGTAGCGATTCTTACATTCAGCGCTGAGATTCTAGCCAGCGGTGGCACGCTCAAACTCAAGGGGAAGATCAGTAACGGCTCGTGTGATGTACGTGTTTCGAGCGAAGCTGGCAGTTTTCAAAATCCACGCATGATTCAGGTTTCCCCCCGTATTACCCTTGCTTTGGACATCAATAGCTACGCCTGCAAGGGTGACGTCGTGGTTTTCAGGAGCCATTTCGAAGCAGTTGCCGGCGACGATAAACCGGTGGTCGGGGTAGTGACATTGACGTATCAATGAGCAGCACCCCATTGAAAAATAAGTTGCGGTTTGTTGCGACCGACACATTGCAATGTAATAAATCCGAGCTTTGGGCGATGTTTCACCTTGGCTGTTTACCCTGTAAGCCCCGGTTTATGGGCGTATAAACATTTATTAGAATTTTCCTACAGATCAAGACTGCTTTCCTTGTTGCCAAATCCCTATCAATAACAAGGTTATCCTGACATCAAGCAATGGATCGTCTCGTTATAGTTCTGCTCATCCAGTGATGGGTAAACACAAACGAACACAAGGAATGTATCTGTATGAAAAAACTTTCTCTCGCATTGGCGGTTCTGAGCGCTATCGGTCTGGGTGCAACCAGCACGGCCAACGCTGCCAATAACGGCAAGGTGGTATTCAACGGCACGTTGACCAATATTTCTTGCGACGTGGGGCCGGGTGCCGGGGTGGGCGCGGGACCTAACGGCGATATCAACGTAGACCTGGGTAACGTTTCATTTTCTGATATCGGCGTTGCAAGCGATACCAAATTGGAAACCGCGACCCCTGTACAACTGCTGGTCAATTGCAGCGCGGGCGTCGAGCAGTACGACACTGTAAAAATGCGCTTCGTTGCCCGCTCGGGCAGCGGCCTGGATAACAACGATTCGAAACTATTGCGCACAACCGGTGCAGCGGACGGTGTGGGTATTGGCTTGTTGAACGCCCAAAACCAGATCATGGATTTGAGCGGTACCGAAACCATCGATCAGCCGCTGGTGAAGGATGGCGCCGACGGTGCCACTGCAGAGCTGAACTTCGGCGCGGTGTATGTGCTTAACGGCACGCCGACTAACCCAGGTAACGCCGACGGCTTCATGCCATTCGTATTGGACTACGAGTAACAGCATGACGGGGTGAGCTTTGCTCGCCCCGTCGCACTTGGGTTCCAGGCGATTGTCATTATGATCTACACCCCTATTCGATACGTTTGCCTGTTGCTGGCGATGGCCATGGCTGCCAATTCCCAAGCGGGCATCGTGCTTAATACGACGCGCATCATCTATCCCGCCCAGGACAAGGAAGTCAGCTTCGGTGTGCAAAACAACGGTGGCGAAATTCTCTTGCAGTCCTGGCTCGAAGCCACTGCGGAGGAGGCCACCGATTTGCCATTTATCATCACGCCAGCCTTGGCGCGCATGCCAGCCGGTAGCAAACAATTGTTGCGGATCATGTACGCCGGCACCGACATGGCCCAAGACCGAGAGTCGGTATTTTGGCTCAACGTGCAAGAGATTCCCCAGGCCGCTGCCGAAAACGCTTTGCAGATCGCTATTCGCCAGCGCATCAAAGTGTTATTTCGCCCGGTGGGTCTCGACGATGCGCCGGAAAAGGCCCCGGAAGCGCTTCAGTGGCAATTGCAAAACGACATACTGCGGGTGACCAATCCGAGTTCATACCATGTGTCCATGGTCAGGGTCGAAGCCCATGACGGTACTCATTCGTTGATGAAAACAACCAGCCACATGCTGGCTCCAAAACAATCACTGGAATTGAGGTTGAACCGCCCGGCAGGCGATCGGCCCATCACCTTGCGCTTCACCAGCATCAACGACTTTGGTGGTCAGGTGGCTTATCACGCCACGTTGAACGGACGCGAAGCGGCCACTGCGACTGTCGTCAGCAAAACCCACCGGCCCTGACCAGTACCCGATAAACCAACCATCTACCTATCGAACAATCCGAGCTGCGACAGGTGCGCACCCTCGGCCGGTTTGCGCCTGCATGAAACAACCCTGCGGCGCGAAGTACCCCAAGGATTGAGTGATAACAGCACATGGAACGGTACAGGCTTAGCAGCAAATGGTTATGTCAGAGGCATTGTGCCGAGCGTGCATTCATCAAGCGCAGCGTGTTCAGGGTTGGCATTGGGGTGGCTTTGGTCTGGCCGGTGGTCGCCCGTGCCGACCAGCCCGTCGAGGCGCCAGTGAAGTTCAATACGGCTTTTATTCAAGGCACCAATGCGCCTATTGACCTGGAACAGTTCTTACGTGGGAATAGCGTTCTGCCGGGCACTTACAGCGTCGACGTGTACCTGAACCGCACGTTGGCCGGGCGCCGTGATATCCAGTTTGCTCAAAGTCCGATATCCAGACGAGTTGAACCCTGCCTTACGCTGGACCTGCTCCAGGGACTTGGTTTGGATACCGCGCGTTTGCACCAAGCGACTGACGATGGTCCCGCCATGGCGTGTTTTGACCTGCCGGCACACGTCGAGTTTGCCCGGGTCGAATATCAGCCCAACAGCTTGCGCTTGTCCATCAGCGTGCCGCAGGCGGTCATGGCCCGCAGTGCCCGAGGCTACGTAGCGCCCGAATTATGGGACCAGGGCGAGACCGCCGCCTTCGTCAATTACACCTTCAGTGCGGTCCGGCGGCGCAATCAGCGAGAGCACACCGAGCAGTATTATCTGGGCTTGCGCAATGGTTTGAATCTGGGCGCCTGGCGCCTGCGCAACGAATCATCGCTGACCTATGGCGGTAGTCAGCCTTATCGGTTTGCCAGCAATCGTACCTATGCCCAGCGCGACCTGACGGCGCTCAGGAGCCAACTGACTCTCGGTGAGGTGTATTCGAATTCGCTGGTCTTCGACAGCGTTCGATTCAGAGGGGCCGCCATTGATTCGGACGACAGCATGTTGCCGGACAGTGAGCGGGTGTATGCGCCGACCATTCGCGGTATCGCCGAGACCAACGCCACGGTGGAAGTCCGTCAAAACGGTTATCTGCTGTACAGCGGCAGTGTCTCCCCCGGGCCGTTCGAGATCAGCGACATTTACCCCAGCGGCTCCAATGGCGACTTGTCAGTGACGGTTGTCGAGGCCAACGGACGCACACGTTCATTTACCCAGACGTTTGCCGCGTTACCCATCATGGTTCCCCAAGGGGCGTTGCGTTACAGCCTGGCGGTGGGGCAATACGACAGCAACAGCGATGACCAGGCGACACCGGCTTTCTCCAGCGGGACACTGGTTTACGGTGTGTCTGAGCGCCTGACCGGGTTTGGTGGACTGCAATGGGCGGCGGATTACCAGGCAGGCAATCTCGGTGCGGGTATCAATTCTGCATTGGGTGCATTTTCCGCCGACCTCACGCAATCCGTCAGTCAGTTGCGCGAGCGGTCTCGCCAAGGGCAGAGCCTGCGCTTGCGTTATGCCAACACGTTGGACATGACCCGCACGACCTTTGCGGTCGCAGGTTATCGTTATTCCACGGAGCTGTTTCGCACCCTTGAAGAACATGTTGACGAGCGGGTCGAGCGGGTCGGCCAGACGGCTATTGGCCGAGCCAAGGATCGCCTGGAGTTGAACATTAGCCAGTCGCTGCCCACACAATCGGGATCGTTGAGCCTGACCGCCAGCGATCAGCGCTACTGGAACGTGCCGGGTAAAACCCGCCAGCTGTTTTTGTCATACAACGGCGCGTGGAAATCTGTCAGCTACAGCGTGTCGATCGAACGCAATCAGCAGATGAACGCGGATGGACTTGCAGCCACTGACCACCGCGTCTCCCTTGGCCTCACGGTGCCTTTAGGCGCAAGTTCTGCGTCGTCCCGAGCTTCATTCAATCTGGTGCGTGACAGCGGCGGCGACTACAACACCCAGGCAGGGCTCAACGGTCAAGTGCTGGATAACCGCAACGCCTTCTATTCCGTGCAGGCAGGGCACGACAGCAGCGCCGGGTCGTTTGGCTCGGGCAAAGTCAATACCACGCTGCCCTACGGCCGCTTTGAAGCGGGTTATAGCCAAGGCCGTGATTACGATGCCATGAGTCTCGGGGCTGCGGGTTCTTTGGTTGGACACAGTGGCGGCATCAACTTCGGGCAACCCTTGGGTGAAACCTTCGCTTTGGTCGAAGTGCCACACATCAGTGGCGCGAAGCTGACCAATTACAACAATGTCGAGACCTCAGCCAACGGATACGCGTTGCTTCCGTATACCCAGCCGTACCGCACTAACTGGGTGGCCCTGGATACCCGTCAGTTGGGCGCCGACATTGAGGTTGAGGACGCCATTGTGCAACTGGTGCCAAGGCGCGGCGCGGTCAGTGTTGTGCATTTCAATGCCTCAGTCGGGCGCCGGGTACAGTTTGATTTGTCCCGTGCAGACGGCAGCAAAGTCCCCTTGGGCGCCAGCGTCGAAGACGAACACGGCAAGTCCATGGCCGTGGTCGACCCTACCAGTCGTGCATTGGTGTTGACCAACCAGGACAGCGGCGTGCTGCGGATCAAATGGTCCGATCAGAGCTGCCAGGTGACCTATCGCTTGCCGGCCAAAGATCCGGCACGTGCTTACGAACGTTTGAAGGGCCTCTGCCAATGAACGGATTCAAAGAATTGTTGGTTGGTCTGTTGGCGTTGGGCAGCGTTGGCGCGCAAGCGGCTGTCTCGCTCAGCGGAACACGGTTGATTTTCGACGGCAGTTTTCGTGAGGCCAGCATCGAGGCGACCAATCGAAGCGGCCATGAAGTGTTGCTACAGGCGTGGCTTAGTGATGCGCGGGACATTGATGGCGGATCGTCCAGCGATCTGCCTTTTGTGGTGACCCCGCATCTGTGGCACTTGCAGGCCCACGGCAGGCAGGCGTTGCGCATCCTGTACGAAGGCATCGGTATGCCTCTGGACCAAGAGTCATTAATGCACCTGTATGTGATGGAGGTCCCGCCCCGTGTGGAGGGTGAAAATCAGTTGAGCATTGCCATTCGCCAACGCATCAACGTGTTCTATCGACCTCCCGGATTACCCGGCGAGCCAGCCCGCACCGCTGCAGCCTTGGTGTGGCGTCTTACCCTTGATGAACAGGGCGTCATCGCGCTGCAGGTCAGTAATCCCACGGCCTATCACGCTACGCTGCAAAACCTCCAGTTGGAGAGTGATGGGGAGAATTATGCTGTCAGCCATTACCAGCTATTGCCGCCCGGAGTCACCCGCAGCTTGCCGCTCACGCCCGTCAAGTTTGGCAAAGGCAAATGGCAGCGCCTTTCCTTTAAGGCGCTCAACGATTACGGCGGCCAGCGTGGCTACGTTGCCGACGTTGATCAGCTGGCGGCATTCACTGCCCGTTCGCTGCCGGATGCCGTCCCTTTCAAGGATACTCAACCATGACCGATACCCGCTGGATTCGACCTGTGTTGCTGGCGCTGCTGTTGAGCCCCGCGACGTGTTTCGCGCTGGTTTGCACGGAGCAGGGCACCGGGTCGTCAGTGATCCAGGCTGATTTGGGCAGCACCGTCGCGATACCTGCAACGGCTCCCCAAGGCACTGTCATTTGGCGTTCAGAGCGTTTCAACGTCCAGGTCGAATGCTACAAGGATGGCCTGCAAGCGCAGCAGGAAGAAATATTCGTTTACCTGAACCCGGACAACTTGCAGATCGGCCAGGGAATTCGTGCCGGTCTGACCCTTGATGGCGTCGACTATGTGCAAAGTAGCGGCCGGTTCAGCACCGGGCAGAGTCTTCCCGTGTGCAATGAAGGAGATGCCAACATTGGCGCGTGCCCGCATATTACGTTTAGCCTGGCGTTATCGGTGTTTATCGAAAAGTTCGGACCGACGCCCCCTTCAGGGGTGGCCAGTGATTTGCTGAACTACCGGTTGTTGCAGTTGGACAGCGCGGCAGGGATCAATCCGCTGCCCGGTTACACCCTCAGCTACGTCATCAACAACCTCAGCGGGCTGCGGTTTATCGCCTGTGATGCCGAATTACAGGTGATCCCGGAAACCATCGATTTTGGTTCCATTGGCATTCAGGATGTGGCGGTAGGCCGGGTCATCGACCGGCGCCCGTTTTCGTTGGTGACCAACCGCACCTGTGACACGCCCTTTAGCCTCAGCGCGCAATTCAAACCGGTATCGGGCAGTGTCGCGGGGGATTTCCTGGTACCTGTCGCCAACGACGGCGTCGGCATTCGCCTCGTGAGCGCCAGCAACGGCGCAACACTGCCGTATAACCAACCTTTCCATTTGGCGGATTTGCTGGGAAACACATCGTCCGCCAGGGCCGATTTCGACGCCGAACTGGTTTGGCAGACCCCCAACCCCAACGCCGGTGCGTTCGAGGCTGAGGTTGTGGTTGATTTGTTTTATCAATAGAGAGAACAACGGATCATTTACTGACTGGAATGCATGTTTGTAGGCGCTGCCGAAGGCTGCGATTCGACCGGGAGCCGGTCCCTTTCGTTATTACGGTGAAGGTCGTTGCGACCTTATCGCAGCCTTCGGCAGCGCCTACAGTGACCGAGCTTGCTGCGCAATAGTGCGGCATCGAACGCAGGGCGCAATCTCTCGCAGGGGAGCGAATTACGATAGGAGGTTGCTGCCGGTGGCGGCAGGTCGTCGGGGATTCAGGTATGCTGCGCGGCCTTGGGCAAGTGCCCATTGTTGCCCGACGACTTTTTGGAGCTTCCATGACTACCCCCGAACACACGCCAGCTCCGGAAGCCATCGCCGAGCAGGGCGCTGAGAATGCCGCAGATAAAAAGACTGCAAGCATCCCGGACTTCAAGTTTTCATTTAAACCCGCTGACTTCACCCCGGTGAAAAGCCTGGAAGAACCGTATTACAAAAAATCGGGCAAATCCAGCCACAACAAGATCCCTGGCGCGGCACCCCACGGCACCCGCAAGTCCATGGGCAAACGCTGATTTCGCTGGGCTTCAGCGCTTACGCAGTCTGCTGAAAGCGTTCGCGGTATTGAGTCGGCGTCACGCCCAGTCGCTGGCTGAAAATCAGGCGCATGCGGCCGGCACTGCCGAAGCCGCAGCGATAGGCCACGGCCTTGATCGCCAGTTGGCTGCCTTCGAGTAAATGCCGCGCGGCGTCGATCCGCGCTCGTTGCACGAACTCTGCCGGCGTCACCTTGGCGTCTCTGACGAAAACCCGCGCGAAACTACGCGGGCTCATGGCGACCACTTCGGCCAGCCGTTCCACGGAAAAAGGCTCGGCGATGTGCTCCATCACGTAGCGCTGAATTTTCGCCACGGGTGAGCTGTCGTCCTCGGGCGCGATCAGGTACGGGCTGAATTGCGATTGCCCACCTTGGCGCTGCACCACTACCAATAACCGTTTGGCCACCGCCAGTGCAACGCTCGCCCCGTGATCTTCTGCCACCAACGCCAAGGCCATGTCGATTCCGGCGGTCACGCCTGCGCAAGTCACGAGCGCACCGTCACGCACATAAATTCGGTCAGGCTCGACGTAAGCCAAGGGGAATTGCTCGGCCAGTTGATGGGCGTGGCTCCAGTGAGTCGCCGCCTGTTTACCGTCGAGCAGTCCAGCATGGCCCAAAATGAAAGCGCCCGTGCAAATCGAACCGTAACGTCCGGCCAGCGGCGCGGCTTTGCGCAACCACGTCGTGATGACCGGCAGCGCCATGGTTTCCGGCAGCAGCGGGCCACCTGGTACTAGCACCACATCGAATTCATGGGGCGCGTCTTCGATGGATAACTCAGCACCCAACGGCATGCCGTTGGAGGCCATGATGGGGTAGGGCGCGGTGCCGATCGTGATGATGCGATAGCCGCTGTCGGCCGAGACGAAGCGGTTGGCTTCGGCGAACACATCCAGTGGCCCGGCGATATCCAATGACTGGACGCCGGGAAAAACCACAATCGCCACAGTTTTCATCAGCGGGTGTTTACGCCTGTTTTAGTGAGATGAATGTGTAGTTCAGCGGGTCGTTGATTGCCACTTGAGCACCG
Organism: Pseudomonas sp.; assembly: GCF_028293835.1. Taxonomy (GTDB): domain Bacteria; phylum Pseudomonadota; class Gammaproteobacteria; order Pseudomonadales; family Pseudomonadaceae; genus Aquipseudomonas. The sequence continues at coordinate 22,062 of NZ_JAQGNX010000073.1, forward strand.
GCCGAGCGAAGAGTATCGGCAATGTCCGGACCTGACACGTGAAACGTCCAACCTGATTCAATCGACAGCGGCGGCAGGGTAGCGGTATTGCTGATTTCTTCCACGGCAATGGCGAACGCAGCCATGTCCGGCAAGTAAGCGGTAAAACCGTCGCCTTTTAACGCGGCGGTACGGATGCCTAGCAAGTTGCAAATAGCGTCCTTTGCGCCAGCCTCATCGCGATCGGCCTGGCGCGACGCTTCGATCAAGGTCATCAGTAGGGTGTCCATCACCTTGCCGCCAACAATGAAATCCGGTCCCTGTTCCCACGCGTGAGGCGGGCAGTCCTTGGCTTCCGGGCGCAACGGAATATGCGGGTTGATTTCCATTGGGTAGATCCGGCAAACCAGAGGACGGCGCTCGTAAATGCGGCACAAGTTTTCTGCGTCAAGATTCCGACAAGGTCCTACGTTAAAGGCAGCGAAGGTGATGGCCACATACGCATTGGTGTTGCCGCTGGGTACCAAGCACGATCGACGTTGGGCGTGGGTGTGTTGCAACGCCGGTACGCCATACCCGTCTTCGAGAAAAGCCTCGGCCAAAACGATGACGTTACCGCCGTCGGCCGCCCACTGTTTGGCTTCGGACAATGTCAGGGGAACGTGGTGATCAGTGCAGCATTTGCCGCACCCTACGCAGGAAAACTGAGTATTCATTGAGTTGAAAGCCAAATACCGCACGCATGGAGGACGACAGATTTACCTACATCGTCATCACCGAAGCGAGTTTTGTAGCAAGTTGTACGCCATTGCGACAAGCACTCTACAGAGGCTTCGCCTGTAGAGGGATTTACAGACGGATTCACTTCTTCGGCAAAGTGCTCATCGAGTCCCATTCAGTCACTACGGCTGTCTGGCTTTGGCGCTGATACAGGCACAGTTCGGTGCCGATCTTGTTTTTCATCTGTGCTTGCGGGTAGCGGCCTTTGAGCAGGAGCGCGTTATAGCCGACGCTGTCATCGAACAGCGCTGCGCTGCCGGCCGGTTTGGCGTCCTTGAGGTGGCTGGCTTTTACGCAGCTGTCGATAATCGCTTTGTCCAGGTCACGCCATGCCTGGTCACTGGATGCGTACGCTTGGCCGGTGGCAACCATAAGGCCCGTGAGCAATAACAGCGAAGCTTTCATATAGGTTTCCTTGTAAGTCATAACCCTTCAAGCAGCGGATTATGGCAGACAGGCTCGCTGGTGGTTCTTCAATCAGCCGTGGTGCGTAGGACATATCTCATTCCGGATGTTTCATACAGCGACCGAGCCGCATGATTATCCTCCAGTACGTTGAGGTCCACATTGGCCTCGCCGCGTAGCTGAAACTGATAAAAAGCATGACTAAGGAGGGCAAGCGCCAAACCCTGGCGTCGGGCGCGGGGATGAACCACCAAATCGCGGATGAAGGCGCTGGTCCAGCAATGCGCGGCCCCCGTTAAACCGTAGTCATCAGCGGTAATAATCCACAGCGAGGGGTCGGCTTCCGGACCGGTGTCGGCCGATGCACGCCACGCTTCGTAAGCCGGCACACTGCCGCCGCCGTGTTGATAACCAGTGACCAATAACCCGTGCAACTGCGGAGCGATGTCGGGACTGAACGCAATTCTGCGGCTATTGCCCGGCCATGGCCGGGGAGTATCAACCAGGCGCGCGTCGATCTGGCGCAGCTCGCGCCGCATCAGCCAGTAACCCTGCGGGTAATCCTGGCTCAGCGTTGTAGGCGGTCCCTGCGAAACGCCTTCCTTTATATGCCTTGGGCCTCGACCGTGCGGGCTGCCTGAATCAAGCATTTGGTCAACTCGGGTGAAGAAAATTTAGTCAGTACAGCGTTCGCACCCGCCGCGCTGGCCTTTTCGCTGTTCATCTTACTGTCCAGAGAAGTGTGCAGCAGCACGTACAGGTCTTGGAAGTCCGGTGTTTCGCGCAACGTACGGGTAAAGGCATAGCCATCCATCTCCGACATTTCAATGTCCGATACCACCACATTGATCTGCTCTGCGGTGCCTTGCAGCTCAAGCAGTCGATCAATAGCCTCTTTGGCGCTGCGGGCGGTGTGACAATGAATCCCCAGGTTGCGCAGGGTAATCAGTGATTGCTGCAACGCAACCTGGCTGTCGTCGACTACCAGAATTTTCGCCTTGGCCAATACCAGCGCGTCTGCCTCGCTCAAGTGCACCGATTCGTTGACGATTTTCGCCGGTGCAATGCCGTGAATGACCTTTTCGATATCCAGCACCTGCACCAGCATGCCATCAACTTGAGTCACGCCGGTGATGAACGACTTGTTGCCCGCGCCAAAGGGCGGAGGCCGGATATCGGTGGTCAGGCAGTGCACGATCTTGCTCACGGCCTGCACGTGAAGCCCCTGTTTGGAACGGCTGACGTCAGTGACGATCAAGCAACCACCGGCAGGGTCCACCAATGGTTGCTCCCCAATGGCGCGACTGAGGTCAATGACCGACAACGACGCGCCGCGCAAAATGGCGACGCCTTTAACGTGGGGATGAGATTCAGGCAGCCGAGTCAGGGCCGGGCAGGGGATGATTTCGCTCACTTTGAGCAGGTTGATCGCCATCATTTTGCCGCTGCGTAAAGTAAACAGCAGCAGCGAGAGTGAATCTGCGCGTGCTTTATTCGAGGACATATCAACCTTCTGAATTAAGGCGTCGCTATACATCAGCGGCGAACAGCTTTCGATGACGGGTTATCGACTTGCAAGGGACAGGCTTGAGGGCATTTATAAGGTTGGATCACCGGTAGCGAGTCTCTTGTGTAGTCATAAAGACTGTTTCGGGTCATTTTGACCTCGATTCCGAGCGTGTCATTTTGACCTTTGAACATCAACATGCTGATTTATAACAGTAAATTTTATGGCACGAAAGCTGATAAGTCATAGGCAACCCACTAAAAAAGCCTTGCGGAGTCTCCCATGCTGAACGCTCACGATCGTGCCATTGTTAAATCCACCGTTCCCCTGCTCGAAAGCGGCGGCGAAACCTTGACCACCTATTTTTATCAAATGATGTTGCGTGAATACCCGGAGGTGCGCCCACTGTTCAATCAGGCTCACCAGGCCAGCGGTGATCAGCCTCGGGCATTGGCCAATGGCGTGCTGATGTACGCGCGGCACATTGATCAGTTGGAGCAGTTGGGCGACCTGGTGGCGAAGATTATCAATAAGCACGTTGCCCTGCAGATTTTGCCGCACCACTACCCCATTGTCGGCACCTGCCTGATTCGCGCCATCGAAGAAGTTCTCGGCAGCGAAATAGCGACGCCTGAGGTACTGCAAGCCTGGAGCAATGCTTATAAACAGCTGTCGGACATCTTGATCGGTGCCGAGGGCGCAATCTACGACGATAAAGCCGAGGCCGTTGGCGGTTGGCGTGGGGCGCGGGCGTTCAAGGTTACACGCCGGGTTGATGAAAGTGCCGAGATCACCTCGTTCTATTTCAAGCCTGCCGATGGCGGCCCCGTTCTGGACTACACCGCAGGCCAATACATCGGCCTGCAGCTGTTTATCAAGGGCGAAGAAAAACGCCGCAACTATTCGCTGTCGGCCGTCCCCGATGGCAAGCAATACCGCATCAGCGTCAAACGCGAACCCAACGGCGTCGCCTCAAACTATATGCATGACCACTTGCACGTCGGCGACAGCATCAATTTGTTTACACCATCGGGCGAGTTCACCCTGGCCCAAAGTCAAAAACCCTTGGTGCTAATCAGCGGCGGAGTCGGTATTACACCGACACTGGCGATGCTTGAGACGGCATTGGCGACATCGCGCCCGGTGCACTTCATTCATTGCGCGCGTAACGGCGGGGTGCATGCGTTCCGCGATTGGGTGAACGACCTGGCTGCGCGTCATCCGCAGCTAAAGCACTTTTACTGCTACGCCGAAGACGACGGCAGCAGTCCGGCAGCCCATGCGGTCGGGTTGCTCGATCAGCGACAGTTGGAACAGTGGTTGCCGGAAGAGCGCGACGTGGATGCTTACTTTTTGGGCCCCAAAGGATTCATGGCTGCAATGAAACGCCAATTAAAGGCAGCGGGGGTGCCAGAGCAGCAAAGCCGTTACGAGTTTTTCGGTCCGGCTACTGCGTTGGAGTAATGCTGCTCAGGAGTAAGCAAGACCAGTGACTTTGTTGCGTCATATGGTCGCAGGCAGGCATGGAAAGCGCTCAACCCGCTGTGCTGGAATTCAATGAAACCTTCGGGCCATTCAATTTACCCGTACAGCGGTTTTGCGCTTGAATTGGCCCCGGCTGCCGATGATTATCGCGGGCGATTCAGGCGTTGAGCATTTACACTCCGTGCTACACCATTCAAAGGGTAAAGGGATGAGCGACGATTTGATGTACTTGCAGCGCGAGAAGAGATTTCTAGTGCTGCTCGGGATAATTTGCCTCGCGATGATCGGCGGAGCGTTGTACATGCAAGTGGTCCTGGAAGAGGCGCCATGTCCGCTGTGTATCCTGCAGCGCTACGCTTTATTGTTCATTGCGATCTTTGCTTTCATCGGCGCTGCCATGCCGGGACGCCGCAGTATCACGGTGTTTGAGGGTTTGGTGATGCTCAGTGCCCTGGGTGGCGCGGCTGTCGCTGGACGCCATGCTTACATCCTTGCGCACCCAACCGAAAGTTGCGGTATCGACGTGTTGCAGCCCATCGTCGACGGTTTGCCTCTGGCGTATCTGTTCCCGTTAGGGTTCCAGGTGGACGGTTTTTGCACCACGGCGTATCCGCCAATACTCGGATTATCGTTGGCACAATGGGCGCTGGTGGCATTCGTATTAACCCTGGTTTTGGTGCCGTTGGGGATTCTGAGAAACCGCCGTCGCGGTCGATGATACGAAAAGATCCAACCTCGACTGCCTCGCTTTTTGGCCTTAAAAGCGGGGCATTTTTCTGTGCTGGATTCGGCCTGACATCTGATTTTTACCGAATTTGATATGAACTGTTGCTGAAAAAGGCATAGTCAATAAAAGGTTACATATCTACAATCGCCAGCATTAACCGGTCAAGGCAAAAAACGATGTCCTTAGCGACTCTACGCACGCTATGTAGACGGCGCCGACGTCGGCCACTGACACCTTTCAGAACACCCGCACCAAATGGAATTGGTCTGCTAACCAGGCCGTTGCCACCATTCAAATAAGAAACCAAAGATAGTTTCGGATTTGTCGATTAGCTCATTGAGCTGCTCTGGCAGGCCCTTATTCAGATCAAAAAAAATACGCCAACACCGGCAGGGTGAAGTGTTGGCGTTCGAAATCCAACTGACTGCGCAAGCTGCTTTAGAGGTCGTGAGATGAGTAGAAAAAGGTACCCCAGATTATTTGGCTTCTTGGCCCTTTTGAGCACGCTCGCGCTCAGTGGTTGCGGTATGTCCGTACTTGACCCGAAAGGGCAGATCGGCATCGATGAGAAGAACCTGATTATCACCGCTACCTTGATGATGTTGTTGGTGGTCGTGCCGGTAATCGTCATGACCTTCTGGTTCGCCTGGAGATACCGCGCCTCGAACACGAACGCCACCTACGCACCGAGCTGGGCCCATTCGCATAAAATCGAAGCCATTGTCTGGGGCGTTCCGACCATCATCGTCGTCGCGCTGGGCATCCTGATCTGGGAATCCAGTCACGAGCTTGACCCTTACAAGCCGCTGGAATCCGACATCAAACCGGTGACCATTGAAGTGGTGATGATCGACTGGAAATGGTTGTTCATCTATCCGGACCAAGGCATCGCAACGGTCAACGAGATCAAGTTCCCGGCTAATGTCCCGGTCAATTTCCGGATCACGTCTGACGCAACCATGGGCTCGTTCTTCATTCCAGGCCTGGGCGGTCAAATCTACGCCATGGCCGGCATGGAAACCAAGCTGCACCTGATCTCCAACGAGAATCATGTGTACAACGGTGTTGCGGCCAACCTCACCGGCGAAGGTTTCTCTGATCAGAACTTCAAGGCATACGCCACCTCACAGGCTGATTTCGACGCCTGGGTTGCTGCTGCCAAGAAAGCACCAAACCAGCTTGACCTGACGCAATTCAACGAACTCGCCAAGCCTAGCGTGAAACACCCTGTTGAGTACTTCGCCACCGTTCAGCCAAATCTGTTTCAGACCATCATCGACAAGTATGAAGGCATGAATAAAGGCACCGGCATGAAGCATGAAGCGGGCGAAGCCAACGAGATGACGGGTATGGATATGACTAAGCATTCGGCTGCCGGTGCAGAGGAGTAACAGATGTTCGGTAAATTAACGCTGGACGCGATTCCTTTACACGTACCGATCGTGATGGTGACGCTGGCCGTCATCGCGCTGATCGGTGCGGGTTTGATCGCGCTAATTAGCTACAACCGCAAGTGGGTTTATCTGTGGTCTGAATGGTTGACTTCGGTTGACCACAAGAAAATCGGCGTGATGTATATCGTCGTTGCGTTGGTCATGTTGCTGCGCGGTTTTGCCGACGCCCTCATGATGCGCTCACAGTTAGCCTTGGCCAGCGCTGGCGGTGAAGGCTACTTGCCACCGGAACACTACGACCAGATCTTCACCGCCCACGGTGTGATCATGATCTTCTTCATGGCGATGCCTTTTGTGGTCGGCCTGATGAACATCGTCGTTCCGTTGCAGATCGGTGCTCGCGACGTTGCCTTCCCGTTCCTCAACTCCTTGAGCTTCTGGTTGTTCGTTGTGGGGGCAGTCCTGGTTAACCTGTCACTGGGTATCGGCGAATTCGCCCGTACCGGTTGGGTTGCCTATCCACCGCTGTCTGGCTTGCAGTACAGCCCGGGCGTTGGGGTCGACTACTACATCTGGGCCTTGCAGTTGTCCGGATTGGGTACGTTGCTGACGGGGGTGAACTTCGTTGTCACCATCCTGAAAATGCGCGCACCTGGCATGACCCTGATGAAAATGCCGGTGTTCACCTGGAACTGCCTGTGCACCGCGATCCTGATCGCTGCCTCGTTCCCGATCCTCACCGCAACCTTGGTTCTGCTGACGCTTGACCGTTATCTGGGCATGCACTTCTTCACCAACGAGCTTGGTGGCAACCCGATGATGTATGTCAACCTCATCTGGGCCTGGGGCCATCCAGAGGTATACATCCTGATTCTGCCGGCATTCGGCGTGTTCTCGGAAGTGACCTCGACGTTCGCCAAGAAAGCACTGTTCGGCTATAAATCGTTGGTCTACGCGACCATCGCGATCACCGTTCTGTCGTTCATTGTCTGGCTGCATCACTTCTTTACGATGGGGTCGGGCGCTAACGTCAACGCGTTCTTCGGCATCATGACGATCATTATTGCCGTTCCCACAGGCGTTAAGATCTTCACTTGGCTGTTCACCATGTTCCGCGGGCGAATCGAGTTCACCACGCCGATTCTATGGACGCTGGGCTTCATCGTGACGTTCAGCATCGGCGGCATGACCGGCGTTCTGCTGGCGGTACCGGGCGCTGACTTTGTGTTGCACAACAGCCTGTTCCTGATCGCGCACTTCCATAACGTGATCATCGGTGGTGCGGTATTCGGTTACCTGGCGGGCTTCACCTACTGGTTCCCGAAAGCGTTCGGCTTCAAGCTCAACGAGCGTCTGGGCAAGTACGCGTTCTGGTGCTGGATCGTCGGCTTCTACCTGGCTTTCATGCCGCTCTACGTACTGGGCTTCATGGGCATGACCCGTCGCCTGAACCACACCGATAACCCGCAATGGACACCTTGGCTCATCGCTGCCTTCGTTGGCGCCTTGGTCATCATGTGTGGCATCGCGTTCCAGCTCATTCAACTGGTTGTCAGTATTCGTGACCGTGAGAAGAACCGTGACGTGTCTGGCGATCCATGGGATGGCCGTACGCTGGAGTGGTCAACTTCTTCGCCTCCGCCGTTCTATAACTTCGCCGAGCAACCGCACGTTGAAGACCTGGACGCGTATTGGGGTATGAAAGAACGCGGCATCCAGACCAAAACAGCTGCTGATTACAAGAAGATTCACATGCCGCGCAACACCGGCGTGGGCTTCTACATCGGCTTCGGTAGCCTGATCTTCGGCTTCGCCTTGATCTGGCACATTTGGTGGCTGGCTGCGGTCGGTCTGGTCGGGATGGTGGTTACTTTCATCATTCGTACGAACGACGACGACATTGACTACTACGTCTCTGCCGAAGAAGTCGCGCGAATCGAAAATGAACGCCTTCAAACTTTGGCTAAGCAGGCTTAAACCATGTCGAACTTAGTATTAGAAAGCCAGATTGCCCATGCTGAGGAGCATGGGCACGAGGATGCCGGGTCAATGACCGTTTTCGGCTTCTGGATCTATCTGATGACCGACTGCATCCTGTTCGCGACGATTTTCGCCGCGTATTCGGTGCTGGTTAACAACGTCGCAGGTGGCCCGTCGGGCAAAGACATCTTCGAACTGCCGTACGTGCTGGTAGAAACCTTCTGCCTGCTGTTCAGTAGTATCACCTACGGTTTCGCCATGTTGGCGATGCACAAGGGCAACAAGAAGGGTGTTATCAGCTGGTTGGCAGTGACCTTCTTGCTGGGTCTGAGCTTCATCGGGATGGAAATCAACGAATTCCATCACCTGATCGTTGAAGGCAACGGTCCTGATCGCAGCGCTTTCCTGTCCGGCTTCTTTACCTTGGTCGGGACTCACGGTCTGCACGTGACTTCCGGTTTGATCTGGATGGCCGTGTTGATGTTCCAGGTCAACAAGAAAGGTCTGACCGCAACCAACATGACCCGTCTGAGTTGCCTGAGTTTGTTCTGGCACTTCCTCGATGTGGTCTGGATCTGCGTGTTCACCGTTGTCTATCTGATGGGAGCACTGTAAATGGATCACGCTAATATCAGCCATTCCGGCGCCGAACACGCTCATGCGGACCATTCCGGTGCTGACCATGGCAGCCTGAAGTCCTACGCTATTGGCTTCTTCCTGTCGGTCATCCTGACGGTTATTCCGTTCGGTCTGTTGATGCACCCGATCTTCGCGCAGCCGGTCACCTTGGCCATTGTCGTGGTGTTCGCCGTCGTACAGATCTTCGTTCACCTGGTGTTTTTCCTGCACATGAACAGGTCGTCCGAACAGCGTTGGAACATTGTCGCTTTTGCCTTCACCATCCTGATCATTGTGATCGTGGTTGGCCTGTCGTTGTGGGTGATGTACAGCATCCACACGAACATGATGGCGCACTGAGGAATCTGAATTGTCCCTTAAGCACTTTATCCAAATCACCAAACCGGGGATCATTTTCGGTAACGTGCTTTCGGTGGCAGGTGGCTTCTTCCTGGCTTCTAAAGGGCATGTCGACTTCGGCCTGTTTTTGGCTGCTGCGATAGGCACCTCGTTGGTAGTGGCGTCCGGTTGTGTATTCAACAATTGCATCGACCGCGACATCGACGTGAAGATGGAACGGACCAAGAATCGGGTGTTGGTACAGGGTCTGGTTTCGTTGAAACTGGCCCTGATCTACGCCAGCCTTTTGGGTCTCGCCGGGGTGGGCTTGCTTTACACCAAGGCTAACCCGTTGGCCGCCTTGTTCGCAGTCATCGGTTTTGTGATTTACGTCGGCTTCTACAGCCTGTACCTGAAACGCAAGTCGGTGCACGGCACGCTGGTGGGCAGTCTATCGGGAGCCATGCCGCCGGTGATTGGCTACGTGGCGGTGAGCAACAGCTTCGATCTGGCAGCGCTGACGTTGTTGGTGATGTTCAGTTTGTGGCAGATGCCCCATTCCTACGCCATTGCGATTTTCCGTTTCAACGATTATCGCGCAGCGTCGATCCCGGTGCTGCCGGTGTTGCGCGGTATCGTTGTCGCCAAGCGGCACATCCTGATCTACATCCTGGCATTCCTCGTGGCCACACTGATGTTGACCATCGGTGGTTACGCCGGCTTTAGCTACCTGGCCGTTGCGGCGGGCATGGGCATGTATTGGTTGTACATGGCCTGGACCGGCTACAAAGCGGTGGATGATACGGTTTGGGCACGTAAACTGTTTGTGTTCTCGATCCTCACCATCACCGCCTTGAGCGTGATGATGTCGGTGGATTTTCAGGTGCCCAGTGAGTTGCTGGTAACTTACGCGCGTTGAATTGACGTCGGCGCTTGAACAGAAACGCCCCGCTCTGAAGAAGAGCGGGGCGTTTTTTATTGCATTACAAAAGAGGTTGGCCAGCAATCGGCTCTGGTTTCGACTGATGGGAGCGATAAAAGCGAGGGCGCCGGTCGAAAAAAGCTTCTATAACCTTTGTCTGGCAATGCTTAGAAGCAAAGCTGGCATTGGGGCCATGGCAAAAACCATCGGGTTGCAGCATGATACGTTCGCTCTAACACAACGACGATAGCTTTCAGTAGAAGCAGTGAATGACGACTGAACACCACACCTCCAGGAAACAACAGGCGGCGGACCTCGGCCCACTAGTCTCTATTGTCGCGCCTTGCTATAACGCCGAGAAATACTTGGAGGAGGCGCTAAGCAGTATTTTTGCCCAAGACTACGCCAACGTTGAAGTTATTATCGTTGATGATGGATCGACCGATAATAGCTATTCGATGTTGCAGGCCCTGCAAAATACATATGACTTTCAGTTGTACTCCCAGTTGAACCAAGGCGTGAGTGCTGCCCTTAACCATGGTTTGAAGTACGCCCAGGGCGAATACGTTTCCACGCCGGACCTGGACGACATCATGTTGCCGGAGTCGATACGGATTAGAGCTGACTATTTGGGCAAACACCCGGAAGTTGGCTGTGTTGGCGCGCTTGTCGTGTACATGGACAGCGAAGGCAATGACGTTAAGACGCAAAAACTGCAACACATTCAGCGCTTGGGGTTTGACGAGATACTGAGTAACGCGATCGTGGTCGGGGCTCCGGTCTCGCTGTACCGGATGGATGCGTTACGTGCGGCAGGCTTTTACGAGCCGAGCATTAAAGTACAAGACTTCCAGATGACGTTGAAAATCGCCGATCAGGGTTATCAGATTCACGTATTGCCAGTGAGCGTTACCCGTTACCGACGTCATCCCAACAACCTGTCCCGGCGCTATAAAATTCTGCTGGACGCTGACATGAAGGCGATCAGTCCTTATCGGTCCCACCCCGGCTATGAGAAGGGCAGAACGGTCATTCTCAATAAAGCGTTGAAATATGCGGTGGTCACCGACAAGAAAGACGCCTGGCGTTTATTGCGATCAATTCCCTTGAGGCGGTATAACAAAACCACCTTTCGCCGGCTGAAACGGTTGTTGTTACACCGCTAGGGCACTGTGGAAACTTTCCTGAAGTATCTTATGTCTCATCGATTACTCGATAAGGGCAGGCCATGAAGTTTCTTGAAACCCTAAAAAAAAGACAAACAAGAAGGCACCTGCGTGGCCTGGACAAGCTTCATCGTGGTCCGGAAAAAATCAGGCTGCGTTATCCGAAGTTCTCTTTTGGAGTGGGCACTTACGGTATTCCTGACGTGGTCGAATTCGATAATGATTCGGTGCTGAAAGTCGGTTCGTACACGTCAATCGCCGCAGGGGTCAAAATCCTTCTGGGGGGTGAGCACCGCACCGACTGGCTGACCACTTATCCGTTTCCGGCGATGATCGACGAAGTCAGCGATATCCTCGACTACGCGCCAAGCAAGGGCGACGTGATTATCGGCAGCGATTGCTGGATATGCACCGACGCGGTGATTCTTTCTGGTGTCACCATCGGCCACGGCGCCATTGTTGCGGCGGGGGCTGTTGTAAATCGGGATGTCGCGCCTTTTGCGGTGGTCGGCGGCAATCCGTGTAAATTCATTCGTTGGCGTTTCGACGAACAAACCCGTGAAACCCTGCTGAACGCAGCGTGGTGGGACTGGCCTGTGGATGAGGTCAAGGCGGTGGCGAGAACGCTTTCCAGCAGCGACATCGACACGTTCCTCCACTACATTGGCGCACGAAACACCTGACGCAGGGTCATTTAAATGACATTGATACAACTCACTTCGTATGGCGGAATCACGGTCATGCTCCCGGCAGCGATGGTGGTCGGCGTCTGGCTGTGCGTGTGCGGCTCTAAACGCTCGGCATTGCTGTGGCTGGCAACCATGCTGTCAATGTACGCGATTGTGGGCTTCAGCAAAATCCTGTTCAAAGGCTGGGGCATTGGCTTGCACAGCCTTAACGTCGCGGTCATCAGCGGCCACGCCATGCATACCTGTCTGGTCCTGACCGTGGTCCTGAGCCTGCTGGCCCGGCAAATCAACCCGGTGCTGCGCTGGCCCGCAGCGGGTCTGGGGCTGGCCATCGGTTGGTGGTTTGCCATGAACTGCGTGTATCCGTTCATTCACCCCCTGCAAGAAGCCATCGCCGGCGCGGCCTTGGGCTCGCTGGCCGCGTGCGCCTTTCTCTACAGCATCGAACGCTTCGAGATTCGCAGTATTCCCCCCACCGCCCTGGCATTGGGTGTGGTGTTCATGGCGTTTAATGCGACCACCACCAAGCACAGCGCAGAAAATCTTTTGAATCGCGTTGCGGTGACCATATCCGGCGCGCAAAAAGCCTTCAAACAGCCGGAATGGCGCCCGCCAGCGGTGCTGCTGCAGATCAAGTCGCCGAACTGATAAACAGTCCGCCCGCTTCGCCAACAGCATGACAGCATGGCGCCGCGTCATCCGGTGGGAGCGGACTTGTTCGCGTAGGGAACGACGCGGTATGACAGACAAGACGCTAGTTCAAGCCGTCTTCACCACCCGCGGTCCCATGCGCAATCGGTACAGTCCCAGGATGAATAAAATCCACACCGGCATGATGTAAACCGATATGGCGATCCCGGGAATCATCAGCATCATGACCAGAATCAATGCGACGAAGGCCAGGCACAGGTAGTTGCTGAACGGCGTCCAGAACGCTTTGAAGCCAAGAACGACACCTTGCTGATTCATTGCTTTGCGAAACTTCAAGTGGGTCAGGCTGATCACCACCCAGTTGATAATCAATGACGCGACGACCAGCGCCATCAGCAATTCCAATGCTTCCTGAGGCGCAACATAGTTGACCACCACGCACAGCAGGGTAACCAGCGCCGACACGCCGATGGCCAGCACCGGCACCCCTTGTTTGTTCAATTTCATCAGTGCTTTCGGCGCGTCGCCTTGTTCGGCCAGGCCAAACAGCATGCGGCTGTTGCAGTACACGCCGCTGTTGTAGACCGACAGCGCCGCTGTCAGCACCACGACGTTAAGGATTTGTGCCGCGGTGTCGTTGCCAATCAGGGCAAAGATCTGCACGAAAGGACTGCCGCTGTAGGCATCGCCCGATGCGCCAAGGGTTTGCAGCAATGAATCCCACGGGTACAGCGACAGCAGCACGGTCAGTGCGCCGACGTAGAAAATCAGAATGCGGAACACCAACTGATTGATCGCCTTGGGGATGACTTTACGTGGCTCGCTGGCTTCCGCAGCGGTGATGCCCACCAACTCCAAACCGCCGAACGAAAACATGATGAAACACAGCGACATCAGCAAGCCGTTGACCCCGTTGGGGAAGAAGCCGCCGTGATCCCACAGGTTGCTGACAGAAGCCTGTGGACCACCGGTGCCGCTGAACAGCAGGTAACCGCCGAGCAGGATCATGCCGATGATTGCGACTACTTTAATCAGGGCAAACCAGAACTCGGTTTCGCCGAAGACTTTGACGTTGGTCAGATTGATCAAATTGACCATCACGAAAAATACCGCAGCACTGACCCACGACGGCACCTCCGGCCACCAGAACTGCACGTATTTACCGACCGCCGTGAGCTCGGCCATGCCAACCAGCACGTACAACACCCAATAATTCCAGCCGCACAGGAAACCGGCGTAACCGCCCCAATATTTGTGCGCAAAGTGACTGAAGGAACCGGCGACGGGCTCCTCGACGATCATCTCGCCCAGCTGGCGCATAATCAAAAAGGCAATGAAGCCACAAATCGCATAACCCAGAATCATCGCCGGCCCAGCGGACTTGAGCACGCCAGCAGAGCCAAGAAACAACCCGGTGCCAATCGCGCCACCGAGGGAAATCAACTGGATGTGCCGGTTCTTCAAGCCACGCTTGAGCGAGCCCGGCGTCAGGTCTTCACCTGTCATTGCTTTACCTTTCTTTATCAGGAATAGGGTGGAAGTGGAGCGGGTGCGGAACGGCCGCCATTCTAAAACGAGGTGGGTGTAGGAGGCATCCTAAAATTGCCGGGTTGGGGCTCCGGGCGCTCTGTAGGAGCCAACTTGTTGGCGAAACAGGCGACGCCGTACATCTAGGCACCGCTGTGCTGCTGATATCGCCAACAAGTCGGCTCTTATCAAACAACGCCTAGCTTATTGACTTGAAAATAATCTGTAGGCGCTGCCGAAGGCTGCGATTCGACCGGGGACCGGTCGCCCTCGTGATACCGCTGAAGGTCGTGCCGGTCGCCCGCGACCCCGGCCTATCGCAGCCTTCGAAGCTGAAGCTCCTACACGTTTTGTGTTTGCTGCGCGACAGCGCGGCGTCAGACACGTGGCGGCCCCTCCTACAGGTCTATGTTGGTTACATACCCTCGCCTCGCCAATAAAAAGCCGAAGCACTGTGAAGTGCTTCGGCTTGTCTGGTCAGAAAGCAATCAGGATGGTGCGATGTTAGCGTGACCTAAGCTTCCCAGCCCGCCCCACTTACCGCCGCCTGCGCCAGGGGGTGCAGGTCCGCCCCGTCATGGGCTGTTTGCCAGGCGAGCAACTCCTTGCGCATGCCGGGGGTCCAGAACATTTTCAGATGATTACGCACGCTGAGTACGGCCTGCTCCTGGTCCGGTTCGCCAGCGAAATACTGGGCGATCTGGTTGACCATCTTGATCAGATTGGCAGTGCTCATCGGCGTACTCCCGGTTGTGTCACGGCGGTGCGTGCCTTGCGGCGTTCGTCGAGCAGGCTTTGTTGTTTGTCGCTGAATTCCTGGTAGCGTTTTTGCCACTCGGAAGGGTGGTAGACGCGACTGACTTCCACGGCGGTGACCTTGTATTCCGGACAGTTGGTGGCCCAGTCGGAGTTGTCGGTGGTGATCACGTTGGCGCCCGATTCAGGGAAGTGGAAGGTGGTGTACACCACGCCTGCCGCTACCCGTTCGGTGACCCGCGCACGCAGCACGGTCTGTCCGGCACGGCTGCCGATGCCGACCCAGTCACCCTCATTGATGCCACGGCTCTCGGCGTCGGTCGGGTGGATTTCCAGGCGATCTTCGTCGTGCCAGGCGACGTTCTCGGTACGCCGGGTTTGGGCGCCGACGTTGTACTGACTGAGGATGCGCCCGGTGGTCAGCAGAAGCGGGTAGCGATTGTTGACCTTTTCCTCGGTGGGCACATAGCCGGTAAGCATGAAGCGCCCCTTGCCGCGCACGAACTCGTCGATGTGCATGGTTGGCGTGCCGTCCGGTGCCTCGGCGTTGCAAGGCCATTGCAGGCTGCCGTGGCGCTCCAGTTCGGCATAGCTGACGTTAGTGAAGGTCGGCGTCAGGCTGGCAATTTCATCCATGATTTCTGACGGATGCTGGTAGCTCATGGGGTAACCCAGGGCGTTAGCCAGAGCCACGGTGCCTTCCCAGTCGGCCTTGCCGCCCAGAGGTTCCATGACCTTGCGCACTCGGGAGATGCGCCGCTCGGCGTTGGTGAATGTGCCGTCTTTTTCAAGGAACGAGCTGCCCGGCAAGAATACGTGGGCGAACTTGGCGGTTTCGTTGAGGAAAATATCCTGCACCACCACGCATTCCATGGCCGACAGCGCTGCGGTCACGTGCTGAGTATTAGGGTCGCTCTGGGCGATATCTTCGCCCTGGCAATACAGGCCCTTGAAGCTGCCGCCCAAGGCTGCCTCGAACATGTTGGGGATGCGCAGGCCCGGGTCGGGTTGCAGGGTGACGTTCCAGGCCTGTTCGAACTGCGCCCGTACCACCTCGTTAGAGATGTGGCGGTAGCCGGGCAGTTCGTGGGGAAAGGAGCCCATGTCGCAGGAGCCCTGAACGTTGTTCTGCCCCCGCAGCGGGCTGACACCCACGCCTTCACGGCCGATGTTGCCGGTGACCATCGCCAGGTTGGCGATGCCCATGACTGCGGTGCTGCCTTGGCTGTGCTCGGTGACGCCCAGGCCGTAGTAGATCGCCGCGTTGCCGCCAGTGGCATACAGCCGAGCGGCGGCACGGATGTCGGCAGCGGCTACGCCGCAGACGGCGCCAAGGATTTCCGGCGAGTTTTCCCCGCGGCTGACGAACTCGCTCCAGCGGGCGAAATCGGCGCCCTCGCAACGGGCGTCGATAAACGCCTGGTCCAGCAAGCCTTCGGTGACGATGACGTGGGCCAAGGCATTGAGCATGGCGACGTTGGTGCCTGGGCGCAGCGCCAGGTGCAGTTCGGCGCGGGCGTGCACCGAGTCCACCAGATCAATCCGTCGCGGGTCGATGACGATCAGCCGTGCGCCTTCACGCAGGCGGCGTTTGAGCTGGGAGGCGAACACCGGGTGGGCGTCGCTGGGGTTGGCGCCCATCACCAGGATCACGTCGGCCTGCATCACCGAGTCGAAACTCTGGGTGCCGGCGGACTCGCCAAGGGTCTGTTTCAGGCCATAGCCGGTGGGCGAGTGGCAGACCCGCGCACAGGTGTCGACGTTGTTGTTGCCGAAGGCGGCGCGTACCAGTTTTTGCACCAGGTAGGTTTCTTCGTTGGTGCAGCGGCTGGAGGTGATGCCACCGATGGAGTCGCGACCGTATTTTTGTTGCAGCCTGCGGAATTCGCTGGCGGCGTAGGTCACCGCTTCATCCCAGCTGACTTCCTCCCAAGGATCGTTGATGTGCTTGCGGATCATCGGCTTGGTGATGCGATCCGGGTGGGTGGCGTAGCCCCAGGCAAATCGGCCCTTGACGCAAGAGTGGCCGTGGTTGGCCTGGCCGTTCTTGTCTGGAACCATACGCACCAGTTGGTCGCCTTTCATCTCGGCGCGGAACGAGCAGCCCACGCCGCAATAGGCACAGGTGGTGATCACGCTGCGTTCGGGCTGACCCAACTTGACCACGCTTTTTTCCATCAGGGTTGCGGTGGGGCAGGCTTGCACACAGGCGCCGCAGGACACGCATTCCGAGTCGAGGAAGTTCTCGCCACCGGCCGCCGCGATCCGGGATTCGAAACCGCGCCCGGTAATGGTCAGGGCAAAGGTGCCCTGGGTTTCTTCGCAGGCGCGCACGCAGCGGTTGCAGACGATGCACTTGCTCGGGTCGTAGTCGAAGTAGGGATTGGAAGTGTCCTTCACGTCGGCCAGATGGTTCTCACCTTCATAGCCATAACGCACCTCGCGCAGGCCGACCTGGCCGGCGACGGTTTGCAGCTCGCAGTTGCCGTTGGCCGAGCAGGTCAGGCAGTCCAGCGGGTGATCGGAGATGTACAGCTCCATGACGTTGCGGCGCAGGGTGGCGAGCTTCGGCGTCTGGGTATGCACGCTCATGCCTTCACTGACCGGCGTGGTGCAGGACGCCGGGTAACCGCGCATGCCGTCGATTTCTACCAGGCACATGCGGCAGGAACCAAAGGCTTCCAGGCTGTCGGTGGCACACAATTTCGGAATAGTGGTGCCCAGCAGCGCGGCGGCGCGCATCACCGAGGTACCTTCGGGCACGCTGATACTGCGGCCGTCGATGTTCAGGGTGACTTGCACCTGGCTGTCGCGCGCTGGGGTGCCGAAGTCAACATCGGGGTCGATATCTGTTTTTGGATCGAAGAGAGTGATCATTGGTCGGCCTCCGAGGCCTGCAGACCGAAGTCGGCGGGGAAGTACTTGAGGGCGCTGGCCACCGGATAGGAGGTCATGCCGCCCAATGCACACAGCGAACCGTACTGCAGGGTGTCGCACAGGTCCTTGAGGATGATCGCCTGCGCATCGCGACCGTTCTGGTCAGGCGCGGCCAGCAGACGGTCGATGACCTCCACGCCGCGGGTCGAGCCGATGCGGCAGGGGGTGCATTTGCCACAGGATTCCTCGGCGCAGAACTGCAGGGCGAAGCGCGCCATGCGGGCCATGTCGAGGCTGTCGTCAGCCACCACCACACCACCGTGACCGAGCATGGCGCCAATGGCGGCAAAGGCTTCGTAATCCAGCGGCGTGTCGAATTGTGCTGGCGGCACCCAGGCGCCGAGAGGGCCGCCAACTTGGGCGGCTTTCAGCGGCCGGCCACTGGCGGTGCCACCACCGTAGTCTTCCACCAGTTCCCGCAAGGTCAGGCCAAAAGCCCGTTCCACTAAGCCGCCGTGACGAATATTGCCCGCCAGCTGGAAGGGCATGGTGCCCAGCGAGCGGCCCATGCCGTAATCGCGATAGAACTGCGCGCCCTTGGCCAGAATCACCGGCACCGAGGCCAGGGTCAGCACGTTGTGCACCAGGGTCGGCAGGCCGAACAGGCCCTTCAACGCGGGGATCGGTGGCTTGGCGCGCACGATCCCGCGTTTGCCTTCGAGAGAGTCCAGCAGCGCGGTTTCCTCACCGCAGATGTAAGCGCCGGCACCGACCCGCACTTCCATATCGAAGGCCAGGCCGCTGCCGCCGACATTGGCGCCGAGGTAACCGGCGGACCGGGCGATGTCCAGCGCCTCGCGCAGTGTGGCGACGGCCTGTGGGTATTCCGAGCGCACATAGATGTAGCCGTAGCTGGCCCCGACGGTGATACCGGCAATCGCCATGCCTTCGATCAGCAGGAAGGGATCGCCTTCCATCAACATGCGGTCGGCGAACGTGCCGGAGTCACCTTCGTCGGCATTACAGACAATGTATTTCTGCGCCGCCTGAGTGCCGCGCACCGTGCGCCATTTGATCCCGGCCGGGAAGGCCGCGCCGCCACGGCCACGCAGACCTGAATCGAACACCGCAGTCGCGGTTTGCTCACCGCCCACGGCAATGGCGCGGGTCAAGCCTTCGAAACCGCCATGCGCCCGGTAATCCTCCAGCGACAGCGGCCGGGTAATACCGGCGCGGGCGAACAGCAGGCGTTGTTGAGTCTTCAGATAGGGCAACTCCTCCACCAGGCCCAAGGCCAGCGGATGGGTGGACGGGTCGCCTTGTAGCGCTTCGAGCAGCGACGGCACTTCGGCAGCGGTCACCGGGCCGAAGCCGAGTCGGCCTTGCGGGCTGTCGATCTCCAACAGCGGTTCCAGCCAATACAGGCCTCGAGAACTGGTGCGTTGCAGGTCCAACGGCAGATTACGTTCCCGCGCCTGAGTGATCAGGGCCACGGCCACCTCATCGGCACCCACGGCACGGGCAACAGAATCAATGGGCAGATAGAGGCTTGGCATCATGCGTCCTCCCGGCAAGCGTCGAGCAGCGTATCGAGGCGTTCAGCGCTGAGCCGCGCATGCAGCTGGCCATCCAACTCAAGGGCTGGCGAACAGGCGCAGGCGCCGAGGCAATACACCGGACGCAGGCTGATATTGCCGTCGGCGCTGCTGCCGTGGTCATCCAGTTGCAGGCGTTCGCGCAACTGCGCGGCGAGCTGCTCGGCACCGCGACTCTGGCAGGACTCAGCCCGGCACAGACGCAGAATATGCCGGGCCGGGGGCGCGGTGCGGAAGTCATGGTAAAAGCTGATCACCCCGCGAACCTCGGCCTGACTCAGGTTGAGGGCGTGGGCAATCTCGGGAATGGCGGCGTCAGGGATGTAACCGAGGCCCTCCTGAATCCCATGAAGAATTGGCAACAGTGCGCCGGGAGAGCCCTTGTGGCGCTCCAGCAGGCTGTTGACCATAGGCAGGTGCAACATCTCATCAGGCATACAGCATTTTCCTCACGGTCACGAGCAAACCAGGCGGTTGTCGGTTGTCCGAAAGTGTCGGCTGCGGCACTCACGCCACGTCACGGTATCGTGGCTATTTCAGGCCGTCGGCCAGGCACCCTGAACGGGCATCTTGTTGGGCCCCAGCGCGGTCTTTGCCGCACCTCTGTAAAAGGGCATAAAAGCAGCTTGCCATGCGGGCTTTGGTTCGTCTGCACCAAAGCGACGTGTTTGGTTCTGTCTGCGACTCTCTATTGAGTCTAGAAGAGGGTGGCGCAAGGCGCCGTTCGGGTTGGTTGTTGATCAGAGGCTGTCGCTTGGCTGAATGGCTTTCAGATTAAGGCGTCGATGAAAGCACCGGCTCACTTGAGCCCATTTTCAACTGGCACAATGACATGAGCCTTCGAATGCCTTCACGTTTGTCTCGAATGGCGGTTTCTGTTCTCAGTTGCACGTTCGGTCAGTCTCAAATGGACTTGCCAGGTCAGACATCCAGGGAAAAGTGATGCTTAAAACACTATCTGCCGCTGTGCTTGGTTTGATGTGCTGTTCGGCGTATGCCCAATCGGTCGATGCGCCACTCTTGAAGGCTGGGGATAGCTGGGTCTATGCCGAAACAATGGAAACCGGGCCACAAGGCTTCTCGAGCAAAAATACGCTGATTAAGGTCGAGCGCGTTGACAGCCACAACGTGCTGATCAGCGCCAAGCAGGACGGGTCTAACCAACCCCCGGTTGAAAGCTTGGTTGGCCTGGACTGGAGTCGCTCCCGTGATATCAACGGCAAGCAGCAAGTGATCAATCACCCCCTCGACTTTCCCTTGAGCCAAGGCAAGAAATGGTCGGTTGAGTACACCGAACTCAACCCAAACCGCGCGCGCACCAGCGAGACCTTTCATAACGACTTCGTCGTCACCGGTTGGGAAGAGGTCCAGGTGCCAGCGGGCAAATTCACGGCGCTGAAGATCGAATCCGAAGGTCAATGGTCGGCGGTGCTGGCGCCTGTTGCGGTAGCCGGCGCACAGGCGGTGGCGACACCGGGCATGGTGACAACAGTCGCAAATGCCCAACATGCGGCGGCGCGCCCCATCAGTGGCCGCTTGTATAAAGCGTTCTGGTACGTGCCAGCCCAAAAGCGCTTTGTGAAGTCAATTGAAGAGTATTACGACACTAAAGGTGTTCGTTCGCAGCGTTTCACCAACGAGCTGTCGTCGTCCAAGGTTGCGGGCTGAGACCACTGCATAGGCACCCGACGTATAACTGCACTGTGATCACGATCATTTCCGGGCCTTACGATTTTTGCGAGAAGGGATAAAAAATGGAGCAGATCGAGCCAGTGATGGCAGCTTTCACCAGCACTCCGGAACTCCCGGATGTTGCGGGCGGCAGGCCAACAGGGATGTCAAAAGTCAGATTCACCGCCCGGCCTCTACGTGGACAGGGAGGCACTGTTTTTCGCTCGATGTTCAGGAAAGGAGAGTTTTGCGTAACCGATGAGGATGTAAGGCTCATCAAATCAAGTCGTAAGCTGAAGCTGGTCATCCCGCGTAGCCAGATCTTTGATGCCAAAACCATCAGAAAGTACGTCTATTTCGATGTGCATGCGCCAGCTGGCATTCAACGCGTCGTCTTATTCGCTTCCAGTAACGGTGAAGCACGAAAAATCCTCGAATGGCTCCCCGCGCAAGCAACGCCTGCCCATGAGGCGGAGCGAACAGCGTTGTCCAGCTACTCCGAACGCATCCTCACGCTGACGCCGATCACGTGGGTCACTTATGGGCTGATCGCGATAAACGTGCTGGTCTACCTGGCCATGTGCGCAAGCGGTGTCGGCGTCATGGCGCAGAACCTTCCAATGACCGTCAAATGGGGCACGAACTTTGGGCCTGAAACCCTGAGTGGTGGATGGTGGCGCCTGGTCACTTCAGTGTTCGTCCATTTCGGCCTGATGCACCTGATGCTCAACATGCTCGCGCTGTACCAGATCGGCCGACTGGCGGAGCGTCTGTACGGCAGCGGGCGATTCCTGGTGTTGTACCTGTTTGCCGGCGTGATCGGCAGCATTGTGAGTGTGTTGTGGCATCCGACGGTCAACAGTGCTGGCGCGTCGGGTGCCATTTTCGGAGTATTCGGTGGGCTACTGGTCTTTGTGCTGAAATTCCGTCAGCAATTGCCGGCTTCGATTGCTGTGCAGCAACGCACCTCGATAGTGATCCTCATCGCGTACAACCTGTTCTACGGCTTTACGCACCAAGGCATCGACAACGGCGCGCATCTTGGCGGGCTGGTTGGCGGCGCATTACTCGGCCTGACACTGGCAATGCCACTCAGCGAGCCAGCGCGCGCAAAAGTAGCGCTTAGAAACACGGTGCTTTCCTGTGCGCTTGCACTTGCCGTATTCGGCGCATCGGCTTACCTGTTGGCGCGCGCCAGCGAGGGTACACGTGAAGAGCTTCAATTCAAGAAACTGGTGCTCGCCCTTGACCCCGCCGAGCAAAAAGCGATGAGCGACATGCTCGCGTTGATGCATCTACATGTCGATACGCAAAGCGAAAGAGATGCGGTAGCCAACAGAGTCATGCAGGAAGTCGTCCCACAATGGGAAAAGCTGTATGCCTCCTTCGACAATGTCCACCTATCAGCCAATTCGCCCAATACCGCACTAAGGGCCACGTTGCTGCGCTACTTCGACGACCGTCGGAAAATGTACCGTCTGGCAGCCATCCTGGCACAGCGCGGCCCCGAGCCGGATGCCACAGTGCTGGCCCAAATCACGGCACTCAAGAGCGACGCATTGGAACAAATCGCCGCTATTAATAGACTGGCATCTACGAAAGCGGGTGGGGGTCGTTAGCAACAACTGTCCAAGCATAGGAGGCCACGTGTTGCGGATGTACCAACCTCTTCGCGAATGAATTCCCCCACCCTCAATCTCCAGCGCCCACAAAATCTGTGGGCGCTGGCTTGCCTGTGAAAGCGTTCTGTCTGACACCCGACGTTAAGCCAACCGAGGGGCATCTGTGCTGCTTCATCTGTCGGTAATTCTGCAGCTCAAGCCGACGCTCCCCCTCAAAGCCCACGACTCCAAAACCTACCGCTCGTCAGCCCAGCGCAAAATAATCTTTGACATCACCAGCCCTTTGCTTGAATATTTATCTATCGCATACGATTTAATCGAAAGCGATCAATAAGTCAGAGCTTGCCGTTTGGAGATCCAGCCATGAACACCGGAAGCATCCACACAATGTTTATCTCTACTGATCACGTTTCCCATGGCCACAACGGCAATAACTGGATCACTGCATCAGCCGGTTGATAAACGTTGTCTTTTTTAAGTGCCTAAAAAGACGCATGCGATTTTGTCGCACGAAATCATTAAATTCTGAGGAAGCATCCATGAGCAAGATCGAAAAAGTACTGGTTACCGGCAAAACCCACACCACGCTCAGCAGCGCCGGCAACACGTCGCGCGGCCATAACGGCAACCTCGACATCGAACTGTCGTCGCCCGGCAGCGCCACACCGGCACACGTGCTCACTGCCGTCCAGCCGCACCCGAAAGCAGAGCAATTGTTCGCCGGGGCATGGTCGGCCTGCTACACCGCCGCGGTCGGGCTGGTAGCCGCAGAGCGCAACATTTCGCTGCCGGCGGATCTGTCCGTCGACATCGAGGTCGACCTGGGCCAGACTGGAACGGCCTACTTCCTTCAGGCCCGACTGACCCTGCGCGTGCCGGGGCTGGCACACGATGTCGCGACCGAACTGGCGCACATTGCCGATTTCATCTGCCCGTACTCCAAAGCAACACGCGGCAATATCGACGTTGTCCTGAGCGTGATTACGGCGTGATGTCTGGATGCTTCACTAATATCGCATGCGATACAAGCGCGTGCGCATAACAAGCCTGCAAAACCTGAGGGAATCATCATGAGCAAGATCGAAAAAGTACTGGCCAGCGGTAAAACCCACACCACGCTCAGCAGCGCCGGCAACACGTCGCGCGGCCATAACGGCAACCTCGACATCGAACTGTCGTCGCCCGGCAGCGCCACACCGGCACACGTGCTCACCGCCGTCCAGCCGCACCCGAAAGCCGAGCAACTGTTCTCCGGGGCATGGTCGGCCTGCTACATCGCTTCGGTG
>NZ_JAQGNX010000122.1 GCF_028293835.1 Pseudomonas sp.
TTCACCGATGGTGAAGTAGCGTTTGCCTGGAATGGGCGGTAGCTCGTCGTTATGACTTGGTTCCAGCATAAGCCTCAACTCGGGCCTTCAACTTCTGCCCTGGACGAAAGGTGACCACACGGCGAGCCGTAATCGGGATTTCTTCTCCCGTCTTCGGATTTCTACCAGGCCGCTGGCGTTTATCGCGCAGATCGAAATTGCCGAAACCGGACAATTTGACCTGCTCGTTATCTTCCAAAGCGTGCCTGATTTCCTCAAAGAAAAGCTCAACCAGTTCCTTGGCTTCCCGTTTGTTCAGGCCCAGCTCTTCATACAGACGTTCGGCCATCTCAGCTTTAGTCAGAGCCCCCATACGCTACTTCCTTAACGTGGCGTTTAACCTTTCCTCGAGAGAGGTGAGGATTTTATGCGTCGCCGCATTCACCTCATCGTCATTAAGAGTGCGCGATGGATGCTGCCAGGTCAAGCCGACTGCAAGGCTTTTTCTATGTGGATCAACACCTTTACCTTGATATACGTCAAATAGCCTGAGGTCTGTGAGCCATTCGCCTGCATTTTCACGTATTACGTCCAATACTGCAGTCGCCGCAACCTCTATGTCAGCAACCAGCGCGAGGTCTCGACGCACTTCCGGAAAGCGTGAAAGCTCCTGGAATTTTGGCAAACGGCCCAGGGAGACTTCAGCCAAGAGTAGTTCAAAGACAAAGACCGGGCGATCAAGGCCCAGGTTTTTCGTCAGCTCGGGGTGAAGCGCGCCGACGAAACCGACTTCTCGGCCATCGCGCTCGATACGGGCTGTTTGGCCCGGATGCAGTGCAGGATGTTGGCTCGGTGTGAAGGTGAATGCACCCAGCGCACCGGCGAATCCGAGAACCGCTTCGACGTCAGCCTTGATATCGAAAAAATCCACCGGGTCGCGACCTTGCGCCCAGCCTTCAGGCGCACGGCTGCCGCAAATGATGCCAGCGAGCATCGGTTCTTGCTTGAGGCCGTCCAACTGACCGACAAATCGTAGCCCGCTTTCGAACATACGTACGCGGTCTTGTTGACGGTTGAGGTTGTGCTGCAATGCTTTGACCAGACCTGGCCACAACGACGAGCGCATGGCGGCCATGTCGACCGATATCGGGTTGGCCAACAGCAAAGGCTCGACGCCGGGATTGAACAGTTCAAACCACTTCGGATCGATGAAACTGTAAGTGATCGCTTCCTGATAGCCTCGCGCAACCAGCATACGGCGCAGAAGCAGCAAATCAGCCTGGGCTTCAGCTTTGGCTTGTGGGGCCAAACGTGCCTGCGGGTAACGAACCGGCAGGCGGTTGTAACCGTACAAGCGCGCCAGTTCCTCGATCAGATCGACTTCCAGGCTGATGTCGAAGCGGTGGCTAGGGACTTCCACCAACCACTGACCCGCCACATCAGTGGAGATTTTCAGCTCCAGGCCGACCAGCAGACTCTCGACTTCAGCCGGGTCCATCTCCATGCCGAGCATCTGGGTGATGCGCTCCGCACGAAGAACAACCGGACAAATTGAAGGCAGGTCTTTTTCGCTGACCGCCTCGGTGATCGAGCCCGCTTCGCCGCCGGTGATCTCCAACAGCAGACCGGTTGCGCGCTCGATAGCTTCCCGCGCCAGTTGCCAGTCCACGCCGCGTTCGTAGCGGTGCGATGCATCGGTGTGCAAGCCGTAAGAACGGGCTTTACCTGCGATGGTAATCGGATCGAAGAAGGCGCTTTCCAGGAAAATATCCTGAGTTTTTGCGCTGACGCCGCTGTGCTCGCCACCCATGACGCCAGCGATAGCCAAGGCGCGGGTATGGTCAGCGATGACCAAAGTGTCGCCACGCAGGCTGACTTCCTGACCGTCGAGCAGTACCAGCTTCTCGCCCTCTTCCGCCATTCGCACACGAATGCCGCCATTGATCTCGGCAAGGTCAAAAGCATGCAGCGGCTGTCCCAGTTCGAGCATCACGTAGTTGGTGATGTCTACTGCCGCATCGATACTGCGTACGTCCGAACGACGCAGGCGCTCGACCATCCACAGGGGCGTCGGCCGCGACAGGTCAACGTTGCGCACGACGCGCCCCAGGTAACGAGGGCATGCAGCAGGCGCCAGCACGTCGATTGAGCGCACTTCATCGTGTACCGCAGACACCGCGGCCACAACCGGACGCGTGACCTTAGCGCCATACAGCGCACCAACTTCACGCGCCAGACCCGCCACCGACAGGCAATCGCCACGGTTCGGCGTCAGGTCGACTTCAATGCTCGCATCGTCCAGCTGAAGATAGATGCGAATGTCTTGTCCTACTGGTGCATCGACCGGCAGCTCCATCAAACCATCGTTGCCCTCACCCACTTGCAGCTCGGATTCGGAACACAACATGCCGTTGGATTCAACGCCTCGCAGCTTGGCTTTCTTGATCTTGAAGTCGCCGGGCAGCTCGGCCCCAATCATGGCGAACGGAATTTTCAAGCCAGGGCGCACGTTTGGCGCGCCACACACAACCTGGAAGGTCTCTGCGCCATTGCTGACCTGGCAAACGCGTAATTTGTCGGCATCCGGGTGCTGCTCGGTGCTTAGCACCTCGCCCACCACCACGCCTGTGAATTCACCGGCGGCCAACGTGACGCTGTCGACCTCAAGGCCTGCCATCGATAGGCGAGCAACCAGTTCGTCGCGGGACACTTGCGGGCTTACCCAGCCGCGCAGCCATTGTTCACTGAATTTCATCCTGCTCTCCTGAAAGATTCGTTACGAACGTGCGGTGCGACCTAGCGAAATTGCGCGAGGAACCGCAAGTCGTTGTCGAAGAACAGACGCAAGTCATTAACGCCGTAACGAAGCATTGCCAGACGTTCAACGCCCATGCCGAATGCAAAGCCCTGGAACTCTTCAGGATCGATGCCAGACATGCGCAATACGTTCGGGTGGACCATGCCGCAACCCAGTACTTCGAGCCAACCGGTTTGCTTGCACACGCGGCAACCTTTGCCGCTGCACATCACGCACTGGATATCGACTTCTGCCGATGGCTCAGTGAATGGAAAGAAAGATGGACGGAAGCGCACCGCCAGTTCTTTTTCGAAAAACACCCGCAAGAACTCTTCGATGGTGCCTTTCAGATCCGCGAAGTTGATGTCACGGTCGATCAGCAGCCCTTCCACCTGGTGGAACATAGGCGAATGGGTGATATCCGAATCGCAGCGATAAACTCGGCCTGGGCAGACGATGCGAATAGGCGGCTGCTGTGTTTCCATGGTTCGCACTTGCACCGGGGAGGTGTGGGTGCGCAACAACATGTTTGCATTGAAATAGAAGGTGTCGTGCATCGCCCGCGCCGGATGGTGGCCAGGGATGTTCAGCGCCTCGAAATTGTGATGATCGTCTTCGACCTCAGGGCCTTCGGCGATGCCGTAGCCAATATGAGTGAAGAATTGCTCGATCCGCTCTAGCGTTCGGGTAATCGGGTGCAAACCTCCAGAGGTCTGCCCACGGCCCGGCAGGGTCACGTCAATGCCTTCAGCCGCGAGCTTGGCGGACAGTTCCGCTTGCTCCAACGACGCTTTACGGGCATTGAGAACCTCTGTGACACGCTCCTTGGCGACGTTAATCAGCGCACCAACTTGCGGGCGCTCTTCAGCCGGCAAATTTCCCAGGGTCTTCATCACCTGAGTCAACTCGCCCTTCTTGCCAAGGAATTGAACCCGGATCTGCTCCAGGGCATTAACATCTTCAGCGTGTTGCACGGCCTCAAGTGCTTGAGAGACCAGCGCATCCAGGTTTTCCATTTACAGACTCCAGATACGAAATAGGGGAAGAGCTTTAGGCTCTTCCCCTATTTATGACGTTTAACACCGAACCCGTAAACCGGGTCCGGTGATTGTCGGGGACTTAGGCCAAAGTGGCTTTAGCTTTCTCGACAATCGCAGCAAACGCAGATTTTTCGTTCACAGCCAGATCAGCCAGAACCTTACGATCGATCTCGATGGACGCCTTTTTCAAGCCGGCAATGAAACGGCTGTAGGACAGACCGTTAACACGAGCACCAGCGTTGATACGAGCGATCCACAAAGCGCGGAACTGACGTTTTTTCTGACGACGGTCACGGTAGGCGTATTGGCCTGCCTTGATTACCGCTTGTTTGGCAACACGGAATACGCGTGAACGCGCGCCGTAGTAGCCTTTAGCAAGTTTCAGA
>NZ_JAQGNX010000135.1 GCF_028293835.1 Pseudomonas sp.
AAAAGACCTTCCGCCCAACTTGTACAAGAAAAAGGACTCGCGCAACGGCAAGACGTATTACACCTATCGGGATCCGGAAACCGGCAGGGTTTACGGACTCGGCTCCGACAAAGCGGCAGCCATCACCCAGGCCCACGACCAGAACAGGGAGTCGTATTTCAAAACCGGGCCCGTTCTCACTGAGCGAATTGCTGCCGGCCCACGAAAGACGCTCAGCGATTGGATTGTCGAGTTTCGGTTGGAGTACGCGAAGCGGTGTCTGTCGGAATCAAGTGTGGCTACCATCGGGCGCCGCCTAAACCAGATAGACAAGGCGCTGGGATCGCACGGAATTCGGGAAATTGGAACGTTTGAGATAGCTACATACCTCAAAGGAATCGAGGCAGAAGGCAAGGCATCAATGGCGCGCGCAATGCGGTCATTGCTCCAGGATGTTTTCCGCGAGGCCAACGCTCGCGGGTGGCGAAGTGACAACCCTGTAACCGTGACCAGGGCCGCAAGAGTGAGGGTGCAACGCCAGCGCCTGACGCTGGAGCTTTGGAAATTGATTCATGCTGAGGTTCATCAGCCTTGGATGAAGCGCGCAATGGAGCTTGCCTTGCTCACTGGCCAGCGGCGTGACGATATACGGAACATGCTGTTCAAGGACGTTTCCGACGGCGTGCTTCACGTAATCCAGCAAAAGACCGGGGCCCGCCTGCGGATTTCAACAGCGTTGAGGCTGGAGTGTGTTGGTCTGCAGTTGAGTGAGGTGATCAAGTCCTGCCGTGACTCGGTGATTTCAAAGCACTTGATCCACCACCCATCACGGGCATCAAGCGCAGTCGCCGGCACGCCAGTGACGTTGAATGTGCTGACGATGACGTTCGCTGCCGCGCGCGATCGTGCAGCGGCCAAGGCAGGGATCGTGCTCGGAGATAGCCCGCCATCGTTCCATGAAATGCGCTCACTGGCTTCGCGGCTTCATGAACTCGAAGGCCGCGACACACAGAAGTTGCTTGGACATAAAACGGCCGCTATGACTGATTTATACCGGGACGGCCGTGGCGTTGAATGGATCGATGTGGCCTAACGGAGTAGTAGGAGTTTTTGGGAGATTTTGGGGAGGTTTTGGGGAAGAGCGTTTTCCCCAATGAAATCAGCCCTTTCTTATAACCACGTAGTAGCTCGCTATTACCTCCAGCCCTTCAGGCCTACTAGTATCAATTGAGCTGAATCGCATCCTACAAAAAAAATAACAAGGAAATTAGCCATGAGTGACTTGAAACTCGATCGCCGCCGCTTTCTTCAGGGAAGTGGCGGTCTGCTGCTGGGTACCTTGTTGTTCGGTTCCGGGCCTATCGCTTTATTAGCCCCCAGCCAAAGCTGGGCGCTGCCGATGACTACGTTGGACAGCGCCACCGGCGACCGTCTGATAGTGATCGTTCGCCGCATGTACCCCCACGACACGATGGAGGATGCTGTCTATGCCTTCTCCGTAAAAGCCCTGGACGAAAAAGCCTCCAAAGACCCCGGCATTGCTGACTTGCTCAAGAGCGGTGTGGCCGACCTCGATCAAAAAGCCGGTGGTTCGTGGTTGAAGCTAGACGAGACGCATCAAGTCGCCATCCTCGAATCGGTACAACACAGCGATTTCTTCACCCTGGTGCGCGGCACCACGGTCGCGTCCCTTTATAGCAACGAACTTGCCTATCTGCACTTTGGTTACGAAGGTGCTTCCTATCCGAAAGGTGGCTATTTACACCGCGGTTTCAATGACCTGACGTGGTTGCCGAACCCGCCTGCCGATGCCAGCCCTGTCCCCCTTTCTTGAGGAACGCCACAATGACTACTTATGCGCTTGATGACGACACCGTTGTAGTGATCATTGGCTCCGGTGCGGGTGGTGGCACCTTGGCCAACGAACTGTGCCAAAAAGGTATTCCAGTGGTACTGCTCGAAGCCGGTGAGCGGCAATCCACGGCGACCTTTATCAACGACGAATGGCCGGCTTTCGTTCAGTTGTCCTGGTCGGACAAACGCACCACCTCCGGCACATGGCGGGTGGCCAAGGATTTCCCGAACCTGCCCGCCTGGATCTGCAAAACCGTGGGCGGCACCACCACTCACTGGGCCGGGGCGAGTTTGCGCTTTCGTGACTACGAATTTCGCGCTCTGGAAACTTATGGAGCGGTCAAGGACGCCGACTTACTGGATTGGCCGATTACGCTGACTGAACTCGAACCGTATTACGCTCGTGCTGAAGACAAAATGGGCGTAACGCGCACCAATAATGTCCCAGGCCTGCCTGGAAACAATAACTTCAAGGTCCTGTACGACGGCGCGAAGAAACTTGGTTACAAAGAATGCTCTACTGGGCATATGGCAATCAACAGCGTGCCGCGCGCCGGTCGTGCTTCTTGCCAGCAACTGGGCTTCTGCTTCCAGGGCTGTAAAATGGGCGCGAAGTGGTCAACGCTCTACACCGAAATCCCTGCCGCCGAAGCCACCGGCAAGCTTGAACTCCGCACCCAGGCCCAAGTCGTGCGCATTGAGCACGACGACAAAGGGCTGGCCAGTGCCGTGGTTTATGCAGACGCCAAAGGTCAATTGCAACGCCAAAAAGCGCGGGTTGTGGCGGTGGCAGGAAACGCCATCGAAACCCCGAGAATCCTGCTCAACTCTTCTAGCACACTGTTTCCCCATGGCCTGGGCAACGGCGCAGGCATGGTCGGCAAGCACTATATGCGCCACATGACCGGCTCGGTGTTTGCCGAATTCAAGGAACCGGTGCACTTCTATCGCGGCACGATTATGGCTGGCATCATCAGCGACGAGGTGGCCAACAAACCGTCCCGAGGATTTGTCGGCGGCTATGAGATGGAAACCATTTCCCTGGGGCCATCGTTTATGGGCGCGTTCTTCAATCCCGGCGCCTGGGGTCGCGACTTTACCCGGGTGCTGGACCAATACACGCACCTTGCGGGCATGTGGTTGATTGGCGAGGACATGCCTAGGGCGAGTAACCGTGTCACCGTCAATGACGGGGTCAAGGACCAGTTCGGCATGCCGGTGGCCAACGTTCATTACGACGACCACCCCAACGACCTGGCTATGCGCGAACACGCGTTCACCCAAGGTGAAGCGGTATACGCCGCCGCCGGTGCACTCAAGACGCACCGCGTTCCGCCCTACCCTTCGACCCATAACATGGGCACCTGCCGCATGAGCGCCAAGGCGCAAGACGGCGTGTGCAACAGTCACGGGCAAAGCCATGAAGTGGCGAATTTGTTCATCTCCGATGGCAGCCAATTCACCACCAGTGCGGCAGAAAATCCGACGTTGACCATCGTCACCCTGGCGATCAGACAAGCCGACTACATCGCCGATTCGTTAAAGGCGCAGCGGATCTGACTACGGGAGGGGA
This sequence comes from Pseudomonas sp., assembly GCF_028293835.1. Lineage (GTDB taxonomy): Bacteria > Pseudomonadota > Gammaproteobacteria > Pseudomonadales > Pseudomonadaceae > Aquipseudomonas. The sequence goes on from NZ_JAQGNX010000135.1 coordinate 3,407, forward strand.
GCGTGAGTTATCACGGTTAATTTAAGTGTGCGTGAGGACTTCGTTACGGTGAGCGCTCGACAATGGAGACCAGTTAGCCAATCGACTAACGGCGTGCAGCCAGCGGTTGTGCGACTCTCCACCTCTACGCTCGAAGGGAAACTCTCATGAATAAATTATCCGCAGTCATATTGTGCATGTCGTTGGGCGCTGTCGGCAGCGTATTCGCAGCCGAGACCACCAGCGGCGATGCCATGAGTAAAAACAGCATGTCGAAGGACGCGATGTCAAAGGGCACCCCGTCTAAAGATGCCATGAAGAAAGACACCATGAGCAAAGACAGCATGTCCAAAGATGCCATGAAGAAAGACATCATGGGTAAGGATGAAGCTAAAGACCCGATGTCCCATTGATCAAATCTGTAGGAGCCAACCTATTGGCGAGGGGCTTGATGCCATGTATCAGGCCTGACGCTTCCAACAAGCAGGCCCTTATCAAACAACGCATAACTTATTGAAAATAATCTGTAGGAGCTGCCGAAGGCTGCGATTCGACCGGGGACCGGTCGCCGTCGTGATACCGCTGAAGGGGTGCCGGTCGCCTGCGACCCCGGCCTATCGCAGCCTTCGGCAGCTCCGGGTTCTGTGTTTGTTGCGCGACAATTGCACCCCAAACCCGAGTAGGCCGGAATCTATTTAGGCTGGGTTTATTTGAAGTCTC
>NZ_JAQGNX010000143.1 GCF_028293835.1 Pseudomonas sp.
AGGTGCTGGCGGCGGGTTCTGCCATTAGTAAAAAGTCCGGCAGCGTCTCGGCGAGTTCAATCATGACCGGTGCCAGCAATCGGGTTAAGGCCACGGCGCTGTCCAGTTCGTACCAAGCGTTCTTGCGCACGCAGTTAGTGAGCCGGACATGCATCGAGAACTTGAGAAAATAGGGCAGATCCGGATGGTAAAGCGTGCGCACCGATGACGTGGGATACAGCGCCAGGCCCTGCGGCCCAAGGTACTCCAGCAGCCCCAGGTCCCGGGCTTGCAGAACCAGTGGGTTGGCAAGGATGCGCTCGACCTGCCATGGATGGCATGGGTACACATCTTTTCTGCCACCGCACATCTGTTGCAGGGTGCGGCGTGGATCTTCGCCCTGATAGTGGATCAGCGTAGGGTCAACGCGAAACCAGTGAAGTTCGAAGCACGCGCCCACTTCCGGTGAGCACGCAAGCAGTGCTTGTTGCGAGATGCCTTCGCGACTTTTCGGCGTTGGATGCAGCGCATGACCCCATATCTGATGTTGTTCCGACATCAACAGGCTGTCTGCGGATTGAGGCTGATGCCGGGAGGAATGGCGAAGGAAAGTGCGGGTAGTCTGAAGGCTGTTATCAACCTGCTGAAGCATCTCTGCGACGCGTTCCGGCTCGCTCAACGGGACGCACAGCAAACGCGCCAGTTCGGTGGCGGTCAACGGGTGCCAACCGTGTGCGTTGCCCTTGAAATACGGCGCGCTGACGAAGTGACAGCGGCCCAGGGCGCTGGCTCGGTCGACCCGCACTGCCAATCGCCCGCTGGGTAACTGAATGCTGATGCATTGCCCGTGTTCTAGTTGACGCAGGCCCATTGGAAGATCTTGGGCGCGATAGTCGAGGTCTGCCTGTTTGCCAGGCAATGCGTACTCGCGCAAGTAACAGTTGAGTAGACATTCGATAGCGTGGCGTTCCGCTTCGCCATCAAGCGCGCGTTCATGCAATGAAGCGTTAGTCAAAGCAAGTGTCATGCTGGAATCTCTCGCGGGTTAACAAGAAGAGGGCGTGCGACAGCCATTGCTGCAATGGCGGCCAGGCAAGCAACGAGGAAAGGTGATGCGATCCCGCACGTCTGGCTGACCAGTCCGGCCGTAACGCCGGCCGCCGTGCCGGCCCATTTTCCGCTGGCGTCGAACCAACCGAACAGCCGCCCGGCACTGCCTTGGCGGCTGCGTTGACTTACGCAACGGTGTAAGCCGACGAAACATAGCAACATGCCAATGCCGCTGAGCAAGCGCAGGGCAAACAGCGGTTCTGCCTGGGTGCTCCAGAACTGCAGCCCATTACTGATGGCCAATAATCCCAATCCGTGCAGCAGCAGATTGGAACCGTGCCGTTGAGCCCACGGTAGGGCGAACAGGTAAACCAGATGGGGCAGGCTATAAAGCAAGCCGATCAAGGCGTCGTTGCCAATGCCTAATGTTTCGCCATAGGGGACGAAATAAGGAAAGGTCACCACCATGGCAAAGCTGAACAAGAACTGCACCGTCAACAGGCGCGGCAGGTCTATCGGTAACTGACTGAGCGGGTCATCGGTTTTTGTCCCTTGGTTTCGCGGGGAGGGTGTGTCGGCGGGCAGTGGCAGAATCATGACGAAGGCCAATAGCGGCAACCAGGCAAGGTATCGATACAGTTCCAGGCCTAATCCCTGCGAGGTGAACAGTCCTAATAGAATGGGGCCGCTGATCATTGCCAGGCGTGCAGAATACTGGGTCCAGTTCAGGGCCCGTGACAGGTCTCCATTTCTGAATTGGGTGGACAGGTAAGCGTTTGACGCCGCCATCGCGCCACCGAACGTGCCCTGAATGATCAGTGCCAGCACGAACATCGTCAGGTTGGTACTGAAACCAGCCAGTAAAAATCCAACAAATAATCCCCCGTGGGCCCGTAACAGCGACAATCGACAGCCTTTTCGGTCCGCCCATCGCCCCCACAGTGGCGCAGCCAGAGCGGTGCACAGCGTCGGCAGTACAAACAACACACCAATGCTCCATCCCGGGATATTGGGTGCTAAATCAGCGAGAATTCGCGGCAGATATAAGGGAATACCTAGCGCCGTGAATGCCGATAAGTAGTGCCCCAGCAGAACGCTGCCAATTAGTCTGCGGCGCATAAGCTTCCCTCCAGCAAGAAGTTGGCCGCGCTATAACCATAAAACTTATTGATGTCTCGGGCGCCGGAGTGCGCCTTGCTGAACAGGCTGCCGGCGCTGAGCAGGTATTTCACCGGTAATGTCGGGCTTTCCAGCAAGAAGCGTCGGGCTTCCGAGCATTCAATGCCTTCGCGCTCCAGTTGTTCAAGGCAGTGGGTCAAGCGTAGGCGCAACGTCTGGTAAAGGTCATGACGTGGCGCCAGCTCCGCGCTAATTATCGCTTCAAGCACGGCGACAATGTTTAGCTGCAAGGTGATCGTACAAAACATCTCGGCCAGTGCCTGGGAGCCATCGACCCGAATGCGTTCGTCATGTAAAGCTGCGGGTCTGTCCGCCATGTCCGGGCATGCAGCCGAGAAGCGCTTCGGCCAAAGCCGCGCGGCGTCGTTGTCTTTCATTAACAAACGCAGGGGACGCCCGGTGTCGAAAACGAGCACGGCGTTTTGCTGATTGGCTTCCAAGGCAATTCCGTACACCAGCCATAGGCGCAAATGCACGTTTAGCAATAGGTCCAGGTAGTCTTCAAGCCAGTGCCACAATGAGCCCGAATAATACTGTTCCAGAAGTAATTCAATAAAAAGTCGGCCGTCCGCCAGTGGGCTGGCCAATGCGGCGACCGGGACTAGAGTCGCCGTCTCCAACTCTCCAGGGTAGTGGCGGGCTATATAAGCCAGGTGACGGTTTTCATCGACATGACCGCCGTGTTCTTCATCGACGTGCAGGTAACGCTGGCGTAATTGAGAATCACGTTGCGATATGGCCTGCAGCGTAAGTTGAAACCAATAGCCGTCGTATAAGGTGCTGGACTTGATCAGTCGCAAATTACGCGCCCCGAGGGTTGTGATGAGCAACGGCAACTTAATATGCCAATGGGGTCGTTCGACGCACATCACCGTACGCACCGATAATGTTGGCTCAACCTCCATCGCGCTTAGCGGTGCCATGATAGAACCCTGGGGGAGGCCGTATTTTTCCAGCTCTGGCCATGTCAGCGGGTGCACCGGCATCAAGGTATGGCTGTTTTCCAGGTTTTGCTTCAAACCCAGTTCTATAAAGCTGGGCCAATGTTTGGGCGCAGGACTGCTGACAGTAATCGCTGTTTTCGGTACCGCCAGCCAGTTGAGCTTGAAGCGTGGCGCGTATTCCGGCGCATAACGTTCAAGTGCAGCTTGATCAAAGCCGCTTTTTGCCCTTGCGGTAGGGTAGTAAGGGTGGTCAAGGTAACTTGCCAACTGGTCGATACCGATCAGGCGCTTTGCCCAGGACGGGTTGCCGAGAATGCCGACCAGGGTCGCGGCGCGTTCTCCATAGGCTATTTGGCAGAGACGTTGATGCTGTACTGCGCAATCTGCTTCCTCTATATAAGCAGCGAATAGCGCCAGGCTGTCAGCGTCCAGACCATTACTCAGGTATTCGAGCCAGGGGCCGTAGCTCTGCTGCAAAACTGACTGCTCACCTTGACGGCAAATCCAGGCGTGACTTGAGGCACTCCACGCCTGTAGCGGCGTGCTTCGATGCACCGGAAGCCAAAGCTCCTGGTTGCTCAAATGGGTTATATGCAGCCAATGGGGACTACCTGTCTTTGGCCATAGGCCGAGCAGGTCTGCTGGCAAGTTTCGGACTACACCTTGAGTCAACAGCCCCCGGATATCTTCCCTCAGGCAACAGTCGATGATGCGCCGCGTAATGACTGCTCGATCGGAATCAAGGGCTAGTTCGCTCATGCCATCACCCAGCGAAGGTCGGCCAGGGTGGCAGCGAAACGGGCTTCCAGGCCTGCGGCATCCGGTGAAATCAGGCGCAGTACGCCCAGGTAATCTTTATTCGAGTGGCTGAGATGGACGTCGTCGCCCGCTTCGCGCAGGGCGCGGTAATCGCACCAGTGGGTGTCCCGTTGATGGCTAAAGCTGGCGGGGACTTGCTGTAGGCGTCCAGGTGCATCAGCCACCACGTAGTGAACCAAGGCCTCGGCTTGGTCTGGTACGGCAGCAGGCAAACTCTCACCCAGGTGCAGGCCGAGGATGCGGTCGAACCAGCCCTGGGGTAACAGACGATCGAGCAAGAATTCCCGGCCATCGCCGATGCTGCGGTAATTGATTTCCACCAACATCGGTCCGTCTGCGGTGAGAATAAACTCGCTGTGGCAAACCCCGAACTGAACACCGAAAGCGCGGACCTGCGCCAGAGCGTTTGCCCTGTGGGCGCGACTCAGTGGACCCTTCCAGCGTGCCGATAATTCGACAAAATAGGGCGGGGGCGAGAGGGTCACGTCAAAGCCACCGACTGCCTGAAAGCGCTGCTGGTCGCCTAGGGTTTCAAGGGTGAACAGCGGACCTTCCATGTACGCTTCAAGCAACAGTGCTCGACCAGGCTGCTGCTGCCAGAAATGAGTGCAGTAGTCGTTAAGTTCATCGGCATTTTGGCATAAGCGGACGTCGAGGCTGGCCACGCCCTGTGTGGGCTTTACCACCAGTGGGAAAGGTGCGTCGCCCGGTACAGTGTTGCCTGCTGTCAGGACTTGAAACCATGGCCCCGGCAAACCCAGATCACGCATGTGTTCGCGCATGGCGGCTTTGTTTTTTGCCCTGTGACACATCAGCCAGTCTTTACCCGGGACGTTAAAGGTTTTGGCGACCAACGCGGTAGAGGTCTGTAGGTGATCGCTGTTGGAAAATACGCCAATCGGACTAAGGCCATGGGCGTTGATCAACTCGATTACCGCCAGTGGATTGAACACGTCACATTCGAGAATCTTCAATTGCTCTGCAGGGGCATCGGAGGCAGCCAGCAGACGTCTATGTTCTTGGGCATGATCGGTGATCAGCACCACTGGGAACCCGCGTTTGTGGGCGGCTGGCAAGAAGCCCTCGGTAATCGCCGCATGTGGAACATGGCTGAGAAAGACGAGTGGACGTTGCATGGTGATGAGTTTCCCGGGGGCAGCAGTCACCCGTCCCGATGGGTTGGGCGACTGGTTTACAGGGGCGCAACTGCGCGTTTAGAAGCGGTAATTTGCGCCGAGCGTAAGGGCGCGTTCCGGGGCTGGCTGCCGGCCCCAAGGGCTGGTATCGATGCCGCGGAAGTAGTATTCGCGATTGAAAAGATTGCTGATGCCGGCTGAGGCGGTCAGGACGCTTTTGTCGTCCAGCTTGAATTCACGTTCCAGTGCGGTATTGAAAACAACGTAAGAGGGCAGTTTACCGACCGTGGCGGCGGCGTCTTCGGCGCCGCTGTTAGCGGCATCGGTGAAGGCGCTGCTGACATAAAGGCCGTCGAGGCTGTAAGTCCAGTGTTCGGCGAAGCGATAACGCGCTTCGGCATTGAACTGGTTCTTCGACGCGAACGGTACTTCGTTACCTCTGTAGCTACCTGTTCGCTGCTTCGCATCCAGGTACGCATAGCTCGCATGCAGGTCCACATTGGGCAACGCAGCGGGGGTCCAGAACAGTTCTGTTTCGATCCCTTGATGGCGGGTGCTGCCAAGGTTTACGTAGCGGTCGGTGGTGGCGTTGTATTCGATCTGGTCGTCGAAATCGATACGGTACAGGCCAACGTCCACCCGCAGGCCCTTCCACGGCGTGTAGCGCACCCCGGTTTCATAGTTCCAGGCGATCTCCGCACCTACGGCGCCTTCCTTGACGATCTGCGTGACTTGCGGCGGGCGCAATGAGCGCTGGGCATTGGCATATACGAACCAGTCATCGGTCGCCTGGAAACCCACGGTCAGCCCCGGCAGCCATTCTTTTGCCAGGTTGCTGTGGGTGAATCCGGTAACACTGTCGCTATAGTCCATCCGCGCATTTTCGTAGCGGATGCCTGGCGTGATGGTCAGGCGACGATCGAACAAGCTGATGGCGTTGCTCAGGTAAGCCGCTTTTGCTTCGTCATTGAATTTCCAGTCCCGGAACACACTGGTCACGCCGGTGTTGAGGGCCTGACGATCGACTCGGTAGTCGATGTCCTCGCTGACATAGCGCGCGCCCAGCAGCCAGGTTTGTCCGACAGTGTCGCCGTCAATGCTCATGCTTAAGCGCGGCTCGGTGCCCCAGACCTTAAAGTCCCGTGGGCCATCTTGCTTGGTGACGGCCGTTGCGTCCGGGGTGAAGGGCAAGCCGACGACGAAGTTGCGGTAGCTATTGTGGGCGAAGTTGGTCCAACTCAATTGCACCGAGTCGAACGGACCCATGGCTCCCAGTTGCTGCGTATACGTACCCCAGACCCGATCGGTATCGCCTTCGAAACGGTCCAGCGGGCGGGTTGACTGACGAGGGTCGTCCTTATAGTCCTTGACGCTCAATGCGCCGGCGAGGTCCATGTCAGCTTTGTAATGTTGTACGCCGAAACTGAAGTCATGGTTTTCATCGATGTTCCACTGCCCGCGCAGGCGGTAGTTTTGAATATCAGTATCGGAGTGTTCGCGACCGTATTCGCCGTTGATGGTATTGAGGTCCAGTTGCAGCCCGAAATTCTCCGTCAGGTAACCCCCCGTGCCCAAGTAGGTGTCGAATAACTGACGTCCGCCCGGGGCAAACGTGGTGCGTTCGGAAATCGTGGTTTGTAGCGCATGAGGAATCGGCGCGCTGATGAAATTAATAACCCCGCCGACGTTGTTCGGTCCGTACTGTACGGCTGCACCGCCGCGCACGATGTCCACTCGATCAATGGTTGCCAGGGTCATCGGGAACAGGGACAGGCCAGTCTGACCGTAAGGCGCCAAGGCCAGCGGGATACCGTCCGACAGGGCCTGGATACGTCCGCTACGGCTCTCATACAAACCCCGGACAGAAATCTGCGGCAGGGCGCCGGTGCCGGTTTCATCAAAAACCTTGATGCCGGGAACACGTTGCAGTGCGTCGTCGATACCCCGCACGCTGCCTTTTCTCAAATCGGCCGAGTCAATGACGCTTCGGCTACCGGAATAGGTACGGACTTCAGGATCGCTGGCGGTGCCGAGTACATCACCTTTAATGGTGATAGGGGCCAGGGAAACGTCGTTATTTTGCTCATCTGCGAATGCTATTTGGCACACGCTCAAGGAAATCAGGGCGAGGGGGAACGCAAACCGGCTGTTTGTTGTTTTCATGAGGGCTTCGTTTAATTCAGTTAGGGGATTGGAGGCTGCTGAGGCGGTCTTTTAATGCGTAATGCAGGAGGCCTCGGTCTTCTCCGGCCAGAAAGCTTCGGATCCCCCGTTTGCGCCAGAAGGCCTGCTGTTCGAAGGTGCGTGGATTGGCACAAAACGGGACGTTCGCGGTGGCGCAGATGTCGGCCATTGACTGGAGGGCGAGCCAAACGTCCGGGTGCAGGGGGTCGGGGCCCAATCGCAGGTCAAGGGCCAGGTCGAGCGCCCCCTCAAGCACCATCCCGACTCCAGGCAGCGCTAGCATTTGCGGCAACGCGCGCAGCCCTGCGGCCGTTTCGATCATTGGTACGATCGGGCTTTGCTGGTTGGCAAGTTCAATGTAGTCCGGTAACGGGATGCGACCGAAACCGGTCATACGTCCGCCGCTAATGCCTCGTTTTCCCCTTGGCGGGAAATACGCAGCGTCGAGCGCTCGGGTCACTTCGCTGGCGCTCTCGACCCGGGGTAGCACTATGGCCTCGACGCCGGCATCCAGAGCACGACCGATCAGTTTGGCATCGACTTCAGGAATTCGCAGCCAAGCCGAAATGCCTGCCGACTCGCAAGCACGAAGGCTATGCATCAAGTCATCGTCATTGCGCAGTAAGTGCTCCATGTCGAGGATGACGAAATCATAACCGGCCAAAGCGATCATTTCGCACAAGAGGGGAGAGGGCACGGAATTAAGTAACCCGTAAACCGATTCGCCGCTTTCAAGGCGGGTTAAAACAGCTGATTTCCTAATCACTGATCTCGTTCCATGATGTAAACGTGTTCCGATGATAATCGTTATCATTCGCTTGTAAAGATTTTATTTCATCATTTTGTTTCCGGATTATTTTTTCTAGCATCGTGAGCCCCGAAAACGGGGGCCACCCCCCCAATGTTGTGCATTGCAGCTGAAGGAATTGCATTGGCTGGCGAGCAAGCCCGCTCTTGGGCTCGAGGCAATCGGCCACTGTCACCGTTCTGCACGTCTGTGAAGCATGTACCCACCTTGCGCACCGGATTCAGGCATTCCGTCTGGGGAAATCAGTGAGGTATTGAAATTGGCGCCAATATTGTATGGGTTTTTATGAAATTGGCTCACAACTTGCTCTTGGTTCTAGCCAAACACATTGAGGTGGTGACATGAGTCGTCTGTTCCCGTGTATCGACATCAGCGGTGCTCCTTTTGAGCGAGGCGTGCAATACGGCAAAGCCTGCCCGCAGATCATCGCCCGCAGCATCGAAATCTACAGCCAGCAGTTGCTCGATATGGGATATGACTGGGCGGGGATCCGGCGTCTGGTCAATCAGTTCGTGCCCAATATCGAGGCGTTTGAGCCGCAGTATCTGGAAGAAATGCGCGGAATCGCTCAAGGTTCAGGTCATGATTTCGAAGCCATCGTGCTGATCAATGCGCGCACGGAAATCATCCATCTGGGTCGACGCAATCAACATGATCGACCGGAGCTGGACGGCTGCACCGGCGCAATTGTGTTGCCCGGCGCGACCAAGAATAACGAATTGCTACATGGCCAGAATTGGGACTGGCGAATGGAATGCGCCGAGACCGGCATCGTGCTGCGCATTCGTCGTGAAGACGGCCCGGATGTCCTGACCTTTACCGAGGCCGGTGGCTTGGCGCGGGCAGGGCTCAATTCCATTGGCACCGCGATCACCGGCAATAACCTCGAGTCCGACCGCGACTACCAGACCCTCGGCGTGCCGTTGCCGCTCATCCGCCGCAAGGCCCTGGAAGCCAATCATTTTGCCCTGGCGATGAAAACCGTGGCAGTCACCCCCAAGTCCGGCTCCAACAACATGATGCTGAGTCATGCCGGTGGTTTTGCCATCAATTTTGAGTGCGCGCCGGATGAAGTATTTCCGTTGTTTGAAGTCGACGGCCTGCTGGTGCATGCCAACCACTGGCGCAGCCCGGTGGCTCAAGTCAAATTGAAAAATACCGGGATTGGCGGCGCGCCGGAAAGCTTTTACCGCGACATACGCGTCGAGCAACTGCTCAAGCAGCGCCATGGCAGCCTGACCCTGGAACACATGAAAAATGCCTTCTTCGACAGCTTCGGTACGCCGTTCGCGGTCTGTCGGCCACCGCGTCCCAGCTCCAGTGGCGAGGACAATCTGTCGGCCACCGTGGCGATGATTTTGATGCGCCCAGCCATGGGTTTCATGGAAATTGCGCCACTGCCGGCCATCAACCAGGAGTTCGGTCAGTACCAGTTAGACATGGAATCCGATTACGCCCGATACGCCGTGTGGTAAGCGTGGTCCGTTCAGGTCGCGGACTGCGCACCATCATTGAGGGATACCCATGCTCCGTTTGATTGCTCAACGCCTGGCCATGGCGGTGCCGACGCTGTTGCTGATCTCCATCGCCGTGTTTGCCATGATTCGTATGATCCCCGGCGATCCGGCACTGTTGATGCTGGGCGACATGGCCGATCCCGCCAGCCTGGCGCGGTTGCGTCAAACGCTGGGTCTGGACCAGCCGTTGGTCATGCAGTACCTGATTTGGCTCAAGGCGCTGTTTTCCGGCGATTTGGGTCACTCCATTACCAGCGGGCAAGCGGTGTTGCCACTGGTGCTGGAGCGCTTCAGCGTTAGCCTGACCATCGTCCTCAGTGCGGTGCTGCTGGCGGCACTGATCGCTGTGCCGCTGGGCATGCTTGCCGCCTGGAAGCAGGACACGCTGCTGGACCTGGGCCTGGTTACGGCGGCAACGCTGTTATTGTCAGTACCGGGATTCTGGATGGGCCTGCTGTTGCTCTATGCCTTTGGACTCGAACTGGGTTGGTTGCCGGTGGTGGGTTACGTGCCGTTCGGCGAGGATTTCGGCAAAGCGTTGGCTTACGTGGTGCTGCCCATCGCCACCCTGGTGTTGCATGAGAGCGGGGTGATCATTCGCATGGCCCGGGCCAGCACCATTGAAGTGCTGCGCCTGGAGTACATCGCCCATGCACGGGCCAAGGGGCTGACTGAACGAGCGGTGCTCTGGCGTCACACCCTGCGCAATGCCTTTGCTCCGACCTGGACCTTGATCGGGCTGATCCTCGGCAACTTGCTGGGCGGCATTGCAGTGATCGAAACCGTGTTCACCATCCCCGGTATCGGCCGGCTGATGGTCGACTCGATTTACGCCCGGGACTATCCCGTGCTCCAGGGCAGCCTGCTGCTTATCACCTTCGTTTACGTGCTGGTCAACCTGTTCGTGGACTTGATGTATCCGTTGTTCGATCCCCGGGTGAACGTATGAAAACCCTGAGTGAAATCGCTCCGTTGCCGACCATCGCCGTGGTCCGCCGACCCCGGCGTCTGCCTTCTTTCAATGCCTTGATCGGCGGTGTGCTGGTGTTGATCCTGGTGCTGATGGCGGTCACCGGTATTTTCTGGACGCCCTATGACCCGCTGCGGCTGGACCTGGCTCACCGTTTTATGGCGCCGTCCTGGCCCCACGTGCTGGGCACCGACGAATTCGGCCGTGACGCGTTCAGTCGCATCATTATCGGGGCGCGCACCAGTTTGTGGATCAGCCTGTTGACCGTGTCCCTGGCCATCAGCGTTGGCACCGTGTTCGGTCTGCTCGCCGGCTACCTGCGGGGTTGGACCGACCGCCTGTTGATGATGGTCAATGATGCGCTGCTGGCGTTTCCCGGCATGCTTCTGGCCCTCGGCTTGCTGGCGATTGTTGGCGCCAGCCAGTACGGCATCGTCCTGGCGCTGGGCATCGCCTACATTCCCACCGTGGTGCGGGTGGTGCGCAGCACCGTGTTGTCCCTGCGCGAGCGTGAATTCATCGAAGCGTCGCGGGTGATCGGCAATTCCGAGCTGTACACCATGTGGAAGCACATCGCGCCCAATTGCGTGGCGCCGCTCATCGTGCTCGCCACCAGTATGTTTGGCTGGGCGATTCTCTCGGAAAGCGCCTTAAGCTTTCTTGGCCTTGGCGTTCCGCCGCCCGCCGCGACCTGGGGCAACATGCTCGCCTCCAGTCGCCCGCATCTGGTGACTGCGCCGTGGTTGGGATTCTTTCCTGGCCTGATGATCGCCATTGCGCTGATCGGCATCAACCTGTTCGGTGACGCGCTGCGTGATCGACTCGACCCCCGGATGACCCGCTAATGGATACCGTCAAGCCGCTGTTGCGCGTCACCGACCTGTGCATCCAAGTCGGTGGCGAAGGCCCGTTGGCCGTGGATCACTTGAGCTTTGACATGGCCCCCGGCGAAATCGTCGCCCTGGTCGGTGAGTCCGGCAGTGGCAAGACCATGGTTGCCCGCGCCGTCATCGGTTTGCTGCCACCGCCGATGCGGGTGGCGGCCGGTCAGCTGTGGTTCGGCGATGTCGATTTGTGCAGCTTGCCCTACGAGCAACTGCGCAGCATTCGCGGGGCGAAAATAGGCATGGTGTTTCAGGAACCCATGGTTTCGCTGAACCCGACGCTGACCATCGGTCAACAGATGGCCGAAGGCTTGCGTCTGCACACTGATCAGGATGAGAAAACCATCCGCAGCCGTTCGCTGGAAATGCTCCGGCGCATTGGTATCGACGATCCTGAACGCTGCCTGGGCGCGTTTCCCCATGAGTTTTCCGGTGGCATGCGGCAGCGCATCATGTTGGCCTCGGTGATGCTGTTGCGTCCGGCCTTGTTAATTGCCGACGAGCCGACCACCGCCCTCGACACGCTGGCCCAGGCCGATGTCATCGCGTTGATGCTTGAACTGACCCGGGAGCAGGGCACGGCGGTGCTGTTCATCAGCCATGACTTGTCGTTGGTGGTCCGCCATGCCCATAAAGTGGTAGTCATGCGCCATGGCAAGGCCGTGGAAAGCGGCCCGACGCGGCAGATTCTGCTCGGGCCAAAGGCCGATTACACCCGGCAGTTGCTCGACGCATTGCCGACTCGCGGGCACCTGGCGCCAGCCTCTCAAGCGGCGCCATTGGTCGACATGCGCAATGTGACCATCGACTACCCCGGTCGCCAGCGTTTTTTCACCCGCAGCGTCGGCAAGCGCGCCGTCGATGGGGTGAATTTGCACATCGCCGCTGGCGAAACCGTGGCGCTGGTGGGCGGCAGCGGTTCGGGCAAAACCACCCTGGGGCGTTCGGTGGTCGGCCTGATCAAACCGTCGGCGGGCGAGATCTTTTTCGACGGCGTGGACATCCTCAAAAGCGGCAACCGCGAGCACCGTTTGCAATGCCAAATGATCTTTCAGGACCCGGTATCGTCCCTGGACCCACGCGCGCGTATTGCCGACATTCTCGTCGAACCGTTGCGCCATGTGCCGGGCTTGAACCGTGCTGAACGGGCCGAACGGGTCCGTATCATCCTGAAGGATGTTGGCCTGGACGAGATGTTCGCCCAGCGCTTCCCTCACCAGCTTTCTGGCGGACAACGGCAACGGGTTGCCATCGGCCGTGCGTTGATTCGTCACCCGAAACTGGTGATCGCCGACGAGCCGATTTCCGCCCTCGATATGACCATTCAGAAACAGATTCTTGAGTTGTTCGAACGCCTGCAGGGGCAGTACGGCTTTGCCTGCCTGTTCATTTCCCATGACTTGGCGGCGGTGGAGCGCATTGCCCATCGGGTCGCGGTCATGCAACACGGTCGAATCGTCGAAGTCGGCACCACCGCTGAGGTGTTCGATCACCCGCAACACGCTTTTACCCGACGCCTGCTGACGGCCGCTAACCCACTGCAACGCCTGGCCGATGGCGGTTATCAACTGCGCAGCAGTGTCGGATCGTGAACTATTTGGATGCCGTCGTACCCGTGACGGCGCGGATGTCTCTTGGCTTGATAAGGAATCGCTGATGAAACGCTCTTTGAAGAACGCCTTGGCCCTTGGTCTGGTGGCCATGATCGGCACGGGCGTTGCCCAGGCCCAGGCGATACGCCTGGCGCTAAATTCAGACATTCGCAGCCTTGATCCTGGGGTCAACCGCGACGATCGCACTGACCAGGTGCTGCTGCACATGGTCGAGGGCCTGATGGCCTATGGCGAAAAGGGCGAAGTCAAGCCGCTGCTGGCGGAAAAGGTCGTTGTCTCGGCGGACGGCCTGACCTACACGTTTACGTTGCGTCAGGGCGTGACCTTCCATAACGGTGAACCGCTGACCTCGGCCGACGTGCTGTGGAGCTGGAACCGTGACATGGACCCCAAGACCCAGTGGCGTTGCTTGCCGGAATTCGATGGCAGTGGTTTGACCAAGGTCAGTGAGGTCACGGCACCAGACGCCCACACCGTGATCATGCGCCTGGACAAGCCCAGCGGCATGTTTCTCGCCACCCTGGCGCGTACCGATTGCGGTGGCACCGCCGTGCTGAACAAGGCCTCCGTGAATGCCCAGGGCGAACTCGTCAAACCCATCGGCACTGGCCCCTATCAACTGGGCGAGTGGAAACGCGGGCAGTACATCAGCCTCACCAGGTTCGCCAACTATCAATCATTGCCCGGTCCGCGTGATGGCTACACCGGCGGCAAGCAGGCGCTGACCGATGAAGTGCGCTTTGTGATCATTCCCGATCAGGCCACGGTCAAGGCGGCGTTATTTTCCGGCGATCTGGACATGGCCGAAGTGACCGAGACCGACCTTCCGGAAATCAAGAGCCACGCCAACCTCAAGGTGTCCACAGCCCCCAGCGCCACCATGAATGTGCTGATGTTCCAGACCCGCGATTCGCTGCTCAAGGACAAGCGCATTCGTCAGGCGATTGCCGCCGCCATTGATATCAAACAACTGGTGGCCACCACCAGTAACGGCTTTGGAGTCGCTAATAACTCGATCATCAGCGTCGCCTCGAATTATTACAGCGCCAAAGAGCAGGCCGGCTTCAACTACGACCCGGAAAAAGCCGCGCAACTGCTGCAACAGGCCGGTTATCACGGCCAGCCGCTGACCATCGTCGCCAACCGCCGCTCCATGGTGCCGAGTTATGACTTGGCAATCATTACCCAAGCCATGTTGCAGGCGGTGGGCATGAACGTGCAGGTGGAAGTCATGGAGTGGGGCACTCAGCTTGAGCGCTACCAAAGTGGGCGTTATCAGGCCATGTCGTTCACCTATTCGGCGCGTTTTGACCCTGCGCTGAGTTTCGAACAGGTGACTGGCAACAAGGACAAAGAACCGCGCAAAGCCTGGGAAGACCCTGAAGCCATGGAACTGTTGGCGCAGTCGCTGAAAGAAGGCGACGTGAACAAGCGTCAGGCGCTGTTCGACCAGTTGCATGCGCGCTTTATCGATCAAGTGCCGATGATCGTTATGTACAACGGCCTGGACATCATGGCTCTGAACAAAAACGTCGACGGCTACAACGCGTGGATTGGTCAGAAGCCACGGCTGTGGGGCGTCAGCGTCAAGCCGTAAGCTCAGTTCGATAGCGGGATCTGGCGGATATGGGCGGCGATCAGTTGCTTGAGTCGATCACGGTCGTCGTTGCGCAGCGCTTCCACCATTTGGAAATGTTCGCGACTGGACTGCTCGGCGCGCAGGTGGGTGCGCCAGGTTCCGCCGGGTGACGAAGGCGGGCGGCTGCGCATTTCTTCAATGAATTCCACCAATAGACGATTGCTGCACAGGTCATAGAGCGAGCGATGGAAGTCCAGATTGGCGTTATAGCGTTCCAGCAGCGTGCCTTCCTGCACCAGGGTGTGGAAGCGCTGGGCGCTGAGTTCCAGTGCCTGCAAGTGCTCGGGCTGGATCACCATTTGGTTGACCGCCGCGCACTCAAGGGCGACGCGGATTTCCCGTGCGTCCGAGACCTGGGCCAGGTCCGGGGTGTGCACGTAGTACCCACGATTGGGGATGTGCTCGACCATGTGTTTGAGCACCAGTTGGTCCAGTGCTCGCCGGACATCGAGCCGCGAGTAGCCGTAACGCTGCTCCAGGTCGATCTGTTTGAGCCAGCTGCCAGCCGCGAGGATGCCAGCGTTAATGTCTTTGGACATCAGCAGGACCAGTTGGCTGCGTTCGGTAACGGTTTTCTTCAACGCAAGCACTCACAAAGCCCGGAAGGGGCGAAATCATATCCAGCGAGAGGCGTCGGCAATGCATGACCCCTCGCCAACGACGGCTGCCAATAATGGCACAAATATCAACGAGGTTTAACGATGTTGGCCATCCCTGAAGACACTCCTGCAGCGCGGCATCGCAAGCTGTACTACCGCGGCAGCACGACAATTTTTTCCTGCCGCAAGGACCCGCGTTTCGCGTACTGCCTGTATGTGCCGCAGACCTTCGATGAAGCACCGGAAGACCATCGCCTGCTGGTTGCAGTGCACGGCACTGGCCGGACCATGGTCGAGTACCGTGATGCTTTCGCTGAGTTCGGCCGTTTCAACCGCTATGTGATTCTGGCGCCGCTGTTTCCGGTAGGGCCGCTGGGCGATGGCAATCCCCACGGTTTCAAATACCTGAAGGAAGGCGACATTCGCTACGACGAGGTACTGCTGGCCATGGTCGAGGAAGTCGGCCAGGCGTTGAATGCGCGGTTCGATAAATTTTCGTTGTTTGGTTATTCAGGCGGCGGTCATTTCGCTAACCGCTTCTACTATCTGCACCCGGAACGTCTGCGCTCAGTGTCCATCGGCGCTCCTGGTTCAGTGACGCTGATCGACGAAGGCCGCGATTGGTGGGTTGGCACCGGCGGCATCGAAGCACAGTTCGGCAAAAGCCTGAACGTGGCAGCCTTGCGCGAGGTCGACGTGCAGTTGCTAGTGGGGGCGGCTGATCTGGAAACCTGGGAAATCCATTACGAACCCGGATCGGTGCAGTACATGGAGGGCATCAATGACTCAGGGCGTACTCGGGTCGAACGCAACGCCACACTGGCGCGCAACCTCCAGGCCCACGGTATCCGCGTGCAGCAAGACATCGTACCCAACACCGCCCACGCGGGGATGTCAGTCGTGCCGTATGTGCAGGATTTTCTGTTGGGGTTGGCTGACTGAATACCTTATAAATCCGCAGGTCTCGGTGTGGCGTTGGACTGGGGGTGGGAAATCACAACCCATCCCCTAGCATTTTCAAATACAGCGGGCTGTCGGAGAGGGTGTTATGGCCGCTGTCGGGGATGATTTTCATTGTCGCGATTCCACTTTTGAAATGGGATAGAAGCTCTTCGGTGCTGGCGCGGGGGATGATCTTGTCGTTTTGTGCCGCAATAAAAAGCGTGGGCACATTGATCAGCGGGGCGTAGCGCCACGACTCGTAGGTATCGCGCAACATCCATTTCACTGGGAACAGCGGCATCCTCGCGATCCCGATTTGTAGCAGGCTGTTATAGGGCGTTATCAACACCAGGCGTGCGGCGGGTCGCTCGCTGACGAGGTGGATGGCGACGCCGGTGCCCAAGCTTCTGCCGACCACGGTCACGTGGCTATGCTCCTTGTAAACCGTATCAAACAAGGCTTCGGCGTCGGCGGTGATGAGCGCTTCGGAGGGTGACCCCGTGCTGCCACCGAAACCACGGTAGTGCATCAGGTACAGCGCCTGCTCGGGAAATGCCTGTGAAAACGGCAACAAGTTCAGCGAAACATCTTCGGCGTTACCCCCTAGATAAATCATTGCGTTGGGCCCTGTGTGGGGCCGTACCGAAACCATTATTTTTGCGTCAGGTCGCGCCAGCTCCACTACCGTGGACGCGCCGCCCACCGCCCGCGGCTGGGGGAGATAGATTAACGAACGCTGAAACACCCACAGCAGGCAGCAGATCAATAAATAAAGAACAACGGCCACCACCAGCAGCAACCCGATAAAGCGCAACGTTCGGATGATCATGGCGTCTCCAGTGACATTAGTGCTTTCAGGGTAGTTCAGCTCTGAGGTTGCGTTCGAGTGGAGTGCGGCCATTCCTGTTTCTGGTGTTCGGACCTGCAGAACGTTTCTTGGTCCATATCGAAGGCGGCAAGCGTAATGGCTCCGGCGTGCACATCGACATCAGCGGCCATGAGGGCGACCTGATAGTCAGCAACACCTCGGTCAGACGCGGTGCGTATGCATAAATTCATCGATGGGGCGATTGCCCCCCGCATTTCCACCCTAGCTGCTATGCGGTCCACGCCCTTCGGCGCAGCGGTGCTTTCTCACATACTCGATTCAGCCGCCCTGGCGATATGGCGTATTCCTGACTTATAAAAAATAACAAGCGCAGTCGCGTAATGGAGAAAAACCCTATGCAGTCCTGGTATCACAGCATGGCGCCTAACCAGCGTCGCACCTTCTGGGCGTGTTTCCTCGGATGGGCGCTCGACGCAATGGATGTTCAACTCTTTGCCTTTGTCATCCCTACGTTGCTTGGGGTGTGGGGCATGACCAAAGGCGAGGCTGGCATCATAGGCACTTCGGCGTTGATCTCATCGGCTATCGGTGGGGTGATTGCCGGTGTGCTGGCCGACCGTATCGGTCGGGTCAAAGTATTGAAACTGGCGATCCTTTGGTTCTCTGTGTTCACTGGACTGTCGGCGTTCACCGATTCGTTCCATCAACTGCTATTGACCCGCAGCCTGCAAGGCCTGGGGTTTGGCGGCGAGTGGGCGGCCGGCGCGGTGTTGATCGGCGAAGTGGTGGACAAGCACATCCGTGGCCGTGCGGTGGGTTCGGTACAAGCCGGCTGGCCGGTGGGCTATGCCCTGGCGGCGCTGGCTTACTGGGTCACTTTCAGCCTGCTGCCGGAAACAGAAGCCTGGCGCGTGCTTTTTTTGCTCGGAATTTTGCCCGGTCTGTTGGTGGTATGGATGCGCCGCAACATCAGCGAGTCCGAAGCTTTTGAAGCCGCGGCCAAATACCGGGTCAAAACCAGCCCGCTGAAAACCTTCGGGTTGATCTTCTCGCCCTCGATTTTGCCCATGACGGTCATGGCCTCGCTGATGGCAGCGGGTGCGCTGGGCGGCAACTACACGATCCTGACCTGGCTGGTCACCTACTTGCGTGAAACCCAAGGGCTGACCGTAAGCATGACCTCGTTGTACTTGGCAGTGAATATTTTCGGTTCGTTCTGCGGTTACGTCGGCATGGCGTATCTGAGCGATGGCATTGGTCGGCGCAAGACCTTCGCCTGGTCCGCCGCCGGTGCAACCTTGACCGTCCTGGCCTATACCCAATTCCACCTGCCCATGAGCGTGTTGCTGCTGTTGGGCTTTCCACTTGGCCTGTTCCAGTCGGGTATCGTTTCCGGCATGGGCGCGTGTTTTACCGAGCTGTTTCCTACACAAGTTCGCGGCACTGCCGGTGGTTTTTCCTACAATTTTGGTCGGGGCGTGGGTGCATTGGTTCCGGCTGGCGTCGGCATGACCAGCGGCTCGATTGGCCTCGCGGTATCCATTGGTATTTGGGCGGCCTGTTCATACCTGTTGGTGTTTGCGGTCGCGTTGGTCTTGCCTGAAACCCGTAACAAGGAGCTTGAAGTTCATGTCTGAAGTCACTCAACCACGCAACGGTGGACAGATCCTCGTTGAAGCCTTATTGCGTAACGCGGTGGATACCGTTTACTGCGTTCCTGGCGAAAGCTACTTGCCGGTACTCGATGCCCTGCACGATGCCCAAGCGATTCGAACCATCGTTACTCGTCACGAAGGCGCCGCCTCGAACATGGCTGACGCCTATGGCAAGTTGACCGGCCAGCCGGGGATTTGCTTCGTGACCCGCGGTCCTGGCGCCACCCATGCCAGCAACGGCGTGCACACGGCCAAACAGGATTCGACGCCGATGATTTTGTTCATCGGTCAGGTCGAAAGCAGCTTCAAGGGCCGGGAGGCTTTTCAGGAAGTCGATTACCGGCAGATGTTCGGTGGTCTGGCGAAATGGGTCACCGAGATCGACAGTCTCGAACGTATTCCGGAAATCGTCGCTAAGGCGTTCAGCATCGCGCTTTCCGGACGTCCGGGGCCGGTGGTGATTGGCTTGCCGGAGGAGGTGTTGTTCGGCAGCGGATTGTGTGTCGATGCGCCGCCGGTACGGATTGCCCATGGGGTGCCGGACCCGGCAGCCTTGGATGAGTTGCGGGGATTGTTGGCAACGGCCAGGCAGCCGTTGGTGATAGTGGGCGGCACTGCCTGGGACGATGAGGCGCTCCAGGCCATAAAGCGCTTTGTGACCGCCAACAACTTGCCGGTCGCAGCTTCGTTTCGCCGTCAGGACTTGTTCGATAACCGCGATCCGCATTACGTTGGCATGCTCGGCCTGGGGGTGTCGCCCAAACTTGCTGAGCGTTTGAAGACCAGCGATCTGCTGCTGGTAATCGGCTCGCGGCTCAGCGAAACCGTCTCCAACGGCTATACCCTGATCCAAAGTCCGGTGCCAACCCAGCCGATGGTCCATGTGCATCCTGATCCGCAAGAGTTGGGCCGGGTATATCAGGCACGCTTGCCGATCTTGTCTTCGTTGCGTGGCTTTGCCCATGCCTTGGAACAGCTGACACCGCTGACGGAGCAACCGTGGAAAGCCTGGACCGAAGCAGCACGCGCCGACTATGTGCAGCACTCAACGCCGCTGCCGCCGCACCCGCAACTGGTGGGTGTGGACATGGCGCAAGTGATCGCTCATCTGAACGACGTGCTGCCGGATGATGCAGTGATCAGCAACGGTGCCGGTAACTACACCGTATGGGTTCACCGTTTTTACCGTTATCGTCGGCCCGGCACGGAACTGGCGCCTACCAACGGTGCCATGGGCTACGGTTTTCCGGCTGCGATTGCCGCAAAACTGCAACATCCGGAGCGCACTGTAGTGTGCTTCGCTGGCGACGGTTGTTTCATGATGTACCCCCAGGAATTGGCCACCGCCGTACAATTTGGCGCGCCACTGGTGGTGATTGTGGTCAACAACGGTATGCTTGGGACCATCCGTATGCATCAGGAACGCGAATATCCAGGCCGAGTCTCAGCGACCGACCTGGTCAACCCGGACTTCGTCAACTTGGCCAAGGCCTTTGGGGCTTATGGCGAATTGGTTGAACGAACCGAGGATTTCCCCGCTGCCTTCCAGCGTGCCCAGCAAGCGGGCGTTCCTGCATTAATTGAACTGCGTACGGACTCACGGCAGATTTCGCCCCAGGCGCGTCTGGACTGACAGTTTTCTCTACCAAGGATTCCATCATGCAGATTTCAGGTGAAATGATCATCGGCCAACGTGCCGTCAAAGGACAGGGCGAAGGTGTGTATGCACTCGCAGCCGTTACCGGTGAGCGGCTGGAGCCAGTATTTGGCGCCGCTCAGACCCGCGACATCGACCAGGCGTGTGAACTCGCCGAGTCGGCGTTTGACGCGTACCGGCAGACACCTGACGACAAGCGCGCCGAGTTCCTGGAAGCGATTGCCCAAGGCCTGATCGATCTTGGCGACACCCTCACAGAACGCGCCCATCTGGAAAGTGGCTTACCCAAGCCTCGCCTTGAAGGCGAGCGGATGCGCACGGTGACTCAGTTGCGCCTGTTCGCGACCGTGCTGCGTGAAGGGCGCTGGCACGGCGCGGTGATTGACAGCGCGCTGCCACAACGCGCGCCGCTGCCACGCGCTGATTTGCGTCAACGGCGAATTTCTGTAGGCCCGGTAGCGGTGTTTGGCTCCAGCAACTTCCCGCTGGCGTTCTCGGTAGCCGGTGGCGATACCGCCTCGGCATTGGCCGCCGGTTCGCCAGTGGTGGTCAAAGCTCATAACGCGCACTTGGGTACTTCTGAGTTAGTCGGCCGTGTCATTCAAAAAGCCGCCCACAGTACTGGCATGCCTGAAGGCGTGTTCTCGTTGGTTCTGGGTACAGGTAACGATGTCGGCCAGGCGCTGGTCAGCCACCCGGCCATTCAAGCCGTCGGTTTCACCGGTTCGCGTCAAGGGGGGTTGGCCTTGCTGCGCGCTGCACAAGCACGTTCGGAGCCGATTCCGGTGTATGCCGAGATGAGCAGCATCAACCCGGTATTCCTGATGCCCGCGGCATTGCAGGCGCGCGGTTCGGCTATTGCTAAAAGCTTCGTTGATTCATTGGTATTGGGCGCTGGACAGTTCTGCACCAACCCTGGCCTGTTGATCGCGGTGGAAGGCGAAGCGCTGGAAAATTTCCTCAAGGTTGCAGCCAACGAACTGGCAGAACGCGCCCCGACCACTATGCTCACGCCCGGTATCCACGGCGCGTATTGCAAGGGCCTGCAACGCCTGCGCGACAGCGCTGACGTGAAACCGGTGGCTGAAGGTCTGGCGCCGAAAGGGTTGTACGAAGCGCAGCCCGCAGTTTTCCGTACCGACTCGCAAACCTTTCTGGCCAATCGCTCGCTGGAAGACGAAAACTTCGGTCCGAGTTCGTTGGTGATCGTCTGCCGCGATTTTGCTGATGTGCGCAAGGTCGCATCGCGCCTGGACGGTCAACTGACCGCTACGTTGCAGTTAGACGAAGCGGACTATGCCCAGGCGGCCGAATTGATGCCGACGCTGGAACGTAAAGCAGGGCGCATCCTGTTCAACGACTTCCCCACCGGTGTCGAAGTGAGCTACGCCATGGTCCACGGTGGTCCGTTCCCGGCCACTTCAGACAACCGCACCACCTCAGTGGGCGCTGCGGCCATCGAGCGCTTCTTGCGCCCAGTGTGCTACCAGAACGTCCCGGACCAATTGCTCGCACCCTCGTTGAAAGACGCTAACCCGCTGGACTTGTGGCGGTTGCGTGACGGTGAGTTGGTTAGAGGCTAAGCATTAAGCGCGGCGCGGTGTGTTTTTGGACACCTCAAATTGTAGGAGCTGCCGAAGGCTGCGATCAACCGGGAACCGGCTGCAGCGGTCGATGGCATGAAGGCCATATCGGCCTTATCGCAGCCTTTGGCAGCTCCTACAGTTAATCGGTTTGCTCCCGTGATTCTCCATTGTCCCCTGCTGTATGCAACACCGCATCCGGCCAGTCTCCTCGACGAACCAGTTCCGCCGTACGTTGACGAATAATCTGTGTAACCGCCCACAACCCATCCGGGCTGACGCGGTTTTTTGGCCAGACCATGGCCACGTTACGGCGTATCTCCGGGTCCTGCAGGCGAAAGCTTTTCAGTCTGCCGGCCGCCACTTCCTCGATCACCGCCGCTGACGGCAGCACCGTACACCCGCATTTGGCCAGCACCAGACGCTTGGTGATCGAAATCGAGCCATCGCACTCCAGTGCGATATTTGGCGAAAACCCATAGCGCGCCGCCAGGGTTTCCACCATCACCCGCAAACCGTGGTGTGTGCTGGGCAAAATCAACGGAATATCGGCTAAATCCCGGACGGAAATCGAGTCGCCCTCCAACGGATAGTCGATCGGGGTAATCAGATGGATCTCTTCGCTGAGCAATAAATCGAACTGCAGTGCGCCTGGATGCTCCGGCAAATACAGAATCGCGATGTCCACTTCGCCATCGCTCAAGCGCCCCAGCACCTGGCTTGCCAGTCCCTCGATAAACCGCACTTGGGTCAGCGGAAAACGTTCCTTCAGCGCATGCCCGAGGCTACCAAACAAAATGCGCGCAATGGTCGGTTGGGCAGCGATGCACAAGCGTGCCGGACCCAGTTCGGCACTGTCGCGCATGCCTTGCTGCGCTTCGTTAAGGGTTTGCGCCACCGTATGGGCATACACCAATAGCTGTTGTCCACGTTCGGTCAAACTGACGCCACGCCCGCTGCGATGGAACAACCTCACGCCGAGTTCCGCTTCCAGCAGCCCAATACGGCGACTGACCGTCGATTGGTCCGCGCCCAATTCCATGGCCGCGCGGGAAATGCTGCCGCTGCTGGCGACCTGCGCGAACAGGCCAAGATCATCCGAATTCATGGGGGCTCCTGAGGTGAACAAAAGGGCGCCGACATGATGCCTTGCAATCAGCGGTCGCCGATTGAGATTCGTCAGAATGATTGAAACGAGCATTTTGTCTGATTGGTTTGCGCATTATTTGCCTGTGAGCTAGGATTATTTGATTGAATCAATCAGTGAATTGATCAAGTCCGTCACCCTTAACGTGACGTTGCTCGGCCCCCATAATTATAAGGAGCACCGTGTGGCCCAGTTTCCAATCAAACGCAGCATTGAACGCGTCCCCGGCGGAATGATGATTGTCCCGTTGCTTATCGGGTCGCTGGTGGCTACGTTCATGCCGGACATGCCAAAATTTTTCGGTTCGTTTACCAACGCGCTGTTCACCGGTGCGCTGCCCATTCTCGCCGTATTCTATGTGTGCATGGGCGCCAGCATCGACGTCAAGGCCACGCCTTACTTGCTGAAGAAAGGCGGCGCGTTGTTTGCCACCAAAGTCGGCGCCGCGATCATCATGGGCATCGTCTTCGGCCATTTTCTTGGGGAACAACCCATCTCGTCCGGTTTCTTCGCGGGCATCTCTACGCTGGCGATTGTCGCGGCGATGAACGACACCAACGGTGGCCTGTATATGGCGCTGATGGGTCAATACGGGCGTTCCGAAGACGTCGGCGCCTATACCGTAATGTCCCTGGAGTCCGGCCCTTTCCTGACCATGGTCACCTTGGGTGTTGCCGGGCTGGCGGCGTTCCCGTGGCCAACCCTGTTAGGCAGTATCCTGCCGCTGCTGGTCGGCATGTTGCTCGGTAACCTCGACCGCGAAATGCGTGAGTTCCTGGCCAGGGCTGTGCCGGTGATGATTCCGTTTTTTGCCCTGGCCCTGGGCGCGAGCCTGGATTTGCACAACGTTTGGCAGGCCGGCTTGCTTGGTATCGGAATGGGCGTAGCCGTGGTGGTCGTGACCGGGATTCCATTGTACTTTGCCGACCGGCTTACGGGCGGTACCGGGGTTGCCGGGGTCGCGGCAGCAAACACCGCAGGCAATGCCGCCGCGGTGCCTGCATTGATCGCGGCGGCCAACCCGATCTATGCCGACGCCGCTAAAAGCGCGACGTTGCTGGTGGCGGCCTGCGTAGTGGTTACCGCAATTCTGTCGCCAATCCTGACGGCCGCGGTTGCCCGGCGCTACCAACAACGACAACAGGCAAAAATCCACGCGCAGGCCCTGCCAGAACGAGAGACAACGCGATGACCATGTTGATCATCGCTGACGATTTGTCGGGCGCAGCGGACTGCGCCATTGGTTTCGCCAGTGCGGGCCTGCACACCGTGGTCACCCTGGACCCGCTGAACGCTGGCGCTGATGCCCAAGTGATTGCGGCCGATACGGACACCCGGCGCTTATCACCAGCGCAAGCTGCGGCGCACACCACCGCAGCGTTCAATGCATTGATCAAACCCGGCCAGCGCTTGTACAAAAAAATAGATTCGACCTTGCGCGGTAACTGGGCGGCGGAAGTGGCCGCGCTGCAACAGCTTGCCGGTCTGGCCATTGTCGCCCCCGCATTCCCTGCCACCGGGCGCACCTTGCAGGGCGGCCGCGTGTACGTGAATGGCGAGCCGCTGGAGACTACCGACACCTGGAAGCTGGAAAATTTCGATCGTCCGGCCGACGTTGACGCCATGCTGATGGCTGCCGGGTTGCGTACTGCTCAGTTGGGTGTCGAAACGTTGCGCGGCGACCGCGAAGCGCTGGCTCGGCATATCCTGGCGGTGGCTGACGGTGGGGTCCAGGCGCTGATCGTCGACGCGCACACCGCTGAAGACCTATTGCGGCTCGCCCAGGTGACTGCGCATTTAGAGCAGGCTTTGTTTTGGGTCGGTTCCGGTGGCCTGGCCCGTGAAATCGCTAAGCTGCCTGACTTTTTCCAGTCACTGCCACCGCTCGCTGTGCAGACGCCCCAAGGCAAAACACCACGTGCTTGCGTGCTTGTATTGGTGGGCAGCCTCTCGGCCGTTTCCGGTCGCCAATGCGCCATGCTTCGAGAGCGTGGTTCCGTGGATGAGCTAATGGTGCCTCCTGGGGTATTGCGCGAAGGCCCATGCCACGCTGACTGGTCTAGTTGGCAAGCGCGGGTCGGCGAAGCCCTCGACCGAGCAGACCTGCTGTTGCGCATTGGTCGCGATCAGGCTTTCGATCCGCTCGAAGGCGCGCACCTTTCCACTCAGCTCGCAGAGTTGGTAGCGCCACACTTTGGCAAAGTCGGCGGGCTGATTGCCACGGGCGGGGAAACCGCACGGGCCATGCTGACGGCGGTAGGCATTGGCAGCCTGCAATTGCTGGCCGAAATCGAAGCCGGTGTGGCCTTCGGTCGCCCCATCAGCACTCGCCATGGACATTGTCCCGGCGTTATCACCAAAGCGGGGGCCTTCGGCACCGATCACGCGCTGTATGCCGCCTGGCTGCATATGACTGGCGCCGTTGAACCCAACGGCCTTACGCCACACGAATCGCACATTTATGAATCCAAGGGGTCAAGCACATCATGAGTAATTACCTTCCGATTATTGGCATTACCATGGGTGACGCCACCGGCGTAGGTCCGGAAATTATTGTTAAAAGCCTGACCCACGACGTTGTTTTTCAGCAATGCCGTCCGCTGGTCATCGGTGACGCCCGTCGTCTTGAACAAGCCAATGCCATCGTGGGTGGTAGCGTAAAAATACGGCGCATTAAAGAAGCGGCCGAAGCGCTGTACGAAATCGGCGCCATTGACTGCATCGACCTCGACCTGATTCCTGATGATCTGCCGTTCGGCGTGTTGTCGCCTATCGCCGGTGATGCGGCGTATCAATACATTGCCCGTGCCGTCAAGCTGGCCCAGGCCAAACAAATTGATGCCATTTGCACCGCGCCGCTGAACAAGGAAGCCCTGCACGCCGGTGGTCATAAATTCCCGGGTCATACCGAGATGCTGGCCCAACTGACCAATATCGACGAAGTTTCCATGATGTTGGTGGCACCTCAACTGCGGGTGATTCACGTCACTACCCACATAGGGATCATCGACGCTATCCGCAAAATCGAACCAGGGCTGGTGCAGCGGACCATCGAGCGTGGCAATGCCACCTTGATCAAGGCCGGTATCGCCAAGCCGCGAATCGGTGTCTGCGGGATCAATCCCCACGCAGGGGAAAACGGTTTATTCGGTTATGGCGAAGAAGAAGAAAAAATTATTCCGGCCGTGAAGCTGTTGCAGGAAAAAGGCCTTGATGTGACCGGTCCACTGCCGGCCGATACCTTGTTTTTCCGCGCGGGCCGTGGTGATTTCGACCTGGTGGTGGCGATGTATCACGATCAGGGCCATGGCCCGGTGAAGGTGCTGGGGCTTGAGGCTGGGGTTAACGTCACGGTGGGCTTGGACGTTATCCGGACCTCGGTTGACCACGGCACCGCTTTTGATATCGCGGGCAAGGGCATCGCCGATGAGCGCAGCTTGCTCGAAGCGCTGCGCCAGGGTGCGGAGCTTGCAACGCGACGCTGAGGCGGTCCCGTAGCGGGGCGTGCAGCCATTCAGACGGCGTGCTGGTGTAAGATCGCCGACTGTCTTGAATATGAGCCTTAGCCTGCCATGAAAGTTTCCGAACGTCACCGCGCCATCCTCGACCTGGTGCGCACCCGCGACACCAACGTCGAGCAACTAAGCGCTGCGCTCGGGGTGTCAGAAGCGACGGTTCGCCGTGACCTCACCATGCTCGCCAAGCAACGCCATCTGGTCCGCACCTATGGCGGCGCTACTGCACTGGTCGGTTCGCACGAGCCGGAAGCCTCGCTGGACGAGCGCACATCGGCACGGCGTGATCAAAAAGACGCGATCGCCCAAGCGGCGGCGGCCCATGTGCGTGATGGCGACACCGTATTGCTGGACGGCGGCACCACCTGCGCGGCGCTGGCCGTGCATCTTTATTCGCGACAAGACGTGCATGTGGTGACCAATAATTTGCTCGCGGTCATGACCCTGGCCAATGCACCAGGTGTGCGCCTGACATTGATCGGCGGCGACTTGCGCGGTTCGAGCATGAGCACGCTCGGCCCCTTGGCTGAGCTGACCTTGAGCCGACTCAGCGTGGACAAAGCCTTTCTCGGCGCCGATGGGGTGGTGGCGGAATTTGGCTTGTGCGAAGCCAGCGCCCAGCAAGCCTACCTCAAGGAATGCATCATCAAGCGCGCGGCGGAAATTATCGTTTTGGCTGATTCGGACAAGCTGGGTCGCGCCCGTCAGCAACACTGGACGCCTATCGAACGAGACTGGCGCCTGATCACCTGCGCCGCTGCCGATGAACCGAATCTGGCGGCTTTTCGCGCCATCAAACGGATCATTGTCGAGATCGCTACAGTCAATAACTACGATTGATTCGTTACTTCGACAACTAATCGTACTAAAGGCTATAAAACTATTGAAAAAAGTGTCGATAAGCTTTAAATGAGACGTTAACTGGCGCATCGCTAGCAACAAACAAAAGATGAGTACCGCCATTTCTTGGCATGGAGCGCTGATGAGTATTCGTCTCGTGACCGACGCGGCGCAAGGATTAACGGCAGGCGGTGGGGTTGTACCTCAATCCATCGGCAAGCCGGGCACCAGGATGACAGCTGCTGGCGGCGAAGAATCGATCAAATATCTCCTGGACGCAGCACGCTGCTGGTCCCATACCACCGCTTGGGTTGTTTACCGGGCGGGTGAACAATTACACCTGGTCGGGCAGGGCGATGCGCGGGTGCAATGGCCCTCGAGCATTGCCAACGAAGCGTTCGAAGAATTTTGTGCGGTCTGGCGGCTGCATCGCTGGCCAACCGGCACTGGCGAAAGCGTGCTCGGTTGGTTATTGGCCCCCCTGGACGACGAAAAAGAGCCGGCACTGGCCGACTTTGCCATGCGCCTGGGTCGCCAGGTACAAACCGACACCCTGGCCCGGGCGCAGATTACCCAGCGGGTGTTGTATGAAATCACCTACCTCGCCAGCTCAACGCGGGACCGGTCGGTCTTTCTCGTGGGTATCCATCAGCTTCTCGCCACGTTGATTGATGCGGAAAACTTCTACCTCGCGCTGTATGACCCGCGCACCGGCAAAATTGCCTACCCCTACTATGTCGACATTATCGACGTGGATGCGTTGGAAGCCGAGAACTACGAGTTTCTTGACACCACGCACTTGTCCATGACTGGGCAGGTATTAACTTCAGGTCAACCTCTATTGATCGACGCGGCGGCAATTTGTGCCGCGCAGGCCGAAGGACGGTTTTTTTGCGTGGGCGAGCGTCCGGAATTCTGGATGGGCGCACCGCTGAAAAACGCCTCGGACGATGTGTTCGGCATGTTGGCGATGCAGGTCTATGACGTCTCCCGGGTTTACAGCGCTGAAGACCGAGCATTGTTTCTGGTGGTAGCACGCCATGTGGCAATGGCACTTGATCGGCTGCTGCACCGCGCTGACCTGGAGGAAACCGTCATGCGCAGGACGCTGGAGCTGTCGGAGCTCAATAGCGCCCTGCGCCAAGAAGTCGCCGACCGAGAGCGTGCCGAGCATTTGCAGAACGTACTGTTCCAGATTGCCGAGCTGTCCAGCAGGCCCGGCGACATGGCGGAGCTGTTTCAAAGCCTGCACGTTATCGTCGGCGATTTGCTGTTTGCAAAGAACTTTTACATCGCTCTGTTTGACGAAGCCACGTCAGAGGTGACCTTCCCGTACTACGTCGATGAACAATTAGGCGGTCGCCCATTTGCGCGCCGTGGTCAGCGGGGTTACACCGAGTATGTGATTCGTCAGCGTCGGCCATGCCTGATTGACGCCGCCGAAGCGATCAGGCTCAAGGAAGTGGGTGAAATCGACATTTTCAATGACGCGACGCGCTCGCAGTCGTGGCTAGGTGTTCCACTGTTCGAGAGCGGCGTGGTTCGCGGCGTGTTGGTGGTGCAGAGCTACAGTACCCAATTCAGTTATTCGCTGCGTGATCAGGAACTGTTGACCTTTGTTTCGAGGCACATCGAAACCGCATTGTCGCGACGCAGCGCCGCAGATGCCGTTCACGCCGCTAATTTGAAGCTCGAAGCGCGGGTTCGTGATCGGACCCGGGAGCTGGACGACGCAAACGCCCAGTTGCAGCATGAAAACTCCCACGACGGATTGACGGGCTTACCCAATCGCACGTATTTGCAGCAGCGCCTGGATTCCGCCTGGAGGCGGTTCTGCAAAGACAGTCGACCGTTGGCCGTCATGTTTATCGACCTCGACCGTTTTAAGGTGGTCAACGACAGCCTTGGCCATCATTTCGGCGACCTGCTGCTGTGCGAGGCGGCCAACCGTCTGCGCAGCTGCTTGCGTGACTCGGACATGTTGGCTCGGCTCGGCGGTGACGAGTTTGCGGTCATGGCGCCAGAGGCGCCGCTTGAGACCGTGATCGACATCGGCGAGCGAATTCTTGCGGCATTCGACCTGCCGTTCTTCATCAATGGGCATGAAGTATTTTCATCCTGCAGCATCGGTATTGTCAGCGCGGATATCCAGTTTCACCACGAACCGGCCGACTTGTTGCGCGATGCCGACATGGCGATGTACCGAGTGAAAAGTGGCGGTCGGGACAGCTACGCCGTGTTCAATCAAGAAGTACGGCGTGAGGTGTCCGATCAGGTCGAGCGCGAGGGTGCGTTGCGCAATGCGCTCAAACGCAGCGACGAATTATTACCGTATTTTCAGCCGATCGTGAACGTCGAGACCGGGAAACTGGTGGCGCTTGAAGCCCTTATTCGTTGGCATCAGGCGGATGGAAAGGTGATCCCGCCGGGGGATTTCTTGCCAGACGTTGAGGGTTTGCGTCTGATCGGACGGTTGGATCTCTACATGCTGACCAGCATTGCGCAGATTCTGGCGCAGCCTGAGCACAGCCAGTGGCCACCGGTTCACGTGAACTGCTCGAGCTACAGCATGACCCGCCCGGAATTTGCCGGTGAAGTGCTGTCGTTATTGAAACGGCACGACGTGGCGCCGTCGCGGATATGCCTGGAATTGACCGAAGGTGCGCTGGTGGCGGAGCCGGCGATCGCCCGGCAGACCATGCAGCAACTGGCCGACAATGGAATGTCGGTGGTGCTGGATGACTTCGGCGCGGGATTCTCTTCCCTCAGTTATGTGCATCAATATCGCTTCAGCGGTTTGAAAATCGACAAGTCGTTCATCCTTGAACTCACCACCAGCCCGCGCAGCCGCGCGATTGTCCGGGCCATTGTGCGAATGGCCGAGTCGCTTGATCTGTCAGTGGTTGCCGAAGGCGTTGAAGATCAGGCAACCCTCGACCTGCTGCGGGAAATGGGCGCCGGCCAGGCCCAGGGTTATTATTTTGCGAAACCCATGTCCCTGGAAAAACTGATCGCCCCCGCCGAGTCCGCCCGATTGTGGCAGTTGGCGATGCCGGTTTAGCCCTGGCAAGCCAAGGGCTTGCGGGCTTAACCGGTCGGCGGTTTGACCAATACCGGGTCGTCGGGGTTGATCTTGATCAGATCCACCAGTAACTGCTGTGCGCGGGCCGCCTTGGCGTTCTCCTGCAGGTAGCGCACCAGGGTCAGGCGCACATCACGGTTTTGCGGGTGCTGCGCCAATAGTTTTTCAAGCTGCTCGCAAGCCTGGGCCAATTGACCGTTGTCATGGGTGGCGATGGCCAGTACAAAGCCAAACTGGGCGTTCTCAGGTGCTAGCCGGGTGGCCGCTTGCAATGCGCCCATGGCGGGCTGCGTTTGACCCGCACGTATCAGCGCAAGCCCTTGGGTGTGATTGAGCAGGGCTGAATCGGGATGTTTTGCCAACTCGCTGCTTAGCAGTAATGAAGCCTCAGTGGAGCGGTTATTGCCTTCCAGCCATTGCGCCAACGCGATCACCGCAGGGTAAAAGTCTGGGTCACGCAACAGCGCGCTACGCAGGCGTGGTTCGACTTCTGCCGAACGACCATTGGCTTGGTAAAGTAGTGCCAGGTTCAAGTTAGCTTCCGCGCGTTCCGAGAGATTTTTCTGTACCTGTTCGTACTCGCCGATGGCGGCTTGCCAGTCAGCCTGGGCGACACCCAAACCGGCATTTGCAGCACCCAACAGATCCCGCGCTGCTGCAATACGTACCGCCAGGACCGGGTCCCTCAAGAGCGGCGACAGTAGCCCGGTACGTTGTTCTGCCGGGATAAACGCGCTGACCACGTGAACGGCACTTTCGCGAACTTGCGGCGCGCCGTTTTGCAGGTCTTTAATCGCCAGTTTCAGTGCTCGCTCGCTGGGATAGGCGGGTAATTCAGCGAGCAAAGTGGCGCGACGGATGGCCGGTAAATTGTTGCGCTGCAGTTGGTCGATCAACGCTTGGGCCGCGCCGGGAAGCCCATTACGAATCAGCAGCAAGCTTTCGTCATAACGGGAAGGTTCCAAGGCTTTGCTCGCATACCATCGGTTGAATTGCTCGCTGACTTTACTCACAGCCGTGTCTTTATGACAGCCTAGGCACGCGTCCGCAGTGCCCAGCTTTTGTGCGCGGTCGGGGTTGGGAATGGTGAAGCTGTGGTCATGGCGGTAATCGTTAATCATGTAAAGCTTGCCGGGCATATGGCAATCCACACACTGTGAGCCGGCCTGGCCCATCAGATGGTTGTGGTGCTCCGGGGAGTCGTAGTTCTTCGCCTGCAGACCTGCACCGTCGACCCCTGCAATGGGTGTTTTGCCCGACGGGTTATGGCATTGCACACAAACGCCGTTACCCACGACTTTAAGCTCGGTGCTGTGGGGGTTGTGGCAGTTGCTGCAGCGCACGCCTTTGTCGAACATTTTGCTTTGTAGAAATGAGCCGTGTTCGAACACTTCATCCTTGATCTTGCCGTCCAGCCCATACAGCTCGCGGGTCAGCGCGCTGGGTAGATAGTCATCCATCAGCCGCTTGCCGACACGGTAGCCATCACCCAACGGCGCGCGTCGCGAATGACAACGGGCGCAGGTTTCGATTTCAGTGGTGGAGTCCTTATCTTTTAAATTCACCGCGAAACCAGCATTGAGCAAGCCGTTGGGTTTGGCGGTCCATGCCAAGTGCTGAGAGGCCGGTCCATGGCATGACTGGCAACCGACACCGAGGCTGTTCCATTGGCTGGCAAAGCTGTTGTTGACCGGGTCGAAGTTGCGTTTGAAACCGGTGGTGTGGCATTCAACGCACATGAAATTGGCGTTTTGCGCGGGCTTGGTCCAGTGCAGCGGATTTTTGAAGTCGACGCCTTGGCCTGGATACAGATGAAACCAGTGATTTTTCTCTGTATCCCATGCCACACCCAGGGCTTGCAAGCGTCCGCCAGGAACTTCGATCAAGTATTGCTGCAAGGGCGCGACGCCGAAGGTATAAGCCACTTTGAAATCAGCTGGCTTGCCATCGTTACCTGGAGTGTTGACCCAAAAGGCTTGGTCTTTGCGGAAGAAGCGGGTGATTTCTGTTTCGTCCTTGAACGATTGGTCACTGAAGTTGGCGAGCACTGTGTGTTCATCAGCAGCCTGCATCGCCAGTTGGTGATGCGAGCCTTGCCAGTCTTTGACTTGGGCGCTATGACAGCCTTGGCACTGTTGTTCGTTGACCATAACGGCCGGGCTGGCGTGCGCCGTTTCTATCGGCTTCACGGGCTGCGGCGGTGAAACCTTTACGGTCGGTGCAAGCATGACGCTTGGCGTGCTGTCTTGCAGATAGATCCATACTCCCGCAACCATCAGCAGAAGAACGGCCAAAGCCGGATAAACAAGATTGAAAGACCGATGAGGCTTGGGGCTGGAAAGTGGCTTCTTGGTTTTATTTACAGATTTTCGCATGCCAACGTCCATTGTCCCGATGAATGCGCTCAGGCGCTGAATGCAGCTTTGACGTGAAGCGTGGGCTCTGTCAAATGCAGCCGGTGGTTAACGAACGTGTTCGCGAAAGCCATAACGGTTTTTCAAAATAACCGCGCCGCTGAATTCCCGGACTGATTCGGTCCCGCTGGCGTGGACAGGTTCACCGTCCACCGCCCATAAACCACCAATAATACGGATTGGCCCCGTCGTCTTCGGCCACTTCGCCCATGTCTTTGGCCCAGCCGGCGCGGTCGCCTTGGTAGGCGTGCAGGCTGGCGGCATAGAACTGCATGAGTCGCAGATGGTGGTCGTTCATTCGTGCGTTGAAATCCGCGTCGGTATTAATCAAGGGCGGAGGTTGATAAAACGACAGCAGCGTCGGCAACACCCGAATGATTTCATCCGGCCTGACCCACGGCGCGTATTCGATGCGTGGTTGATCGTCAGTCACTGGTAGCGCGGATTTGGCGAACCGCTCCAGACCGCTGCGGTCGGTCACCCACGTCGCCATCAAGGCTGCGGAAGAACTGATACCCACCTCCTGTAATGCATCGCGCACCGATGGTTGATTGAACCGTGCGCTAATCCGCGCGGCATCGAGTTCTATGGGCTCAAGGGAACCCACCAGCAGCATTTCGTGGAACTCGCTGGTCCATAACGTGGCATAGGGAAACACGTCGAGGAAGCTGCGCACCAGCGAGCGGGTTTCCTCAATATTCTGCGTCGGCAGCGGTAACCACTGAGCTAGCAGCCCATTGTGTTGCAAGCGCTTGGCGGCCAGTTGGTAAAAATCCCGGGAGTAAAGGTTAACCACACCCACAGCAGACGGCGGCGGCGGTTCAAGGGTGATCAGGTCATAGCGGGCCTCGCTGGACAGCAGTTCCTGGCGACCGTCGCGTAAGCGAACATCGATGCCGGGTGCGCTTGCGGCGTTGTAATTACCTTTAAACAGTGACGCTGCCTTGATTACCGTGGGCAGCAGCTCCGCGACGACCCGTTGGTGCAGCGCAGGGTATTGCAGCAAGGCCCCCGCAGTAATCCCCGTACCGAAACCAATGACCAATGCCGAGCGTGGCTCCGCGTTATGAATCAGCAGTGGCAGCAGCGCTTGGATGCGCATATAACGCAACGACGGCATCGCATCGCCAGTGTTTGAAACACCCTGAATATACAGGCGGTGGAACGCGCGTTGCCCTTGGCCTTGAGTCACCACCGCCACGGTGCCGCCCCGGCCCTCCTGGTAAAACGACAACTCGCCGTTTCGGGCGCCGGGCAACAACTGCGCCAGTCGGTTAACCGGGGTGAAACCAGCCACGATCAATGACAACGCGGCGACCATCAGCACGCCGCGACGTCGTCCTTTACTAACCGATACCCCACGTTCAACCGCGACTATTGCGATGACCGCCGCGATGCAGGCCAACACCGCGAGGCTGCGGACCAGGCCCAGGGTTGGCACCAGCACAAAACCACTGAGCAACACCCCGACGATGCCGCCCAAGGTGTTGAACGCCACCACCGCGCCTACGTCTCGGCCGACCTGTTGGCTGTTGACGCAAAGCCGAAGCGCCACGGGAAAAGCTGCGCCGAGCAACACTGTTGGAACAAACACAATGCCCAGCGCCGCCACCGCGAATCGCCCGCTCATGCTACTCAGACCGCTGCCTCCCACAGCCAGAATCATGGCTTCGGCCTGGGTTTGTAAAAGCACAAGCCACCGACCGAGGACGGCGATTTCTGCCAATGCCACCAGCCCGGCCGCTGCAATCAGCAGTCCGAACAGGCCCCATGGGTCGCGCAGCTTATCCACGCGCCGGGCGATCAACGCGCTGCCGATGACCAGGCCTGTAAGGTAGGTCGCCAGCACCACGGCAAAGGCAAAGGTGCGGGTGCTCATGAACTGCACGATGGACTGCGACCAGACTACTTCGTAACCCAGCGCGACACCGCCTGCGATGGCGTACAGGATCAATGCCAGACGTGTCGAAGGGGGGCTTGCGGTTGGCTTTAGCGCGGGCGCTACGGTTGCCGACGAAAAGGTTCGGCGTACTATCGCCAACGCTCCGGCCCCTGCAATGAGATTGAGCGCTGCCGCGAAAAAGGCGCTGCCCTGGACCCCGAATGCCGGGATCAACACAAAGGATGTCAGCACCGTGCCGGTGATCGCTCCGGCGGTATTGGCGGCGTATAACCGGGCACCGGCGGCGCCCAGATGGCTTGCATCTGGCGCCAGCGCGCGAATCATCATCGGTAGTGTTCCGCCCATGAGAAACGCCGGAATTCCGACCAACGAAAACGGCAGCAACCACGCCAGCAAGCCGACCTGTTGTTGCAGCCAAACGAACGGGTTGGCGGCGTGACCCAGGGCCAACGTAGCGCCAATGCCCAGGGCAGCCACCAGAAGTTCCACCGCCGCGTATAGAAACACCGGCTTTGCCAACCGGTCTGCCCAGCGGCCGAAAGCCAGCCCGCCCAAGGCCAGGCCGGCGAAAAATGCGCTGATACCCACGGTGATGGCGTACACCTCGACGCCGACCACCAAGGACAATTGCTTGATCCACAGCACTTGGTAGATCAGCGCGGCACTGCCGGAAACGCCCAGTAATAAAGCCGGGATCAGCACCGAGGGGACAGTTCGTACGGCGCTGACGGAGGATCCAGCCTTGGCGGTGGCGATGCGGCGTGAAGGGTGGCGCGCTGATGACATCGGTAACTGCCTTGTACAGATACAAGAAACATGCGGCCATTGGCAGCCACAGGGCGAGGAACAAGGCCGCCCACCGAGGTTAACAGTGGGCGGTGATAACGCGTTTACTCTTTAGGCTGATCTTTCATTTTTTCTGCGATTTTTGCATCCACTGCAGCACGGATCTGATCAATGCTGAAGCTGGCCGGTTTTTGGCTGGGTGGGTATTCAATGAAGGTCTGCAAGAACTTCGCCGATTTGGTGACTGCTACTGCGGCGAGATAAATGTTTTTGGTGCTCCAGTCATAGAACTGATCGGACACCACGTCCGCACGCTCGTAGGGGTCCATGCGCAAGTTGAGAATTTTTGGCACGCGCAGGCACACGAATGGCTCGCTCCAGACCCGGAAGCCGCCCGGTTGGCGTTGCTCACAAAACACCACTTTCCAATTGTCGAAGCGCATGGACACCAGCATGCCGTCATCGTTGAAGTAATAGAACTCGTGCCGCGCACTGGTGGGTTGTTGGCCGGTCAGGTACGGTAGCTGGTTGTAGCCGTCGAGGTGCACCTTGAACGTGGTGCCCCCAGCGGTGGGTGCCCAGCCCTTGAGCAGCTTGTCTTTGACATCGGCATCGCCTGCCGCTGCCAACAGCGTCGGGAACCAGTCCATGCCGGACATCATGTCATTGGAGACCTCCCCGGCCTTGATCTTGCCCGGCCAGCGAACAATGGCAGGCACTCGGTAAGCACCTTCCCAATTGGAGTTTTTCTCGTTACGGAAGGGCGTAGTCGCGGCGTCCGGCCAAGTGAACTGGTTGGGGCCATTGTCGGTGGTATAGACGACGATGGTGTTATCGGCGATCTTCAGTTCGTCAACGGTCTGCAACAGTTTGCCCACATCATTATCGTGTTCAATCATACCGTCGGCATATTCGTTCCCCGGCATGCCGCTTTGGCCTTTCATCGACTCCCGCACGTGGGTGAACGCGTGCATGCGCGTGGTGTTCATCCAGACAAAGAAAGGCTTGTTGGCCGCCACTTGTTTTTTCATGAACTCTTGAGCGGCTGCGGTGGTTTCGTCGTCAATGGTTTCCATGCGTTTGACGTTAAGCGGCCCGGTGTCCTCGATTTTGCCATCGGCGAAGCTGTGGATCACGCCACGGGGCGAGTTGGCTTTGACAAAGTCGGCGTCGTCTTTGGGCCAATAAGGGCGTTCCGGTTCTTCTTCTGCGTTGAGGTGGTACAGGTTGCCGAAGAACTCATCAAAGCCGTGGGCGGTCGGCAAGTATTCGTCGCGATCACCCAAGTGGTTCTTGCCGAATTGACCGGTGGCGTACCCCAGTCCCTTGAGCGCCTGGGCGATGGTGATGTCGCGTTTTTGCAAACCGACAGGAGCGCCCGGAATACCCACCTTCGACAGGCCCGTTCGCAGTGGCGTCTGGCCGGTGATAAAGCTGGAACGCCCGGCGGTGCAGCTGTTCTCCGCGTAATAATCGGTGAACATCGTGCCTTCTTTGGCGATTCTGTCGATGTTAGGCGTTTTGTAACCCACCACGCCCATTGAATAGGCGCTGATATTGGTTTGCCCAATATCGTCTCCGAATATCACCAGGATATTGGGTTTTTCTGCGGCCCCGGCGGCCGCCGAAATCCCCATTACCGCCACCGCCACCAGGGCGAGTTTGGGTAGCCACTTGCGTATGCGAGTCATGAGACCTGCTCCTTTCTGCGCTAGCTGAAGTCGCCTTCATGCGACCAAGGGTTCTGCGGGTTTACGGTGTTGTTTTGCGTTATTGCGTTAACAGCAGCATCGTCGAGTAATCGCGGCAGACCCGAGGGTTGATGCCAGTCATGGGAGTTCCTTTTTTTGACTGGGATTAAGCGGGCGCAAGTGAAAGCGCGCTGCGTTGTGTCGCGGGTGTAAAGCAGATCGGTCACGCAGCTTGGGTAATTCGTTCTTCAACTGTTGCAGGGCGCGCGGGCCATCGGGCTTTTGGCCATAACAGGCGCGAAGCAATCGTTGCAGATGCAGGCTCAGCGGTGATTGAGGCGAATCGACCAGGCCCAGTAGGCCGAGTTGTTGCTGACTGCGATGGGCCCAGAGATACAGGGCGCTGAGTTGGGGAGGGGATTGCTCCAGTTGCTCCGGAATCTGCTGCCAGGCGTAATCGGCAGAGGCCAGCCAGGTTAACTGTCGGGCGCTGCGCCAGCCTTGCCAGCAATGCCGGCCGCGCTGCCACCCTGTCCGGGCAAAGAAGCCCAATGCGCCCAGGATGATTAATGTGCAAACCAGGCCTAACCAGTGGCGTGACAGATGGAAGCGGCTTTCCTCACCCAGTTGCTGCAGGTCGGCGGCGACAGAAAATACTGGCTTAAACAGGCTGCCACTGAATGCTTCGAAGTCGATGGCGGGAACAGAGGCCATGCGCACTTGTTTGGCGTCGATGTCCCACCATTTCAGTTGTATCGCCGGAAGGCTGAACGTGCCTGGGTGGTCGATTCGGTAGCTGGCCGAATCCACACGTTGCGCACCGCTCAGGTTGCCACGGCCGTCGTCGAGGGATTTGATTTGCGGATCAGCCAAATAGCGCCGCAGGTGCTGCACCTCAACCAATGCAGGAATGGGCAGCGACAGCGCCAGTGCGCCATCGACTTGCAGCGTCAGCTCTCGGGTAATGCTGTCGCCGATGCGCAAAGGGTCGGCAGAACGTCGCAACTGTTGGCTGAAACGCAGGCCGCGGGCTGCCAGAACGGTTTCCCCGGGGCTGAATCCAGGGGGTAGTTGCGCATTAAAACTGATGGGTTCGCTGTGTGCGGTTTGTTCCGCGTTGGCTTGACCGGGCGTGACACGCACCGACAGCGCCGGGATGTCGAATGCTTGGGCCACGCTGGGCGTGATCAAGTAGGTATAGCGCAGGCCGAACAGCGTTTTGCCCTCCACGGTTTGGGTCAGGTGTTGCGCTTCGCCACCGGGTGGAATCACCGTTGCGCCGGATAATGTCAGTTCCGGCAGCTGCGGTGCGCCGGTAAACCAGGTGTCTACCAGCACGTCCACTTGCAATTGCAACGTGGCGCCGACCACTACCGGGTTACTGCCGCTCAGGTGCGCTTGAACCCGCAGTTGCGGCTCGGCGGCCCAGATGAAGGTGGACAGCAGACAGTAGGCCAACGCCCATGGGTGCTTCATGGTGCGGCCCCCGATACCTTGGCAGGTTGCGCTGCGGCCTGATCTTGCAGGCTGAATTTTTGTTTAAGAAACCGGGCCGGGGAAGTCGTCAAATTTTGCAGCCAACGCTCATCCGACGCGGCTTGTGGGGTTTGCAGTTTCCGCGTCTGGCCTTTGCCCGGAGCTTTATCGAACTTGACCTCGTCGGGTTTTATCTCAGGGGCGTCTTGCTGCGCTTGTTCATAGTCTTTTTGCAGGGCGACGGCCAAGGCTAGGTTGGCTGACGCCTCAGGGAAGGAATTTTGCAGTTTCAGTGCGTGGGTGTAAGCCGCAATGGCTTGATCGAATTTGAAGCGGCGGGTGTAGATGTTTCCCAGGTAAAAATAGGCCGGCGCAGTGTCCAGTTGAGCAAAGCTCGCCAGTGCCAAATCGTAATCGGCAGCGTTGTAGGCGGCGATGGCTTTCCAATACGGGTTGGAAAACTCTGTGGCCGCAACGGGGAAGTGCCGATGTTCAAAATCCCAGCGGCCTTGCTGGTCAGGGGTGAAAAACGCGTCGGTCAACGCTCCGGCCTGAACGGTTGCGGGTTGCAAAGTGAAACCGAGTGAAAACAGCAGAGCGGCGGCCCAGTTCAGGCTCCATCCACGTCGTACGCTGAAAAATGCAATCAGCAACAGTGGCCAGCTCAGCCAGTAACCGACATCTTTCCATTGCAGAGGGTGTTGTTGATCGCTGGCAGACTGAAAATGCCGTTGCGCGTGCAGCTCAATCCAGTCCAGATCGTCGTGGGTGTCAGGGTTCAAGCTGCCAAGCGGGGCATCGGTAACGTTAGCCAGTTGTTTCAATCCCTGGGCGTCGAAACGGCCAATGATCGGGCGGCCGTTGCTGTCGGTACGTATCTGCCCCGATGGGTCGTGAACAATTCCGCCTTGTGCGCTGCCAACGGCCAGAATCAGCACCTGCAGTTGGCTGTCGTCCAACTGTTTGCCCAGCGTCGGAAACTGGGTCGCATCGGCGCCATCGGTGATCAGCAGCAGCGAACCGGGTTGTTTTTCCGCCGTTAACAAGCGCTGGGCCTG
This sequence comes from Pseudomonas sp., assembly GCF_028293835.1. Classification (GTDB taxonomy): domain Bacteria; phylum Pseudomonadota; class Gammaproteobacteria; order Pseudomonadales; family Pseudomonadaceae; genus Aquipseudomonas. The sequence goes on from NZ_JAQGNX010000143.1 coordinate 39,900, forward strand.
GTCGATAACCGCAGAGGCATTTTTGCCTTGGCGCTCGATCAGCCCGCTAGACAGGGCCTGTACAAAACTGTCGAGCAGCGCTGGGTCGTCGGTGGGCGGAAGTACCAAATGCGCGCTGCCGGCATAAACCATCAGTCCGGTACGAGCGCCTTTGCGCCGCTGGATAAGGTCTTGAATTTTGTGTTTCGCCGCTTCAAGGCGCGTGGGTTTAACGTCGTCGGCGTCCATGGAGGGCGACAAGTCCAGCGCGACGATCAATGGCGCCAGGTTCTCGAGAAAGTCCGGTCGATCCTGTTCCCATGTTGGCCCGGCCGCCGCCAGGGCGCCAATGATCAAAAGGGAACTGGCCACATGCATCGGACGCAACCAGTGTGAGTCTTGCGGGGTGGTTAATAGATGAGGCAATAAGTGTTCAGCAATGTTGCCGCGCAAACGACGTTGCAGGTCATGGCATCGACGCCATATCAATGGCAGCGCGATTCCGGCCAATGCTAATAACAGCCAAACGGGACGCAGAACATGCAGCTGACTGAGATCGATATCCATCTCAGCCCTCCCGCGCAGTAGAGGGTGCCACCAGGCGTGTGCTCAGCAGGGCGATCAGGTGGTAGACAAACAGCAGCATAATGGCGGCGCCCAACGGCCACCAAAATAAGTCACGTTTGGGTTGATGGCTGAACACCTTCACCTGATGAGGGGTGATTTGGTCGAGGGTGGCGTATACCTCATCCAGTCCATGCAGGTTCTCGGCACGGAAAAATTGTCCGCCAGTGGCGGCAGCAATGCGTTGCAGCGCTTGCAGATTGACTTTGTCCTCACCGGTGCCATTGGGGTCACCAATGCCGATGGTATGAATAACTACACCTTTGGCCGCGGCTATGGACGCCGCATGGTCGGGGGTGATGGCGCTGCTGGTATCGTTGCCGTCGGTCAACAGGATCACGACTTTCTGCGGCTCCTTGGCTTGGTCGAGGAGTTTCAAACTCAAACCGATGGCATCGCCGATGGCGGTGTTGGGACCTGCCATGCCGATCCCGGTTTCATCCAGCAGAATCGACAGGCTGCTGTGATCCAGGGTCAAGGGCGCCTGGGGGTATGCACCGGTGCCGAATACGATTAAACCGAGGCGATCATCCTTGCGCTGATCGATGAAGCCATGCACCACCTGCTTGACCGCCGTCAGCCGGTTGATTTGCTGTCCATCGCTGCCGGTGAAATCGGCGGTTTCCATGGACTGCGAAATATCGATCGCCAACATCAGGTCGCGCACCGGTTGCTGGCGTTCGATAGGTTGTTCAATCCACACCGGGCGTGACACTGCTATTAATAGCAGCGACCAGACCAGTACGTTGAGCAGCAGTTGCCGCAGGTTGTGGCCGCTACCGGGTTGATTGGGGGTTTGTCCAACGGCCAGGCTCATGGCGGCGAAAAACGGTACGCGGACAGCGTTGCGGGCTTCTCGGTAATCAGGCAGGTAGCGGTAGCCAATCCACGGCAATGGCAGCAGAAGCAACAGCCATGGGTAATCAAGCTGCCACATGATGGTGCTCCACCCAGCGTTGGCATTGGCTCAGCAACCGTTGGCGTTGCACGGCGGATAAAGCTTGCAGCTGTGCATCCGGCGCGTAAGCAAGGTGGGCCAGTTGTTGGCTGAAATCGGCAGGCAGCGTTTCGTGGCTGTGGCGGGCGAGGAACTGTTGCCATGCGCCGCCGCTCAGGGTGGCAACCAGGGGTTCGCCGGGCATCGACAATGCCACGCGTTTGAGCACTTCCGGCAGTTCGCGCAGGGCCGTCAGTTGGCCGCTGTCGTTGGTCAGCGCCCGCTGCAGTTGGGCAAGGCGGGCGAGGGCGTCGCGTCGGTAAGCATCGCGGTGCCATTGCTGGTAACGTCGAATGGCCCACAGTGTCAACCCCAGCACGATAATCAATAGTAACGCGGCCCAGCCCCAGGTTTGGGGCATATAGCTTACGGGGGGCGCAAGGGCCAACTCCTTCAGTTGAACAATGCTCGGCGCCGCGCTGCTCATCGTCGTGCGCCCCCACGTTTGCCCAGTTCGGCGCGCAATTGTTCCGGGGCGTCGAATTCGGTGCTGAACATCATCAGCGGTACCTGGCTGCGGCGCAGCAGCGAAGCAACGTCCTTGAGACGGCCACTGAGAAAGTCACCCAAGGGTTGCTGCACCTGTCGATGCTCGACCGCCAGCTCGACTTGCAACTGGCCTTGGGTGACCAGCAACCGGCCTTTGGCAGGAAGTTTCAGGGCCAATGGGTCATAGACTTGCATGGCGATCACATCGTTATGTGCCGCCAATTGACGCATCAGTTGCAGAGTGCGTGGACCGATGCCGGCAAAATCACTGACGATGCAGATCAGGTGATCATGACCGGCAACGTTCAAACAGTGCTGCAAGACTTTGTCGAGCTGATCTTCGCCTTCGCTGTCTGGATTTGCGGCGTCCAGCGCTTGATTCTGCTGGACCATTTTCGAGCACAACGCCTCGATGCGCTTACGGCTGCGCAGCGGGGCGAGGCTATCGATACGCTGATCGTTAAACACCAGTCCGCCGACGCGGTCACCAGCATGAAATACCGTCCACGCCGCGAGCGAGCCGAGCTTGGCGGCGAGGGCAGATTTGAAGCTGCGTTTTGAGCCAAAGAACATCGACATACGCTGATCGACCAAGATCAACGCGGGTCGGTCGCGCTCTTCGGTGAAGGTACGCACTACGGGTTTGCCGGTACGCAGCGAGGCGCGCCAGTCTAAATGCCGTAAATCATCCCCGGGTTGATAGCGCCGCAACTCATCGAAATTCAGCCCACGCCCCCGCAGCCGTGATGCATGGTTACCGGCCAAAATGCTGCCCTGTGGCTGGCGCGCTATAAAGCTCAAATCCCGAGCGTTGAACTCCAGGGCCATTAGCTGCGCCAGTGATACATACACCAAGCCATCCGGATCCTTTCGTTGAGCCTGCATGGTGCTGCTCCTTGTCAGGCGGGAATAGCCACTTTGTCCAATAGCCGCTCAAGCACCTGATCAGCCCCGACGCCATCGACGACCGCGTCGTAACTCAATTGCAGGCGGTGCCTTAATACCGGGTACAGCACGGCGCGCACGTTGTCCGGTGAGACGAAATCCTGTCCTTGCAGCCAAGCGTCGGCCCGGGCGCAACGGTCCAGGCCAATTCCACCGCGTGGGCTGGCGCCAATGGCGATCCAGCGGGCGAGGTCCGCGTCGTAGTCGCGTGGATGACGGGTGGCGTTGATCAAGTCGATGATGTAGCGATCAATGGCCGGCGAGACATGTATTGCGCCGACCTCTCTGCGTGCGGCAAATACCACGTCTTGGGCCAAAGCAAATGGGCGGGATACCTTTCCGGCTTCGATAAACTGCTCTTCTTCACGGAGTAAACGCAGCACCTGTCCCTCGTCTTCGGGTTTGGGGTAATCAAGCAACACCTTGATTAAGAAGCGGTCCATTTGCGCTTCGGGTAGCGGGTAAGTGCCTTCTTGTTCGATGGGATTTTGCGTGGCGATGACGATGAACAGTTCTGGCAGACGGTGACTTTCGCCGGCCACGGTAATTTGCCGCTCCTCCATGGCTTCCAGTAGCGCGGCCTGGACCTTGGCCGGTGCACGGTTAATCTCGTCCGCAAGGATCAAATTGCCAAACAACGGGCCTGGCTGGAAGCGAATCTGATGTTCGCCTGCGACTTGGTGCAGCACTTCAGCACCGGTGATGTCGGACGGTAAAAGGTCAGGGGTGAACTGGATGCGGCTCATTTTTGCGTCCAAGTGCTTGGCCAGGGCTTTTACAGTTCGTGTCTTGGCCAGCCCCGGCAAGCTTTCCAGCAGGACGTGACCATTGGCCAACAGCCCGATGATGATCTGACGGATCACCTGGTCTTGTCCCAACACGGCCTCGGCAATGCTGGCTTGCAGGGCATTAATGTCGCTAAGTGCCGTCATGGAGCGTTCCTTGGGAGTGAGCGGTGGACGCGTCCCAACGGAACAGGTCGTTCCTTGCTGTCTCGCTCGGGTGTTTCATCAACATAAGCGAATGAGCCGTTGAGCAGCAGAAGGGTCATGGGCGAGAAGAGCAGGGGCGAGGACTTGGGTGGTGCGGCATTTGCGGTCCATGACGAATCCTGTTTAAAGCATGAAGGTCGGAATAACCGGGATAAGAAAGGCGTAATGGCATGCTCCGGCTCCCTGCAAACGCGGTGATCCACGTGTCCGTTACAATTGGGATTGGCGGTGATCAAAAGCTAGCAGCGATCCTCCAATATTCCAGTAATTGACTGGATAATCAGAATTCTCCCGTCAATCTCAGATTAAGTTGGATTAACCCTTGACGTAACTTTTTCCGGGCCTATAATTCGCACCTCTTCCGGAGCAGATGAAACGGAAACTCCTTGGTAATCAACGAGTTAGCCAGTTCAGATGCGAGCAAGAGG
>NZ_JAQGNX010000022.1 GCF_028293835.1 Pseudomonas sp.
AGTGCTGAAAAAATTCCGCGCTGAGCAGACAGACAGCGTCCTGGACAATCCAGACCCGCGCGACGCCTGAGGTTTTTCCATGAAGATCGGTGTAATCGGTGGCGGCCAATTGGGTCGCATGTTGGCTTTGGCGGGTACTCCGCTGGGGATGAACTTCGCTTTTCTCGATCCTGCGCCAGACGCGTGCGCGGCAGCGTTGGGCGAGCATCTGCGTGCCGATTACGGCGATCAGGACCATTTGCGCCAATTGGCCGATGAAGTCGATCTGGTGACCTTCGAATTCGAAAGCGTGCCCGCTGAAACCGTAGCCTTCCTGTCGCAGTTCGTTCCGGTGTACCCAAGCGCCGAAGCGTTGCGAATTGCTCGTGATCGCTGGTTCGAAAAAAGCATGTTCAAGGACCTCGGGATTCCCACCCCTGCGTTCGCCGACATCCAGTCCCAGGCCGATCTCGATGCAGCAGTTGCCACTATCGGACTGCCTGCTGTGCTGAAAACCCGCACGCTGGGTTATGACGGCAAGGGTCAGAAAGTTCTGCGAACTCCCGCCGATGTGGTCAACACTTTCGCCGAGTTGGGCAGTGTCGCTTGCTTGCTAGAGGGGTTTGTACCTTTTACCGGTGAAGTGTCGTTGATTGCCGTACGCGGCCGGGACGGCGAAACCCGCTTTTATCCGCTGGTACACAACACCCACGACAATGGCATTTTACGCCTGTCGATTGCCAGCACGGATCACCCGCTGCAAGCGTTGGCCGAAGAGTACGCCGGTCGTGTCTTGAAGCAGCTCGATTATGTGGGTGTATTGGCGTTCGAATACTTCGAAGTCGACGGCGGCCTCAAGGCCAACGAAATCGCCCCGCGTGTCCACAACTCAGGGCACTGGACCACCGAAGGCGCCGAGTGCAGCCAGTTCGAAAACCACCTGCGGGCGGTGGCGGGCTTGCCGCTAGGCTCAACGGCCAAGATTGGCGAAAGCGCCATGCTCAACTTCATTGGTGAAGTGCCGGCTGTGGATAAGGTCATCGCCATCGATGATTGCCACCTACATCACTACGGCAAAGCGTTCAAAATCGGACGCAAAGTCGGGCACGCGACCTTACGTTGTGTTGATCGAGCCACCCTCGACCAGCAGATCACAAAGGTCGAAGCGCTGATCAAGGCTTAAGCTCGGCTGAATAGGCCTTTGGCGTTTGGCCTTCGCCAACGAGTTGGCTCCTACAGGTTTTCTGTAGGCCCCAACGTGTTGGCGAAGCGGTCAACCCGAGACAAACCCAAGGAACCATTGGCGTTCACGGTTCTCTGATTGCAGGATGGCAACGCCTTCAATAGGCTTGGCGTATCTAATTCATACAGAGGGGAATGGCATGGGAATTATCGGAACCATCTTTATCGGCCTGATCGTTGGCCTGTTGGCGCGATTCATCAAGCCAGGCGATGACAGCATGGGTTGGATCATGACCATTCTGCTGGGTATCGCTGGCTCGTTGGCCGCGACTTATGGTGGTCAGGCTCTGGGTATTTACCAGGCAGGCCAGGGCGCCGGGTTCCTGGGTGCGTTGGTGGGTGCGGTAATCCTGCTGGTTATTTACGGCATGCTCAGAAAAAATAACTGATATTGATTGATAGGCCCTCTGCGCTAATCCAGCGTGGAGGGCTAGAATGCTCGGCTTAATTATTACCCCATATTGCCGAGCTATCTATGCGTCGCGTTCTCCTTATCACGCTATTGCTGGCCTCAGGGCTTGCTTACGCTGAACTGCCCGAAACCGATTGGCTCGAACTGATGCCGAAGTCGGATCAGAAAGCCCTCGAAGCCATGCCGGAGATCGACCACAACTCCCCGGAAGCTCAGGGAACGTTCGACAGCAAAGGCGGTTTGAAACAAAGCAAAGGTCTGCCCGCCGTGATGTATTCGGCCAAGACTGTACCCGCCATGAACGGCAAAGACATTCGCATCGGTGGTTATCCGGTTCCATTGGAAACGGACGCCAAAGGTCGCAGCACGCTGTTTTTTCTCGTCCCGTATCCCGGCGCTTGCATCCATGTGCCGCCACCGCCACCCAATCAACTGGTGCTGGTGCGTTACCCGAAAGGCTTGAAGCTCAACGACATCTACACGCCGCTGTGGGTCATTGGCACGTTGAAGGTAGAGAAGGTCAGCAATGACATGGCCGATGCAGCCTATGCGTTGGATGCTTCGAAAGTCCGCGTCGTGGTAGAAGCGGACCTGTAGCCTCGAATTTACAGCGGCTCGCTGCCGATGCTGACCGACAACGTGTGGGAAGCATCGGGCGCCAGCGTTACGACGTCACCCATGACGTTGGCGGTTTCTACACACACCATGCCCTGCCAGCCGTCGTCAGCCATGTCGCTGAAGTTTTTCGCCCGTTCGATCCACGGGTTCCAGATAACAGAGGACCGGGATCCTTTGGTGGTGATAACGATGCGCCGTTTCCAGTCCGGATCGACCACGCTCAGCGAATTAGGCGTGTTGAGATAAATGCGATCGGTCTCGCTGGCGAAGCGCAGATCCCCGGACTGAACACTCTCTTTCCAGTCTTCCAGCGTGTCGATGTAACGCAGACCGTCCAGGCCTTCGATGCTGACCTGACGCACGTCACTCACCGCAAAGTAGCTGTGCAGCGCCTGGCTCAGCGTCACTTCGTCGGGGCCTTTATTGTGGCTGATAAGACTGACATGCAGCTGCGAGTCCAGACGAACACTCAGTTTTAGCGCGACGTCATGGGGCCAACCGGGGATCTGACCTTCGGTTTCCGGCAGCACAAACTCCACCAGCAAGGATTCACCTTCGTTACTGATGCCCAGCAGTTGCCAGTCCAATGCACGTACTTCCCCGTGGGCTTTCGCCGGCTCAGGGCTTTGACGCATGGTCTGCACGCTATCAGGGTTGCGCTCGAAATTACCAAACCATGGCCAGCAAATGGGAATGCCAGTGCGGATCGGCTTGCCCTGCTTGAACACAGCTTGTTTGTTAAGCCAGATCAACGGTTGATCGCCCGCTACTTGATAGCTGAGGATGTGTGCACCCTGTTGGGCGACGAGTAGCTCAGCCTGGCCGTGGCGGATGCGCCAGCAGTTCAGCTCATCGAGTTTGACGGTTTCCACTTGGGGCGCTTGCATGCGAGGGTTCTCACTTAAGGACAGTGATAGAGGTAGACCGTGCAACGGCCCATGAGTTTACCTCAACATGCCAACGCCGGGCTTAACGTCGAGCTGGCACCGAACGAGTGCGACCGCTGCCGTCGATGGCAACGAACACAAATATTGCTTCGGTCACTTTGCGCCATTCGCTGGACAGCGGGTCATCGCTCCACACTTCGACCATCATCTGGATCGAACTGCGGCCGATTTCCAACGCTTGGGTATAGAAGGACAGCTGCGCGCCGACCGCCACCGGAACCAGAAATGCCATGCGGTCTATGGAGACTGTCGCTACTCGGCCGCCCGCGACTTTGCTCGCCATGGCGGTACCCGCCAAGTCCATCTGCGAGACCAGCCAACCGCCAAATATATCGCCAAAACCATTGGTTTCACGGGGCAAAGCCGTAATCTGCAACGCAAGGTCGCCCTGTGGAATCGGATCTTCTTGTTCGAGTTCAATCATGCCTAGGGTGCCTCTGACCCATGACTCTCATTATTTTTTGCCGCGGTGAAAAGACATTAAAAACGCTGACCGTGAACAAACGTCGTTCAGCCATTTTTTTGCGTCTAAAGGGAAACTCTGCGAAAACGGCTGTTAAGGCTCAGCAGCGACTTCGCACAGCAACCCAGGACTAAACGTCCGGTTCTGTTACACGGCCTGGGAGTATATCGGGCGATGCGTCACTCGACGACCGTTCGGTTCTCATTTCGATGACGTAAACCTTCTTACTGTGTGCTTTTTATAGAGTTTGCTATCTTGCCGGACCTAAACAGCTTTGGATCGACACGTCTGTCAGGCAATTTTGATGCCTGTGTCAGATATTTCCTTATCGGTCGAGTGTGCAGTCCGTCAGGTATCAGCCAGCGTTGCTGATGCCCATCCATTCCGAGAGAAGTCCTTGTTATGTCCACTGTGTCTTCAAGCACCGCGCAGTCCTCGCGTCCGTTGACCCGAAACGACTATAAAACCTTGTCGCTGTCTGCCTTGGGCGGTGCGCTGGAATTCTACGACTTCATCATTTTTGTATTTTTTGCCACCGTTGTCGGCAAATTATTTTTCCCGGCGGACATGCCTGAATGGTTGCGATTGATGCAGACCTTCGGCATTTTTGCTGCCGGTTACCTGGCGCGACCGTTGGGCGGCATCGTCATGGCGCACTTCGGCGACCTTTTGGGGCGCAAGAAGATGTTCACCCTGAGCATCTTCCTGATGGCCGTGCCGACCCTGATTATGGGCTTGTTGCCGACGTATGCGCAGATCGGCCTGTTGGCGCCGCTGTTGCTGCTACTGATGCGAATTATCCAGGGCGCGGCTATCGGAGGAGAAGTGCCGGGTGCCTGGGTCTTCGTGTCTGAACACGTTCCCGCGCGCAGCATCGGTTACGCTTGCGGCACTCTGACCGCCGGCCTTACGGCGGGCATACTCCTGGGTTCACTGGTCGCCACACTGATCAACAGCCTCTATAACCCACAGGAAGTGTTGGATTACGCATGGCGAATTCCGTTCCTGCTGGGTGGCGTATTTGGTCTGCTGTCGGTCTACTTACGCCGCTGGCTGCACGAAACCCCAGTGTTTGCCGAGCTTCAGGCACGCAAGGCGCTGGCCGAAGAAGTGCCGCTCAAAGCGGTGTTGCGCGACCACCGCGGGGCGATCGTGCTGTCGATGCTACTGACCTGGATGCTCTCGGCCGGCATCATCGTGGTCATCTTGATGACCCCCACCGTGCTGCAGACCGTGTACGGCTTCTCACCAGCGACGGCGTTGAAAGCTAATAGCCTGGCGATTGTCTGCCTGAGTCTGGGCTGCATCGGCGCCGGCTCACTGGCTGATCGCTTCGGCGCCGGCTGGGTGTTTATCCTTGGCTGCCTTGGCTTGCTGCTCAGTTCGTGGACTTTCTACCACAGCCTCCAGGCTCACCCGGACTGGTTGTTCCCGATGTACGCCGTGACAGGAATGTTCGTCGGCGTGGTCGGTGCGGTGCCCTTCGTCATGGTCCGCGCCTTCCCGGCAGCTGTGCGCTTCTCGGGGTTGTCATTCTCGTACAACCTGGCCTACGCCATTTTCGGCGGTTTGACACCCATGGTCGTGACGCTAATGCTCAAGAACAGCCCGATGGGACCGGCGTGGTACGTGGCGATTCTGTGCGTGATGGGCATGTTGATCGGGGTGTATTTACTGCGTAAGCGCGTTTAATGGCGTAGCAAACATAGACACTGACTGCGCGCTTGCCCGCGATCGGCTGCGCAGCAGCCGTAAATCAACCAACCGATTCTTGCAACGGGAACCGGTTTTGACCTTTTGGGACCGCTTCGCGATCCATCGCGGGCAAGCGCGCTCCTATAAGGGCGGCATTGCCACCTATTAATAGGTGTCCAGTTGTTACGAAGGCGCATATTGCGCGCTCCAAAAAATGCCCCATAGCCAACCCCGCCAAGCCTTGTAGCCTGCAGTGGCCACCTCAAATTACCCGTGCAGACCAGTCATCTAATTGTCATATAGCTTTCATAGTATTCACACGGCATTCAGATACCGCCCACGATTTAGCATCTATAAAATTGCAGGAGCAATGTATGACTTTTAAGCGATTGATGGCAGCTCTGACTTTTGTCGCAGCAGGTGTAGCCACGGCTCACGCTGTAGCGGCGGTTGACCCCTCCATTCCTTCTTACACCAAGACTTCCGGCGTTTCCGGGAACTTGTCCAGCGTTGGCTCCGACACTCTGGCTAACCTGATGACCATGTGGGCTGAGGCTTACAAGAAAGAATACCCAAGCGTGAACATTCAGATTCAAGCGGCGGGCTCGGCAACTGCGCCGCCTGCGTTGACTGAGGGCACCTCGAACCTGGGCCCTATGAGCCGCAAAATGAAAGACACCGAACTGGCGGCGTTCGAAACCAAATACGGCTACAAGCCAACTGCCATCCCGGTCGCGGTCGATGCGTTGGCAATTTTCGTACACAAAGACAACCCGATTCAGCACCTGACCATGGAACAGGTAGACGCTATTTTCTCTGCGACCCGTCTGTGTGGTGCCAAAACTGAAGCGAAAACCTGGGGCGATGTCGGTGTGACGGGTGACTTGGCGAACAAGCCTATCCAGCTGTTCGGCCGTAACTCGGTATCCGGCACCTACGGTTACTTCAAAGAAGAAGCGCTGTGCAAAGGCGACTTCCGCGCTAACGTTAATGAGCAGCCAGGTTCGGCGTCGGTTGTAAGCTCGATCAGCAGTTCGCTGAACGGCATCGGCTACTCGGGTATCGGCTACAAAACATCCAGCGTGAAAACCGTTGCCCTGTCGAAGAAGGGCGGCACCGAGTTCATTGAAGACAGCGAAGAAAACGCACTGAGCGGCAAATACCCGCTGTCGCGCTTCCTCTTTATCTACGTGAACAAAGCGCCGAACAAACCGCTGGCTCCGCTGGAAGCCGAGTTCGTTAAAATGGTCCTGTCGAAACAGGGTCAAGAAGTTGTCATCAAAGATGGTTACATTCCATTGCCAGCCAAAGTTGCCGCTAAAGCCTTGGCGGATCTGGGCCTGGAAGAAGCCGCCGCCGGTGTAGCTGCCAAGTAGCAGTTACCCAGTAGCAACCACCGGGGACAAACGCTATTTTTGCCCCGGTTGATGGATTTAGGCAGGCTCGGATTAACCGGGTTTCGCTACCTTTTTTGTAGTCCGCCGCCAGAAGGTTTGGGCGGCGGATTTTTTGCGTCTCTGGACTGTAATGTTTTTGTCATAAAGGACGGCTAGGGTGAGCGCATGAATGATCTGGCAAACTCCACCATGACTCCAAAGTCACCCCCCGAGCGTATTGATTTCAATACGCCCGAGATGAAACGCAAGCGCCGCTTTCGCGCGCTGAAAGATAAACTGACCCAATGGTACGTATTTGTCGGCGGCCTGGCCGTTCTGGCGGCCATCACGTTGATTTTTTTCTACCTTGCCTACGTCGTCGCGCCATTGTTTCAAGGCGCTAAGCTGACCGCCGAGACCGCACTTAGCCCTGCCTGGCTGCAGGATGCGGGCAAGCCGTTGATGATCACTATTGAAGAGCAGAACCAGATCGGCCTGCGGGTTTCCGACAAAGGCGACGCGGTATTTTTTCGAATTGAAGACGGCGCTGAGCTGAAGCGCGTTGTCCTGCCGATTCCAGCGGGCGCGACCGTCACCTCTATAGGCGAAGATCAGCCGGGAACGCCATTAATGGTGCTGGGCTTATCCAATGGCCAGGCGCTGGTGATCAAACACAATTACCTGATCTCTTATCCCGACAACATAAAGACCATTTCTCCATCGATCTCTTACCCGTACGGCGAAGCGGCGTTGAATCTGGACGAGCAAGGTCAACCGTTAGAGCACGTTAGCCTGAACGCCACGGATAAATCGTTGGTATTGGCGGGTGCTACCGGTGCGCAGTTGCATGTTCTCTCCCTGACTCAGGAAGAAAACATGATGACCGGCGAATCCACCAGCGAGCAGACGCGCATCGAACTTCCGCAAATGACCGAAACGGTCAAAGCGATCTTCATCGATCCCCGGCAGCAGTGGCTGTATGTAGTCAATGGTCGGGCCCAGGCCGATGTGTTCAGCTTGCGTGATCGCAGCCTCAACGGCCGTTATAAGCTGCTTGAAGATGCAAGCGCTGAAGTGTCGGCCAGCACGCAACTGGTCGGCGGCGTGTCGTTGATCATCGGCAGCTCCAAGGGTGGATTGGCCCAATGGTTCATGGCTCGCGACATCGATGGCGAAATGCGTTTCCAGCACATTCGTGACTTTCAGATGAGCACTGCGCCGATTGTGCGCATCACCGCTGAACAGCGCCGCAAAGGTTTCGTCGCGTTGGACGCATCGGGCAAGCTCGGCGTGTTCCACAGTACTGCGCACCGCACACTGCTGGTGGATCAGGTTTCCGATGGGCCTGGGATTCTGGGAATGTCGCCGCGTGCTGACGAAATCATCGTCGAGCAGGGCGGCAAATTGCTGCCGATGAGCTTGTCCAACCCGCACCCGGAAGTCTCGTGGAGCGCGTTGTGGGGCAAGGTTTGGTATGAAAACTATGATTCGCCGCAATACGTTTGGCAGTCCACCGCGTCGAACACGGATTTCGAACCCAAACTGAGCCTGGCGCCGCTCACCTACGGCACCTTGAAAGCAGCGTTTTACGCCATGTTACTGGCGGCGCCGTTGGCGATTGCTGCGGCGATTTACACCGCTTACTTCATGGCGCCGGGCATGCGCCGTAAGGTCAAGCCGGTGATCGAGCTGATGGAAGCGATGCCGACGGTGATTCTCGGCTTCTTTGCCGGACTGTTTCTGGCACCGTATCTGGAAGGCCATCTGCCGGGAATATTCAGTCTGTTGTTGCTGACGCCGGTAGGGATTTTGCTTGCGGGCTTCCTCTGGAGCCGTTTACCAGAGTCGATCCGTCTGCGAGTGCCGGACGGTTGGGAGTCGGCGATTCTGATTCCGGTCGTGCTGCTGGTCGGCTGGCTGTCGTTAAGCATGAGTCCGCATCTGGAGAACTGGTTCTTCGGCGGCGACATGCGCATGTGGATCTCCAACGACCTGGGCATCACTTACGATCAGCGCAACGCACTGGTGGTCGGGTTGGCGATGGGCTTCGCGGTTATTCCCAACATCTACTCCATCGCTGAAGACGCCGTGTTCAGCGTGCCACGCGGTTTGACCCTGGGCTCTCTGGCCCTCGGCGCGACGCCTTGGCAGACGCTGACGCGGGTGGTGATTCTGACCGCCAGCCCTGGGATCTTCTCGGCGCTGATGATCGGCATGGGCCGCGCAGTCGGCGAAACCATGATCGTGCTGATGGCCACCGGTAACACGCCGATCATGGACATGAATTTGTTTGAAGGCATGCGCACCCTGGCGGCGAACGTTGCGGTGGAGATGCCGGAGTCTGAAGTTGGCGGCAGTCATTATCGGGTGCTGTTCCTCGCAGCGTTGGTCCTTCTGATGTTCACCTTTGTGATGAACACACTTGCGGAGCTGATTCGTCAGCGTCTTCGCAAGAAATACTCATCTCTCTAAGGAAGGTAGAATTCTGTGAAACGGAACTCCCTCAAGAGCTGGATCAAAACCGGCGCTCCCGGCGTCTGGATGAGCGCGGGCGCGGTGTCCATCGCCGTGATCATGACCCTCGGCCTGCTGACGGTGATTGCCGTCCGGGGCCTGGGCCATTTCTGGCCAGCGGACGTGGTGCTGGCGCAATACAACGTGCCCAACGAAGCCAACCATGTCCTGATCGGCGAAGTCGTACAAACAGAGGAAGTGCCCCGTGCACGCCTCAAGGGCGCGGGCCTGCCCGTTCCCGATGTCGGTCCGGAATTCATGACCCGCGAGCTGTTCAAGGTCGGCAATCGCGACATTAATCCCAGTGACTTCACTTGGGTGGTCGGCGAATGGTTGACCGAGCAAAGCACACCCAAAGAGCTGATGACCCTAGAGCGCCGCGAGTGGGGCAATTTCTACGGCTATCTGGTCAACATCAAGGAAAACGGAAAAGTCATTGCCGAAGGCGAAGCCGCGTGGCCAATCCTGCAGGAACGGATCAGTCGCGTTGAAAAGCTCGCCGATGAATTGAGCGGTCTCGAGAAAAAAGACATCGGCGCCATTAACCACGGCATCGAACGCCTACGTCTGCACAAGCGCAAGCTGGAATTGGATGGCAAGCTGGATGCGGTCGCTCAGGCGGACATGGACAGCGAGCGTGCTGGATACGACGCCCAATACAAAAGCATTGAAGGTCGTTTGGGCGCGCTGCATGAAGCGTTTAACCGCGACAGCCTGACCGCGCGGGATGCCAACGGTAAAGAAGTTGAAATCAGCGTAGGCAAGGTGGTTCACGCTTATCAACCCAATGCCATGGGTTCGTTCACCAAGCTGGGTTTCTACTTCAAGAAACTGTGGGAATTCCTCAGCGAAGACCCCCGTGAAGCCAACACTGAGGGTGGGATTTTTCCAGCCATTTTTGGCACGGTGATGATGACCTTGATCATGGCTGTGATCGTGACCCCGTTCGGCGTATTGGCAGCGGTTTACCTGCGCGAGTATGCAAAACAAGGTCCGGTCACGCGGTTGATCCGTATCGCGGTGAACAACCTTGCTGGGGTGCCGGCGATTGTCTATGGGGTGTTTGGCCTGGGCTTCTTCGTGTATGTGCTGGGCGGCTCGCTTGATCGGCTGTTTTTCCCCGAAGCCCTACCTGCGCCGACGTTTGGTACGCCGGGTTTGCTCTGGGCCTCGTTGACCCTCGCACTGCTGGCCGTTCCCGTTGTAATCGTCGCCACCGAAGAGGGCTTGGCACGAATCCCGCGCACGATCCGCGAAGGTTCGTTGGCGTTGGGTGCGACCAAGGCGGAAACCTTATGGAAGATCGTGCTGCCTATGGCCAGCCCGGCCATGATGACCGGCCTGATCCTGGCGGTTGCCCGCGCCGCCGGCGAAGTCGCGCCGCTGATGTTGGTGGGTGTAGTGAAGTTGGCGCCGTCACTGCCAGTGGACGGTAACTACCCGTACCTGCACCTTGATCAGAAAATCATGCACTTGGGCTTCCACATTTATGATGTCGGCTTCCAGAGCCCCAACGTCGAAGCCGCGCGGCCGCTGGTCTATGCGACCGCTTTGCTGTTAGTGCTGGTGATCGCCTTGCTCAACCTGTCTGCGGTGGCGATTCGTAACCATCTGCGCGAAAAATACAAAGCACTGGATAGTTGAAGATCAGCCCCAAGCCTAAAGCGGCAAGCTACACGCCGCATTTGCTAAATACTTGAAGCTTGTAGCTAGCAGCTTGAAGCTTAAAGCTACAAATGGAGTGAAACCATGCAGCATGAACCCCATACCCACGGCATCAACATGTCGGCTTTAGGGCGCAACAAACAGAGCCTTGATCTGGCCAATGAGTCCGTGGCCATTGAGGTGCCGAGCCTGAGCCTGTTCTACGGCGATAAACAGGCGCTATTCGACGTCAGCCTGAATATCCCCAAGCAGCGCGTGACCGCCTTTATCGGCCCGTCTGGCTGCGGCAAGTCGACGCTGCTGCGTACGTTTAACCGAATGAACGACCTGGTCGACGGCTGTCGCGTAGACGGTGCGATCAATCTGTACGGGCACGATATCTATAGCAAAGGCGAGGACGTCGCCGAGTTGCGTCGTCGCGTCGGCATGGTGTTCCAGAAACCTAACCCGTTTCCGAAAACCATCTATGAAAACGTGGTCTACGGCCTGCGCATCCAGGGCATAAACAAAAAACGCGTACTGGACGAAGCCGTCGAGTGGGCGCTCAAGGGCGCCGCGCTGTGGGACGAAGTCAAAGACCGTCTGCATGAATCGGCACTGGGCTTGTCTGGTGGTCAGCAGCAACGTCTGGTCATCGCCCGCACCATCGCCGTCGAGCCGGAAGTGCTGTTGCTCGACGAACCGTGTTCGGCACTTGATCCGATTTCAACCTTGAAAGTCGAAGAACTGATCTACGAACTCAAATCGAAATACACCATTGTTATTGTGACCCACAACATGCAGCAGGCCGCGCGGGTCTCCGATTACACCGCGTTCATGTACATGGGCAAGCTGGTCGAGTACGGCGATACCGACACGTTGTTTACCAACCCGGCCAAGAAACAGACCGAAGACTACATCACCGGTCGGTATGGCTAGCAGGGCAGCGGCAAGCTTCAAGCTGTAAGCCGCAAGCTGGAGATCAGACGCGGCGCAAATTTTGGATCACTACAACTACTTGCAGCTTGAAGCTTGTTGCTTGAGCTGTCGCGGAGCGACCCCATGATCGATAAAGACAGCCACACTCATCACATCTCCCAACAGTTCAACGTTGAGCTTGAAGAGGTGCGTAGCCACTTGCTGGCGATGGGGGGTTTGGTAGAAAAGCAGGTCAATGATGCAGTGACCGCGCTGATCGACGCAGACTCGGGCTTGGCCCAGCAGGTCCGCGAAGTTGACGATCAGATTAACCAGATGGAGCGAAACATTGACGAAGAGTGCGTGCGTATTTTGGCGCGTCGTCAACCAGCGGCCTCCGATTTGCGCTTGATCATCAGCATCTCCAAGTCGGTGATCGACCTGGAGCGTATTGGCGACGAATCGACCAAAATTGCCAAGCGCGCTATTCAGTTGTGTGAAGAGGGCGAGTCGCCACGTGGCTATGTAGAAGTGCGACACATCGGCGATCAGGTTCGCAATATGGTCCGCGATGCACTCGACGCCTTCGCTCGCTTCGACGCCGATCTGGCCTTGTCAGTCGCTCAATACGACAAAATCATCGACCGTGAGTACAAGACTGCGCTGCGTGAACTGGTCACCTACATGATGGAAGACCCGCGCTCTATCTCGCGGGTGCTGAATGTGATCTGGGTGCTGCGCTCACTGGAACGTATTGGCGACCACGCGCGCAATATTGCCGAGTTGGTAATTTATCTGGTTCGCGGTACTGACGTGCGCCACATCGGCCTCAAGCGGATGAAAGAGGAAGTGCAGGGCATCAGCAGCGAAAGCGCTAATGTTCTGAATAAATCTGACGATAAATAAGATTGCCTGCGAAAAAAAACGCCCAGCACGCTGCTGGGCGTTCTCGTTTATGGCTTTGCAATTCAAGCCGCCCGCGAACGAAAGGTCCTGGCGTCACTAATGTGTTTAGCAATGGCTATCTGCCACGCTATGCTGCCAGGAATTTAAGGAGCGTCGATGAGTAAAGTCAGTGTATTGGTCGTGGATGACGCGCCGTTTATTCGTGATCTGGTGAAAAAAGGTTTGCGCAATTATTTTCCGGGTATCCACATTGATGACGCGGTAAACGGTCGCAAGGCACAGACCTTGTTGGAACGTGAAACGTTTGACTTGGTGCTGTGCGACTGGGAAATGCCGGAAATGTCTGGTCTTGAGCTGCTGGCCTGGTGCCGGACCCAAGACAACCTTAAAGCCATGCCCTTCATCATGGTCACCAGCCGTGGCGACAAGGAAAACGTGGTCCAGGCTATTCAGGCGGGCGTGACTGACTTTATCGGCAAGCCGTTCACCAACGAACAGCTGCTGACCAAGGTTAAAAAAGCGTTAGCCAAAATAGGCAAGCTAGACACCCTGCTTGCCAGCGCGCCGACCAAAATGAATTCTGCGTTCGCTAATGACTCCCTAAGCGCTTTGACCGGCGGCAAAACGGAAGTAGTTCGACAGCCTGCCGCGCCTGCCGCAGTTCCTGGATTGCTTAACGCCGGTGCTCGGCCTGCCCCAGCTTTTGCTCCGGCGACTGCTGGCGCGCCTGCCGGTCGCGGTCAGGGCCAGTTGCGCCTGCCTAGCGGCACCCAGCAATGCGTGATCAAAGCGTTGAGCCTCAAGGAAGCGTTGTTGGTGGTTCGCCGTGCCGACGTGTTGCCGCAAATTCTCGACAGCGCCGTGCTTGACCTCGAACAGGGCGATAACGCCGAAGTAGCCCGCCTCAACGGCTACCTGCACGCCATTGTCGCCTACGAGCAAAAGCCGGACAGCGACTGGTTGCAGCTGACCTTTCGCTTCGTCGACCAGGACGCGCAAAAGCTCGATTACATCTCGCGCCTCATCGCTCGCGGCACAGCGCTGAAGCACTTCGTCCCAGGCGCTTGACTGCTAAACCGTTCATGCCGGCGGGAAGGCTGTGGAGCTGATATAAATTCGGCTCCCGGCCTAAATCTCGGTGGGACCAAACGTGTTCGTGAAGCGGGTGGCGCCGTCTGTCTGCTGCACCGCGCGGTTATCTTCGCGATCAAGTTCGCGCCACCGGATTGCGGAGGCCCCGGACGTCTATGCGACGAGTGGGCTCATTCGGTTACGACTGATTTGATTCAGCCGCGCACCAACGATAGCGATTCGCTGCTACGCTTGGCCTGCCCCCAGCCAACTTGATCAATCACGATGCTAAAACGCCTCCTTCTGTTGTGTGTTCTGCTGCTGACCGCACAAACGGCGTCGGCTTTGACCATCTATAAATTTACCGACGCCAACGGCGTGGTGTCGTTCACCGACAGGCCGACCCCAGGCGCCACGGTGGTAAAACCGCGAGAACGTATCGTCGAGCATCTGGAACAGCAGGTGCATCTTCAAATCAAGCGGGACAAAGGCGTTCACAGCTTATTTGTGCGCAACGACACCTTCGCGCCGGTTGAGGTGGAATTACAGTTGTCGGCAGTCAAAAACGTGTTGGGAATTACCAGTGCGCCGATCCATCGGGTCGTCCCGGCGCGAAGTAACCTGCGCTTCGTAGTGTTGAGTCCGTTGCAACCCGGCAAAGCCCTCAGCTATACGCCTAAGCTGCGTTATTCCCTCGGCGACCCCGAACGCCAGCCCTTTATGTACAGCTATCCGCTGCCGTGGAAGGGCGGGCCGTTTCGTATTAGCCAAGGACCCAATGGTAAGTTCAGCCACTTTGGGGTCAGAAGTCGCTACGCAATGGACATTGCCATGCCTGAAGGCACACCGATTATTGCGGCGCGGTCCGGTACGGTGATCAAAGTTGAGAACGGCCAGTCAGGACGCGGCTCGGACCCGTCGGGCAACTTCGTGCGGATACTTCACGACGACGGCACCATGGGCGTGTATTTGCACCTGATGCGCGGTTCGGTGAGCGTTAAGGAAGGCCAGCGGGTGGCCGTGGGCACCGACCTGGCGCGTTCCGGCAATACTGGCAACAGCACCGGCCCGCATTTGCACTTCGTTATTCAGCGCAACGCCGGGTTGGGGTTGGAGTCAATCCCCTATCAATTCGCTGAGCATGTGGACAGCCTGCCCAACTTTGCGGTGGGCGGCAATTGAGCTGGCTTAGTCGATCTTCAGCACCTTGGCCAACACGATTTTCGGGCCTTTCATCTTTTTGATGATGATGCGCAGGCCTTCGACTTCCAGTACCTCCTCTTCCCCCGGCACCCGCTTGAGGGTTTCGTAGATCAAGCCGGCAAGGGTTTCCGCTTCGATGTGGTCCAGATCAACCCCCAGTAGACGTTCGACCTTGAACAGCGGCGTATCGCCACGCACCAACAGTTTGCCAGGTTGATAGGCGAGGATTCCGCGTTCAGCTTTGCGGTGTTCATCCTGAATGTCGCCGACCAATACTTCCAGCACGTCTTCCATGGTCAGGTAGCCAATGATATTGCCGTCGGCTTCCTCAACCAGTGCGAAGTGCGAACTCCCTTGGCGAAATTGCTCCAACAGGCGTGACAGCGGCATGTGCCTGGAAACACGCTCCAATGGCCGGGTCATTTCAGCGAGGTTAAACGACTCTGGCAGGTGGTCCAGGGCGGCCAGCTCCAGCAGCAAATCTTTGATGTGCAGCAGGCCGACGAATACGCCGCGCTCAGCATCGTAGACCGGGTACCGACTGAATTTATGGCGACGGAACAACGCGAGGATTTCCTTAAGCGGCGCGTTGCAGTCCAGCGTTACCAGGTCTTCCCGGGAGTTGGCCCAGTCGACCACTTCCAGTTCGCCCATTTCTACCGCCGACGCCAGCACCCGCATACCTTGGTCGCTGGGGTCCTGACCTCGGCTCGAGTGCAGAATCAGCTTCAACTCGTCACGGCTGTAGTGATGCTCGTGGTGCGGGCCAGGCTCGCCCTGACCGGCAATACGCAAGATGCCGTTGGCGCTGGCGTTGAGCAGGTAAATCGCTGGGTACATGGACCAGTAAAACAGGTACAGGGGCACGGCTGTCCATAGCGACAGCAGCTCGGGTTTGCGAATTGCCCAGGATTTGGGCGCCAGTTCGCCGACCACGATATGCAGGTATGAAATGACGAAAAACGCGCTGAAGAACGAAACGCCCTTGATCACTTCCGGCGACTGTACGCCAACGAAGTGCAGCAGCGGCTCAAGCAGGTGCGCGAACGCCGGTTCACCGACCCAGCCAAGGCCGAGGGAGGCGAGGGTGATGCCCAGTTGACAGGCTGAGAGGTAGGCGTCGAGTTGGCTGTGAACAGTGCGCAGAATATGCCCGCGCCAGCCATTTTTCTCTGCGATGGATTCAACTCGCGTCGAGCGCAACTTGACCATGGCGAATTCGGCCGCAACGAAAAACCCGTTGAGCAGAACTAGCACTAAAGCAAAAAGAATCATGCCGAAATCGGCGAACAACGCGGAGAGGGACAAACTAGGAGAGGGGTCCATGGTGGAGTTTTAAAGGTTCCGTTTCATCTAATGGGGTATGTTGCTACGCCAAACCAGCGAGCACAAGAGCGGCAATGTAGCGGCTAGCGGCCAGCTTGCCTAGAGGCTTGATCAAGAATTGATCACTTGGGACGAGGGGAAATGGCAGGTAAACGTGCTGCCTTTGCCCACTACGCTGACGATATTCAACGTGCCGCGATGACGTAACAAAACATGTTTAGCGATAGCAAGACCGAGTCCAGTGCCTCCCGTGTTAGAGGCACGGCTGGAGTCGACGCGGTAGAAGCGTTCGGTCAGCCGCGGTAAATGCTTGGCCTCGATGCCCGGTCCGGAATCCGTCACGCTCATGTGCGCACCCCTTTCGTCAGCCCACCAGCGAATATGGACGGAGCCTTCAGCCGGGGTGTATTTCACTGCGTTGAATATCAAGTTGGAAAAGGCGCTGCGCAGTTCCTGCTCGCTGCCCTTAAGCCGCGCTTGGCTGTCGATCTCTAGCGTGATGACGTGGTTGCGCTGCGCAGATAAAGCCTGAGCATCGTTTTTGACGCCTTGCAGCATTGTTGCCACGACCACGGGTTGGTTATCTGACGGATAGCCGGTGGCTTCGAGCTTCGCCAGCAGCAACAGATCATTAAGCAGGGTCTGCATACGCTCGCCCTGCTGCTGCATCTGTTGCAAGGCGCGGACCCAGCGCGGGTTCACACCCTCAACGTTGTCCAGCAGGGTTTCCAGGTAGCCGCAAATGACCGTCAACGGGGTCCGCAGCTCATGGGAAACGTTGGCAACGAAGTCTTTGCGCATCTGTTCCAACTGATGAATGCGGGTCACATCCCGAACCAGCATCAAATGTTCGTTATTTCCGTAGCGAGTGATGAGCAACTGCACGCGCAGTCGGTCATTGACCGGCGAGGGGATTTCCAGTGGTTCGAGGTAATTGTTTTGTTCGAAGTATTCTTTGAACTGCGGATGACGCACCAGATTGGTCACGGGCTGGCCGCTGTCTTGTGGGGTCTTGAGGCCCAGCAATGTTTCCGCAGCACGATTCCACCACTCAAGGTTACCTTCGCTGTCCAGCATGATCACCGCGTCTCTGAGCGCCGCTGTGGACTCCTGAACACGATCTATCACCGCTTGTAACCGGCCACGCACGCGCTGATCACGTCGTTGCAGGTGGTAGATGCTGTCGAACACGTCGCCCCATAAGCCATAACCGTCGGGCGGCGGCTCATCGGCTTTCTGCTCGCGCAACCATTCATGCATGCGCAACAACTGTTTCAGCGTCCAGGCAAGATAAATACCCAGGCCCGCCGCCATGCTCCAGCCGTAATAACCGCTGATCAGTCCCATCACCAAACAGGCAGTGACCAACAGCAGCATGTGGCGGATCAGCGTGCCGTGCCAGTTTTGGTTCAATTAACGCATCCTTGTCCAGTACAGCCTGTAGACAGCCCAGGCAATCAGCTATATGCCCGAAAAACGCCGATCAGCTCTTTGTCGAAAAACGGTAGCCGGTGCCGCGCACGGTTTGTACCAGATTTTCGTAGGCATCACCGAGGGCTTTGCGCAGACGCCGGATGTGCACATCCACCGTACGCTCCTCGACATAGACGTTGCCGCCCCAGACCTGATCGAGCAACTGGCCGCGGGTATAGGCGCGTTCTTGATGCGTCATGAAAAATTGCAACAGGCGGTATTCGGTAGGACCCATTTCTGCGGGCTTGCCGTCGATGGTGACGCGGTGGCTAATAGGATCAAGCAACAGACCACCCACCTCGATAGGCGCTTCGCCATCGCTTGGCCCCGCACGGCGCAAGACAGCCTTGAGGCGTGCGACCAGCTCGCGTGGGGAGAACGGCTTGGTGATGTAATCGTCGGCGCCGACTTCAAGGCCCTGGATCTTGTTGTCTTCTTCGCCCTTGGCGGTAAGCATGATGATCGGGATATCGCAGGTCAGCTCGTCGCGCTTTAAACGGCGTGCGAGTTCAATCCCGGAGGTGCCTGGCAGCATCCAGTCCAGCAGAATCAGGTCGGGTTTACGGTCGACGATGATGGCGTGGGCTTGCTGGGAGTTTTCCGCTTCCATGCAATCGTAGCCGGCCATTTCCAATGCAACGGCGATCATTTCGCGAATAGGCGCTTCGTCGTCAACGATCAGAATACTCCTGCCAGCCATGCTCCATCCTCTTTGTCATTTAACTGTCTTGGGCGCATTAGATAACGGAATTATTGCAGTCGTGTGACAGCTTGGGGCACTGCTAGCTTCTCTGGCCGCTCTGGGTCTAAGCTGACAGTCCGACTTAAAACAAAAAGAGGACGTACCCGATGACTAAAATTTCGAAGACCTTACTCGGCTTGCTCACCGCTGCAGCCCTGGCAACTTCGGGCATGGCGTTTGCGGCAGACCCCGCGATGGTGAAAGACGGGATGATGGTCGATCAAAAGGGCATGACGCTTTATACCTTCGACAAGGACACCACTGCCGGTAAATCCATGTGTAATGACAAGTGTTCGGAAAACTGGCCACCGTTGATGGCACCGGCTGGTGCCAAAGCCATGGGCAATTGGTCCGTCGTCAAGCGCGACGATGGCACGATGCAGTGGGCGTCTGGCGGCAAGCCGCTCTATACCTTCAAAATGGATAAAAAAGCCGGTGACATGAACGGTGATGGCAAAGGCGATGTTTGGCACGTGGCCAAGTGATACAAACTTTTGCAGCGCCGACCGTCGGTTTCAACGCTGGCGGTCAGCGCAATCCGTAGTCAGTAACTATCCCGACAAAAATCGCCAGTCCCGCCCAGTGGTTGTGCAAAAAAGCCTGGAAGCAACGTTGCGGCTCACGGTTACGCGTGTACCAAAATTCCCACCCGAAGCACGCCGCAGCCACCAGCAGGCCGCAGTAAAAGTACACACCCAGTTCGAAGCGTGATCCCGCCAGCAGCAGGCAGCCCAATGCCAGGCCCTGCAACGTCAGGATAATCACCCGATCTGCGTCGCCGAACAGCACTGCTGTGGACTTGACCCCGATTTTCAAATCATCTTCGCGGTCAGTCATGGCGTAATACGTGTCGTAGCCGACGGTCCACAGCAGATTTGCGATGTACAGCAACCATGCCGCAGCGGGCAAGTCGCCGGTCTGTGCGGTAAACGCCATGGGCATCCCCCATGAAAACGCCGCGCCGAGCACGACTTGAGGGTAGTAGGTGTAGCGCTTCATGAAGGGGTAACACGCTGCCAGCGCCAGACCGCCGAACGACAGCCAAATCGTCATGGCATTGGTGAGCAGTACCAGTAAAAAGCTCAAGCCTATCAACACCGCGAACAACACCAGTGCCTCGCGGGCGCTGACCTTGCCGCTGACCAAGGGGCGCTGTTCAGTTCGTTTGACGTGGCCATCGACCTTGCGGTCGGCGAAGTCATTAATCACGCAACCCGCTGCGCGCATCAGGACCACACCGACGACGAAGATCAGCAGGTTAGCAATGGACGGCACGCCTTTGGCCGAAATCCACAGCGCCCATAGGGTTGGCCACAACAGCAGGTAAATGCCGATGGGTTTATCGATACGGGTCAACTGAACGAAGTCCCAGGCACGCGGGTTCAGGCGGTTCAGTGATTTAAGCAAGCTCACGTACATCAATGCTGCTCCGTAGCAGGTCCGGCAGTCTGAACAGCGTGCCAAAAATTCGGCAGAAATACTTCCGCCACCAGCAAGCTCAGCGCGCCTCGGCTAAAGCACGAGCGCCGGCCCCATAGAGCGTCGGCGGTATCGGCAGTCGGCAGCCAGGCAGCTGGATAACGGCAGGCCTCAAGTGCGCCACGTTCGAACGCTTCGTCGCAAAACAGCAGTTCGCCCAATGAGCGAGTACCCAGTTGGTCCATGTTCAACCCCCCTTGTCGCAGAGCGCTTTGGGCGGCGACGCTGCGGGCGAACACCCATTTCTGTCCATTGCCAAGCAGGTACACTTCGCGCACCCATCCAATACTCTGATCAGGTAACGCCAACGCTGTGCATTCATCCGCACGTAGCGCTTGCCAACCTTCGAACAACGGTAAAACACTGAAACCATTGGCCGACAGGCGAGTCAGACGGCGAGTGAGGGAGTCCTGATTGAACAACCAGTCGAGGACGACAGGCTTGGGCAATACCACGAGTTGGTGGTGTTGACGCCAGTCAGGGGTAACAAGAAGGGAATTTTGCTCAGGCACGGTGGGTAATTATTGGCAACAATCGAGGCGATCAGCTTAGCATGTTTGATTGTGCGGTCTGAGCCCCTCGGAGCGACCTGCTTACGCCGATCCCGCTTGCATCTGAGCGCGTCGATCAGTACAAAACGCCCTGAGCCTGGCGGCAATCGCTTTATCCATCGACTGCCGGGCCATGTCAGCCTGAGAACCAAGAGAATTTACCGATGAAGAAGTGGCAATGCATTGTCTGTGGCTTGATTTATAACGAAGCCGACGGCTGGCCGGACGACGGAATCGCTCCGGGTACGTTGTGGCAAGACGTGCCGGAAGATTGGCTGTGCCCGGATTGTGGCGTTGGCAAGATGGATTTTGAAATGATCGAAATCGGCTGATAACGGCCCGATTCTTTCTCCACTGTATTTCATTCAGGAAAACGTAATGAACGCACCTGTCGTCATCGTCGGCACTGGCCTGGCGGGTTATAACCTGGCCCGGGAGTTTCGCAAACTGGATAGCGAAACACCGCTGTTGCTGATTACTGCGGACGACGGGCGTTCTTACTCGAAACCGATGCTGTCCACCGGCTTTGGTAAAAACAAAGAAGCCGATGGCTTGAGCATGGCCGAACCCGGCGCCATGGCCGAACAACTGAAGGCAGAAGTGCGCACCCATACACGGGTCAGCGGCATTGATCCGGGTCACAAGCGTTTGTGGGTTG
>NZ_JAQGNX010000059.1 GCF_028293835.1 Pseudomonas sp.
GTCACAAGCGTTTGTGGGTTGGTGAAGAGGCCGTGTATTACCGCGACCTGATTCTGGCCTGGGGAGCGGAAACCGTGCGGGTTCCGGTCGAAGGCGACGCCAGCGACGCGATATTTCCCATCAATGACCTGGAAGATTACGCACGCTTCCGCGCGGCGGCGGCGGGCAAGCATCGCGTGGTGATACTGGGTGCTGGCCTGATTGGTTGTGAGTTTGCCAATGACCTGATCCTTGGCGGCTACGACGTCGATCTGGTAGCGCCATGTGAGCAAGTCATGCCGACCTTGCTTCATCCGGCCGCCGCTGCTGCTGTACAGGCGGGCCTGGAAGGTTTAGGGGCTCGCTTCCACCTCGGGCCGGTGCTGACGCGCCTGCTACGTACCGAGCAAGGGCTGGAAGCGCATCTTTCAGACGGTGAAGTGTTGCCGTGTGACGTTGTGGTCTCTGCCATTGGTTTACGTCCACGTGTGGATCTGGCGGCAGCCGCTGGTTTGCAGACTGACCGTGGAGTCACCGTTGATCGTCATTTGAAAACATCCCACGCCAATATCTATGCGCTGGGGGATTGCGCCCAGGTCGATGGCTTGAATCTGCTTTACGTTATGCCGCTGATGAGTTGCGCCCGGGCATTGGCGCAAACCCTCTCGGGAAATCCGACGCCGGTCAGTTACGGCCCGATGCCGATCACCGTAAAGACGCCGGTGTGTCCACTGGTAGTTTCGCCACCGCCACGGGGCATGGAAGGCGTCTGGACCGTTGCGGGGCAGGGCGCTGATATTAAAGCGCTGTGCCATGATTCCGGCGGTAAGTTGCTGGGTTATGCACTAACGGGCACTGCGGTATTGGAAAAACTGGCCCTCAATAAAGTGCTACCACCGTTGCTGGCATAAATAACCGTCGTTCTGTCGGATAAGCCCCGTTTTTATCGTGATAAACGTCGCGCACAGGCTGGCGCAGGTAACACCGGCATGCCATCCTCATTCCCGTCTGCCGCAACGTAGAGCCGTTGCGGCACTTTGGTCGCTGTTCGGGAAGAACGGCACGGACATAACAACAAAAAACCGTCAAAGAGGCTTTATATGCGTAAACCAGAACTCGCAGCTGCTATTGCGGAAAAAGCAGATCTAACCAAAGAGCAAGCGAACCGCGTCCTTAACGCCGTTCTTGAAGAAATCACTGGCGCATTGCACCGAAAAGACAGCGTCACGCTGGTAGGTTTCGGCACTTTTTTGCAGCGCCACCGTGGTGCGCGCACCGGCAAAAATCCACAGACCGGTGAGCCCGTTAAAATAAAGGCGAGTAACACGGTCGCCTTCAAACCTGGAAAATCGTTAAAAGACAGCGTTAATCCTTAATCTGCTAAACGCCTCAGCGGGAGGCGGGTAGTAGCAAATAATGGGCACACCGACACGGTCGGGTGCCCATTTTTTTGCGTACACTGCGGTGCTTACCGCTCCCATGTCAGCGGTTTCCAGATAAGGCTGCGCAATGAAATTTCGTTTTCTTCTGTGGATGCTTGGCTATTTAATGGCCAAAGCCAGCCGCAACAATCCAGCCTTCCAGAGTCAGTTGGCGGGAAAAGAGCTGACCTTTCAGCTACAGACGTTCGATGGCACGGTAGCCCGGCACTTCATCGTCAGCGGGCAGCGCCTGGTCAGCAAGCCCGGGGTGGTTGCTGAGCCAGCCTTTGCTATCTCTTTCAAAGACGCCGCGTTCGGCTTCGCCACCCTGCAGGCGAAGAACAAGCAGCTGGCGTTCATGCAAGGCATCCAGGACAAAGACATCCTGATCAAAGGCAACCCAGGATTGGCAATCTGGTTCCAGGGGTTGACTAAGTATTTGAAGCCGAAGAAAAAGGAAAAGACGGTTTAACG
Organism: Pseudomonas sp.; assembly: GCF_028293835.1. GTDB lineage: Bacteria > Pseudomonadota > Gammaproteobacteria > Pseudomonadales > Pseudomonadaceae > Aquipseudomonas. Next base: position 1,875 of record NZ_JAQGNX010000059.1, read on the forward strand.
CACCTACAGCAGCCTTCGGCAGTTCCTATAGAGTGAACTGCGCCCCCGAAGTTGGACATAGATCCAACCTCTGGGGCGCAGTTCACATTCCGGCGGGAGCGAACCTGTTCGCCAAAGCAGCACCCCGTTGCTATGAATCAACTGGGTGTTCGCCTCGCCAACACGTTGGCCGCTACAGGTTGGGTTTGGCCGTTTACTGGTTGAATTGCGACGCCAGTTCGCGCAGCAGTACTTCGGCTTCGAGTACCTTCTTCACCGCTTCTTCGGCTTTTTCCCGTGTCAGACCAAGGCGTTCGAACAACTCGTCCGGAAGGCTTTCTTGCGGCCCGGAGCCGATGCCGTGTTTACGCAACAAGCGTACAGTCAGGCATACCAGGTTCGCGTATTCGCTGTGCTCACCCGCATACGATGGGTCGTGCTGGAAGCGCAGCGCGGTGGACAACTCTTCTGGCATGTCCCAGTAGCGCATCAGCCAGGCACCGATCTGTTCGCGGCTTATGCCCAGCAAATGCTGTTCGACATAGCTATGGCACAGGTGCGGGTTCACTTCCAGATGGCGGCAGATCAGCGAGAAATGCGGCGGAAAAACGTGAGCCAGCAACAGATAACCGAAGTTATGCAGTAGACCTGCCAGGTAGGTCAGGCCTGCTTCCGGGCGCTGGGCACGGGGCATAGCGCGGGTCAGGCCTTCGATCACTGCCGCTGTGTAGATCGATTGTTGCCAGTACGGGGTTGTGTGTTGCGGGTGGTCCTTGGGCAGGCTCAGGGTTTTACCCAGGGCCAGACCCAGCGCCAGGTTGATCACCAGATCGAAACCCAACACCCGGACAATGGCGTCTTCTACTGAACGGATTTTGCCGGGCGATGCGTAATAGGGCGATGCCGCCCAGCTGACCACTTGTGCGGCCAGAGCGGGATCGGTTTCGACCACGCCGGTAATGTCATCAATCGTCGCGTTCGGATCGACCCGCAATTTGATTATCTTTTGTGCAGTTTCCGCCAGTGGAGGAATCTCCAGCGTCGCCTCCAGCCGTTGCTGGATACGGCGTGCCGTAAACGCATGCATGGCCTGAATGATTTCTTCGCGGTCATCGTCCGGGCGGTCAAGGTTCGGACGGATGGAGCTCAACGGTTCACCGAACGTAGCCGCGCTCGCCTTGCTCACCATGCCTTTGAAGTCTTCGCTGGAGATTTCCAGCAACACGCCAGGCTCCCCGCAGTTGATCAGCAAAGTGGACTCTTGCAGCAGGCGTTCTTCGTACAGACATGGGGTGCCATTCAACGCAGGCAGGCCTGGCATCAAACTCCGGTTGTATCGACCGAGCAAGCGCTCAAGGCGTTCTTCAGGCACAGCGGTCAATTTGCGGCCAGTCAATTCGGCGAGGCGATTGAGGTCGAGCAAGTGGTTCTGCGGAACCAATACCAACAACGCACCAACCGCATCTTCAACCAATATCGCTTGAAGTTTTCTGGAAGCAGGAAGGCTATCGTCATCGGCGACATCGCGGTAACTGATGGCTAGTTTGCCCAACAGTAGTCGAATGACAGAGGGGGCTAGCGGGATTTCATCGACGAAAGCAACTTCTGTCATGGTCTGCATCCAAGTTCGTACAATCGAGGGAGTATAACCAGCTTGGTTATTTCTGCATTGTTATTGGCTGACACTCTTAAACTTGTCCATATTGCTGGCCGTGACGCAGCCAGCGGTCCAGCAAGGGGCTTACATGATTCGGCCAGCGTTCCAGCAGCGCCTGGGCTGCGTCACGGACAGCGGGCAGGAGATCCGCATCCCGCATCAAATCGGCAACTTTGAATTGCAGCAAGCCAGTCTGCCGGGTGCCAAGCATCTCGCCTGGGCCGCGCAGTTCTAAATCTTTTTCGGCAATGATGAAACCATCATTCGTCTCGCGCATGATGCCAAGGCGCTGGCGGCCTATCTGCGACAGTGGCGGATGATAAAGCAGTACGCAATGGCTTGCAGCCGTCCCCCGACCAACACGCCCGCGCAATTGGTGAAGTTGCGCCAGGCCCAGCCGCTCGGGGTTTTCAATGATCATGAGACTGGCGTTGGGTACATCAACCCCCACTTCGATCACCGTGGTCGCCACTAACAGTTGCAGCGCGCCTTGTTTGAACTCGGCCATTACCGCTGCTTTCTCGGCAGGCTTCATCCGTCCGTGAATCAGGCCTACGCGTAACTCGCCCAAGGCGCTGGTCAGCTCCTGGAAAGACGTTTCGGCGGCTTGGCAGGTCAATTCTTCGGACTCTTCGATCAGCGTGCAGACCCAATAGGCTTGGCGGCCCTCCGCGCATGCAGCGCGCACTCGTTCGACCACCTCGACACGGCGGCTGTCGATCACCAGCACCGTATTGACCGGGGTGCGGCCCGGTGGAAGCTCGTCGAGGATTGATGTGTCCAGGTCTGCGTAGGCGCTCATGGCCAAGGTGCGCGGAATCGGAGTGGCGGTCATGATCAGTTGATGCGGACACATTAGCCCGCCGACACCCTTCTTGCGCAGGGCAAGGCGTTGCTGCACGCCGAAGCGATGCTGTTCATCAATGACGACCAATGCCAGATTCTTGAACTGCACTTCATCCTGAAACAACGCGTGAGTGCCCACCACCATGGGTGTGCCGGTAGCAATTTGTTCTAGCGCCGAAACCCGGGCCTTGCCTTTGAGCTTACCCGCCAGCCATGCGACTTCAATGCCCAATGGCGCTAGCCAGCGTTTGAAATTGACGTAGTGCTGTTCGGCAAGGATTTCAGTGGGCGCCATCAGCGCCACCTGGTAACCCGCTTCAAGCGCCTGCAAGGCCGCTAACGCCGCGACAACGGTCTTGCCGGCACCGACATCGCCCTGGATCAAGCGCAGCATCGGCTCTGGCTGACTGAGGTCATAGGCGACTTCTTTACCGACCCGTTGTTGTGCCCCGGTCGGAGTGAAACCGAGGTTGGCGAGGAACAGTCCTGGAAGCTTTTTGGCGACGGGCAATACCGGTGCCCGTTGCGAGCGAAGGCTTTCACGCAAGCGCTGCTGGGACAGTTGGTGCGTCAGTAATTCTTCGAACGCCAAGCGGTGTTGCGCCCAATGGTGGCCAATGGCGAGTTCTTCGAGGTCGGCATCGGCTGGTGGGTGGTGCAGGTAACGAATGGCCTCGTCCAGCGGCGCCAATTTGTAATCCCTTGCCAGCTCTTCGGGAAGCCAGTCCGGCAGGCTTTTAGGGCCGAGCAATGCCAGGCTTTGCTGGCACAACTGGCGCAGCCGCTGCTGGGTCAGGCCTTCAGTGGTTGGGTAGATGGGTGTGAGCGTCTGTTCCACCGGGAGTTGATCATTGCCGGTCAGCGCTCGGTACTCCGGATGGTAGATTTCCAGCCCCGACGCCCCAGGCCGAGCCTCGCCGAAGCAGCGCAGGTGCGTTCCGCGTTTCATCCCGTCTTTTTGTGCGTTGCTGAAATGATAAAAACGCAAGCTGAGTACACCGGTTCCGTCGCCAAGCCGCACCAACAGACTTCGACGCTTGCCCATTACTACATCAGCCCCGCTGACAACGCCTTCGATCACTGCATCCTGTCCCGGACGCAACTCACCGATGGGTACGATGCGGGTCCGGTCTTGATAACGCAGGGGCAAGTGAAACAGGACGTCCTGGAGGTTTTCCAGGCCCACTTTGCTCAGCTTTTCAGCCATGGCCTCGCCGACGCCCTTTAGCGCTGTGACAGAGACTTTGGACAGCTCGCTCATGGTATGGCTTAGCTCGCTTCAACTTTCGGGCGAGCTACCGAGCACAGGCGTACGGAGTCAGCGAGGATCTCGATGGCTTTAGGCCGCGGAAAGCTGGCACGCCAGGCAATGGCGACGGTGCGGAACGGTACTGGAGGCGTCAACGGACGAACTTCGATGATGCCTGGGGCGTAGTGGTGGCTGTCGACCGCCGACATCGGCAGGATCGAAATCCCGAGGCCTGAGGCGACCATGTGGCGAATGGTTTCCAGCGAGCTGGATTCGACCGTCGTGTGCCTTGCGCCTTCGCTGCCTTTGACCAGCGTCGGGCACGCTTCGAGTACCTGATCGCGGAAGCAGTGGCCTTCGCCCAATAGCAGCAAGCTTTTGTCGTTCAGCGCCGCTGCATCAATGGTGTCTTTCTTGGTCCATGGATGGTTAGCGGGCATCAATACGTAGAACGGCTCGTCGTACAGCGGCAGGGTCAAGACGTCTGCTTCGTTGAACGGAAGCGCAATAATGATCGCATCCAGCTCACCGTTACGCAGCTTGTCGCGCAGTATGTGGGTGAAGTTTTCTTCGATGTACAACGGCATTTGCGGGGCGACCCGGTGCAGTTGTGGAATCAGGTGCGGGAACAGATAAGGGCCAACGGTGTAGATCGCTCCGACCTTGAGCGGTGCCGTCAGCTGATTTTTGCCCGCCTGGGCGAGTTCGCGAATGCCTTGAGCCTGTTCAAGCACCTTTTGCGCTTGAGCGACAATGCCTTCGCCGACTGGCGTCAAACGGACAGCACTCTTGCTGCGCTCGAAAATCAGCACGCCGAGTTCATCCTCAAGCTTTTTGACGCCAACCGACAAGGTCGGTTGGCTGACATGACAACGTTCAGCCGCATGGCCAAAGTGTTGTTCTTGGGCAAGGGTAACGATGTAGCGCAATTCGGTAAGGGTCATATCGTGCGTCCATGAAGTTGCGGTCCCAGCATAGCGGCTGGAATCGATAGACGCACGTTATCAACTGACCTCATGTCGTTCAAAAACGCGATTTACCCTCCTTCAGGGTGTAGTTGAAGGGCGCAGTGACTTCAATCGAACCGTTTCGCAAAATTTCATTTGGCGGTTTGGGCAGCGGTTGTGCCCGACGAATCATTTCCAGCGTAGCCCTGTCCAGGGAAGCGTTGCCAGAACTCTGTGCGATCGAGACTGAAACCACTTTGCCGTTGGGGTCCACTTCAAAGCTCAACTTCGTCGTTCCGGTGATGTTGCGACGACGAGCGTCTTCCGGGTAGCGCTGGAATTTACCCAAGTGCTGCTGCAGATCACTTTGCCAGGTGCGTTTGGCGTTGCTGTCCGAGGGCGGGCTCGGTGGCGTCGGTGGCAGGTTCGATTTGACCGGTTGGGAGGCGACCGGAGGCGTGTCGACCGGTTTGTCTTCAACAGGTTTCTCTTGTGGCGGCTCCGGCTTTTTCGGTGGATTTGGCGGTTGCGGTTTGACCTTGGGCTTGATGACCGGTTTTGGAACAACGATCTCCGCTTTCGGAACCTCGGCCAGTTTCGGCAGTTGCATCTCCTCAACCGGGGCCGGTGGTTGAGGCGGCTGCACGACCTTAGGCGGTGGCGGCGCTGGCGGCGCGGGCACTGGAGCCAGTTCGACGATCATGGCCGCCGGCGGCAATTCAATTGCCTGTGGCGACGACCAGCGCAACGCGACAATGATCGCGACGGCGTGAACGACGAGCACCAACAACAGACTGCCGCTGTAGCGCGTCAGTTTTTGGCGCAGAGTCATCATTTCTTACCAACCGTCTCAAGGCCCACAAGGCCGACTTTCAAGTAACCCGCGCCTCGCAGCGCGTTCATGACGTCCATCAAATCGCCATAATCCACGCTCTTGTCAGCCTGGAAGAAAATCGTCGTGTCTTTTTTCCCCAGGGTCTTGGCGTCCAGCACCTGCCCAAGCTGTTCGCGGCTGACTTTGTCTTCACCCAAGTAAAGACTTTGATCGGCTTTGACGCTGAGGAACAAAGGCTTTTCCGGTCGAGGCGCAGGCTTGGAAGTTGAGGCAGGCAGATCGACCTTGATGTCCACCGTCGCCAGAGGCGCTGCGACCATGAAAATAATCAGCAGCACCAACATGACGTCGATGAAAGGTGTGACGTTGATTTCGTGGTTCTCGACAAGATCGTCGCCGCCACTTTCGTTCAGATGCAGGCCCATTGCTTACCCCACTCTCACCACGTGCGCCGGCTGGCTACGTTCCGCCGGCAGGTGGTCGAGATCACGGCTAACCAGTAGCAGCACGTGTGCCGAGGCGTCGGAAACCTGAGCTTTGTAACCGGCGATGGAGCGCGCGAATACGTTGTAGATCACCACCGCAGGAATTGCCGCGACCAGCCCCAGGGCGGTAGCGAGCAGCGCTTCGGCAATACCGGGAGCAACGACTGCAAGGTTGGTGGTTTGGGTCCTGGCGATGCCGATGAAGCTATTCATGATGCCCCACACGGTGCCGAACAGCCCCACGAACGGCGCAGTAGAACCAATGGTAGCCAACACGCCGGTGCCGTTGCTCATGTTGCGGCCGCAGGCGGCTACAAGGCGTTCAAGACGGAAACTGACCCGCTCTTTGATGCCTTCACGCTCGCGGCTGTTGTTCGAAAGGCGCATTTCTTCGAGGGCGTCGTGTACCAGCAAATGCGCCAGCGTGCCTTCGTTGCTGGCGCCGTCGCTGGCCTCTTTGAGGGTGCGGGCTTTTTTCAGTGTGGCGATTTCACTGCGCAGACGACGTTTGGCCCCGAGCAGTTCAAATCCTTTTGCAATCCAGATTGTCCAAGTGATAACCGAAGCAATTGCCAAACCGATCAGGACCAGTTTTACGATAATGTCAGCATGCTGGTACATGCCCCATGGCGATAAATCGTTCGCCATGCCGAGGCTGTTGTCCGCAACGGCCGACGCTGCATCGAGGGGTTCAACCGACAGCCCGGCCGGTTGAGCTGATGCCGGTGTTGCTGGTTCTACAGCAGCGGTTGCCGGAACAGTTGTATGGGCAGCGGAAGTTGCTGGAGTCGCGGGTTCATCAGCAAAAGCGCTTGGAGCGATTAGCAAGCTAAGCATCAGGACAGCAATACCACGCCATGCGCGTGGCAGGCTGGCAAGCTTGGTTGGCGAAGCGGGGGGTTGAATACGTGTCATGCTGGCCGGACCTGAAAGAAATAAGAGGGTTGCGTTCTGCATCTGGGTGAGTCAAAAGACCGCGAGAGCAGAACAAATGGGCAGGCATTATTGCAAATAATTCTTGTTAACAAAAGTAACCAGTTATCTTTTTTCCTATCAATTGCATCCAGTTTGTTAATTTGGTGACCCTTTCAAGCCCTCTTCAGTGGGTTTGCCGCACGTTTATTGTGGAGTTCCAAGATGCCTGCTGCTTCTGTTTTGATTGCTGGTTGCGGAGACGTTGGCAGTCGTCTTGCCTGCCAATTGCTCGCCGATGATTGGACCGTTCATGGCCTGCGCCGATCCGTTTCGCGGCTGCCGGCCGGGGTTATTGGGGTTGAGGGCGATCTGTTCGACCCACGCTGCCCAAAAGATTGGCCAACATCGCCCATCGACTATCTGGTCTATAGCGCAGCTGCTACGGACCACGATGAAGCCGGCTATCGGGCGGCCTATATAGACGGTTTGAGTCATGTCTTGAGTTGGCTCAAGCAGCACGGGCAACAACCTAAACGGTTGCTGTTTGTGTCCAGCAGCAGTGTTTATGGACAGCAGCAGGGAGAACGGGTCGACGAGCTGTCGCCAACCCAGGCATTGGGTTATTCCGGACGGCTGATGCTTGAGGCTGAGCAGTTGGCGCTGAAAAGCGGTATTCCCGCCAGCGTGGTGCGGCTGACCGGCATTTACGGGCCAGGCCGCGAATGGCTGTTGACCCAGGTGCGTCAAGGCTATCGCGTGGCAACCGAGCCACCTTTGTATGGCAACCGCATTCACGTCGATGACGCAGCAGGATTGTTGGCGTACTTGCTACGAGCGGACGCTCGTGGCGCGCTGTTGGACGATTGCTACATTGGTGTCGACGATGCGCCCGCCCCCTTGGCTGAGGTCGTAACGTGGCTGCGGGAATATCTGGGTGTCACCGAGTGGTCCGCCGACGCCAGCGTACGTCGTGCCGGGAGCAAACAGTGCAGCAACGCCAGAGCCCGTGCATTGGGCTGGGTGCCGCGTTATGCGAGTTATCGAGAGGGGTATGCGGCGATTCTGGAAAGCAGAATCAAACCCCTGTAGGCGCCAACGTGTTGGCGAGGCTTTATATGTGACTCGCGGCCAAGGCCTCTCGCCAACAAGTTGGCCGCTACAGGGGTAATCCGGATGTTAATTCCGCTGAAGCAACCATTGGCGTGCGCCGGGGTGCAAGTCTGGCATTTCGTCAGACTGAGCCTGATTAACCGCTTGCAATATTTCCAGCTGATCGCCTTTGCGGTAGAAAATCCAAGCGTTGCCTTGCTTGTTTTTCTCAAGCCAAAGGCTGTCGTTTTCACCGCTCATGGCCGCGCAATCGCCCGCTAGACACAGCGCGTAGCGGTCATTTCCAGGCAAGCCGTCGATGCTGCCATCGGGATGGAATTCCACGATGCTGCCCGCGCCTACGCCGTCAACGATTTTCCATTTGCCGCCCATGTAGGCGCCATACAGGGCTTTTTCAAAACTGCTGCCCGGTGGTGCATCGGTGGGTGCAGGGTCTTTCGGCTGTTGGAAGCGTTGTTCCGGCCCCGATTCGCTGGCTGCTTGAATCAGGTCGTCGCCTTTGATGGTCAGGTCTTCAAAGAAGTTACCGTAGAAATCAATGTGGAATTTGCCGTCGGCAGCGCTGGTGATCTTGCCTTCGCTCTGCTCAAAGCCGTTGGAAAACGAGGCTTGGCCAGTCCTCGAATCAACACGCCATTCCAGGTTCGGACCATTGGCAAGCAGCGCTTGGCGCAGATTGCCGCCTTTCACCGCGGCATCGATAGCGACCTGATTGATCCAGATACCGTCCGGGTTGCGGTCAGAGTGGCTGGCACAACCGCTCAACAGTGCGGCGAGCAGCGAGAGAGCAAGCGCAAAGCGCATAGCGGTCCTTCCTTTGCGGGGGGAGAGGGCGAAACGCTCAGCGCTTCGCCCAAGGGATTATTCGATGACGAGAATAGCGTCCATTTCAACCTGCGAGCCTTTTGGCAGCGCGGCAACACCAATCGCGGCGCGGGCCGGATACGGTTGGTCGAAATAGGTGCCCATGATCTCGTTGACCTTGGCGAAGTGGCTCAGGTCGACCAGGAAGATATTCAGTTTGACGATGTCTTTGAACGAGCCGCCGGCTGCTTCAGCCACGGCCTTGAGGTTTTCGAAGACCTGGACCACCTGAGCTTCGAAGCCTTCAACCAACTCCATGGTTTTCGGGTCCAGTGGAATTTGCCCGGACATGTAGACGGTGTTGCCAGCTTTGATCGCCTGAGAATACGTGCCGATGGCTGCAGGTGCTTTATCACTGGTGATGACGGTCTTGGTCATGAATAACTCCTGAGAAATAGTAGGCTACGCGCGCATGCGGGTGATGCGGATGACCCCGGTCAAGGCGCGCAGTTTTCTGATCACGCGGGCCAGGTGCACACGGTCGTGCACGCTGACCACCAGTTGGACCACGCTAATGCGACCATCGCGTTCGTCCATGCTGATTTTTTCGATATTACCGTCGGCGGCGTTCACGCTGCTGGCAAGCAATGCGATCAGACCGCGCTGATGCTCCAGCTCGACGCGTAATTCAACGTTGAATTCGCCAGTGACGTCCTTGGCCCAAGACAGTTGAATGCATTTTTCCGGGTTATGCCGAAGTTCGCTGATATTGCGGCAGTTATCCAGGTGCACCACCATGCCTTTGCCCGCAGACAAATGACCGACAATCGGGTCGCCAGGGATAGGCGTGCAGCACTTGGCGTAACTCAGGACCAGACCTTCGGTACCGCGAATAGCCAGCGGACCTTCGGAACTCGGCAATTGCTCGGCGTCGCTGGTCAGCAAGCGCCGCGCAACCACATAAGCCATGCGGTTACCCAAGCCGATGTCTTCGAGCAGGTCTTCGATGACCTCCACTCGGTATTCGGCGAGGATCAGTTGCACGCGGTCTTCGGGAATTTTCTCCAGGGTACTGTCGAAACCGTTGAGCACTTTGTTCAGCAGGCGTTCACCCAGGCTGATGGACTCAGAGCGACGCTGCAGCTTCAGGGCGTGACGAATATGGGTGCGGGCTTTGCCGGTGACAACGAAATTGAGCCAGGCCGGGTTTGGGCGGGCGCCGGGAGCGCTGACGATTTCGACCGTCGAGCCACTTTGCAACGGCTCGGAGAGCGGTGCCAGGCGACGATTGATCCGACACGCAATGCAGCTATTGCCGACATCGGTGTGCACTGCGTAAGCAAAATCCACCGCCGTTGAGCCCTTGGGCAGCTCCATGATCCGGCCTTTAGGCGTGAAAACGTAGACCTCGTCCGGGAACAGGTCGATCTTCACGCTTTCAATGAACTCCAGCGAGTTGCCAGCACGCTGCTGCATTTCCAGCACGCCTTTAACCCACTGACGTGCGCGGGCATGGGTGCCTTTTGGCTGCTCGTCGCCGTTGGATTTATACAGCCAATGCGCCGCAATCCCGTTATTCGCCATCTCTTCCATTTCCCGGGTGCGGATCTGGATTTCAATGGGAACGCCATGCATGCCGAAGAGCGTGGTGTGCAGCGACTGATAGCCGTTTGCCTTGGGGATTGCGATGTAATCCTTGAAGCGACCGGGCAATGGTTTGTACAAATTATGCACAGCACCCAGCACGCGGTAGCAGGTGTCAACCTTGTCGACGATTATGCGGAACGCGTAAACGTCCATGATTTCGTTGAATGCCCGACGTTTGCCGCGCATTTTCTTGTAGATGCCGTACAGATGTTTCTGTCGGCCACTGACCTCGCCTTCGATACCGTCCACGGCCAGACAATGGCTCAGGGATTCCTCGATCTTGTTGACCAGCTCTTTGCGATTGCCCCGAGCGCGTTTTACCGCCTGGCCGATGCGCGACGAACGCATGGGGTACATGGCTTTGAAACCGAGGTCTTCGAATTCGATACGAATACTGTGCATGCCCAGGCGATTAGCAATGGGCGCATAGATTTCCAGGGTTTCTTTGGCGATTCGCCGGCGCTTTTCCCCGGACAGGACTTCCAGGGTGCGCATGTTGTGCAGCCGGTCAGCCAGCTTGACCAAAATCACCCGGATGTCGCGGGCCATGGCCATGGCCATTTTCTGGAAGTTTTCGGCTTGAGCTTCGGCTTTGGTTTCGAAGTTCATCTGAGTCAGCTTGCTGACTCCGTCGACCAGTTCGGCCACGGTTTCACCGAACTGCGCACATAGCGCCTCTTTGGCAATACCGGTGTCTTCGATCACGTCATGCAGCATGGCCGCCATCAGGCTTTGATGGTCCATGTGCATGTCGGCAAGAATATTCGCGACCGCTAACGGGTGCGTAACGTAGGCTTCGCCACTGCGGCGGCGTTGGCCGTCGTGGGCTTGTTCGGCGTAGAAGTACGCTCGGCGGACCAGGTTGACCTGGTCTTTACCGAGGTAGGTCGACAGACGATCGGCGAGGGCATCTATGCTCGGCAAGTTAATACTCCTTGCTGAGGGCTTTTACCCTTCGCCGTACTACGTCGACCAGGCATAGGCTTAGACGGCCTCGTTGGACTCGTCCTCGAAGGCCGCGAACAACGGCTCATCTTCAACGATCTCGGCTTCAGCGATAACAGCGTAACTCATCAGGCCAGCAGCGATTTCACGCAGCGCCATAACAGTAGGCTTGTCGTTTTCCCAAGCCAGCTTGGGTTCTTTACCACCGGTGGCCAGTTGACGGGCACGCTTGGTAGAGAGCATGACCAGTTCAAAGCGATTTACGACGTGGTCTAGGCAGTCTTCAACGGTCACGCGGGCCATGGGTATTCCTCGTAGCAAATGCAGTATGCGCGATGCCCGGATGGGCGAGCGGACTCGACAGTTTAAAAAAACAGCAGCGTTTAGGGAAGGGGAAATTTATCAGCGGCAAGTTTTAAGCTGCAAGCTGCAAGTAAAAGCGCCTGAAACACGATTAACCTGGGCTTGCAGCCTGCTGCTTCGAACCTAAGCCAACAGCTCCGCGAGCAAATTGTTGAAGCGCTGCTGTTGCGGTTTTTGACGGAGCTGGTTCGCGCGAAAGATCGCTTTAAGGTCTTCAAGGGCGGCGGCGAAGTCGTCGTTGATCACAATGAAATCGTACTCAACGTAATGACTCATCTCACTGACGGCTTCACGCATCCGCCCTTCAATAATCTCGTCGCTGTCCTGGCCGCGGTTGGTCAGGCGCTGGCGCAAGGCCTGCTGAGTAGGCGGCAGAATAAAAATCGAGCGCGCGTCGGGCATTAGTCTGCGCACCTGTTCGGCGCCTTGCCAGTCGATTTCAAGAATCAGATCGTGGCCTTCATCGAGGGTTTGCTGCAGGCGGCTCTGCGATGTGCCATACAGATTGCCGAAGACTTCAGCCTGCTCAAGAAAGTCGCCGTGCTCGATCATGCGGAGGAATTCGGCGCGGTCGACGAAGTGGTAGTTCACGTCGTTAATTTCGCCGGGACGCATGGCGCGCGTGGTGTGCGAGACCGAAACGCGTATCTGCGGCTGAGCGTCAATCAGCGCTTTTACCAGGCTGGTCTTGCCTGCGCCGGAGGGCGCGGAGACGATATAAAGGATGCCGGTGCTGTGGGTCATGTCGGGTGCCTTACTCAATATTCTGCACTTGTTCACGCATCTGCTCGATCAACACCTTGAGGTTGACCGCCGCTTGTGTACTGCGCGGGTCGAAGGCTTTGGAGCCTAATGTATTGGCTTCGCGATTGAGTTCCTGCATCAGGAAATCCAGGCGCCGGCCTGCCTGTCCACCGGCCTTCAAGACGCGACGTACTTCGGAAACATGGGTGGCCAGACGATCCAGTTCTTCGGCGACATCGCTCTTCTGCGCCAGCAGCACCATTTCCTGCTCAAGGCGTTGGGGATCGAGCTCGGCCTTCATGTCGGCGAAGCGATCCAATACTTTTTGCCGCTGTGTGGCAAGCATCTGCGGAACTAGAACACGCAGGGTCGCAACCTCTTCGGTGATGGACGCCAACCGTTCGTCGAGAAGTTTCGCCAGGTCGGCGCCTTCACGTCCGCGACCGGCTTTTAGCTCGGTCAGGGCTTCATTAAACAGCTTCAGTGCATCGTTATTCAGCGCCTGGGGGTCGCTGGCATCGGCCACCAGGACGCCAGGCCAGGCCAAGACTTCGAGCGGGTTAAGTGGCGCCGGTTGTTGAATAAGGCTGGCAACTATTTCAGCGGCGGCGACCAACTGTGCGGCACGCTCGCGATCTACTTGCAGCGGCTTGCCTGCGGTCTCTTCGGTGAAGCGCAAGGTGCATTCGACCTTGCCTCGCGACAAGCCCTGACGCAGAGCTTCGCGGACGGCGCTCTCCAGATCGCGAAACGATTCGGGTAAGCGCAGATGTGGCTCAAGATAACGATGATTGACCGAGCGCAATTCCCAGCTCAGGGTGCCCTGGATCCCGGCCCGTTCAACTCGGGCAAAGGCCGTCATGCTGTGCACCATGGGAAATACCTCTTGGTTGTGACGAAAGAAGACTGTCGCGGGCGATGAACTGGCCGGTAAATGTCATTAATAACCGACAGACTTCAAAGGCGCGGGATTGTAGCGCAGTGCAGGGGATGCGCCCAAATTGGCGATGTGACAATGTGCTGCCGAGCGCTGATTCTCGCCTCTAAACGGTGAGAATCGGACCGGTAGTGTATTAGAGGTGCCCACGCCGGGCTGTGATCACTATAATGCTCGGCAGTTTTCCGTCTCAGTACAGGTATTCCAAATGAAACGTCCAAGTGGCCGCGATGCCGATCAGCTCCGCTCGATCCGTATCACCCGCAACTACACTAAGCACGCCGAGGGCTCTGTACTGGTCGAGTTCGGTGACACCAAAGTGATCTGCACGGTCAGCGTCGAAAACGGTGTGCCGCGTTTCCTTAAAGGTCAGGGCCAAGGTTGGTTGACGGCTGAGTACGGCATGCTGCCCCGCGCCACTGGCGAGCGTAATCAGCGTGAAGCCAGCCGAGGCAAGCAAGGCGGGCGTACGCTGGAAATTCAACGCTTGATTGGTCGTTCCCTGCGCGCTGCGCTGGACATGTCCAAGCTTGGCGATGTCACGCTGTATGTCGATTGCGATGTCATTCAGGCTGACGGCGGCACCCGCACTGCGTCCATTACTGGCGCCATGGTTGCATTGGTCGATGCGTTGAAAGTCATCAAAAAACGTGGCGGCCTCAAAGGCGGCGACCCGCTCAAGCAGATGATCGCAGCAGTGTCGGTGGGTATGTACCAGGGCGAGCCGGTACTTGACCTTGATTACCTGGAAGACTCCGCAGCTGAGACTGATCTTAACGTCGTCATGACCAGCACCGGCGGTTTCATCGAAGTCCAGGGTACTGCTGAAGGCGCACCGTTTCAGCCTGAAGAGCTGAACGCAATGCTCGCATTGGCCAACAAAGGCATGACCGAGCTGTTCGAATTGCAGCGCGCGGCGCTGGCTGACTGACGCACAACTGTAGGAGCCAACTGGTTGGCGACGGGTTTTACCTGACACGCCGACGCCGCCTCGCCAACAAGTTGGCTCCTACAGAAGATTTTGACCACAAAAAAGCCGACGCGAGGTCGGCTTTTTTTGTGGGCGGCGGAACGTTAGATGGTCAACGTCCAGTCGTAATCCACAATCAACGGAGCATGCTGCGAGAAGCGTGGCTGACGAGGCAAGCGCGCACTGCGTACAAAGCGGCGCAGGCCTGGGGTCAGCAATTGGTAATCGAAACGCCAACCGAGGTTGAGCATTTCAGCCTGTTCGTTATCCGGCCACCAGCTGTACTGGTCGCCTTCACGACTGACTTCACGCAACGCATCGACATAACCCATGGTGCCGACAATCTCGTCCATCCAGGCGCGCTCTGGCGCCAGGAAGCCTGGAGATTGCTGGCTGTCGCGCCAGTTCTTGATATCAAGTTTCTGTTGCGCAACGTACAACGAGCCGCAGTAAATGTACTCACGGCGTTTGCGCCGTTGTTTATCCAGATACCGGGCGAAATCGTCCATGAGCTTGAATTTTTGATTCAAGTCTTCGTCGCCATTCATCCCCGAAGGAAGCAGCAAGGTAGCAATACTGACTTTGTCGAAATCTGCTTGCAGGTAACGCCCGTAACGGTCGGCTGTTTCGAAGCCGAGACCGCTGATTACCGCTTTCGGCTGCAACCGCGAGTAAAGCGCCACCCCACCTTGGGCAGGAACTTCAGCTTCGCAGGCATAAAGGAAATAGCCATCCAGTTGGAAGGCTGGGTCGTCCAGTTCAAAGGCGGAGGCGCGGGTGTCCTGTAGGCAGATGACGTCGGCATTCTGAGCTTGCAGCCAACTGAGCAAACCACGCTCGACTGCGGCCTGAA
>NZ_JAQGNX010000102.1 GCF_028293835.1 Pseudomonas sp.
ACTCGTCTTCACAACGGCGAATCCAGCGGATGGCATAAGGCTGAAGTCAGCAATCGATAATGTTCACGGCCAGCCCGCCCCGGGCTGTTTCCTTGTATTTACTTTTCATGTCAGCGCCGGTCTGGCGCATGGTGCGGATGACTTTATCGAGGGATACAAAGTGTTGGCCGTCGCCACGCAAGGCCATTCGCACCGCATTGATGGCCTTGACCGAACCCATGGCATTGCGTTCGATGCAGGGCACTTGCACCAGTCCGCCAATTGGATCGCATGTCAACCCGAGGTTATGTTCCATGCCGATTTCCGCTGCGTTTTCCACTTGCTGAACATTACCGCCCAACACTTCGCACAACGCGCCAGCGGCCATGGAGCAGGCCACGCCGACTTCGCCCTGGCAGCCAACTTCGGCACCAGAGATCGAAGCGTTCTCTTTATAAAGAATGCCAATGGCCGCTGCGGTGAGTAGAAAACGCACGACGCCGTCTTCGTTGGCCCCGGTAATAAAGCGCATGTAGTAATGCAATACCGCCGGGATAATTCCCGCCGCGCCGTTGGTGGGCGCGGTAACGACGCGGCCGCCATTGGCATTTTCTTCGTTGACCGCCAATGCGTACAGGTTGACCCAGTCCAGCACCGACAGCGCGTCGCGCAACGCCGCTTCAGGGTTCTGACACAGTTGGCGGTGCAGCGCCGCGGCGCGACGTTTGACTTTCAAGCCCCCCGGCAAAATACCTTCGTTGCGGCAGCCTGCGGTCACGCAGTCCTGCATCACTTGCCAGATTTTCAGCAGGCCGCTGCGGGTTTCTGCCTCCGGGCGCCAGGCTGATTCGTTGAGCAGCATCACTTCGCTGATGGACAAGCCATGGGTGGTGCAATGGTTGAGCAACGCTTTGGCACTTTTGAAGGGAAAGGTCAGCGGTGTGCTGTCTTCGACAATGCGGTCTGCGCCAGCAGCGCCTTCGTCGACGACAAAGCCGCCGCCGACTGAATAGTATTCGCGGCTACGGATTTGCAAACCAGCGGCATCGAAGGCACGGAAAATCATGCCATTGGGATGGAACGCCAAGGGTTTGCGGATCATCGCCAGGTGTTGTTTTTCAATGAATTGGATGCTGTGTTCGCCAAGTAGATTAAGGCGTTCACTGCCACGAATTTGTTGCAAGCGTTCAGCCACGGTTTCGGTATCCACCGTGTCCGGGTGCTCGCCTTCAAGGCCCAGTAACACTGCCTTGTCGCTGCCATGGCCTTTGCCGGTAGCGCCCAACGAACCGTACAGCTCGACCTTGACGCTGGCCGTGCTGGTCAATAATTGATCGCGGCGTAGACCTTCAGCGAAGCGCGCAGCGGCGCGCATCGGGCCAACGGTGTGCGAGCTGGAGGGCCCGATGCCGATCTTGAACAGGTCAAACACGCTCAGTGACATGGTGCACTCCGGGATTTTTGTTGTTATTAAGGCTTCTCGCCAACAAGTTGGCTCCTACAGGGACCACAATCATCTGTAGGAACAAACAAGTTGGGTTCTACAGGGACCGCGATCATCTGTAGGAGCCAACTTGTTGGCGAAGCGGTTAACGCCGTTTCAAATCAAGCGTCCTGATAGCTCTCGATCGACGGGCATGCGCAGATCAGGTTGCGGTCGCCGAACACGTTGTCAACGCGGCCCACAGGCGGCCAGTATTTGCCGTCGATCAACGAAGCTACCGGGTACACCGCTTGTTCGCGGCTGTACGGGTGAGTCCATTCGCCAACGATTTCCGCCGCCGTGTGCGGCGCGTTTTTCAACGGGTTATCTTCTTTGTCCAGCGCGCCGTTTTCCACTGCACGAATCTCTTCGCGGATGCGGATCATGGCGTCACAGAAGCGATCCAGCTCTTCCTTGGATTCGCTTTCAGTTGGCTCGATCATCAAAGTGCCGGCTACCGGGAACGACATGGTCGGGGCGTGGAAGCCGAAGTCGATCAGGCGCTTGGCGACGTCATCAACGCTGATGCCGCTGCTGTCCTTCAATGGGCGCAGGTCGAGAATGCATTCATGTGCCACCAGACCATTGCTGCCGCTGTACAGCACGGGGTAATGCTCTTCCAGGCGACGCGAAATGTAGTTGGCATTGAGGATCGCCAACTGCGAAGCGCGTTTCAGTCCTGCACCGCCCATCATGCGGATGTACATCCAGGTGATTGGCAAAATGCTCGCGCTGCCGAACGGTGCAGCACTGACGGCGCCAACCTTGCGTTCCATTTTGGCATGGCCAGGCAGGAACGGCGTCAGGTGCGATTTGACCCCAATCGGACCAACGCCTGGGCCGCCACCGCCATGGGGAATGCAGAACGTTTTGTGCAGGTTCAGGTGCGACACGTCGCCGCCGAACTTGCCCGGTGCGCACAGGCCAACCATGGCATTCATGTTGGCGCCGTCGATGTACACCTGGCCGCCGTTGTCGTGGACGATGCCGCAGATTTCGCGGATGCCTTCCTCGAATACGCCGTGGGTAGACGGGTAGGTGATCATCAGCGCGGCCAGGTGATCGCGGTGCTCAATAGCTTTGGCACGCAAGTCTTCGATATCGACGTTGCCGCGCGCATCACAGGCGGTCACTACCACACGCATACCCGCCATGTTGGCGGTGGCAGGGTTGGTGCCGTGAGCAGAAGACGGGATCAGGCAGATGTCGCGGCGTTCGTCACCACGGCTCTGGTGGTATGCCCGTATCGCCAGCAGACCGGCATATTCACCCTGTGAACCGGCGTTCGGCTGCAACGAAATCGCGTCATAACCGGTGGCAGCACAGAGCATCGCTTCCAGTTCGTCGGTCAACTGCTGATAACCAGCGCTCTGCTCGGCAGGGGCGAACGGGTGCAGGTTGCCGAACTCGGCCCAGGTCACGGGAATCATTTCGCTGGCGGCGTTGAGCTTCATGGTGCACGAGCCCAGCGGGATCATGGTGCGATCCAGTGCCAGGTCTTTGTCTGCCAGTTTGCGCAGGTAGCGCATCAGCTCGGTTTCGGAATGATAACGGTTGAACACCGGGTGGCTGAGGATTGGCGATTGACGCAACAGCGCAGCAGGCAGCTTCGATTCAACGCTGTCGGCCAGCGCCTTGAAGTCAGGCAGGCTTTGCCCGTCGGCTGCGAAGACTTGCCACAGCGCTTCTACATCAGCCTGTTGAATGGTTTCGTCGAACGACAGGCCGAGGCGTTGGCCGTCGACTTCACGCAGGTTGATCTGTTGCGCGCGGGCCTTGGCATGCAGGGCTGCGGTATCGGCGCCGGTCATTAACGTCAGGCTGTCGAAGAAGAACGTCTGCTCGACGGTCAAGCCCAATTGGCTTAAGCCCTGGGCGAAAATCGCGGTCAGTTGATGGGTACGTTTGGCGATTTGCGTCAGGCCCCGCGGACCGTGGTACACGGCGTACATGCTGGCAATGTTCGCCAATAGAACCTGCGCGGTGCAGATGTTACTGGTGGCCTTTTCGCGGCGGATATGTTGTTCACGGGTTTGCATGGCAAGACGCAATGCCGGCTTGCCATGGCGATCAACCGACACACCGACCAGGCGGCCTGGCATGTCGCGCTTGAACGCATCTCGGGTGGAGAAATAGGCCGCGTGTGGACCGCCGAAGCCCAGTGGCACGCCGAAACGCTGTGCGCTGCCGATGGCCACGTCTGCGCCGAATTCACCCGGCGGAGTCAATAGGGTCAGGGCCAGCAGGTCCGCTGCTACAGCAACCAGTGCGTGAGCTGCGTGGAAACGCTCGACCAGTTCGCGGTAGTCGAACAGATCGCCATTGCTGGCGGGATACTGCAGCAATGCGCCAAAGTATTCACCGACTTCAGTCAGTTCGCTTTCGTCTGCGACCACCACCGTGATGCCCAACGGTTCAGCGCGGGTGCGCAAGACGTCCAGGGTCTGCGGGTGGCAATGGCTGGAGGCGAAGAACCGATGGCTGCTCTTGTTCTTGCTCAAGCGTTTGCAGAAGGTCATGGCTTCGGCAGCGGCGGTGGCTTCGTCGAGCAACGAGGCGTTGGCGATGGGCAGGCCGGTCAGGTCGCTGATCAGGGTCTGGAAGTTCAGCAGCGATTCCAGGCGGCCTTGGGAAATTTCAGGCTGATACGGAGTGTATGCGGTGTACCAGGCTGGATTTTCCAGCAGGTTGCGCAGGATCGGTGCCGGGGTATGAGTGTTGTAGTAACCCTGGCCGATGTAAGTCTTGAACAGCTGGTTTTTGCCGGCGATGACTTTGATGGCGGCCAGGGCATCAGCTTCGCTTTGGCCAGGGCCCATGTCGAGAACGCTGGTGCCTTTGATGCTTTCAGGGATGACAGCGGCGCTCAACGCTTCCAGGGAATCGAAGCCCAACGTAGTGAGCATGGCCTTTTCGTCAGCCGGGCGCGGGCCAATATGGCGCGCAATGAATTCGTTGGCGGTGCTCAACTCGATACGGTCAGTCATGTCTATTCCTCAGGCGTCGGCGTTGGCTTTAATCAGGCGGTCGTAGGCGTCCTGGTCGAGCAAGGCGTTGATGGCATCAGCGTCTTCAGGAACGAAGCGGAAAAACCAGCCGGCACCGGACGCGTCTTCGTTGACCAGCTCAGGGGTGGCGTCGAGGACTGTGTTGACTTCAACCACTTCGCCATTGAGCGGCATGTTGATGCTGCTGGCGGCTTTAACCGACTCAACCACCGAGACTTCAGCGTGTTGAGTGTAGGCCTGCAGTTCCGGGAGTTGCACGAACACCACGTCGCCCAGCGATTCTTGCGCATAAGGGGTGATGCCGACCGTGACGCTGCCGTCTGCTTCGGCACGCAGCCACTCGTGATCGACCGTGAATCGCAACTCGCTCATAAAAACTCCTCAAAGGCGCAAAAGCTCGTGACGTGCACGAACGAATGAGAAGTACCTAGCAATTTTACGGCCAATGTTTATTAATCTAAACAAATCAACGGCTTAGGGTGTTCAGGTAAGAGTCATGATTTCGGCTGTGTAGCGAAATCGCTACGGCAGAATGGCTACAGAAAACCTGTATCGGATCAGAGCCTTGCAACCGGTGGCGTGTAGACGCGTGTAGCGATATCGTTCCGCTGTATTGGTTTCGGTACAGATTTGCACAGCCCCTGTAGGAGCCAACTTGTTGGCGAGGGGTCTGTTTGGTTGTGTCTGGCGTATTGTCTCGCCAACAAGTTGGCTCGTACAGATAGCGGACAAAGCCAAAGTCTTAACCCTTTCCCGAAATCCCATATTTGCGCAGCCGATGGGCGATGGCGGTGTGGGAGGTTTGCAGGCGGCTGGCGAGCTGCCGGGTCGAGGGGTAGTTGATGTAGAGTTTTTCCAGCAGGGTTTTTTCGAAATCTTCCACGGCCTGTTCCAGGCTATGTACTTCGCCGTCGCTCTGGCGCGCCACGGATGTCCCGGCGATGTCCAGGTCGCCGATATCCACCAATGAACTTTCGCAAATCGCCGCCGCGCGGAAAATCACGTTCTGCAGCTGACGCACGTTGCCGGGCCAGCGGTTATTCAGCAGCGCTGGGTAGGTGCCCGGTGTCAGGCGACACACGGGCCGCTGGATTTGCGCGCAGGCTTGCTCCATGAAGTAGCGCGCCAACAACAAAATGTCCTGTCCGCGCTCGCGCAGCGGTGGCACTTCGAGGTTCAGGACATTCAAGCGATAAAACAAATCTTCGCGAAAGGTGCCTTCGCTGACCATCTTTTCCAGATCGCGGTGGGTAGCGCTGAGAATCCGCACGTTGACTTTTACTTCACGGTCACCGCCCACGCGACGGAAGCTGCCGTCACTCAAAAAGCGCAGCAGCTTGGCTTGCAAGTACGGTGACATCTCGCCGATTTCATCAAGGAATACCGTGCCGTGGTTGGCCATTTCCATCAGCCCCGGTTTGCCGCCCCGTTGTGCACCGGTGAAGGCGCCGGGGGCGTAGCCAAAGAGCTCGCTTTCGGCGAGGTTTTCCGGCAATGCCGCACAGTTCAGCGCCAGAAACGGTGCGCTGTGACGCGCGCTGATAGCGTGACAGGCGCGCGCCACCAGCTCTTTACCGGTGCCGGTTTCGCCCTGAATCAGCAGCGGCGCATCCAGCACCGCCACGCGCAAGGCGCGGGTCTTGAGCGTGCGAATGGGCAGCGAGTCGCCCAATAGCGAATCGAAACCCTCGGAGTGATCATGGTGCAGCGCCGCCAGGCGCTCACCAATTCGGCTCGGCCGATACAGGGTCAACAACGCCCCAGCGTCGGTGATCGGCGTGGCGTCCAGCAGCAGTGCCTCGCCATTAAGGGTGACTTCACGCAGCGGCAGGCGAAAACCGTTTTCCAGCAGCGCAGTGTGCAGGCCAGGATCAGCGAACAGTTCGGCCACCGATTCACCCGCAGGCTCGCGGCCGCACAGCGCTAGCAATGCCGGGTTGGCGAGCAATACACGGCCGTTGCTGTCCAGCGCCAGCACTGGGTCGGTCATGGCGGCGAGCAGGGCATCAAGTTGTAGATGGCGACGCTGACCGGGAAGGATGTCGACCACGGTGATCGCCTCGACCCCACGCACCCGAAACAAGCGGTCTTTCAGTTCTTCCAGCACTTGCGGGCTGAGTGTAGGTGCGTCGATATAAACGTTTGGCGGAACCATCTCCACCGCGTCCAGATTCAAATTGCGTCCACCGAGAATCGCCAGAACTTCCTGGGTAATACCAACGCGGTCGATGAAGCTGACGTGGATACGCATGGGACGATTAAATATTCTGGACGGCGAGGGCGGCCATTATGCCAGCAAATGGTCGGATGGCCTTAAGACGCTTCGCCTGTAGGAGCCAAGGTGTTGGCGAGACGTGAATTGCCTCGCCAACAAGCGCCTCCTACAGATAAGGTTTTTTGATTTACCGCAAATGCTCTGGCTTCACCGGATCTCCCGACTTGATATCCAGCTTTTGTCGAATGTCTTCAAACATTTCGTCGTACTGTTTATGCATCGCTATCGGCAAAGTAGTGGTGTGCGGTAAACCGTGTTCAACCGCGATTTTGTTGGCGACACTGGCGAAGTTAAAGGCGCCGTCCCGGGGTAAATCAAACGCGTCTTCGAACGCATCGCCATTGACCTCGCCGATCATGGTGAAGTGCATCGAAGGGCCTTCCTTGGGGTCTTGCTGCACTTCGTAACGGATATGGATATCGAAGCCGAAATCGTTAGGTTGCAGCGGAGCACGAGTGATGTGCAGATGACCTGGCTCGAACATGTGGCTTGCTCCTTTACGTTACGAAAGTGTAGGAATAGACCGCGTGGTTGGCCTCTAGGTTCACCGGTAACGGATGCCTTTGCTAGCGCTGCCGATCCGCGTTCCGGCGTGACCGTTGACGATGTTTTCGATGTCCGCCAGCGCACCAATCACGGCTTCTTTACCGGTGTTACGCGCAAATTCGCATGCAGCCTGCACTTTAGGCCCCATGGAGCCTGCGGCAAAGCCCAGCTTTTGCATATCGTCGGGGTGCGCCTGGGCGATGGCTTTTTGCGTTGGTTCGCCCCAATCGATGAACACCGCATCGACGTCGGTGGCAATCACCAGTAGATCGCAGTCCAGTTGCTCCGCCAACAGCGCCGAGCACAAGTCCTTGTCGATCACAGCTTCTACGCCCTTTAACTTACCGTCCTCGGCGTACAGCGTCGGGATACCGCCACCGCCCGCACAAATCACGATGCTGCCTTTTTCCAACAACCATTTGATCGGGCGGATTTCGAAAATACGCTTGGGCCTCGGGCTGGCAACCACTCGGCGGTATTTGTCGCCGTCCGGGGCAATGCTCCAGCCTTTTTCCGCAGCCAGACGTTCGGCTTCAGCCTTTGTATAGACCGGCCCGATGGGTTTGCTGGGGTGCTGGAACGCCGGGTCGTTGCCATCGACCTCGACTTGGGTCAACAGCGTTGCGAATGGCTTTTCGACGGGCAGTAAATTGCCCAACTCTTGCTCGATCATGTAGCCAATCATGCCTTCGGTTTCTGCTCCGAGCACGTCCAGCGGATACGGTGACACCGAGGTGTACGCCGCCGCTTGCAGCGACAACAGCCCGACTTGCGGACCATTACCGTGGGCCACGACCAGTTCATTGCCTGCAGAAATTTTGGCGATCTGTTCGGCGGCGACACGGATATTGATTCGCTGATTGTCCGCCGTCATCGGCTCGCCACGACGCAGTAGAGCATTACCGCCCAGAGCAACGACGATACGCATGGTGGTTTTCCTTGTTCGAAAAATACGCGGACCCCCTGTAGAAGCCAACGTGTTGGCGAGAGGCCTTAACGGGTGTGCTTGCTTAGAGGCTTCGCCAACACGTTGGCTCCTACCGTTTTGGGGCAGATTATCCAGCCAACGCAGCCACCAATATCGCTTTGATCGTATGCATACGGTTTTCCGCCTGCTCAAACGCGATATTGGCCGGTGACTCAAACACGTCTTCGGTGACTTCCACGCCGTTGGCCAGGTTTGGATACCGGCTGGCGATGTCTTTACCCACCGTGGTCTCACTGTTATGAAACGCCGGCAGGCAGTGCATGAACTTAACCCGAGGGTTGCCTGCTGCCTTCATCATCTCGCTGTTGACCTGATACGGCAGCAACTGCTCGATGCGTTCGTCCCACGCTTCCACTGGCTCGCCCATGGACACCCAAATATCGGTGTGAATGAAGTCGACGCCTTTGACCGCTTCTTTCGGGTCTTCAGTAATGGTGATACGTGCACCACTTTCTTCGGCAAACGCTTTGCACTGGGCAATGAAATCTGCATGGGGCCATAGGGCCTTTGGCGCGCCGATACGTACGTCCATGCCCAGCTTGGCGCCGATCATCAGCAGCGAATTGCCCATGTTGTAGCGTGCATCTCCCAAGTAGGCATAGCTGATGTCGTGCAGCGGTTTATCACTGTGTTCGCGCATGGTCAGGGTGTCGGCAATCATTTGCGTCGGGTGAAACTCCGCAGTCAGGCCGTTGAAGATCGGCACGCCGGCAAACTTGGCCAGTTCTTCGACGATTTCCTGTTCGAAGCCTCGGTACTCAATGGCGTCGAACATCCGTCCTAGAACGCGAGCGGTGTCTTTCATGCTTTCTTTGTGGCCGATTTGCGACGATACCGGGTCGATGTAGGTGACATGCGCACCTTGATCGTGGGCTGCGACTTCGAAGGCGCAACGGGTGCGGGTTGAGGTTTTTTCGAAGATCAACGCGATATTTTTGCCTTTCAGGTGTTGCTGTTCGGTGCCGGTGTACTTAGCGCGTTTGAGGTCACGGGACAGGTCGAGCAGATAGTGCAACTCCCGCGTGGTGTGGTGCATCAAGCTCAGCAGGCTGCGGTTGCGCATATTAAAAGCCATGTTCAATGTCTCCCTTGAAAGGTGGGCAACTGATCAGTAATTAACCGGGTCACGAATGATGGGGCAGGTCATGCAATGGCCACCGCCGCGACCGCGGCCCAATTCGCTGGCGCTGATGGTGATGACTTCGACGCCGGCTTTGCGCAACAGGGTATTAGTGTAGGTATTGCGGTCGTAACCAATCACCACGCCAGGCTCCAGGGCTACCACGTTGTTGCCGTCATCCCACTGCTCGCGTTCGGCGGCAAAACTGTTGCCGCCGGTTTCCACCACGCGCAAGGTTTTCAGGTTGAGCGCGGCAGCCACGGTTTCGAGAAAGCTGCCGTCTTCGCGACGAATATCAATGCCGCCCGGTTGGCTTTCATCCGGGCGCAAGCTGAAGGCGACGATCTGCTTCACTACATCCGGGAAAACCGTTACCAGGTCGCGATCGCAAAAGCTGAACACCGTGTCTAGGTGCATGGCCGCCCGGGACTTGGGCAAGCCCGCGACGATTACCCGTTGCACGGCGTTGTGCTGGAACAGATTGCGCGCCAGCTGACCAATGGCCTGATGGGATGAACGCTCGCCCATGCCGATCAACACCACACCATTGCCGATGGGCATCACGTCGCCGCCTTCGAGGCTGGCGCTGCCGTGGTCCTGGTCCGGGTCGCCGTACCAGATACGGAAATCAGCGTTGACGAATTCCGGATGAAATTTGTAGACGGCGCTCGCCAGCAAGGTTTCCTGGCGACGCGCGGGCCAATGCATTGGGTTCAACGTGACGCCACCGTAGATCCAGCAGGTAGTGTCGCGGGTGAATACCGTGTTCGGCAGTGGCGGCAATATGAAGCTGGCGTGGCCGAGAAAATCGCGGAAGATTTCCAGGGTCTTGCCACCGAAATCCCTTGGCAAATCATCAGCGGACACGCCGCCAATCAGGTATTCGGCGATCTTGCGTGGCTCCAGGCTGCGCAGCCAGGCGTTGGTTTCGTTGATCAATCCGATACCGACTGAGTTGGCGGCGATTTTGCGTTCAAGTATCCAGTCCAGCGCTTCTGGGCTCGCCACGATGTCGCTCAGCAGGTTGTGCATCTCCAGCACATCGACGCCGCGTTCGCGCATTTTTGTCACGAAATCGAAGTGGTCGCGTTTGGCTTGGTTAACCCACAGCACGTCGTCGAACAGCAATTCATCGCAGTTGTTCGGGGTCAGGCGTTGGTGGGCCAGACCGGGTGAGCACACCAAGACCTTTTGTAGTTTTCCGACTTCAGAGTGGACGCCAGGTTTGACGGTATCAGCGGACATTTCTGTACTCCTCCAATGACATGAGCGGGGGTGTTACAGGGTCAAGAAGCCGTCGTAGAGACCGTAGGCAGCTACCAGCGCCCCCACGGCTACGACGGCGAAAATCAACTTTTCCACAGGGGTAAAAATCGCTTGGCCGACTTCACGTTTGGCCTTGGCGAACAGAATGACGCCGGGGGCATACAGCAGGGCCGAGAGCAGCAAGTATTTGACCCCGCCGGCGTAGATCAGCCACACCGCATAAATCAGCGCGACTGCCGCAATGAGCAGGTCTTTTTTGCGTTCGGCCCTGGCTTTTTCGTAGGTTTCGCCACGCGCCGCCAGCAGCACGGCATAGGCCGCAGACCACAGATAAGGAATCAAAATCATCGAGGTCGCGAGGTAGATCAGCGACAGATAGGTACTGGCCGAGAACAAGGTGATGATCAGGAACACCTGGACCATGGCATTGGTCAGCCACAAGGCATTGGCCGGTACGTGGTTGGCGTTTTCGCGCTTGAGAAACGCCGGCATGGTGTGGTCCTTGGCTGCGGCGAACATGATTTCAGCGCACAGCAGTACCCAAGACAACAGGGCGCCCAGCAGGGAAATGATCAAGCCGACGCTGATCAACACTGCACCCCAGTGTCCAACCACGTGTTCCAACACGGCAGCCATCGATGGGTTTGGCAGTTTCGCCAATTCCGGCTGGGTCATGATCCCCAGCGAGAGCACGTTGACGAACACCAGAAACAGCAACACGGTAATGAAACCAATGATCGTGGCCTTGCCCACATCCGAGCGCTTTTCGGCCCGGGCCGAGAAGATGCTTGCGCCTTCGATGCCGATGAACACCCACACGGTGACCAGCATCATGTTGCGCACTTGGTTCATCACGCTGCCCAGGTCCGGATTTTTGATGCCCCAGATGTCAGCGCTGAAGATATCCAGCTTAAAGGCAAACAGTGCAATCAATACAAAGAGCAACAGCGGTACGACTTTGGCGCCCGTGGTCACCAGGTTGATGAATGCAGCTTCTTTGATTCCGCGCAATACGAGGAAGTGCACCGCCCACAGCAAAACCGACGCGCCGACAATTGCCGCCGCTGTATTGCCTTGACCGAATATCGGAAAGAAATAGCCCAGGGTGCTAAACAGCAGAACGAAGTAGCCGACGTTGCCCAGCCATGCGCTTATCCAATAGCCCCAGGCAGACGAGAAGCCCATGTAGTCGCCGAAACCGGCTTTGGCATAGGCGTAGACCCCGCCGTCCAGGGTTGGCTTGCGGTTTGCCAGGGTCTGGAACACGAACGCC
Source organism: Pseudomonas sp. (assembly GCF_028293835.1). GTDB lineage: Bacteria > Pseudomonadota > Gammaproteobacteria > Pseudomonadales > Pseudomonadaceae > Aquipseudomonas. The sequence continues at coordinate 11,939 of NZ_JAQGNX010000102.1, forward strand.
AGGGTCAACATGCCGACTGCGGTGATGGCCCAGCCAATTAAAATCGCTCCGACATCGGCACTGGCTGCCATGTTCTGCGGCAACGAGAATATTCCCCCGCCGATCATCGAACCCACTACCAAGGCGACGAGCGCGCCGAGTCGAAGTTTGCCAGGGGAATCAGACATCGCACAGCTCCATCCAAAAGAAGGAATTGGCGACGGTAATTCATTGGCTGGAGGGGGTTATGACGCAGATCAAGGATTCGGTCTGTAGGAGCCAACGTGTTGGCGAGAGGGATTGATGCGGTGTGTCAGATATGCCGCCTCGCCAACACGTTGGGTTCTACAGGGGATCTGCGGTTGCAGCGGGCTCTGGCCTGGACCAAATCCACATATTTCCCAGGGTCATGCCGCCAATGGCGAGGTACACCGGCCAGCCGTGGTCGAGCAAGGTCAACATCGCCACGGCGCAGATCAGCATGCTCACGGTGGCGCTGATTTTTGCCCGGCGGGCGATCAGGCGGCCGTTGCGCCAGTTGCTCAGGATCGGCCCGAACAGCCGGTGATTTTCCAGCCAGGCGCTCAGTCGAGGCGAGCTTTTGGTGGCCGCCCAGGCGGCCAGCAAGATGAATTCGGTAGTGGGTAAACCGGGCACCACTATGGCAATCAGGCCTATCGCCAAGCTGACGTAGGCAAGAATGCCGAACAACACGCGGACGGTTTTTGACCCGGACGGTGTCTGAGGTTTGGGTTCGATGGTCATTACGGCTCTGTCCATTTAACAACCCGGCCAGTTTAACAGGGCTGACCGGGCTTGCCGGATTCAGGCGACTTCGACCTTAGGCGCATGTATGTATGCCTGTTGCAGCAAGACATTGAAGCGTTCGAACGCATCGACAGCACCTTGTTCCACCTGCGCTTCTTCTTCGGCGCTCAATTGCAGACTGTCCAGAATCCGCACAAAGCTTTTCCAGCCTCCTGCACGACCACCCGCAGGCTCGCCCAGATGCCGCGCGCCAAAGCTTTCGCTCAACTTCAGCGCCACCGCACGTTTGATCAAAAAAGCCGCGCCGAGCTTGGAGCCTTCTGATACAAATAGCCAACCCAGAGCCTGCGCTGTACTCGGCTTAACCAAAGCACCCGCGACAGGCTCAGGCAGCGCGGTGCCAAGGTCTGCCAGATCGGCTTTGGCTTGCTCGGCACGGCAGCGCTCAGGTAAGTCAGGGAAAATTTCTACCAAAAGCGGGTCGCTGTACAACGCCTTCAACTCGTTTTGAAAACCATATTGCGCAGCGACGAAGCGCGCGTAATTGGCCAGGGTTTCAAATGGCGCGTTGGCTTTAACTGCTTTGTCGAGTTGTTCATGGGGCGCATGGGTGATCTGATTCAAGCGTTGTGAGCGCAGGGCAGGGCGGTTCTGTTGTTCAGTCATGGGATCTTCCTTGTGACATGTTTCAAATGAAAAAACGGCGCCCATAAGAACCGGCGCCGTCAGGCAAATCAGATGTCCCACACCACGTTGACGCCGAAGTTGCGACCCGGTTGGGTCAGGCGATCAAGGTTGGCGGGGCTGGTAACGGCCGCTTCGCCGGTGCTGTCATAGCCGCGCACGTCGTCCCAACTCCAGTATTTCTTGTCGGTGAGGTTGTACAGACCGGCGTTGACGGTCACGTCGTCGGCGACTTTGTAGTAGCCGGTCAAGTCGAAGACGCCGTAGCCGGGGGTTTTAAACTGTTTGCTGGTGCCATCCGGCGCATTAAAGGCTCCCTTAGTAATGTCATCGACCTGTTTCTTGCGCTGCACCAGCGTCCAACTGAGCAATCCGCCGTAGGCCTTTTGGTCGTAGCCCAAACCGAACACGCCGGTCAGCGGGTTGACGCTGTTGATTGGCTGGCCGGTGTCGTTGTTGCGGCCGTGGGCATAGGCCACCGAGCCTTGGGTGTACAGACCGGCTGGAGCGCCAAACCTATCGAGGTTCAAGCGGCCTTTTACCTCGGCGCCCTTGATGGTGGCGCGTTTGATGTTGGCGGCTTGAAATATGATTTCATTAGCGCGTGGAGTAATCGCGTCCTCGTTAATGAAGTCGCGGTACTTGTTATAGAACACCGCGACGTCAAACGAACCCGAGTCGAAATTGCCCCGTAGACCGGTTTCGTAGCTTCTGCTGGTTTCCGCTTCCAGGTTCGGGTTGGGCGCGACGGTGTATCCCGGGGAAAGGTTCTCAAATCGGCCGTACAGCGCTTTGGCGGTCGGCGTGCGGAAACCCTCGCCGTACTGACCGTACCAGGTGTATTGCTCGGTCAGCGCATAGGTCAGGCCGAATTTAGGCGACACCCGATGCCAGGTTTTGTTTTTGTCGCTGACCGTGTCGTTGCCGGTTGGATCCGCAGCGTTGAGAAATTCCTGAGTGATGCGCGGGTCAAGCTTGGTGTAGTCGTAGCGTACGCCCGGCAAGAAGGTCCAGTCGTTCCAGCGAATCTCGTCCTGAGCGAACAGCGCATAGCTGGTGACAGTTGGATCCGGGAAGTCGCTCACTGGCTCGATGCGGTCAGCTGGACTGTCGTCACCGATCCCCCTACAGGCGCGAAAAACTGCCACGCAGGTGCCGCTCCCTTGACGCAATCCGGTGACTTTCTGTTGCTTGACGGTGGTGCCATAGGTCAGCAGGTGTTGGGTGCCGCCAACCGAAAAGGCTTTGTCGAGTTGGGCGTCGAAACTCCACTGTTTATCTTGGTAAACGGTGTTGCGGTCACGCAAGACCTTGCGGGACCGGGAGAAGTAGTCTTCCTGGACGCTTTGATCGGTTTTGGCTGTCTGGTAATTCAGCTTCCAGTTGACGTGGTCGACCAGCAAGCTGTCCAAGGCGAAACGGTTTTCTATGCCGAAGCGCTCACGGGTAATGGTGTCGTTACTGTGGCGTGATTTATACCAGCCCATAGGCGCGGGTAGAAAAGGCCCGCCCACCGCACTCTTCTGGTTGCTATCGGTGTCGCTTTTGTAGTGTTCATAGGTCAGCCCGAGCCGCGATTCCTCGCCATAATTCCAGCCCAGTTTCGCCAGCACGTTGGTGTTACGCACGTCGTTGGGGTTCGCGGCGGTGCGGCCCAGGCCGGTGCCTCCGTGGTCGCCATAGGATTCGGTTTCGCGACCGTTGCGCTGGCTAAGGTGCAGTAAACCATCGAAAGCAACATGGCGACCGGCAACGGTGGCGGAGTTGAGCCAGCTGTTGTCGGCCGAGCTGTAGCCGGTTTTCAAACGGGCGCCGACGTCCTGGCCAGGTTTGATGATGTCGTCCGGATCGAGAGTGAAATAACTGACCGCGCCACCAATGGCGCTGCTGCCGTACAACACCGAGGCCGGACCGCGCAGAATCTCTACGCGTTTTACGATTTCCGGGTCCACGTAGTTACGTTGAGTCTTGGCATAAGGCCCGTTAGAAAAACTGGCCGGGACTTCGACACCGTCGACCTGGGTCAGGATCCGGTCACCGTCGATGCCACGGATGTTGTAACCCGTGATGCCAGCACGCTGCCCCGTCCCGCCCACCGATACACCGGGTTCATGGCGCACCAGGTCACGAATGTTATTGACGTTCTGCTGGTCGAGTTCTGCACGATCGTGCACGGTGACCGTGCTTGGTACTGCGACGACCGGCTGTTCAGTGCGGGTGGCGCTGATAGTGGTCTGCTGCAACATGAGGCCGCTGCCCGGCGACACGGTCGTGGCCGCTTCAATGGGTGTCTGGGCAGTAGCCGGAGCGCTGAACACTCCCGCTGCCATCAGCGCGAGAGTAAGTGAAGAACGGGTGAAGGTTTTGCTTGGTGACAGCATCAATAGCTCCCTGTCGTAAGGGTCATTCTTTATAGTTACGAACTGAAACAAATGAGAATCAGTTGCATTGGCTATAACTAGACGAACGACGAACGGCTATCGCGTAAAAATAGTTGCGCTCAGTTCACGTCATGCCGGGACGCGACTTCGGTGCAGATTGCCATGACCAGTTTCAATTCCTTCTGCACGGTGCTGGCGGACACGCCGAGCTGTGCCGCAATCTCTGGATAACTGCAGCCTTGCAAGCGGTTCAAGGTGAATATGGCTTGCTGACGCGCAGTCAGGTCAGCAAGGCTGGCGTCGATGCGCTCAAGCAAACGTCGGGCGTGGGTGATGTCTTCGGCGTTGCTATGGGGTTGCACGATATTGCGCAGAGTGTCCGGCGGTACGTTGTCGATCATGGTCCGGGCTTGAATGCGCTGGGCGCGCAGATGGTCCAGCGCCAGATTACGAGCGGTTTGATAGACAAAGGGTGCCAGATGCTCGACTGAGCGTTCGGTCAGGGCGCGAGTGACCCTCAGGTAAGTGTCCTGCAGTAAGTCTTCGGCGGTGCAGGCGTTACCGACCATCCGCTGCAGGGTTCGCAGCAAAACAGTGTGCTGGGAGAGGAAGAGTTCGTTCAACTGCGACTGACTCACGGAAATACCCGACCAATAAAAGCAGCGGATGATAATTATTCTCATCCGCGATATCGGTCAAGCAGTTATCCGTGACAGCTTATGTGCAGGGCCTTGTTACTCGGCGTTATGCAGCGCGAGACAGTTATCCAGCATGCGGTTGGAGAACGCCCATTCGTTGTCATACCACGCCAGGACTTTCAGCAACTTACCGCTAACCTTGGTGTGGTTAGCGTCGAAAATCGACGATAACGGGTTGTGATTGAAATCATGGGACACCAGCGGCAGGGTGTTGTAGCCGAGCACTTTGGAGTGACGGCTGGCTTCCTTGAAAATCTCGTTGACCTCTTCGACGGTGGTTTCGCGTTTGAGCTGCACGGTCAAGTCCACCAACGACACGTTGATCACCGGAACCCGTACGGACATGCCGGTGAGTTTCCCAGCCAGTTCCGGAAGCACCAAACCCACGGCTTCAGCGGCGCCAGTCTTGCTTGGAATCATGTTATGGGTGGCCGAACGCGCGCGGTACGGGTCAGTGTGGTAGACGTCGGTCAGGTTCTGGTCGTTGGTGTAGGCATGGATCGTAGTCATCAGACCGTTTTCGATGCCCAGCTCGCGGTGCAGCACCTGGGCAACCGGCGCCAGGCAGTTGGTGGTGCACGAGGCGTTGGAGATGATTTGATGCGATTGACGCAAAACGTCATGGTTAACGCCGTAGACCACCGTGGCGTCGGCGCCTTTGGCCGGTGCGGAGATGATCACTTTGCGGGCGCCGGCGGTGATATGCGCGGCCGCTTTGTTGCGGTCGGTGAACAGACCCGTGCATTCGAATACAACGTCAATGTTCTCGGCTTTCCATGGCAGGTCAGCTGGATTGCGGATTGCGCTGACGGCAATCCGGTCACCATTTACGGTCAGGCTTTCGTCGTCGAATTCCACCGTGCCGCCGAAATGGCCATGAACGGTATCGAATTGCAGCAAATGTGCATTGATCGAGCTGTCACCCAAATCATTGATGGCGACGACCTGCAGGTCCTGTCGGTAACCTTGGGTATAGAGTGCGCGTAGGACATTGCGGCCGATGCGGCCAAAGCCATTGATTGCGATGCGAAGAGTCATACAGCCGTCCTCTTTGAGATTTGTTGTTGGAATTACAAGATTATTCGCATAAAAATAGAAAACAAGCCTTTTTAATGGCAATATTTTGTTTTATCTACAACGAGTAACCCGTAAGCCCAGTACAGTTGTTCGAAATCACGCTTGGGTTCAGCCTAGGCCTGACTGCCGAAAATTGGAACCGCCCGAACGGGTCACCTATCCGCTAGCCTGGAGTTATTCACATGCATCCCCGCGTTCTTGAGGTAACCGAGCGACTGATAGCCCGTAGTCGTGCGACGCGCGAGCGCTATCTGCAGATGATTCGTGGCGCGGCCAGCGATGGCCCGATGCGCGGCAAACTGCAATGCGCCAACTTCGCCCATGGCGTGGCGGCTTGCGGTACGGAAGACAAGCACAGCCTGAAAATGATGAATGCCGCCAACGTGGCCATCGTTTCCTCCTACAACGACATGCTCTCGGCGCACCAGCCGTACGAGCACTACCCTGAGCAAATCAAACAAGCCCTGCGCGAAATCGGCTCGGTCGGTCAGTTCGCAGGCGGCGTGCCAGCGATGTGCGACGGCGTCACCCAAGGCGAGCCGGGCATGGAGCTGGGTATCGCCAGCCGCGAAGTGATCGCCATGTCCACCGCTATTGCGCTGTCGCACAACATGTTCGATGCCACGCTGTGCCTGGGCATCTGCGACAAAATCGTGCCGGGCCTGTTGATGGGCGCTTTGCGTTTTGGCCATTTGCCAACCCTGTTCGTGCCCGGTGGCCCGATGCCGTCCGGCATTTCCAACAAGGAAAAGGCCGACGTCCGCCAGCGCTACGCCGAAGGCAAAGCGACTCGCGAAGAGTTGCTGGAAACGGAAATGAAGTCGTATCACAGCCCTGGCACCTGCACCTTTTACGGCACTGCCAACACCAACCAATTGCTCATGGAAGTGATGGGTTTGCACTTGCCAGGTGCGTCGTTCGTCAACCCGTATACGCCGTTACGCGATGCCCTGACTCGGGAAGCGGCGCACCAGGTTACGCGTCTGACCAAGCAAAGCGGGCAGTTCATGCCCCTGGGTGAAATCGTCGACGAGCGTTCACTGGTGAACTCCATTGTTGCGCTGCATGCGACGGGCGGTTCGACCAACCATACGTTGCACATGCCAGCCATCGCCATGGCCGCCGGGATTATTCTGACCTGGCAAGACATGGCCGACTTGTCTGATGTGGTGCCGACCCTGACCCACGTGTATCCAAACGGCAAAGCTGACATTAACCACTTCCAGGCGGCTGGCGGCATGTCGTTTCTGATTCGTGAGTTGCTGGAAGCCGGTTTGCTCCACGAAAACGTCAACACCGTTGCCGGTTTCGGCCTGAGCCGTTACACCCAGGAGCCGTTCCTTGAAAACGGCAAGCTGGTGTGGCGTGATGGTCCTATCGAAAGCCTTGACCAAGACATTTTGCGGCCCGTGGCTCGGCCGTTCTCGGCTGAAGGCGGCTTGCGCGTGATGGAAGGCAACCTTGGCCGTGGGGTGATGAAAGTGTCGGCAGTTGCACCTGAACACCAGATCGTCGAAGCCCCGGCCATGGTGTTCCAGGACCAACAAGACCTGGCGGACGCGTTCAAGGCTGGCGAACTGGAGCGTGACTTCATCGCGGTCATGCGTTTTCAGGGGCCGCGCTCTAACGGCATGCCAGAATTGCACAAGATGACGCCGTTCCTCGGTGTGTTGCAGGACCGTGGTTTTAAAGTGGCGCTGGTCACCGACGGGCGTATGTCTGGCGCCTCGGGCAAGATCCCGGCAGCGATCCACGTCTGCCCGGAAGCATTCGATGGCGGACCGTTGGCGCTGATTCGTAACGGAGACATTATCCGTCTCGATGGGGTTAAGGGTACATTGCACGTTCTGGTGGACGCGGCAGAGCTGGCCGCCAGAGAACCAGCAGTCGGTCTGCTCGACAACGGTGTGGGTTGTGGGCGCGAACTTTTTGGCTTCATGCGCATGGCCTTCAGCTCGGCAGAGCAAGGCGCAAGCGCCTTTACCTCGGGTCTGGAGACGCTTAAGTGAAATTGGCTTTGGTTGGCGATATTGGCGGCACTAATGCGCGTTTTGCCATATGGGAAGACGATACGTTGCATTCGGTCCGGGTGTTCCCGACCATTGACTACGCCAGCCCGGAAAAGGCCCTTGAGATTTACCTTGAGGACCTCGACCTGCATCCGGGCGAGGTCGGCTCAGTCTGTCTGGCGGTTGCCGGCCCGGTGAGCGGCGATGTATTTCATTTTACCAACAGCCACTGGCGCATCAGTCGCTCTGAATTCTGCGCGCACCTGAAGATCGATAACCTGTTGATGGTTAACGATTTCACGGCCATGGCTTTGGGCATGACGCGCTTGAAAGACGACGAATACCTGACGGTGTGTCATGGTATTTCCGATGCCGAGTGTCCGCGTGTGGTCATCGGGCCGGGCACTGGGCTGGGCGTGGGGACGTTGATCGGGCTGGCGAACAACCATTGGATGGCTTTGCCAGGCGAAGGGGGGCATGTTGACCTGCCGTTGGGGACGCCACGGGAAGCGCAGATCTGGGCGCGGCTGATGATCGAGCATGAGCATGTCAGCGCCGAAACCATCCTCAGCGGTGCGGGGCTTTTATTGCTCTATCAGACAAGCTGTTCGCTAGACAATATTGAGCCGACACTGAAATCGCCGGCGGCGATCACTTCCGCGGCAGTGGCTGGCGATCCGGTAGCGGCGGCAGTTCTGGAGCAGTTCTGTTGCTGGCTGGGTCGCGTGGCGGGCAATGCTGTATTGACCGTGGGCGGTCGCGGCGGAGTCTACATCAGTGGCGGCGTCATACCGCGCTTCAGCGATTTCTTCATGGCCAGCGGTTTTGCCAGATCGTTTGCCGAAAAAGGCCTGATGAAGGATTACTTCAAGGGCATACCGGTATGGCTGGTTACCGCCGAATATCCAGGGCTCATGGGCGCTGGGGTCGCATTGCAACAAGCGTTTGGTCGCATTTAAATCGTGCAGTTGCAGCGACCTCAATTATAAGAAACAGGCTTCATTCCAAACAAGGACGACCACGTGAGCTCAGTCAGTAAGTCAATTTTGCTGGTCGACGACGACCAGGAAATCTGTGAATTGCTGCAAACCTACCTGAGTCGTTGTGGCTTTGTAGTGCGCACGGTGGGCGATGGTGCCGGTTTTCGCCAAGCACTCAGCGATGAGCCCAGCGATCTGGTAATCCTCGATGTCATGCTGCCGGACGAGGACGGCTTTAGTCTGTGTCGTTGGGTGCGTCAACATCCGCGCTATTCCCAAGTCCCCATCATCATGCTCACCGCCAGTTCCGACGAAGCCGATCGGGTGATTGGACTGGAGCTGGGTGCCGATGATTACCTGGGTAAACCGTTCAGCCCCCGGGAGTTGCAGGCGCGCATCAAGGCCTTGTTGCGACGGGCACAGTTCGGCCAGGAGCGGGTCAGCGGCGACGTATTAGTGTTCGACGACTGGCGCCTGGACATGGTCAGTCATCGATTGTTTCACCGTGATGGGGAGGAGGTAATCCTCTCCGGCGCCGATTTCGCGT
>NZ_JAQGNX010000050.1 GCF_028293835.1 Pseudomonas sp.
AATGGTCGATGTCCAGCATCGCAAAGCTCAACGGCTTGCCTTCACGACGGGCGCGAAAGCTGCAATCTTCAAGCAGTTGCAAGATATGTGTGTGGTTATACAAACCCGTCAGGCTGTCGCGGACCATACGTGACTTAAGGTTGCGTGCCCGGGCAGCGCGATTGCGCACGGTGGTGATCAGATGGCGGGGCTTGATCGGCTTGGTCAAGAAGTCATCACCGCCCTCGCTCATTGCATCCAACTGTTTATCCAGATCGTCTTCGGCTGACAGATAGATGATCGGTACGCTGACATAACGGTCGTTATGGCGGATCACTTTGGCCAACTCGGGCCCCGTGCAGCCGGGCATGTACATGTCGAGAATGATCAAGTCCGGCTGGAATTCCGCCAGCTCGGCCATCGCCTGGATCGGGTCGAGCAACGTCCGAGTGACGATACCGGCACTATTAAGTAGTCGCTCGGTGTGTGTCGCCTGCGCGCGGGAATCATCAATGATCAGCACTTTGTAGGGTTCGTACTGGGCGACACAGGTGAGGATTTCGATTTTTTCCAACAGGCTTGAGGCTTCAAGCGTCCCCGTTAGAAACTCTTGGCCCCCTGCACGAACTGCTGCCAGTCGAGTCGGGGTGTCGGTTTCCAAGTGACTGAAAAATAGCAGCGGCAGCTTGAGTTCCAGGCCCTCTTGAACCTGCGCCGCCAATCTCAGGCCTTGGCCGGCACCGCCAAAGTCCACGTCCATGACAATGGCCGCTGGATGCCGCTCGGCCATGGTGGCGTGAAACGAGGCTATATTTTCTATCGCTAAGGCGCTCAGGCCGAAGAACTCCAGTTGCTTGGCCAGCCGATCACTGCGCTCATGGTCTTGCAGCATCACGTAGATCGGTTTGCGCAACGGCGGCAGGGACGTTTGTTCCAGCCGGTCGCCGTGGCGCAGGCCCGTGCGCGAAAGGCGCTGCATCAAGCGATTGAGTTCAGTGATCAGGCTGCTGCTCAGGCGTCCGCGATTGGCTTCAACCGCCGCCAGCGCCAAACTGATACTGCGAGCCAGTTGCATGTGTTCGAGTTGCTCAAAGCGCTCAGCGAAACGCAGCAAACGCAGATTCGATTCCGCGAGCTCAACCAAATCGGCCGGCGACCATTCGCTTTGTTGCAAGCGTTGCCAAACCTCAAGAATTTGACGTGCCTGATGGGTAACCCGCTGGGCGAAATGATGCTTGAGACGATCACGACTCGGATCTTCTGGCTCGGTCATATCATGGCTACTGATGATGGTGTGCGCTGAGGTCGACTGGTGGCGGTATGCTAGCACCTCTTGGTGTCTTTCAGCGTGTCGTGGGTCAATTAACTGTTGCTAATTGGTGAAAATGACGTCGAAAACGTTGTGATTGTCATGTAAACGAGGTTTTAAATTGTTAATAAGCCATCCGGCTCGGTTTTAAGACAGTTCTGAATTTTCTGTTACGCAGCGTCGAGGATGAGGCGGGGTCGTCAATGAGGGTCGACCACCAAGCTTACAGTCTCCCTCCCACACCCAAGGCACCAGGCTGAAAGGTTGCGGTCGAACCATTGAATTTCGTGATTGAAGGGATATTGCCATGCTGGACTGGAAAAAGCGTGCGGGCAGCGCAGGGGATCGTGTCGACGAGCCAGCGGTAGGGACTCGTTCCCGTGGCTATTGGGGGGGCGTGTTTTTTAGCCGTGCGTTAGGCATCGTGCTTGCCGTTTATCTGGTGGTGACGGTGTTGATCGGTTGGTACTGGAGCAGCGAACCGAAGTTGTTTCCGGTGCAGCAGAACGCCCAGGCGGCGGCTCAGCGTGAAGGTAAGCCGATGGTGATCGGCTACACCACCGTCGAGACCCTTAAAGCCGTGGCGACGACGTTGCTCGACAAGCCCGGTGGTTATCTTTCCAACGATCGTCTTCCACCAGGGCTGTGGTTGGACAATATTCCGAGCTGGGAATACGGCGTGTTGATTCAAGTGCGGGACATGAGCCGGGCCCTGCGTAAGGATTTCGCCCGTTCGCAGTCACAATCAGCTGAAGATGGCGATCTGGCCAAAGCCGAGCCGCTGTTCAATTTCGATAACAAAAGCTGGATTTTACCGTCGACTGAGTCGCAGTACCGGGACGGTATCGCCGCGCTGAGCCGCTATGAAGCGCGACTCTCGGATCCGAATCAGAAGGGCGCGCTGTTTTACACCCGCGCTGACAACTTGAACAATTGGCTGGGCGATGTGGGCACCCGTCTGGGTTCGCTGTCCCAGCGACTGTCTGCCAGTGTGGGTCGGGTCAAGCTCAACAGCACCCTGAAAACCGAAGCGCAGTCCACCGTGACCGTCAAGCCGGGTGAAGTGCCGCAGGTTGATGAAGAAATCGTTGAAACCCCATGGCTGCAAATTGACAACGTGTTCTATGAAGCACGGGGTCAGGCCTGGGCGTTGTCGCTGTTGTTGCGCGCTGTTGAAGTCGACTTCGCCGATGTGTTGGCGAAGAAAAACGCCACCGTCAGTGTCCGTCAGATCATCCGTGAGCTAGAGGCCTCCCAAGAGCCGCTGTGGAGTCCAATGATTCTCAATGGCAGCCCGTTCGGTATGTTGGCAAACCACTCGCTGGTGATGGCCAACTATTTGTCCCGGGCCAATGCTGCGGTGATTGACCTACGCCAACTGCTGTCCCAGGGGTAATGTATGCCGGTCTCCTCTAAAGAGGCCGCGCACCGCGCCGCCTCTGATGCCGAACAAATCGCCTGGGTCGATGAGTGCGATGTGCAACTGGGCTCTATGGAGCGGATCCAGTTGCGTGAGCAAGGGCTGATCGGGCGCGGCACCTTTATATTGTTGTTCAACTCAGCGGGTGAGCTGTGTGTGCATCGGCGGACGCTCAGCAAAGCGATTTATCCCGGTTATTGGGACGTGGCGGCGGGCGGTATGGTCCTCGCCGACGAAACGTACGCTGAATCCGCCGCTCGTGAGCTGGAAGAAGAGCTGGGCGTGAGCGGCGTTCCACTGAGTGCCCACGAACACTTTTTCTTTGATCAGCCGGGCAATCGCCTTTGGTGCGCAGTGTTCAGCGCCGTCTGGGATGGGCTGCTAACCCTGCAACCCGAAGAAGTCCTGGAAGCACGCTTTATTTCTGTGGCCGAAGTCCTGCAGGAAACCCTGCACAAGCCCTACCGCCCCGACTCTCTGGCGGCGCTGAAACGCTATTTGGAAAAGTCCGCCTCTGAAGGGTAAAGATGATGATCGGCGTATATTTACGCTTAGCATCTGCGGTTTTTGCCGTTACACTGCGCGACCTTTTCAAGCCGGACCGTTAATGGTCCGGTAGCGCTGCCCCTGCCTGAGTGGGGCTTCGCGGTCGGTCAACCGCTACGCCGGGGCCGACCCATCTTTGTCCTCAAACAAGAGGATTGCCGGTGGCCAAAAAAGCCGCATCCTTCGCCGCCCTTGGCGGTCTGGTATTTTCCACCGACGCAGGACGGCATTGTCCCAACTGTCGTCAGCCCGTGGATGCCTGTGTCTGCAAACAAACGGCTGTTCCCGACGGGGATGGCATCGCCCGTGTGCGTCGCGAAAGCAAAGGTCGTGGCGGTAAAACGGTGACGACTATCACCGGCGTGCTGTTGGCCGAAGACCCCCTCAAGGACTTGGCCAAAACCCTCAAGCAGCGTTGCGGAACCGGTGGTGCGATCAAGGAAGGCGTGATCGAGATACAGGGTGATCACGTTGAACTGCTGCTGGCGGAGCTGGTGAAGCTGGGGTTCAAGGCGAAGAAGTCCGGCGGCTAGCCCCCGGTTCTAAACTCTGTGCCGTGATGGAGGTCTGTTATCCATCGACGTCAGCATCAACGTAGGCTCAGCGCTGACAGGCTCTACAGCGCCAAATCGTCATTTCTACTCTTTACACTGCGCCAGCCCTATCGCGGCTGATGCCATTTGACTTCTTTATAGGGGACTTCGATGTCCGTACGACGCACACGCAAAGACGATGGCAGCCAATGGACAGTTGCGGACAGCCGCAGTGTTTATGGGATTCGTCATTGGGGGGCCGGCTATTTCGCAATCAACGAGGCCGGCCGCGTTGAAGTTCGCCCGAAGGGTCCGGACAGCTCTCCGATTGATTTATACGAGCAGGTCGATGTGCTGCGTAAAAGCGGTTTGTCCTTGCCGTTGCTGGTGCGCTTTCCCGACATCCTGCAAGACCGCGTTCGCCAGTTGACCGGTGCGTTTGACTCCAACATCGAACGTCTGGGCTATCAGAGCAAATACACCGCGCTGTACCCGATCAAGGTTAACCAGCAAGAAGCCGTGGTTGAAAACATCATCGCCACACGGGATGTGTCTATCGGCCTGGAAGCCGGTTCCAAGCCGGAGCTGATGGCCGTGCTGGCCCTGGCTCCAAAAGGCGGGACGATTGTTTGCAACGGTTACAAAGACCGCGAGTTCATTCGTCTGGCATTGATGGGGCAAAAGCTGGGTCACAACGTCTTCATCGTGATCGAAAAAGAATCCGAAGTCGCACTGGTGATTGAAGAAGCCGCCGAGCTCAAAGTCGCGCCCCAAGTGGGGTTGCGCGTGCGTTTGTCTTCGCTGGCGTCGAGCAAATGGGCTGACACCGGTGGCGAGAAATCCAAGTTCGGGTTGTCTGCGGCGCAATTGTTATCGGTGGTCGAGCGTTTCCGCGCGGCGGGTCTGGACCAAGGCATTCGTTTGCTGCACTTCCACATGGGTTCGCAGATTGCCAACCTGGCCGACTACCAGCACGGCTTCAAGGAAGCGATTCGTTATTACGGCGAACTGCGCAACCTTGGCTTACCGGTCGACCACATCGACGTCGGTGGCGGTTTGGGGGTGGACTACGACGGTACTCACTCACGCAACGCCAGTTCGATCAACTACGACATGGACGATTACGCCGGTGTTGTGGTCGGGATGCTCAAAGAATTCTGCGACCAGCAGGAACTGCCGCACCCGAACATTTTTTCCGAAAGCGGCCGTTCACTGACGGCGCACCACGCCATACTGGTGGTACAGGTCACTGACGTCGAAAGCCATAACGACGAAGTGCCGAAGATCGCTGACAAGGAAAACCTGCCGGAAACCGTGCAATGGCTGGTGGACCTGCTGGGGCCAACCGATATCGAGATGGTCACCGAGACGTACTGGCGCGCCACGCACTACATGAGCGACATCGCGGCTCAATACGCTGATGGCAAAATCACCCTGGCGCAAAAAGCCCTGGCTGAGCAGTGTTATTTCGCGGTATGCCGTCGCCTGCATAATTCATTGAAAGCCCGCCAGCGTTCCCACCGCCAAGTGCTGGACGAACTCAACGATAAGCTCGCTGACAAGTACATCTGTAACTTTTCGGTGTTTCAGAGCTTGCCGGACACGTGGGCGATCGGTCAGGTATTGCCGATCCTGCCGCTGCACCGTCTCGATGAAGAGCCCATGCGTCGTGCGGTTTTGCAGGACCTGACGTGCGACTCTGACGGCAAGATCAAGCAGTACGTTGACGAGCAGAGCATCGAAACCAGTTTGCCCGTGCATGCGCTTAACGAAGGCGAAGACTATCTGCTTGGGATTTTTCTGGTGGGCGCTTATCAGGAAATTCTCGGCGATATGCACAACCTGTTTGGCGACACCGACTCGGTGAACATCTACCAGAACGATGATGGCAGCGTTTACCACGCCGGGATTGAAACCCACGACACCATCGAGGACATGTTGCGTTACGTGCACTTGTCGCCGGAGGAATTGATGAATCATTACCGTGACAAGGTCGCCAGCGCCAATATCACCCCCCGCGAACGCACCCAGTACCTGGACGCGCTGCGTCTTGGCCTGACCCGCTCGTCGTATTTGTCGTCTTGATTCAGGGCCGCAGTTCAAACGCGTCACTGAAGCTACAGAACGCATATGAACTCAACCCGGTGTCAGATTCACCTGCAATCTGTAGGGGTCGTCCTGTTTTGTTGTAGGCCGATTCCTGTTTTGCATTTTGGCACTCTACTCCGGAGGTTCTCTCGGCGAGAATCCCCGGCCGTTCCCTAGTAGAGACACAGCCGATGTTCGATCCAGTCAGTGAACCCTTTTTCCGTCTGGATATTCCGAACCTGACTCACCCCATCAGCGTGCTGTCGTTTACCGGTACGGAGGCGATCAGCACGCCCTTTGCCTTTGAGCTGGAGGTTGTCAGCGAATCCTCCGATTTGGATCTGCAAGGCCTGATGTACCGATCGGCATGGTTGAGCTTCGCCGGGACGAAAGTCGGTTTCAACGGGCAGATTCATGGGGCGAGCCTCAGTCCCCGGCGTTCGAGCGTCGGGCATTACCGTCTGAGCCTCGGCCCACGGCTGGGCTGCCTTGCCCAGCGCTACAACGCGCGCATTTTTCAGCGGCTGTCGGCGCCGCAAATCATTGAGCGCGTGCTTAAAGAGCACGGGATCCATGCCGATGATCGCCGTTTTGAGCTCAACGGCATTTATCTTGAGCGCCAATACTGTGCGCAATACCATGAATCGGATCTGGCGCTTGTTCAGCGGCTGTGTGATGAGGAGGGTATTCACTATCATTTTCAGCATTCGAAGCGGCGTCATGTGCTGGTATTTAGCGACAGCCAAGGTGGATTTCGTCGAGGTCCAAGCTGTTTTTTCGATACTGGAGCGGAGCGCATAAACTCCGGCGCGGCCAAGCCCGGCAGACCTCGGGTGGATCAATTCACGGTGAATGTCGCCGACGGTAACCAAGTGGGTAGTCGCGCGCTGGAGCGGGCTGAAGGTGAAAGCACTTCGCCTTATTTACGCGCCGGGTTGTTGCTGCCGTTGAATGGGCACCCACACGCCAAATGGAATCACCTGTGGCTGCTGACCGAAGTGCAGCACCAAGGCCATCAAGTGTCGATGCTTGACCAACTTTTTGCAGCTGACGCAAGCGCCTTGCCCTACCGCAATCATTTTCGGGCAACGCCCTGGGAAATCGGTTTTCGGCCCGGCCCGCCTACCCAAAGACCAAGGATGCACGGTGTGCATCGCGCACGAGTGCTGGGGCCGGTTATCGATCAAGAGTATTGCGATTCGTCAGGAAGAATCCGTGTGCAATTCGATTGGGGGCGGCAGGGTGACGGGGCGCACTACGGCTGCTGCTGGGTGCCCGTGTCGACGGCATTAGCGCGCGAAGATCAAACCGGCACCCTGCCGCGAGTCGGAATGGATGTGGTGGTGAGTTTCATTCAGGGCGACCCTGACCAGCCATTGGTGACCGCGTGTATCGCATCCGACACTGAGGCGCAGGCTTTCAGTGCCGGGAACGCTGAGCCCAAAGCTGAAACAGCTACACCGACGGCACTTGGTTTACGCCTGGACCCCGGCGCATTTGTTGACGCAGATCGGCGAATAGAAATGTCCTCCGGTGTCTCGTTGACGTTCGATGAACACACCGAGTTGTCGTTTCGCGTCGGTGACAGCTCAATACAGTTGAATAGCGACTGCCTGACCCTGCGCAGCGCACAGATCACGTTCGACACCGAGCTTGTACCCATTCCCTGTGACGATGGCGACGCTGCTAGCGCCGAGCCGCAGAGTGACCCATTGCACCCAGACGGCGAACAATTGCTGGCGCTGTTGCGCGGAGCCCATCCTCTGATTCTGCTGTGTGCGCAGCCCTCGGGAGGTAGCTTTGCTCATTGCCAATTGCAGCCATGCGATTGCCGGGCACAGATTGGGTTCGATGGACGGGAAGCGCTATGAACCACCACCACCACTGGCGTTACGCGCCAGCACCGCAAAATGCCTGGTTATTACTCGATACGCTGAGCACTCCGGGGCTGGCGGAACAGTTCAAACGGCGCTTCGACGACAGTTACGTCGGCGACGAATTGTTCGCGCACACTCAACTGCATCCGCTTCGCGACCAGGGACCGCTGCTGATACGCATGGCGCCTGGCAGCCCATTAAGCCAGGCATTTCCCCAAGAGTCAGAAGATTGGCCCGGCTTGATCATCGTCTGCGCCGCGCCGAAACAGCAATTACTTGCCCACCTCCGGCGCATGCTGACGGTCAGGTTCAGCGAGCATCTTATAAGCGTGTTGACGTATTACAACGTCCAAACCGCCAGCTATTTTTTCGACGGGATGGACGCCCTGGAGCTCAGCCTCTGGATGGGCCCAATGGAGTCGCTAACCTGGTACGGAGGGCCTTGGGGCGATAAAGTCGACGACAGTCAGGGACGGCAGTTTGTGATTAATCCCAAGCTCAACGTGCCCGTGCTAACCGTCGAGCCCACGCTTAGCCTGCGGCAGCAAAACAAGTTGCAACAGTGCCTGTTGGAACGTCACGCCTACCAGTGGAACGACGCTGCTGGCAACCATTACCGTGAAACACTTCGCCACGTTCATGAAGGCCTGGGTCTTGGGTTTAACATCAGCGCGGTGCTTGATGAATGGCTGGCGTTGAGGGCCATGCACCCCTCCAACTCCGTTCCGTCGGTGCTGTACGGCGACACTCAACGTGCACGCCTTGAAACCCTGGCTCACTATTGGCAGGGCCGGCGGTCGTAGCACTACTGGCTTCGCCCAATCACTGCGGGTGTTCAGACCTTGATCGGTCCCTTGCGTTGGCTCGCTACGTTTTCCCGCGGCCTGCGACGCCAGCAAACCAGCCATCGTTGCGGTTCAGGCGCCACGCGACCACGCTCAGGGTCATGCCACGCAATAGCATGAACAAGATGAAGGTCAGCCATAGGCCATGATTGCCGAAGTCTTCGGCGAACCAGGCAAAGGGCGCTATCAATGCCACGCTCAGCAGCATGGCGTTGCGCATCTCCCGCGCTCGCGTGGCGCCGATGAACAGGCCATCCAGCAGGTAACTTCCAACCGCAACCATCGGCAACGCCGCCAAATAAGGCAGGTATTCGAAGGCTATTTCTCTGACGTCGGAGATGTTGGTCTGCATCGCCACGAACAGGTGTCCGGCGAACAAAAACAGCAGCGCGAAAGCACTGCTCGCCAACAGCGACCAGCCTGCCGCAACGGTCAATGAGCGGCGCAGTGCCCCACGGTCCTGTGCGCCAATAGCATGGCCACACAGCGCCTCAACAGCATGTGCCAGCCCGTCCAATGCGTGAGCCGTGAGTAACAGTCCGTTGAGCAGCAAGGCATTGGCGGCCACCGTGGCATCACCCAAGCGTGCGCCTTGTACCGTTATCAGGAAAAACACCGACTGCAACGCCAGGCTGCGAATGAAGATGTCGCGGTTGACGGCCAACAGCGGACGCCAGCTGTGCCAGCGCTTGAGTGCGGCCCACGCCACGTGGCCGGGGAAAGCGCGCAGGCCTTTGTGAGTCAATGCCAGGCCCAGCAGAGCGCCGATCCATTCGGCCAGCACCGAGGCCCGCGCTGAACCGACCACGCCCCAATCCAGGCCCATGACGAACCAAAGGTTGAGTGCGATATTCACCAGGTTGGTGGTCAATAAAATGGCCAGGGGCGCACGGGCGTTCTGCGTGCCGAGGAACCAGCCGACCAGCGCGTAACTCGCCAGTGCGGCGGGCAAGCCGAACAGCCGGGTATGGAAGAATTCCAAGGTCAGCTGTTTGAGGTCGGCCGAGGGCTGCATCATGTCCAGCGCCATGTGGCTGAAGGGCAGGGCTACCACTCCCAGGAACATTGCGAGGACCATCGCCAGCAGCAGACCTTGCAACAGAATCTGCCGCAGTGCCGCACCATCGCTACGCCCGGCCGCCTGGGCAGCGAACCCGGTGGTGCCCATGCGCAAAAAGCCCATGGCCCACGCCAGAAAGGTATAAAGCGTCGCACCGACCGCCACGGCAC
Organism: Pseudomonas sp.; assembly: GCF_028293835.1. Classification (GTDB taxonomy): domain Bacteria; phylum Pseudomonadota; class Gammaproteobacteria; order Pseudomonadales; family Pseudomonadaceae; genus Aquipseudomonas. The sequence goes on from NZ_JAQGNX010000050.1 coordinate 9,828, forward strand.
CGAGCTGATGCGCATGGGGCAAGTGGCCGATGACGGCGCTGTCTACCAACGCCACCAACGGCACCGAAATGTTCGAAAGAATCATCGGTGCGGCCAACGCCCACACCCGTCGATGGGTCGTGCGGTCGCGCCAATCGGTCAATAACGTAGACATGCGGGCTCCTCAGAAGGCCCGCAGTGTAACCCTACACAAGCCCGGCGCCATGGTCTGGATTCGGTGGGACCGAACCTTTCCATGAAGCAGGCGGCGGAGTATGTCTGTCCCGAGGTGTCAGCTTTGCTCTCACCGGGATTGATGTAGCGGCCCCATTGCGCCGCCTTGCGGAATCCCTGCGGGACCGAGTTCATTCGGAAAGCGGGCGCTGCGGTCTGTCTGATGGACCGCGTCGTGGCATTCGCCGCTCTTGCAGAGAGCTAGTGGATTATCCAGCTCAACAACCACAGGCCAAGGATCATCCAAATGATGCCGGAGATGATCGAGGCGCGCATGAAGGCGCGGATGGCTGAGTAAAGCAGCATCAGGCCGACGATCAGCGCGATGATGCTGATTAACGAGGTGTTCATACCCAATGTGCGAGACAAGCCTTCGACGAAATTGCCCCCCGCATGGCCCAGCAATTTAAAAAACCAATCCAATCCATCAACGACAAAACGAATGATGGCGCCCAGCGTCTGGCCGAGCCATTCGAAAAAACTTTCTACCTGCATGTGTGAGTCCTGATGAAAGAAGTCTGTTCCCTTGGGCTAGCCATCGGCCCAACGAGTTCCATGGATCATAGAGGCTCTTTGCCTTGTGTTTGCGAAAACTTGCATGCGGGACGTTTGGCGGTCTGTTGTTGATGGTCGCTTTGGTGTCGTAGGCGGATCGATGCATCAACGATCAATGCGGCGGATATTGCTCCAGCACTTTGGCGACGGTCTGGTGAATGGCGGCGTCGCGGGCGGCGGGGGTGATTTGGCTGGTGTTGATTACTTGTTCGGTACTGCCACGCCACACCAGCTTGCCATCCTTGCCGTCGAGCAAGTCGATCTGCAAAGTGGAGACTTTGTAATCGACATTGCGCGTTTCACTCATGCCACCCCAGCCTCCCCAGCCGCGACCCCAGCCTCCGCCCCAAGGCCCGCCGCCATAGTTGGTGCTGATCATTTGCTGGCGGTCTTCAATGATCAAATAGACCTGTACTTTCACGTCAGCGCGGCTGCCCGGCGCGGCCATGCGTAGACCGCGTTGGTCGAGCTGGTCGCTTACCGACTGACGAATCCGTTGCTCGGTCAGGTCGCTTTTTATCCGTGGATCGTCCGGTTGGTATTGCAGGCCGGGTTCCTGCCAGCTCCAGCTGCGATACGCACCAAAGTCCCGCGTGGCATCGAAATCACGGTTGACCCGATTGGTTTCACAGGCGCTCAGCAACAGGGCAAATGACAGAATGGCAAGGCCGCGCAACATGATGTGTCTCCATTCGCTATCAGGACGGTGGATACTTCGTCAGCGCCTGACTCACCGCCTGACGCAACGCTTTGGCGCGGCCCGATTCATCGCCACCGCCGGCCGCCTCGGCGCTGGCACTCCAGATGGGCTGATGGCTCTGGTTGTCGAACAGGCTGATACGGACCACCAGCACCTGCACCTGATAAGTACGAACGACGGGCACCGTGGCATACCCGCCATAGCCGCCACTGTGATAACCGCCATACCGGCCATAGCCAACGCCTACGCCACCCCCATAGACGTCATCACGGACTTGTTGCAGACGAGTTTCCAGATGCGCGTCGGCAATGACGCCCAGATCAGCGGGCTGGTTATTCATTGCCGGACGCAGGCCGCGTTGATCGAGCCCGTCGCTGACGGCATCGGCCACCTGCTCCGGACTGGCGAAAGGTGAGCCTCCGGGAAGCCGCCCGTTGACCCAGGTCCAATTGCGGTATCGACCGTAATCAATCGTCGGCGCCGGGTAAGCGCTCATGTCTGGACCATTGGCCGCTTGCTCAGGTGCCGGAGGCAAGGGATTGGAGCTGGCGACGTAGGGGTTGCTGCTCTGACAGGCACTGACGCCCAAGCATAAAACAAGTGTAGCGAACCGGCGTTTCATGATGCTCTCCGCAATAAGCCGCTTGTCGTTAAACAACTCACAGTGGCCGGCACAACCAGTGCAGGTAACGCCCCAGGCCGGCGAAGCTCGGATGGCGACGATGAGCCAGTTCCATTTCCAACAGCGCCGCTAGCTCAACCTTGGCCTGAAATTCGATTGGCATGTAATCGTGGAAAACCCTTACGCCACTTTGAGCTTCGACTCGCCACATTCCTTCAAGTTGCGTCGACAGTTCTCGTGGATCAAGGGGTTGTTGTGGCGTAAGACTTTGCTTTTCACCGGCCATATCGTTCTTCCGCATTTTGCGAAAGTGGCCCTTTAGCAGATTGCGGTAGATCAACGCATCGCGGTTATAAAATGCCAGCGATAACCAGCCATCGACCTTAGTCAGTTGATGCAGCACCGGCAAGATCGCGTGGGGCTCGGCCAACCATTCCAGGACCGCATGACACAACACCAGGTCGTACGGTTCGGTGAGTTGCCCTAGCAGTTCTTGCCACGGTGCTTGAATGAAGGTCGCTGTTTGACCCGCCTCGGCAAAGCGCTGACGAGCGCCGTCGAGCATTGGCAGCGCCGGTTCGGCCAGGGTTACCTCATGGCCGCGCTCGGCGAGCCACAGCGACATATGGCCCAGTCCGGCACCGATGTCCAATACGCGTAACGGCCTGTCAGGCAGCACTTCAAGCAGGTCGGCTTGCAACACCGCCAGACGGATCGCGCCTTTGGCCCCGCCATAAATTTTTTCAGCGAAACGCGTCGCCAGTTGATCGAAATGACGGTCGCTCATTTGCTGAAGCGCCGTTCGTTGTCGGCCAGCTTGTTGCGCACCACCTGTTCCATGTCCAGTCCCAGCTCACTGCACATCATCAGCAGGTACATCACGATGTCGCCCACTTCTTGGCCGGCATGTTCCAGCTTGTCGGCGGGCAGTTGCCGTGACTGGTCTTCGCTGAGCCATTGGAAGATTTCTACCAGTTCGGCCATTTCAACACTGGCCGCCATCGCCAGGTTTTTCGGGCTGTGGAATTGCCGCCAGTCGTTCTGGTCACGGATCCGGTGCAGGCGCTGGGTAAGTTCGTCGAGGTTCATCGGGCTCTCCTGAAGGCGTATAGCTTCAAGGGGAACGGGGCTGGAAGCAAGAGGAGAACGGTCAAACACAACGCGCTCTGTAAGAGCCAACTTGTTGGCGAGCCGTTCAGCCCGGTGTCTCTGAACACCGCCTCGCCAACACGTTGGTTCCTACCGTGGGTCTGTGGCGTAACTAACTCAGCGGCTGCCAACTGCCCATCATGTGCACCAGATCTGCGTTTGCCGCAGTCAATCGAAATTGCCCGCTGGAGCCTGCCAGGCTGGCTGACAACACCACCTCGCTCGGCAATCGAACAGGCTTTTGAAACTCTACGCTGATGTCGACATTTGATGCGGGAAGATGATCATCCAGAGCGGCCAGGGTTCGGGATTCGAGCCAAAGCCCATGAGCGATGGCGGTGGGGAAACCGAACATTTTTGCACTGGTTGCGCTGAGGTGGATCGGGTTGTAGTCACCTGAGACTTTCGCGTATTGCCGGCCGATGTCCACGGGTGCCAGCCAGCGCGCGACTTCCACGAGGGGCAACGGCGCGGGCTCGAAATCACCCGCGGGTTCACCAGGCAATTGCACGCCGCGACAGAGCATGGTGCTGTCTTCCTCCCACAGCGGCCCAAGGGCGTCTTCGATTTGGGTAACCAGGCTGAACGTTGCGCCTTTGGTGTGGGGTTGCAGGTTCGCCACGTGAACACTCACACGCACTTGCCCCACCCCGCCCAGCGGCCGATGAATACTGATGCTGTTGCGCAAGTGGATCAGGCCGAGCAGCGGAAACGGAAAGTCTTTAGCCGTCATCAATTGCATCTGCAAGGCAAAGGCCAGCACATGGGGGTAAGTGGGGGGCATCAGACTGGTGTTCGAAAACCCACAGACCTTACGATAGGTTTCGACCTGCTGGCGGTTGACCGACACCCAGCAGCGCAGGCCCTCGTCAGGCAGTACCGAGCCGGTGACTTTACGCCGAAGCGCGGCCTGCACAAACAACCCGGGCAACGTGGGTGGTGCGTTGAGGTAATTCCAGTGAGAGGCCATGGTCATCTCCATCTTTATTTTCACGACGCGAGCGTCGCCACATCAGGCGCCGACGACGCTCTGGCCACAAACCCGCAGAACTTGCCCATTCACTGCGCCGGTCCCCGCCTGGCTGAGCCAGGCGACGGCTTCGGCGACGTCTTGCGGTAAGCCACCCTGACCCAGAGAACTCATACGGCGGCCTGCTTCACGCAGCGCGAAGGGCATGTCCGCCGTCATCTTGGTCTCGATGAACCCTGGCGCCACGGCATTGATGCTGATGCCACGTTGTTGCAGCAGAGGTGCCCAAGCCCTGGCCATGCCAATTAATCCAGCCTTGCTCGCGGCGTAGTTGGTCTGTCCGCGGTTACCGGCTATGCCGTTAATGGAGGCCAACAAAATCACCCGTCCGTTGTCACGTAACGTGCCACTGTCGAGCAGTGCCTTGGTCAATACCAGCGGGGCGTTAAGGTTGACCGCCAATACCGAGTCCCATAGCTCGGCGGTCATATTGGCCAAACTTTTATCGCGGGTAATACCGGCGTTGTGCACCACGATATCGACGCCATTGGGCAGGGCTTCGGTCAACTCCAGCGCGGCGCTTTCCGAGCAAATATCCAGCACCAGGCTTTGTCCACCCAGACGCGCGGCCAATGCTTCGAGATCCGCTTTCGCTTGCGGTACATCGAGCAACACCACTTCTGCGCCATCCCGCGCCAGGGTTTCAGCGATTGACGCACCGATGCCTCGCGCTGCGCCGGTAACCAACGCTCGTCGCCCGGACAACGGTCTGCTCCAGTCCTGAACCCGCGCCGTGCATGGGCTCAGGCGTATGACCTGACCAGAGATATAAGCACTTTTCGGTGACAGGAAAAATCGTAGGGCACCTTCCAGTTGATCTTCCGCGCCTTCGTCGATGTGCAGCAGCTGCGCCGTGCCGCCTTCGCGCATTTCTTTGGCGAGGGAGCGACTGAAACCTTCGACGGCTTGCTGGGTACTGGCGGCAACCGGGTCTTCGACCAGGGTTTCGGGCGCTCGGCCAAGGATCACTACATGTGCGCTGTGATCGAAACTTTTCAGGATCGGCTGAAAGAACTCGCGCAATTGCTTGAGTTGATCGGTGTGGGTCAGGGTGCTGGCGTCAAACAGCACGGCTTTAAGCTTTGGACCCTGCTCGGCAACCCAGGCGGTGGCGCCGGGTTGATCACTGCCGAAGCTGTAAAGGGAATCCGTCAGCCGCTGCGCAAAAATCCGCACATGATCGGCCAAGGGGCCCGCGCTGATCAGCAGGGTGCCCTCAATCGGGCGCAAACGCCCGGCTTGCCAGCGCTCCAGTCGGGCCGGCGTGGGCAGGCCAACCGCGCCAATCAGGCGACGGCCGATGTCTGAGTTGGCAAAGTCGATATAACGGTCGGACGACATGGAACACTCTCCTGGAGTCGGGGTTCAAAGCAATTGACCGCCTGATCCCTGTGGCGTTCGCCGCAATCCGACCTACGCTGTGCCCTGGCTTTGGTAAAACTAAAGCGCTCAACAACAAGGAAGCCTCTATGAATGTGCCACGTCGCGTCGCCATTGTTGGCGGTAATCGCATCCCGTTCGCCCGCGCCAATGGTGCGTACGCCACGGCGAGCAATCAGGACATGCTGACCGCAGCGCTGGAGGGGCTGATTGAGCGGTTTAACCTGCACGGACTGCGCTTGGGTGAAGTCGCGGCCGGCGCGGTGCTCAAGCATTCCCGCGATTTCAACCTGACCCGGGAATGCGTGCTGGGTTCCAGGCTTTCGCCACAGACGCCGGCCTATGATGTGCAACAGGCTTGCGGCACCGGCTTGGAAGCGGCGTTGTTGGTGGCGAACAAAATTGCCCTTGGACAGATTGAGTGTGGTATCGCCGGTGGCGTGGACACCACCTCCGATGCACCGATTGGTGTGAATGAAGACCTGCGGCATATTCTATTGCAGGTAAATCGCAGCAAAACCAGCGCGGAAAAATTCAAGGCGTTGTTACAGCTGCGTCCTCATAACCTTAAGCCTGAGCTGCCGCGTAATGGCGAGCCGCGCACGGGATTGTCCATGGGGCAGCACTGCGAACTGATGGCACAGACCTGGGGTATTTCCCGGGATGCCCAAGATGAGCTGGCGCTGGAAAGCCATATGAAGATGGCAGCAGCGTACGCCGAAGGCTGGCACGACCAGTTGCTCACCCCGTATTTGGGTCTGACCCGCGATCAAAACCTGCGACCCGACCTGACCCTGGCTAAGCTCGCCAGCTTGAAACCGGCATTCGAACGGGGCCCGAAAGGAACCCTGACGGCGGGCAATTCCACGCCGTTGACCGACGGCGCTTCGCTGGTGTTGTTGGCCAGTGAAGAGTGGGCCAGGGAGCGAGGCTTACCGGTATTGGCGTATTGGCGTGACGGCGAGACGGCGGCGGTGGGTTTCGTCAACGGCGCTGAAGGTCTGCTGATGGCGCCGGTGTACGCCGTGCCACGGTTGTTGGCACGTAACAATCTACGGCTGCAGGATTTCGATTATTACGAGATTCATGAAGCGTTTGCCGCGCAGGTGTTGTGCACGCTCAAAGCGTGGGAAGACCCGGATTACTGCAAAACCCGCCTGGGCCTGGAAGGCGCACTGGGATCCATTGACCGCAGCAAGCTCAACGTCAAGGGCAGCTCGTTGGCAGCCGGCCACCCCTTTGCCGCGACGGGGGCCAGGATCGTCGCCAACCTGGCGAAACTGCTGGAAGTCGCAGGGCAGGGGCGAGGATTGATCTCAATCTGCGCGGCGGGCGGTCAAGGCGTCACCGCGATTATTGAGCGGTAGGCGTTCTGCAGCTAACTGTCCAATAGGTTATGCGTTGTTTGAGGGAGACAGCATCGGTTGTGCAGGCGCGCTTTCTTGCGCTTTCAACAACCGATGCCGGGTTGCGTAACTCTCGGCCATGATCGAACAGACGATCAATTGCATCGGGTGGTAGATCATGATCGGCAGCAGAATCAGCCCAAGTCCGGGGTTGTTGCCGAATATCAGTGCCGCCATCGGGGCGCCGGCCGCCAATGATTTTTTGCTCGCACAGAACACGGCTGCCACTTCATCGGCATGGCTGAACCTGAGGGCGCGGGCGGTGCGGGTGGTGAGGAACAGAATAATTGCGAGCAATAGCGCGCTGCCCACGACGGCGCTGAGAATCACCGTGTTGCCTTGGGTTTGCCACATGCCCGAAGCCATTGAGCCGCAAAAAGCCGCGTAGACCAACAGCAGGATCACTGTTTTATCGACAACGTTGGTGTAACGCTTGTGTCGGGCGAAGAACTTGCCGAAAAAAGGGCGTACCAGTTGCCCCAGTACCAGCGGCAATAGCAACATTGCGCATAAGTCGAGCAGGGTTGCGCCGAGATCAATGCCGCCCGCGCCAGAACCGACCACCATGCTCACCAACCATGGGGTCATGAAAATTCCAAAGACACTGGACATGCTGGCATTAAGAATCGCCGCCGGGACATTGCCGTTGGCACTGCCGGTGAGCGCCACGGACGATGAGATAGTCGAGGGCAGGGCGCAGAGGTAGAGGAAACCGAGCATCAGCAGCGCTGGTAGGTGCGAGCCGAACAGCCTGCTGCACGCCAGCCAGATCAATGGAAAGACCACAAAGGTGAAGCCTTGCACCATGATATGCAGCTTCCAATTCTTCAGGCCACGAACAATTTGCTCGCTGGACAGGTTGACGCCGTGCAGGAAGAACACCAAAAACACGCCGATGTTAATCACGTATTCAGAATGCATCCCACCGCCAGCACTGCCAAACGCAGGAAAAAAATAAGCCAGCAGCGTGGCAATCAGCATTCCACATAGGAACCAGTCCGTGACAACGCGTTTGAGGTGCTTGAGTGCGTGCATAAAGTGTTTGGCCTGGCTGTCTGACATTGGCTAAAAGAGTTTTGTAAAAAACTATGTTGGCAGAGTAACGTAAGCGTTCTGTAGCCGTCTTGCGACATAAGGCCAATCGATGCCGACTAATGGACAACGTGGGACCGAACGCCAGATCCCCTTTCTGGATGCGTTGCCGCGTCCGTTGTATGCCCGCGCCGAAAGTCTGGGTGCAGGTTCCTGGACGCCGCCGCATCGTCACGACTGGGTGCAGTTTGCGTATGCCATCAGCGGTGTACTGGGCGTGCATACCGCGCAAGGCAGTTTTTTCGCGCCGCCGCAATGGGGCGTCTGGATTCCCGCCGGGCTTGAACACGATGTCGTCACCTCAACACGGGCCGAGATGCGCAGCCTGTACGTGCGGCGTGAGGACAGCGCGTGGGCGCCGGAGCGTTGCCGGGTGCTGGAGGTGACTTCCCTGGCCCGTGAACTGATCAAATCGTTTTGTCTGCTGCCGTCTGACTACCCCCAAGGTGGTAGCCGCGAGGAGCGTTTGGTCAAGGTACTGCTGGATCAATTGGCCGAGCTGCCGGAGGTTGAATTCTCTTTACCACTGCCGCGCCATCCGCGCTTGCTCAAGTTGTGCAACGAATTAATCGCCAACCCCAGCCAAGTCATCACTTTGCAGGACTGGGCCGGGCGCCTGGGCACCTCGGAAAAAACCCTGATGCGTTTGTTTCAGCGTGAGACCGGTTTGAGTTTTCGCGGATGGCGCCAGCGGGTGCGCTTGCTGTCATCGCTAAGTGTTCTGGAGGACGGCGGGAGCGTCACAAACACGGCGTTAGCCTGTGGTTATGATTCGACATCAGCGTTCATTGCGGCGTTTAAAACCCTGTTTGGTTCAACTCCGGGCGAACTGTTCAAAAACTGAGACTTGCGCATCCCTGCCCGTTGATGGTTGGCTATGCGCTGCTCGGCATAAAAGCTGCCAAATAATTGAAGCCTTACACCTATCTGTGAGGGTCAAAGGTCGGCAGGTACTACTCGCAGTGCGAGGATTGCCGTATAACGAGCAACAATCGCGTATTGGCCACGAAGGACCCACAAAAAAAGCTGATGAAGACTCCAAAACGCATTGAACCCCTGATCGAGGACGGTCTGGTCGACGAGGTGCTGCGCCCACTCATGAGTGGTAAAGAAGCAGCTGTTTATGTGGTGCGCTGCGGCAACGAGTTACGTTGCGCGAAGGTCTACAAGGAGGCGAATAAACGCAGTTTCCGCCAGGCGGCCGAGTATCAGGAAGGCCGCAAGGTGCGCAACAGCCGGCAGGCCCGGGCCATGGCCAAGGGCTCGAAGTTTGGCAAGAAAGAAACCGAAGATGCCTGGCAGAACGCCGAAGTGGCGGCCCTGTTTCGTTTGGCCGGTGCCGGTGTGCGGGTGCCCAAGCCTTACGACTTCCTCGAAGGCGTGCTGCTGATGGAGCTGGTGGCCGACGAGTACGGCGACGCTGCGCCGCGTCTGAACGATGTGGTGCTGGAGCCGGACCAGGCGCGCGAGTATCACGCGTTCCTGATTTCGCAGATCGTGCTGATGTTGTGTACCGGTCTGGTGCACGGTGACCTGTCCGAGTTCAACGTGCTGTTGACCCCGACCGGCCCGGTCATCATCGACCTGCCACAAGCGGTCGACGCGGCGGGCAACAACCACGCGTTCAACATGCTGGAACGTGACGTGGGCAACATGGCGTCCTACCTCGGGCGGTTTGCCCCGGAGTTGAAAAAAACCAAGTACGCCAAGGAAATGTGGGCCCTGTACGAAGCCGGCACCTTGCACCCGGCCAGTGTCTTGACCGGTGAGTTCGATGAGCCGGAAGAGTTGGCCGACGTGGGCGGGATCATGCGCGAAATCGAGGCGGCCCGCCTGGATGAAGAGCGCAAGCAAGCGGTGCGCGCCGCAGACGATGCGCCACCGGGCAAAACCGAAGAACCGCCTCCACCGTGGATGCAGTGATCGGTTAGCAAAAACCCGGCTCCGGCCGGGTTTTTCTTGCCTCCACAACCCCGGTAGACGCTGGCTTGCCAGCGATGAACCTGAGGGCGTTGCGGGGTGTCAGGGTTGCGGCGTTATCGTTGTCGACCATCGCGAGCAAGCTCGCTCCTACAAGGATTGTATGTGAACACTTCGGCCCGGAATGCCCAACTGATCATCGCGGCCCGTCTGATTTCGGATTTCGGCGCGTTTCTTAACATGGTTGCTTTGGCCACCTACGTTTACCTGCTCAGCAACAGTGCAATGAGTGTCGGGGTCTTCCTTGCCAGCCGCGTGGGCGGAGGGATGGTTGCCAGTCTGGTCGGCACCAGGTTTTATCGCCGCTGGGCCGGGCGCGTGCCGTTGATTGCCTTCGACTTGCTGCGCGCCGGGTTGCTGGGCTTGCTGCTGGTGCTGCCGGTAAGCCAACAAGCATTGTTGTTGCCGGTGATCGCTTTCGGCCTGGGCTTTGGCAACTCAATGTTCGCCATCGGCCTCAACAGTCAGTTACCGCATTTGATCGAGGGCGAGCAGTTGCTCAAGACCAATGCCTGGATCACCTCCGCCTCATCCGCAGCAATGGTCGGCGGCAGTCTGGTGGCCGGGCTGTTGGTGGCGGCGTTTGGCTTTGAAACGGTGTTCGCGTTGAACGTGTTCACCTATCTGCTGGCGGCCTTGTTTATCGTGCCGCTGCGCTTTGCACAGCCGGAACCCAGCGCTGAACCCGCTCATGATCGAGGCGAATGGTCGGCCCTGCGCCAAGGCCTGCGCAGCACGCCGGTCGTCGCGGCGATGCTCGCCGTCACCATGGCCGACACCCTGGGCAGCGCTGCGCACAACGTAGGTTTTCCGATCATTTCCAAACTGCTGACGCCCGAATCGGCCAGCACCACCCTGGGCCTGATGCTCGCGGTCTGGGCCAGCGGAAAACTCACCGGAGCGCGCATTGCCAGTCGCCTCAAAGGCTCGGACAACGTCAACCTGGAGCGGCGGTTTTTCTTCGGCGTGATGCTGATGTCCTGCGGTTTCATCCTGATGTTCCAGCAACACACCCTCTATGGATTGCTGCTGTTTTCACTGCCGGCGGGTTTGGGTGACGGCTTCTCGGAAGTCGGCCTGATGTCCCGACTGCAACGGGAACCGGAAAGTCTGCGCCTGCCGATTTTCAGCTTCCTGACCCTGCTGCAAATGACCGGGTTTGGCATCGGCATGCTGATCGCCGCGCCGTTCTACGCGTGGTGGACGCCCGGCGCCGTGGTGCTGCTGTTCCACGGCATTCCCCTCACCACGCTGTTGGTGGTGAAAGTGCTCGCGGTCAGGGGCGAGCGGGTGCGACGCAGCAGCCCGACTCAAGGTTTTTGAGGATCGGGCAATCCGGGCGGTGATCGCCGTGGCAATGCTCGACCAGGTCCTGCAACGTGTCGCGCAACTCGCCAAGTTCGCGAATCTTCTGGTTCAGCTCGTCGATGTGCTGGCGCGCCAGCGCTTTCACATCGGCGCTGGCCCGCTGGCGGTCCTGCCAGAGGGTCAGCAGTTTGCCGACCTCCTCCAGTGAAAACCCCAGGTCCCGCGAACGTTTGATAAACGCCAGGGTGTGCAAGTCGTCATCGCCGTACAGCCGATAGCCGCTGTCGGTGCGGTGGGCGGCCTTGAGCAGTCCGATGGACTCGTAATAACGGATCATCTTCGCGCTCAGGCCACTGACGCGGGCCGCTTGACCGATGTTCATCGGTTGTCCTCCAGGTCCTTGGGTTTCCAGGTTTTCAACAGTAGCGCATTGCTCACCACGCTGACGCTCGACAGCGCCATCGCCGCACCGGCCAGCACCGGGTTGAGGAAGCCGAACACGGCCAATGGAATGCCGATCAGGTTATAGACGAAGGCCCAGAACAGGTTCTGACGAATCTTCGCGTAGGTCTTGCGGCTGATCTCCAGTGCGGCCGGCACCAGCCGTGGATCACCGCGCATCAGCGTGATCCCGGCAGCGTGCATCGCCACGTCAGTGCCGCCGCCCATGGCGATGCCAATGTCCGCCGCAGCCAGGGCCGGGGCGTCGTTGATGCCGTCGCCGACCATCGCCACGACGCCGGTTTTTTTCAGTTCGGCGACGGTGGCGGCCTTGTCGGCCGGCAGCACTTCGGCGTGCACATCCTTGATGCCGAGCGCTTCGGCGACCACTTTGGCGCTGCCACGATTGTCGCCGGTCAGCAGGTGGCTGCTGATGTGACGAGCGTTGAGCTGTTGCACCGCTTGCAGCGCACCGGGTTTGAGCGTGTCACCGAAGGCGAACAAGCCCAGCACCTTGGGCTCGGGGCTCTGCTCGATCAGCCAGGACAAAGTCCGGCCTTCGGTTTCCCATGCGGTAGCTGCGTCGGCCAAAGAACCGGCGTTCAAGCCACTCTCTTCCAGCAAACGCCGATTACCCAGCGCCAGTCGCCGATTATCAAGCGTGCCCGCGATGCCACGACCGGTCAGCGATTGACTGTCGCTGACATCCGCGACAAACAGATCGCGTTCGGCACAGGCATCCAGAACCGCCTTGGCCAAAGGGTGTTCGCTGCCACGCTGCAGGGCGCCGGCCAATTGCAACAGGATCGCTTCATCACCGTTGACTGCACTCAGGTGTGCGATGCGCGGCGCACCCGACGTCAGCGTGCCGGTCTTGTCGAACACCACGGCGCTGACTTCATGGGCACGCTCCAGTGCCTCCGCATCCTTGATCAGAATCCCGTAGCGCGCCGCCACGCCAGTGCCGGCCATGATCGCCGTGGGCGTGGCCAGGCCCAGGGCGCAAGGGCAGGCGATCACCAGGACGGCAACGGCATTGATCAGCGCCGTTTCGATCGGTGCCCCGTACAGCCACCAGCCGATCAGGGTGGCAAATGCGATCAACAGCACGGTCGGCACAAACACGTGGCTGACTTTATCCACCAGTTTCTGGATCGGCGCTTTCGCCGCCTGGGCGTCTTCGACCAGCCGGATGATTCGCGCGAGAACGGTTTCCGCCCCCAGCGCTTGAGTGCGGACCAGCAACCGACCTTCACCGTTGATCGCGCCGCCGGTGACTTTGTCGCCGGGTTGTTTCGGCACCGGCAGGCTTTCACCGCTGATCAGCGCTTCGTCGGCGTGGCTCTGGCCCTCGACCACTTCACCGTCCACCGGGAAACGCTCGCCGGGTTTGACCAGCACCAGATCATGGAGGCGCAAAGCGCTGATGGCGACGTCCAGCTCCCGGCCGTCAATCACTTGAATCGCGCGCTCCGGGCGCAGGGCTTCGAGGGCGCGGATGGCGCTGGCGGTCTGGCGCTTGGCGCGGCTTTCGAGGTATTTGCCCAGCAGCACCAGTGCGATCACCACCGCCGAGGCTTCGAAATACAGGTGCGGCATGCGCCCCGCGGCAGTGCCCCATTCGTAAAGGCTCAAGCCATAACCGGCGCTGGTACCGAGGGCCACCAGCAGGTCCATGTTGCCGGCGCCGGCGCGCACGGCTTTCCACGCGGCCACATAAAAGCGTGCGCCGAAGATGAATTGCACGGGTGTGGCCAAGGCGAATTGCGCCCACGCCGGAAGCATCCAGTGCACGCCGAACGGTTGCAGCACCATCGGCAGCACCAGCGGCAAAGCGAGGGCGATCGCCATGATCAAGGCCCAGCGCTCGCGGTGCAGCCGCTGTTGCTGATTATCGGTCGGCTTTTGATTGAGTTCGTGGACGCTGGCGTTGTAGCCCGCCTTGGTCACGGCGCTGATCAGGAGTTGCACATCGACCTGGCCCAGCAGTTCGAGGTGGGCGCGTTCGTTGGCCAGGTTGACGCTGACGCTTTTGACCCCCTGCACCTTGGCCAGTGCGCGTTCGACGCGACCGACGCAGGACGCGCAGGTCATGCCGTCGATGCTTAGCTCCAGGCTCTGCTGCGGCACGCTGTAACCGGCCTGTTGCACCGCGTCCATCAACGCCGGCAGGCTGTCGAGGGGCGCCTTCACGCGAGCCTGTTCGGTGGCGAGGTTGACGGTGACGGCGGTGGCGCCGTTGACTTTGCTCAAGGCACGCTCGACACGCCCGGCGCAACTGGCGCAGGTCATGCCGGCAATCGGCAGATCAAACGTGGTGGATTCGGACATCAGTCGCGCTCCCTGTAGTAGATAACCACAGGATCAACCTTGCCATGTTGGCAAGGTCAAGCGCCAATTTTCACGGTGGGAGAATCGCATTGCATTCTTCGCGAGCAAGCCCGCTCCCACATTGGAATGCATCCCCCTGTGGGAGCGAGCTTGCTCGCGAAGGCGTCAGTCCCGGCACTTCAAATGACCGGGTTTAATT
>NZ_JAQGNX010000187.1 GCF_028293835.1 Pseudomonas sp.
CAGGTTGATGGCATGCACGCGGTCCCACGATTCGTCCGTCACTTCGAGCAGTTCGCCGAACTCCTCGATGCCGACGTTGTTGTGCAGCACATCGATGCGCTCGTAGCGCGCCAGGCAGTCGCTCACCATGGCTTTGATGCGGGCGCTGTCGCGCACGTCGGCCTCGAACGCGGTGGCCCGACCGCCCGCTTCCGCGATGCGGCGCACGGTGTCGTATGCGGCGTCGAGGGAGCGGTCGACGCAGAGCACCGCGGCGCCTTCGCGTGCGAACGTGATGGCACAGGCTGCACCGTTGCTCACATCGGCTTTGCCATCGGTGCCCACATTGCTTCCGATGGAGCCGGCGCCGACGACGATCGCCACCTTGCCTGCCAGCCGTCCACTCATTTGGCGACTCCACCTTTCGCACGAGTCGACGGCTTGACCGCAGCACGCACAGGCTCAGACGGCGCGGTCGATGTACCGCTCAGCGGACCGCACGAATCGCGCAGGATCATCTGCGTCGTCATCACGATGCGCTCGGGCTCGACAGACTCGTGACCGGACGCCGTCGACAACCGCGCGAGCATCAACTCGGCAGTGGCCGTTCCGACCGCTTCCAGATCCCAGGTCAGCGAGGTGATGGCCGGGCTGAACAGTTGCGACAGGTCGGTGTCGCCGACACCGACGACGCTGACGTCGTCGGGCACGCTCAGGCCCGAATGGCGCAAGCCTTGCAATACGCCGGCCAGGATGCGCGTGCCGAGACAGACGAAGGCGGTCGGGCGCACCGGTGCCGACAGCAGCGCCAGCGCCTCGCTGAAGGCGAACTCCATGGACGATCGTTCGGCGCGGATCAGCTTGGGCTCGGGCTTGAGGCCGCGTTCGGCGAAGGCATCGCAAAAGCCAGCGATGCGCTCACGGCCCGGCCGCACCGCCTGCCCCGGCGTCATCAAGGCGATGCGCGTGTGACCGAGCTTGAGCAAGTAGCGGGTGGCCTGCAGCGCACCGTGGTAGTGGTCGACGTTCACGCCGCTGCCGAGCGGCCCGAAGTCGCGGTCCAGTGCGACGACCGGCAGATCCTGCGCGAGCAACGCATCGATCAGCTCCGGCTTTTCGGTCTCGCAAGCGCCGAGGATCAACCCGTCGACACGGCGTCGCCGAAAGAAATCGATCATCGCCAGCTCGTGCCGGCTGTCGTTGTGCGTGTTGGCCAGCAGCAGCGCAAACCCATCGCGCTGCAGCCGTGCCTCGACTGCATTGATGATGCGCGCGTAGAGCGGGTTGGTGAAATCAGAAACCAGCAGTCCGACCACGCCCGAGGAACGCGTGCGCATGCTCTGGGCGATGGCATCGGGCGCATAGCCGAGCCGCTCCGCGGCCGCCTGCACGGCGGTGATGGCGGCCTCGCTCACGCGGCCCGCGCGGTTGAAAGCACGTGATGCGGTGCCGACCGACACGCCGGCAGCGAGCGCCACGTCGCGGATCGTCGGCTTGCCTTTGCGCGCGGGTTTCATGCAGCGCTCTTGTCCGTCGAGAACGGCACGCTGGCTTGCGACATGCCTTCGGGGAAGCGGCGCGAACCGGTCTCGAGCGGCACCGCGGTGCTGTTCAAGAAAAAGGCAGCCATGTGATAGAAGCTCGACGCCAGAATCAGCTCGACCACCTGGTCATGCGGGTAGTACGTCTGCAGCTGAGCCCAGGTGGCATCGCTCACCGTCGAATGGTAGTGCAGCTCGTCGACCATTTGCACGATGGCACGCTCCTTCTCGGTCCACAGCGCGGCACTGGCCTTGCCCACGGTCAGCTCCATGACGTGCGCCTCGGACAGTCCGCATTTCTCGGCGTAGATGCTGACGTGCATGCCCCACTCGTATTCGGAGCGGGTCAGCGCGCCGGTCCGGATGATCGCGATCTCGCGGTCCCGTTCGGGCAATGCACCTTTGAACAAGACGACATGCGCCATGGACTGGAACGCGACCGAAAGGCGCGGCTCCTGCGCCAGTGCGAGTCGCAGGTTCAAAGGCGACAGGCCCTTGAACGCACTGTTCTTGATTGCCTTTTCGACCTCCGGCTCGTAAGGCGGCGGCCGCAGCGGCAGGCGGCGGGACTTTGCAAGCGGTGCAGGAGCAATGGCTTCTGAAGGGACGGACATGGATGGTGAGCGGTGAGCGGTGAGCAGTGAGCAGTGAGCAGTGAGCAGTGAGCAGTGAGCGAATGAAAGGCCTACGGACGCTTCTGTAGAAACGTTTCCGCAACGCCCTCATTCTTTTGCTGCGATACACCGATGCACATCCAGATTTACCCTTATCGCACTCTCACGTCACGGATTGCAGAATCAGGGAAACGTTTCTACAAGAGGCAAATGCATGAGTCTGATTTTTGGCGGCGCACGGCAAGTGGGCTTCGTGGTGCACGACATCGAGAAAGCCATGGCGCACTGGTCGCGCGCGCTCGGTGTGGGGCCCTGGTTCTACAAACAGGCGGTGGGCACGACCGAGTTTCGTTACTACGGCAAGCCCTCGGCGCTGCCCGAGCTGTCGATTGCGCTGGCCAACTCGGGTGACATGCAGCTGGAGTTGATCCAGCAACGCAACGACGCGCCGTCGCTCTATCTGGATTCTTTGAAGCACTCGGGCGAAGGCGCACAGCACATCGCTTACTGGACCGAGGACCGGTACGACGAGTTGGCCGCCAGGTTGGTCGACGCCGGCTATGTCGAGGGCCATGGCGGCCGCATGGGGCAGCGCGGGCGCTTCGGGTACTACGTTCACGCCGACCTGCCGAGCGGCATGATCGAGCTCTCGGAATTGAGCGGCGGCAAGGGCGGCTACTTCAAGCAGATCGCCCATGCGGCCGAACACTGGGACGGCAGCGATCCGGTTCGCAGGATGGCAGCGAACCCGCGTTGATTCGTTCGGCGGTTCGAGCCCTTGCCCCTTGGCCTCTACCCCGCTTCGATCGCCACGCACAACGCGTGCAGATTCGGCACGATCAGCTGCGGCCGCGCACCGTGTTCCCACGGCCGCTCGTCGCGCACCAGCCAGGCCGCCTGCATGCCGGCGTTGAGCGCGCCCACCA
>NZ_JAQGNX010000144.1 GCF_028293835.1 Pseudomonas sp.
TGGTTCCTCCCCACTCACGGCGATGGCCATTACCTGGGCACCACCAAGGGCGCCCGCCCGGTTACCCTGAACTATTTGAAACAAGTAGCCCAAGCGGCGGACAGCCTCGGCTATCACGGGGTGCTGATTCCTACCGGTCGTTCGTGCGAAGACTCGTGGGTCATCGCCTCGGCGCTGGTGCCGTTGACTGAACGCCTGCGTTATCTGGTGGCGATTCGTCCGGGAATCATCTCGCCAACCGTGTCCGCACGAATGGCTGCGACCCTGGACCGACTGTCCGGCGGCCGACTGTTGATTAACGTGGTCACCGGCGGTGACCCTGATGAAAACCGTGGCGACGGCAGTTTCCTTGATCACAGCGAACGCTACGAAGTCACCGACGAGTTCCTGCAGATCTGGCGCCGGGTGCTGCAAGGCGAATCCGTGGATTTCGAAGGCAAGCACTTACGGGTACAGAACGCCAAGGCGCTGTACCCACCCCTTCAGAAGCCCTACCCGCCGCTGTATTTCGGCGGGTCTTCGGAAGCGGCCCATGAGCTGGCCGCCGATCAGGTCGATGTCTACCTGACCTGGGGCGAGCCTCCAGCGGCCGTGGCGGAAAAAATTGCTGACGTCCGTGAACGGGCCGCACGCAAAGGGCGCACCGTGCGTTTCGGCATTCGTCTGCATGTGATCGTGCGCGACACCAGCGAAGAAGCCTGGAAAGCCGCCGATACGTTGATCGAACACATCAGCGACGAAACCATTGCCTCGGCACAGAAATCCTTTTCACGCTTTGATTCCGAAGGCCAACGGCGTATGGCCGCCTTGCACGATGGCCGTCGCGACAACCTGGAAATCGCCCCGAACCTATGGGCCGGTGTCGGCCTGGTACGCGGCGGTGCCGGGACGGCGTTGGTCGGCAATCCGCAAGAAGTCGCGGCGCGAATCAAGGAATACGCGGACCTGGGCATCGAAAGTTTTATCTTCTCCGGCTATCCGCACCTTGAAGAGGCGTATCGCTTTGCTGAGTTGGTGTTCCCGCTGCTGCCGGAGCCCTACGCCAGCCTGGCCGGGCACGGCATCACCAACCTGACCGGACCGTTTGGCGAGATGATCGCCAATGACTTGTTGCCCACCAAGGCTAAAGCCTGAGGTTGCTGGTCATGCTCCCCCTCTGTAGAAGCCACCTTGTTGGCGGAGCGCCCGCGTTTGAACCTGATACGACGCCGACCTGTAGGAGCCAGCGTGTTGGCGAGCGGTTTGACGCTGTGTACCAGGCACGATGCCTCGCCAACAACTTGGCTCCTACAGCAAACGCGGCCACCTGCCGGACCGCGCCGTTTAAAAATGGAGGTAAAGACGAGTGACTGCCAAGTTGCAAAACGCCCAAGCGGTGCCAATGGATATCGCCCGCGAACTGGCGAACGAGTTTTCCTGCACTGCCGTGGAACGGGATGACCGTGGCGGTACCCCCAAGGCCGAGCGAGACGCCTTGCGTGCAAGCGGCCTGCTCGCATTGAGTATCCCCAGTCAGTTCGGCGGGCTGAACGCCACATGGAGCGAAACGTTTGAAGTGGTCCGAGAGTTTGCTCGGGTCGACAGCTCCATCGCTCACGTGTTTGGTTTCCATCACCTGATGCTCGCTACCATAAGGCTGTTCGCCACGCCCGCTCAGTGGCAGCCGTGGTTTGAACTGACCGCGCGCAAGAACTGGTTTTGGGGCAATGCCTTGAACCCGCTGGACACTCGCACGGTGGTTAAGGGCCACAACGGCTGGCGTGAATTCTCCGGCAAGAAGAGTTTTTGTTCGGGCGCCACCGACTCGGAAATGCTTATCGCGTCGGCAGTCGATGATGCGGCTGGAGGCAAATTACTGATTGCTGCAATCCCCAGCGGACGAACCGGAATCACTCTGCATGGCGACTGGAACAACATAGGTCAACGCCAAACTGACAGTGGCAGCGCGACGTTCGAGCGAGTGCGGGTCGAGGAGACCGACTTACTCCTTGATCCAGGCCCACTGAGCACGCCGTTCGCCTGTTTGCGTCCGCTGATAGCGCAGCTGCACTTCGCCAATATCTTTCTGGGCATTGCCGAGGGCGCGTTTGAAGAAGCGCGTAAATACACGCTTGAAGAAGCCCGACCATGGTTCAAGTCAAACGCTGCACACATCGGTGAGGACCCATACGTGCTCATCCATTACGGTGAGTTCTGGATAAGCCTGGAAAGCTCCCGATTGCTGGTCGAACGTGCCGGCGAAATGTTGGACCGAGCATGGGCTAAAGGCCCGGCATTGAGCAGCGAAGAACGCGGCCAGGTCGCGGTGGCCATTGCCACGGCCAAAGTGGTTGCAAGTCGCAATGGCCTTGAGCTGTGTAGCAAGGTCTTCGAGGTCACCGGGGCGCGTTCCACCCACGCCTCGGTTGCCCTCGACAGGCATTGGCGCAATCTGCGCACTCAAAGCCTGCATGACCCACTGGATTACAAGCTCCATGAATTGGGCGACTGGGCACTCAACGGTGCCCTGCCCATCCCGACCTTTTACTCATAGTGAATGCCATGCAACTGCTTACCTTACCGCCGTCTCCCGCCCTTGCCACCTCGATTCGCGCCACCGCGCAGGTGTTCGAGGACCCTAAATCCAAAGCGCTGCTCGAGCATATACAGCAGGTAGCGCCCAGCGAAGCCAGTGTGCTAATCATTGGCGAAACCGGTACTGGCAAAGAACTGGTGGCGCGTCACATCCATAACCTCAGTGCGCGCAGTGCCCGCCCCTTCGTCGCGGTCAACTGCGGCGCTTTTTCCGAGTCTTTGGTGGAGGCCGAGCTATTTGGTCATGAGAAAGGTGCGTTCACCGGCGCCCTTAGCGCCAAGGCTGGCTGGTTCGAAGAGGCCAACGGCGGCACCTTGTTTCTCGATGAAATCGGCGATCTGCCGATGCCGATTCAGGTCAAGCTGCTGCGTGTCCTGCAAGAGCGAGAAGTGGTGCGACTGGGCTCACGCAAGAGCATTCCCATCGATGTGCGAGTACTCGCGGCGACCAACGTGCAGTTAGAGAAAGCGATTAATGCCGGGCATTTTCGCGAGGATCTGTTCTATCGGTTGGATGTCGTCAGCCTGGAGCTTACGCCGCTACGCGAACGTCCCGGCGATATCCTGCCGCTGACTCGGCATTTTATCAGTACCTATAGCCAGCGACTGGGCTACGGCGAGGTCAGTCTCAGCAGTGAGGCCGAGCATAAGCTTCGTCATTACGGTTGGCCGGGTAATATTCGCGAGCTGGAAAATGTCATCCACCACACCCTGCTGATTTGCCGCGACGGTGTCATTCAAAGGGAAGACTTGCGCATGTCTAACATGCGCATCGAACGCCAGGACGAACTCTCGGCCGTGGATCAATCCGCCGATGCGTTGCTTGAGCGCGCCTTTCAGAAACTGTTTGAAGAATCGGCTGGCGCGCTGCATGAAAAGGTCGAGCATACCCTGCTGCGTGCGGCCTATCGTTTCTGCCATTACAACCAAGTGCACACCGCTAATCTATTAGGGCTGAGCCGTAACGTGACCAGAACGCAGTTGATCAATATAGGCGAACTCACCGTCAATAAACGCCGCCCGGCCGAACCCAAGCCAAGTGATCGGATTTGGCATCTGTCGATTTAGTGCGAACCATACCCCTCTGTAGAAGCCAACGTGTTGGCTTCTACAGATTCAGGTATAGCGTTCATTGATCCTGGGGATAAACCTTTACACCTGCGCCGATTCCACCACCTCAGCAGATTGCCTGTTCCATAACCGGTAATACTGTCCGCGCAGGCGCAGTAATTGGTCATGGCTGCCGTCTTCGATCACTCGTCCATTGTCGAACACCAGAATCCGATCCAGATGCGCCACCGTGGACAGCCGGTGCGCGACCACCAGCACGGTCTTGCTGGCCATGATCTCGTCGAGTTTGTCCTGAATGAAACGCTCAGTGATCGAATCGAGGCTCGATGTTGCCTCGTCCATCACCAAAATCGGTGCGTTCTTGAGCAGCACCCGAGCAATAGCGATACGTTGCCGTTGTCCCCCAGACAACTTGACCCCGCGCTCACCCACCAGCGATTCGTAGCCGTGTTCCATGCTGTCGATGAACTCGCTGGCGCCTGCCCGGTGAATGGCTTCTGCCACTTCTTCAAGCGTCGCATCGAGACGACCGTAATGGATATTCTCGCGAATGCTGCGGTGGAACAGACCTGGCTCTTGAGGAATCAAACCAATCTGCTGATGTAACGAATGCTGGGTTACTTCACGGACATCCACGCCATCAACCAGAACTTGGCCGCTTTGTACGTCATACAGGCGCAGCAGCAGATTAAGCAGTGTCGATTTTCCCGACCCCGACGTCCCCACCAATCCTACGGTTTGTCCTGCCGGAATAACGATATTCAGCCGTTCAAAAATCCCAGGGGCCGAGCCATAGCTGAAGCCCACGTCACGAAACTCTATATCACCGCGCTTGACCTTCAGTGTGACCGCCTTAGGTCGGTCGATCACCTCATGCGGACGAATCAGGGTCCGCACGCCGTTGGAAATATTACCGGTGGCTTCGAAAAACTCCAGAAAGCGCCGTGACAGATTGCCAACGTCACTGATGATCAATAGCGAAAGGCTGGTCGACATCACGAACGCGGCGATATCGATCCGATGGCTGCGCCACAGATACAGCGCCACTAACAACAGGCCGAGCTTTAGCACCACACCACAGCCCGTCTGGAACCAGCGAATTTTTTCCATATAGCCAAGGGAGCGGTAAGCCGCTTGCACTTCTTTGTCGAGGTAGCCACCGAGGTAGCTGTGCTCGAACGCATGCCGGGCAAACAGACGAATATTCGCCAGATTCGACACCGCGTCCACGACCTTGCCCGAACTGGTGCTGCGCGCCGCGGAGTACTCTTGGGCAAGCGGATGGCTGCGGCGTGCCAGCAGGTAGCAGACCACGATAAACAGCACCGACCAGCCAAACATAAACAGGGCCAGTAATGGCGAGGCGGTCCACAACAGCACCGTTGCCAGACTCAAGGTCACCAGCAGCGGAATCAGGTCGAACAACAGAATACTCAGCGTTTGGTTCACTCCCATCGCAACCTCAGAGACCCGGTGCGCCAGGGCTCCTGCGAATTCATTACTGATAAAACGATGGGAATGCTTCTGCAGATAAGCAAACAGAACGTGGGTAACCGTGCGCCGTTGCAACGGCAATACATGAATATGGCAACCCGCAGCGGCGCGGGTGAACAGGACCTCGAATACCAGTAGCGCCGCGAACAGCGACAGCGGCACTTTCAATACTTCGAAAGCGTGTTCCGCATCAAGGCCATTGCTAACGGTGCGCGTGATCTGCCCCAGCCCCCATGGAATCAGGATGGTACAAATAACCGCCGCGATTTGCAGCAGCAGGATCGCCACGTACCAACCCTTGAAGTTGCCGACGAAGTAACGCACAAACGCGGCAGACGTCTGCGGCAAATGATGAACATTCCAGCTGCCCTGCCGACGGTCCCGAGGGGCGAAAGGTGAAAAAAATAGACTCATTACCGGTTGAATTCCTGACTGGCGCCTGTGGCCGGACAGCTTTCAGGCAAGAAGGCCGCAAAGGGCCGGTTTTGTTTCGATGCAACGACACACACCCCCGGAACCAACTTATTTCAGGCACAACGTGTCAAGCCTCTTGTCAACAAGTTGGCTCATACAGGTGCAGTGGGAAATCAATCGCGCCCAACATAAACCGCTGAACCCGCAGCAGGTATCAGTTGCCTGAACACTACGGCCGACAATGCACAAATTAGCCCGCCGACGATCATCACCGTTGCCACATCGGTTTCGCCGATTGCCGTGTGTCCACGCAACGCCATAATCAGGCTCAGCAAGGCGGCGGACAGACCCACTGACAAACTCATGGTCAATTGAATGGTCATGGCCGACAAGCTGCTCGCGCGGCTGGACAACTCAGCGGGGACATCGGCATAGGTCAGCGCGCCGAGCGTACTGAATTGCAATGAGCGGATGATGCCGCTGCCGAACAACACTAGCGCAATGACCCAATACGGCGTGGCGATATCAAAGGTTGCGCAAGCAATAATCGTCAAGCCGGTGAGCAGCGCGTTGCCGGTCAGGGTGCGACGGAAGCCGAAGCGACTGACAATGCGCACCGCCAACAGCTTCATCAAGAACGCCCCAGCCCCGCCCGCGAAGCTCAGCAATCCGGCCTGCAACGGATTGAGGCCAAAACACAGCTGAAATAACAGCACTAACAGAAACGGTAGCGAAGCGCTGCCGATGCGCAACAGGTTACCGCCCCAGAAGCTGATGCCAAAGGTTGGAATTCGCAGCAAGGACAAATCAATCAGGGGCTGCGGGCAACGTTTGGCATGTTTGACGTAAAGCAAGGCGCAAAGAAAGCCAACCGCGATTAACAACAACGCCCAGCGTCGCTCTAGCAACCCATGGCCGAACGCCTCAAAGCCGAACACCAGGCCGCCCAGGGCTATGGCGCTTAGCAACAGGCCGCGCACGTCCAGCGGGCGCCCGAGTTTCCCCGGATAGTCCGGAACATAACGCAGCACCAACACCACCCCGAGGATACCGATGGGTACGTTGATCAAAAAAATCCAGTGCCACG
This sequence comes from Pseudomonas sp., assembly GCF_028293835.1. Classification (GTDB taxonomy): domain Bacteria; phylum Pseudomonadota; class Gammaproteobacteria; order Pseudomonadales; family Pseudomonadaceae; genus Aquipseudomonas. Next base: position 6,641 of record NZ_JAQGNX010000144.1, read on the forward strand.
ACAACAACGTGACCAATAGACCACCCAGCGGCGGCCCCAACACGGGACCGATCAAGGCCGGAATCGTCAGGTACGACATGGCACGCAACAGGTTTTCCCGTACCGACCAACGCAACAGGATCACCTGCCCCACCGGAACCATCATTGCGCCCGCCGCACCTTGTGCCATGCGAGCCAACGACAACTGCAGCAACGATGTCGAAGCCGCGCACGCCACCGACGCCAGGGTGAACAGCACAATGGCACTGACAAACACCCGTCGCGGCCCATAACGATCCGCCGCCCAGCCACTGACTGGAACAAACAGCGCCACTGCCAACAGGTACAACGAAACCACCAGGTTCATCCGTACGCTGGGTTCGCCAAAATCGAGTGCCATTTGCGGCAGCGCCGTGAGCACCGCCGTCGCATCGATCAGCTCCATGAACAACGCACAGCCGATAATCATCGGCACGGTTTTTCCACTACCTGAGGTCATTGGCTGACCTGTAAATGCAAGTTAAAAGGTTATGGGGTGTCAGGTTCAACGCCTTAAAGTTCAAAGGATCTTCGCCAACACGTTGGCTCCTACACAGGCCGTGTGAAAACGTAGCGAGCGAAGGCAAGACAAGGCAAAAACAGGCGAGAAAGCGGAGTCTACGGGTTGTAAATGAGCATTTTGAGCCTGTTTTTAACGCAGTAATGCCAAGCGCAGTAGCTTTCACACAGCCTGTACGGGTTCGGGTTTCGGTGCTACCGCTTTGCGAATAAATTCGCGCCCAAGGAATCGCGATATGGATTGGATCAACCTGCAATTGTGTGCTCAACAATCTGTGCCCCTCGACTTTCGAACTGGGGAATGGCATTTAACAAGGCGCGGGTGTAGGGATGTCGGGGTTGGTCGAAGACTTGGCGCACTGGCCCTGATTCGACGATTTCGCCGTCTTTCATGACCAGCACGTGGTCGCTGACGCTATTGATTACGCCCAGGTCATGAGAAATAAACACGCACGCCAACCCGAGTCGCTGCTTTAAATCAGCCAGCAGTTGCAGAATCTGCGCTTGAACGGAGACATCCAAAGCCGACACGGGCTCGTCGCAGACCAACACCTGAGGTTGCGGTGCCAGTGCCCTCGCAATGGCGACACGCTGCCGTTGTCCGCCGGACAATTCGATCGGCCGGCGGGTCAGTACTCTGGCGTCCAAACGTACCAATTTCAACAGTTCAATCGCACGTTCGCGGCGCGTGGACCGGTCTGAATGACCTGCCGCATCCAATGCTTCGTACAACACGCGCTCTACGGTGTAACGCGGGTCGAAGGAGCTCAGGGGATCCTGAAACACCACCTGAATACGCTGCCGTTCCTCGCGTTTCTCGCGGCTGTTGAAGCTCGACCACGGGCGGCCACGCAGCAGAACCTCACCGCCGTCGGGTGTTTCAAGGCCCAGTAGTATACGCGTCAGGGTTGTTTTTCCCGAACCCGACTCACCGACGATGCCCAACGTCTGCCCGCCACGCAAGTCGAAAGACGCGCTGGCTACTGCCGTGCGCACCTTGCCGTCCGGGCCTTTGAACGCCTTGTGCAGCTGTTGTGCCTGAACTACTAGCGGTCTCTGCGGGTTTTTCAGCTCAACCGTTTCACTGCGCCGGACATGCACCGAGCGTGCGGCAGCCAACAGCGACTGGGTGTATGGATGCTGCGGATTATGCAGGACTGTTTCCGCAGTCCCCTGCTCGACGATAACGCCGTTGTGCATCACCGCTATTCGGTCGGCCAGCCGTGCGACAACGGCCAGGTCATGGCTCACCACCAGCATTGCAGTGTCGCTACGGCGCAGAGACTCCAGTAGCCGCAGGACCTGATCTTGTACCGTGGCATCCAGCGCCGTGGTCGGTTCGTCGGCGATCAGCAGGTCTGGCGCACAGGCTATCGCCGAGGCAATCAGCGCCCGCTGACGCAAACCGCCAGACAGCTGATGCGGGTATTGCCGGGCACGAAGTTCAGGCTCCGGAACCCCTACTGATCGCAGCAGCTCCAGCACCTTGAGTTTGCGCTGTTGCCGGTTGAGGTTTTCATGCAGAAGTAAGGGCTCCTCGATTTCATCACCTACCCGGCGTAACGGATCGAGGGAGCCTAACGCGTCCTGCATGACGAAACCGATCCTCGCACCGCGAATCCTCCGCCAGGCGCGTTCATCGAAGGTACGCAAATCCAGCCCTTCAAAATGCAAACGCTGGGCCTGAATACTAGCGCCTTGCCCCGTCAGGCCAGCCAAGGTTCGCGACGTCACGCTCTTACCGGAACCAGACTCCCCCACCAACGCTAAGCACTCGCCGCGATGAAGTTTGAAGGATATACCGCCGATCACCGGGTGCGCCTGACCGGCAAACTGCACGTGCAGATTCTCAACCTCGATGAGGGGCGGCTTAACCTCAGGGCTGATATCCAATACGCTCATCCGCGCTTGCCTTCGCTGCGACGCAACAGTTCACGGCCCAACGCAGTGATCGAGACCACGGTCAAGGTCACCGCCAGTCCTGGCCACGCCACCAACCACCAACCGTTGGCCAGGTAATTGCGGCCAGACGAGAGCATCTCGCCCCATTCCGGTGACGGCGGCGGCGCTCCAAAGCCGAGAAAGCTCAATGCAGCACCGGCTGTAATGTTGCCGCCGATGCCGATGGTGGCAAGAATCAAAATCGGTTTAATCGCATTGGGCAGCACGTGGCGAATGATGACCAGCCCACGGTGGATGCCTAACGTGGTTGCCGCCTCAATGTACGGTGCCGAGCGGACAACGAGGGTTTGGGCGCGCACCATTCGTGCGAACCGAGGAACTCCAGCGACACCCACCGCGACCACTGAATTGAGCAGCCCCTGTCCCCAAAACGTGATGATGACCAGCGCCAACAACAAATCCGGAAAAGCCAGCAACACATCCACCAAACGCATGATTGTCGCATCAACGGCCCGAGGTCCGAGGCCCGCCAACAAGCCCAGGGCCACGCCAAAGACCAAGGCAATGGTCGTCGCTGCCACGCCCATCAGCAGCGAAGGTCGAACACCATGCACCAAACGCGTATACACGTCGCGTCCGTTTTCATCGGTGCCCAGCCAATGGCCACCGCCCGGCGAATGAAAGGCCAAGCGCGCACTGGCTTCCAGAGGGTCGCCGGGTGCCAATACGTGAGGGATCAATGCGGCAATGATCAGCAGCATCAAAAATACTCCGGCCAGCAGCAATCCCGGACGCAATCGCCATAGACGTGGGGCAACGCCCACTGCCAAGGGCACGTTGCTCAACAAAGTCTTATTCACCACGGTCATGCGTTACCTCCTTCTGGCCAAAGTACGAAACGCTACGGCGCCGGGTTAGGGATGCGGGCGTGAATCGCGTTGATCCGGGCGATCAGCTCGGCGCCCAGTTTCAGCTCCAGGCTGTCGATGTTTTCTTTGAGCTGATCGAGTCGAGTGGCGCCAGACAGCGCGCTGCTGACGAAAGGACGGCTGGTAACGAACGCCAGCGCCAGCTGCACCGGTGACAGGTCATGTTCCTGTGCCAGCTCTATATAAGCGGTAACAGCCCGGGTGGCCTCTTCGCCGTCGTAACGGGAAAAACGTCGATACACCGAGGCCAGCCGCGACCCTTCAGGCAATGCACCGTTCAGGTATTTGCCGCTGAGTACGCCGAAGGCAATCGGCGAGTAGGCCAACAGTCCCACTTGTTCGCGGTGGCTGAATTCGGCCAGACCCACTTCGAACTGGCGATTGAGCAAGCTGTAGGGGTTCTGGATGCTGACAATGCGCGGCAGGCCGAGCTTTTCCGATTGCTTGATAAATTCAGCGGTGCCCCAAGCGGTTTCGTTGGAGATGCCGATATGGCGAATTTTTCCCGCACTCACCAGCTCGCCGAGCACCGAGAGGGTTTCTTCGATAGCGGTACTCTGCTCGCCTTCGACCCACGGGTATTCGGCGCGACCGAAGAAGTTGGTGCTGCGGTCCGGCCAATGCAGTTGGTACAGGTCGAGGTAATCGGTTTGCAGGCGGTCGAGGCTGCCTTCCAGGGCAGCGATGATGTTCTTGCGGTCATGCCGCGTCTCACCGTTACGAATGTGCGTCTGTTGCGCGGATCGCGGCGGACCGACCACTTTACTGGTGAGCACAATGTCCTGACGGCGCTTGGTTTTGGCCAGCCAACTGCCAATGAAACGCTCGGTGCTGCCCCAGGTATCGGCATGGGTCGGGGTCGGGTACATCTCGGCGCTGTCCACCAGATTAACCCCGCGTGACAGCGCATAATCCAGTTGCTGATGGGCGTCGGCTTCACTGTTTTGATGGCCCCAGGTCATAGTTCCGAGGCCGATCAGGCTGACGTCAATATCGGTTTTGCCTAGCTTGCGGTACTGCATGGTGATGTTCCTTGAGCGTTAAAACGTGAACGTTGAAAGACTTGATCAGGCGCTTTCGCGTTGAATACTGTTTGCGTAACGGCTGGTGACAGCTGGCAAGCCCAAGTGCCCGCGCAAGGTGCTGCCGCTGTACTCGTGGCGGAACACCCCGCGTTTGCGCAGCAAGGGCACCACTTCGTCAACAAACGTCTCAACCCCGGAAGGAAACATGTCCGGCATGATGTTGAAGCCGTCGGCGGCACCGGCACGGAACCACTGTTCCATGCTGTCGGCGACTTGCTCCGGTGTGCCGACGATCAATCGGTGGCCGACAAGAATGCGTTGTGACAATTGCCGCACGCTGAGATTTCCTCGGCGCGCCAGATTTAGCTGTGCCTCAAGGAAGCCGTGAGATCCGGCCTCGAAACTCTCCACCGGGCCAATTCGGTGCCACGGCAACGGGCCGTCCAGGTCGAGTTCCCGGGCCGGGATGCCGATACGCCGTGCGATCTGGTCGATCAGCCCGTCATCGCCATTGAAGGCGTTGAGCTGGTTGAACCGGGCTTGAGCTTCGGCCTCGGTGCTGCCGATCACCGTGGAAATACCGGGCATGATTTTCAGGTGCTGCGGGTTGCGACCCCATTGTCGGGCGCGGTTTTTCATCTCCTGATAGAACTCTAAACCGTCCTCAAGAGTGGTCTGGGTGGTAAAAATCGCATCGGCATAGCGCGAACCCAGGGACTTACCGCCCTCGGAAGAGCCCGCTTGCACCAGCACCGGATGGCCCTGAGCACTGCGCGGCACATTCAGCGGGCCTTTAACCGCGAAGTGCTCACCGACGTGATCGACCACATGCACCTTGGAAGGGTCGGCGAAACGTCCACTCATGGGGTCACCGATGATCGCGTCATCCTCCCAGCTGTCCCACAGTTTGAGCACCACGTCGACAAACTCGTCGGCACGGGCATAGCGATCCACATGCAGTTGCGCGCCCGGCAGGCCGAAGTTTTGCGCCGCCGCATCGCCAGCGTTGGTCACTACGTTCCAGGCGGCACGGCCACCGCTGAGGTAATCCACCGAAGCCAGGCGCCGGGCCAGGTTATACGGGTCGTTGTAGGTGCTCGACGCGGTTGCGATTACACCGATGTGTTGGGTCGCCAGTGCCACGGCCGTCAGCAATATCGTCGGTTCCAGACGCCCGGCGGGTGAGCTGGAAACGTCCCCGGCCAACGCAGGACCGTCAGCGAGAAAAATCGCGTCCAAGGTTCCGCGCTCGGAAATCCGCGCGATATTGCGGTAGTACTCCACATCGAGGTAAGCGTTCGCCGGCACCTCCCCTACGCGCCACGCCGCTGAATGCGCGCCGAAGCCGAGGATATTCATGCCGATACTCATCTGTTTTTGCGACGTACTCATGACGTTTGCTCCTCGGTGGCGGGGGCTGAAAATGCGAGTTCTGTGGATACGGCAATGGCTTGGGCGGCTTTGTCAGCCGTGTCTTTGGCCACTCGCTGGGCCCAGGCATCACCGGGCGTAACGTCGTTCAGGTAGAAATCACCCAACGCCCGCTCGCGGGATATGGCTGGGTTATGCGACGACACTGTGCGTGCGTTGCGCCAATGACGGTCCAAGTGCCTTGGGGTGCTGGTGGCGGAAGCACCGCCAACCTCAAACATCAAATTGGTCGCTTGCAGCACCAAGTCGACCGCCACCTGCTGGCCTTGATAAGCGTTGATCTCGGCATCCGCATACAGAGCGGCGTTTGCGGTGCCCGCCTGATGCGCCTGCCAGACCCGTTCAACGTTGGCCGAGACGCGATCAACCACTGCCTCAGCGGCGAACGCCAGGCTCGACAGGCGACCGATCACCCGCTGAACCAAGGGATCGTGGCGCGGGCTGGACTCCCCCGGTACGCCAAAGGCACGGGTACGCGCTTTAACGAAGTCCACCGCATCGCGCAATACGGCCCGGGAGATACCCGCCAACGTGGCAAGATGCACCAGTTGATAAAACGCAGTGATATAGCTCTGCTCGTGCCTTTCAGCGGACTTGAAACGACGGATTATCTGCTGCTCGGCGATCTGCACATTGTCGAAACGGGTGGTGCCGCTGCCGGTGAGGCGTTGACCGAATCCGTCCCAATCGTCGAGGCGTGTGACCCCCGGCGCGGAGGTGGCGATCACCACGCTGACGTGGTCGTCACCGTCGGTTGTCGACGCGGCAATCCAGTCGGCGTACAAGGTGCCGGTGCAATAATATTTTTCACCATTGACGCGCCAGTGCTCGGCGGTTTTTATCAAGGTCACGCTGTTACGGGTTTCAGCGGTGCGTTCGGCCATCGCCGCGCCGAACAACTCTCCTGCGACGACTTTTGGAAACCAGCGTTGGCGCTGATCAGGCTGGCTGTCGTTAAGTCGGCCTTCAACGAAACCGAAGTGCGCCCGAAAAATCTGCGGCAAGTTCGAATCGGCCTCGCCCAACAACGTCAGCAAGCGAAACAGCTGTGGCAACGTGGCACCGATACCGCCGAAGGACTGAGGCACCCGCAATGCACCGAAGCCGGCATCGCGCAGCAGTCCTACCGCCTCATAAGGCAGCTCGCGATGCTCTTCGCGTTGCAGCGCGCCGCTGGCGATGCGCTCGAATACCGGTTGAAAGCGCGTGAGCAATACGTCGTCGGTCGGCGCGCAATTGTCGTTGCGCTGGGCCTGCTCGGAGAAGGAGGCATTGAGTGGGTTCATGGTAATTTCCTTAAGTAACGAGGCTTCATGACTCGACCACTCGAGGGTCGAGAAAACTGTTGAGAAGGTCGACGACCAGATTGACCACGACGTAAATCAGGGCCACCAGCAACGTGATACCCAGCACCAACGGGATATCTTTATTGGTGCTGGCCTCGATCATCAGCCGGCCGAGGCCTTGGCGGGCGAACAGGGTTTCGGTGATCACTGCACCGCCCAGCAGGCTGGCAAAAATGAAACCGGACAGGGTTACCAGCGGAATCAATGCATGGGGCAGCGCATGGCGCAGGCGTACGCCGACGTCGGACATACCCCGTGCGCGGGCCATGCTGATAAAGGGTTGTTCCAGCACATCCTCCAGCACCTGACGCAGCACTTGGGTAAGCACTGCCATGACCGGCAGCGCTAGGGTCAATGTCGGCAGGACCATGGTTTTCCAACCCTGGGAGCCGGCAGGCGGCAGCAGGTGAAACTGAAACGAGAAAATCAGCAGCAAGACGATACCGAGGACAAAGGTCGGAACCGAGGTCAGCATCAGCTCCGAGCCCGAGGAAAACGAACGGATCCAGCGCGCCCGATGGGCTGTCGTCAATGCAAGAATCAATGCCGAAATGACTGCCAACACCGCCGCACATGCAGCCAGTTGCAGGGTTGCACCGACTTGTTGAGAAATCGCCCGCACCACGGGGATACGCAACCGGTATGAACTGCCGAGGTCGCCTTCGGCCACGCGCCCGATATAGCGTCCGTATTGCACGATCAAGGGTTGGTCGAGACCGTATTCAGCGCGTACTTGCTCCAGCACTTGCGGGGTCGGCAGCGCGTCCGGGCCACCGAGAATGGCCAGGGCGGTGTCGCCTGCGGTGACATTCAACGCCACGAACGACAGGGTCGCTGCGCCCCATAACACCAGGACGCCCGCCAGTACCCGCCAGACAATGCGCTTGAAGATTTTCATTTTGATTCCTTGCTGTCGAGCCAGACTGAAGTAAAGAACGGCGTGTTGTGCGAGGTATCGAAAATCACGCCTTTGACCGAACGCCGGTACGCCACCAGCGTATGGTTTTCGTACACCGGAACCGCTGGCACCAAGTCAGTCAGGCGCTGTTGAGCCTGGCTGTAGAGCAGCCGCAAACGTTCCGGGTCCTGGGTTCGGCGGGCTTCGCTGAGCCATTGATCGAGCTGAGGATCTTGCAGGCGCGAGGTGTTCTGACCGGTGTAGCGGTCGGAGTTGATTTGCAGGCTGTGGTAGAGGATGTACAACCCATCCGGGGTGTTGGTGTGCCAATAACCTGAGCCCATGGCCTGATAGCGATTGGCGTTGCGCCGTTCAACCCATTGCGTGGCCGGCACCTGAACGATTTTCAGCTCAAAGCCGACCTTTTTCAGGTCAGATTGCACCGCTACCACATCGACGCCGGTAGACAGTGCGCTTTCCATGGTCAGCACTTCAGCACTCAGCCGTTGGCCGGCCCGGGTGCGATAACCTTGAGCGTCACGTTCGGTCCAACCTGCTTCGTCCAGCAATTGGTTAGCCTGTTTAACGTCATAGCGCAGCGCACCGGCGAACGCCGGATCGTAATACGGCGTGGTCGCTGACAAGAAGTCAGTCTTGGTGCGGTATTCACCGAAGCCGACAATTTGCGCGATGCCTTCCCGGTCGATGGCCAGGGCTACGCCTTTGCGCACCCGCACGTCATCGAACGGCGCCTGGCTAACATTGAAAGTCAGTACCCGCGTCGGATTGCCCAGATTGACCCGGCTCTTCAGCACCAGGTCAGGGTCGTTGCGGATAGCGGCTGCGGTCTGCGGCGGCGCATCGATGGTGAAGTCATATTGCCCAGCCGCCAAAGACGAATAACGAATCATCGCTTCCGGCACAAAGCTCAATTCGACACCTTGTAAATATGCCGGTCCTTGGTGCTGAATAAGCGCCGGCGCCCAGTGATAATCATCGCGACGGGTAAAGCTGACGCCCTGTTGGCGCACGTAACGGGTGACCACGAAGGGTCCGCTGCCGACAGGATGTTCGGCCAGGGCGGCAGGATTTTCGAGGATCGCCTGCGGTGACATCATGCCCAGCCAGGACTGCGCCAACACATTCAGAAATGGGGTATAGGGTTCACTCAGATGAGCTTCAAAGGTGTACTCATCGATCACCTTGCCATCCACATAGGGCGCGATATAAGCAGTGGTCATCGCCGCCTTGGTTGCCGGGTCGCGAATACGCTTGAGGTTGACCTGCACCGCTTGCGCGTTGAATCTGGTGCCATCACTGAAGGTAACGTCGTCGCGCAGGTGAAACGTGTAGGTCTTGCCGTCAGTTGAGATGTCCCAGGATTTCGCCAGCCACGGTGTCGCGTTCCCCTTCTCGTCTTGATAAACCAGATTGTCGAACAGCATGCGTCCCAGCCACTTGGGGTTGGTGCCGGTGATCAAGTGAACATCCAGGCTGCCCATGTCGACGGCCGCCGTAACATGCAGCACACCGCCAGATTCGCCGACGCCTTGCTCCCGGTAATCGCTGGCCGGGTAGTTGACCGGCTGGCTGTTGTCGCCGCTGGCTGTTTGCGATCCAGGGTCTGCTGCCGGGGAGCAACCCACCAGTGCAGCCAATCCAAGCACCAACAGCGACCTCATGAACCTTTCCCCAGCCACACCGTGGTAAATATTGGCGTGTTATGTGAAGTGTCATAAACGATCCCTTTGACCTGCTGGCGGTGCGCGGTCAACGAGTAGTTCTCATACAACGGCACTGCTGGCACCAGCTCGGTCAGACGCTGCTGAACCTTGCTGTAAAGGCCCTGCAATTTGGTTGGGTCAGTGGCGTGGCGGGCTTGGGCCAGCCAATCATCCAGTTGCGCATCCCGCAGGCGGGCAGTGTTCTGGCCGATGCGTTGCGGCGAGATGATCTCGCCACTGTGATACAGAATATAAAGACCGTCCGGGGTATTGGTGTGCCATACACCGGAGCCTACCGCTTGATACAGGTTGGCGGCGCGACGCTCGAGGAGTTGCAACATCGGCAACTGGACAATACGCAGCTCAAAGCCAAGCTTTTTCACATCAGATTGAATGGCCACCGAATCGGCAACCGGGCTGATACCTTCGGCCAGTAACACTTCGGCGCCCAGGCGTTGACCGTCTCGTAGCCGATAACCAGCGGCGTCGCGCTGAGTCCAGCCTGCTTCGTCGAGCAGTCGATTAGCGGTGGCTGGATCGTAGGCCAGAGTCTTGGTAAAAGCCGGATCGTAATAGCGGGTGTTGGCGGCGAGAAAGTCGCTCTTGGGTGTGTATTCGCCGAAACCGCTCATTTGCACGATGCCGTCTCGATCGACTCCCAAGGCAAACGCCCTGCGCACCCGTACGTCGTCGAACGGCGGTTTGGAGGTATTGAACGTGATGCCACTGTTGGGGTTGCCTTGACGGATTCGGCTGTCCATTACCAGACTTGGATCGTTGCGAATGGTCGCTGCGTTCTGCGCTGGGGCATCAGTAGTCAGGTCATATTGCCCGGTAGCCAGCGAGCTATAGCGAATCATCGCTTCAGGCACGAAATCGATCTGGATTTTTTCCAGATAAGCCGGCCCCTTGTGACCAATGAAATCCGCAGCCCAATGGTAGTCACTACGCCGGACCAGGCTGATGCCCTGCTGACGTGTGTAATCCTTGACCACAAACGGCCCGGATCCTACGGGCGCCTCACCCAGTTTGCTTGGGTTTTCCGTGATCGCCCTGGGCGACATCATCGCCAGCCAAGACTGCGCCAGTACATTAAGGAAAGGCGTGTACGGCTCTCTTAAATGGGCTTCGAAAGTGAAGTCGTCAACCACTTTGCCATCTACATAAGGCGCGATATACGCGGCCGCCAATGGCGAATGCGTGGCTGGGGCGCGCATGTGCTCCAGGTTCACCAGAACCGCGTGCGCGTCGAAACGCGCGCCGTCGCTGAAGGTGACGTCATCGCGTAAATGGAAGGTATAGGTCAGGCCGTCAGCGGAAATAGCCCAGGACTTTGCCAGCCAGGGCGTGATATTGCCCTTGTCGTCCAGGTACACCAGATTGTCGTACAGCAGACGCCCCAGCCATTGCGCATTGGTATGTGAGATCGCGTGCAGATCCAGCGAGCCGGTGTCCGATTTCACCGAAACCCGCAGCGTGCCGCCGGCCACGCCCGGCACCTGTTCGCGATAACCTTGGGCACCGTCGGCCACCGCCGCCGTTTTAACGGATGCAGCAGAAGGATCGCTGGCCGGTGAACAGCCATACAGTGTCAGTCCCAGAGTGAGCGCAGCCACTGCGCGGAAATACCATCGGTTAATCACGGAATTGTCCCATCAAGGAAGTCGGGACGCAGCGCCTCGCCGTTGACGGCAAGGTAGCGACGCTTCTAGGGGGTTATCAGTTGAAGCGGTAACTCACGCCGCCGTAGATACCAAAGCCATCGCTCGGGTAGGAGCGCGCCTGGTCCACGCCTTTGTCGTCGTAGGCTGGACTGACCACGGTGGTGTAGTGCTGATCGGTGAGGTTACGAAAGTCCAAATAGGTCGCCCAGGTCTTCTTCGGCGAATTCCAGCCCAACGTGGCACCGAACACGTGGTAGGGCTTGGTGTAAAACGAGTCGGCATAGTCCACCGACATCTTTGACGCGATCTGGGTATTCACCGATGCGTAGACACCGTTGGAGAAGTCGTACTGCAACTCACCCTGATAGTAATGTTTTGGAATGCCCGGCAGTTCGTTGGTGCTGAACGCGTCGTCATTGACGAAGTGGAAATCGCTGTAGGTGTAGGCCTGACGCAAGGTCAACTTGTTGGTATCACTGCCCCGCCAAAGGATCGACTCAAGCCCGGCCTCAACCCCCTGGTGAATGGTTGAAGAGCCGTTGGATTCAGCAGTCAACGCAGCGGTGGTGCTGGTTGCTGGCACGACTTCTACCGACAGGAGTTCATGGTTAACTTTGGAGTAGTAATAACTCAGGCTCCATTGGTTGTTATCGAAGTTGCCGCGGGTGCCCAATTCGAAGGTGGTTGCCGTCTGGTTTTGCAGCCCCACGCCTATGCTGGCGAGTCCAGTGGCTGGACCGGTTGTAAAGCTCGGCGGTGTGCTGAGGATCTGCCAATCGCTTGGCGGCTCAACCGAACGACTGATATTTCCGTAGACTTGAAAGTTTGGCGTGAAGTCGTAACGCAGACCAATGCGGGGCGCATAGTCCCAATCGTTGTTTTTATAACGGTTGTTGGTGACGGGGTATTCGACCTCGGTCTCGCGTTTGGTGTAAATCGCCGACAGGCCAGAGGTCAGCCAAAGGTTATTTACCAACTCGGTGTCGTTGCTGAAGTGCAGCACGTTATCCATGCCTTCGTAACGTGCATCTCGAATCAGCGTTCCCACCGGCAACCCGGCAGTTGGCCCTACCGGAATCCGTACATAGGTGCGCTGGAAGCCGTCACCCGGTAAATGCTTGGTTGACAACAAGCCAACGCGGGTGGTGCTGGCGTGCCCGAACAGTTCGTCATCGCGGATGTATTGCACAGAGGTAGAAACGTCTTTGTAGCCCCACTTCGCCTGGTTCACCCCACCTTCAATGTCGATGGGATAGTCGTGATAAACCGCGCCCAGCTCCAGCCGCGAATTGTCGTCGAGGTGAATCGTGGTCTTGTTGGCGACCCACGTCGAACCGGGTTGCTCACGGGAAGCGTCCTGAGCGAAGTTGGTGGCGTTAGGCTGGCGAGAGTGATTGGCGATTTGGTCGCGAGTCAGCAGGCCACCGGTATCGTTATCGGTTTCGCGATAGCGCAGATAAAAGCGCGTTTCAATGTTGGCGTTGAACTTATAGCCAAAATTACCCGCGAAGCCTTTGCTCGTACCGTGGGTATGGTCTTGATAACCGTCCGACTGGGAGTCGGTCAGGCTGAAGTAATAATCGAAATCGCCGAGCACCTGGCCCGACGCTATTTGCCGTTTCTGATAACCGTAACTGCCCGCTTCGTAACGCACTTCCAATGGTGCAGCATCGTAACCTGTCTTGGTCACGTAGTTTATTGCACCACCCAAAGTCAGCGAGCCATAGTCGAAACCGTTAGCGCCGCGCAGGATGTCGGTGCGCGCCAGCCCTAGCGGTTCAAACAGTTCGTAAGGAGTGCCGCCGGGGCCGCTGACCGGCAGGCCATCGAACATCATGAACACGCCGGAGCGAAAGTAGTTAACGCCTTTGTTGATGCCCGAGCCACGAATGGAAATCTTGATGCCGTCTGCACCGCCAACTGACTGGGCGTAAACACCTGGCTGGTAAGCGAGTACATCCTGGTTAGTGGCGACTCGACGTTTTTCCACGGTAGCGGAGTCCACCTGAGCGGTACCACCGGGCACTTCATTGAGTGCCTGTCTGGCCTGCTCCTTTTCCGTCAGCTGTTTGGCTTGAACCACTACCGCTGCCAGACGCCGGGTATCAGCGGGGACCTCGGTCCCGCTGGCATAGCTGGCTGAATCAGCCCAGGCGTCGTGGGCCGTGCCCAGCAATAACAAACTCAAACTCAATACGCTCAGCGTACCGTTATAGATTTGCGGCTTGACGTGAATATAATTCCGCCCTGTTACACGCACAGACACCTTCACAGCGCTACTCCTACACATCAAACATCGGCTGAGGCTTATTCTTTAGAATCCCCGATGTGTGCAATTGCATGCGCCGTGCCAAACCTATAAAGCCAATAAAATCAATAGGTTGTGTTTATTGACCTACACCTTTCGATGTGACTGCCGGGACGAAGTGTCCAGTTGATGTCCCAAGAGCAACAGTCTAAAGACTGCTGTAGAGCTGGCTGGCTAGAATCTTCAAGGCGAAAAAAAACGAAGAATGAGCGATATGGACACCAGCGATCCCAATGTCGATAGCAGAATCGTCCGCGATATCACCCCTGCTTCACGACCATAATACTCCGCCAACATAAAAGGCCCTGTGCCGGTCGGCAGTGCACTTAATAACAATGCTGCATGGGCCCATAAAGGCGGAAGGTGAAATACCCGAAACGCGAGATAGGCCGTGATTAAGGGTTGTACGATCAGCTTTATCAACACCAGCGGCCAGGCACCGGTGACACGCCCGTCTTGTTTTTGCGCGAGAAACAGGCCCAACGAAATCAGGGCACAGGGGGTTGTCGCGCTCGCGAGCATGTCCAGAAAGTGCAGGACTGGCACCGCAAGCCCCAAGCCAGTTGCGGCCCAAAGCCCTCCCGCGATGGGCGAAACCACCAGCGGGTTTTTCGCCAATGCACGTAATACCGTCGCCATTGCCCTACCGATATGTTTTTCCTGCTGCAGTCCGATCTCAATGCATATCACCGACACCGAAAACAACCCGCAAACGACGATCAGCGAGGAAATCAGCGCTGGCTGAAGGCCCGGTGGCCCGAGTACCAGCAGACACAGGGGAATACCGATGTAACCGGTATTGGCATAGGAAGCACTTAACCCATCGATGCTCGCTTCGGCCAAGGAATGTTTTTTGACGAGGCGCCATATAAGCGTCGCGAAAAAGACTGAAAAAGCCCCGCCACTAAAAGCAAGTACAAACCCCGGCTGCCATATTTCCCCCCAGGTAGCGGTGGCCGTAGTTTTAAACAACAAGGCTGGCAAGCACAGCCATACTACCAGGCGATTAATTTCCGACGCCGCGGTCGGCCCGAGGCAGTTCGCTTTGCGGCAGAGGTATCCCACCAGAATTAATGCAAAGATCGGCAAGACGACAGCAATGATCGAATTCATACAGGGAGACGCCAGGATCGGGCAAAAGCGCCGAGCTTAAAGTTGACAACCCATGTTGTCTAATGCGTACTGAGTCATCAACCCATACGTCCGGCGTATCAATGATTGAACTCCGTCAAATTCGCCATTTCCTGGCCCTGTGTGAACACCTCCATTTCGGCAAGGCAGCCGAGTATTTGCACCTGACGCAACCGTCCCTGAGTCGCTCAATTGCGGCGCTGGAAGCGGAACTCGGGTCATCATTGTTCGCCCGCCATTCTCGTTCAGTCGTATTAACGACGGCAGGCAGGGAATTTCAACACCGTTCAAAAGAAGTGATAACCGGGCTCGACGCTGCAATTCGCCATACCCAGGCAACCGCACAGGGCCTACGGGGCGTACTGCGCGTCAGTTTCACGTCATTGGCGGCCTGGACCCTCTTGCCATCGCTCATAAAACGTTACATGGCCGAGTATCCGTTGGTCGATATGGTCTTGAACGAAATCTTGCCTAAAGATCTAACCGCAGCTGTGCAACATGGCGACGC
Organism: Pseudomonas sp.; assembly: GCF_028293835.1. Lineage (GTDB taxonomy): Bacteria > Pseudomonadota > Gammaproteobacteria > Pseudomonadales > Pseudomonadaceae > Aquipseudomonas. The sequence goes on from NZ_JAQGNX010000144.1 coordinate 22,044, forward strand.
TGATATAGCGTTGACCTTCCGTATAGACGCCACCGAAACCTTGAACTATCGCGCCCTGCTTCAGGAGCCACTGTGCGCAGTTATTCCAAGCGATCATCCACTGGCCGCGACAAATCCCATCGACTTAGGAGCGTTTCGACATGACTCCTTCATCACCTTCCCCAGAATCACGGCACCGATATTGTATGACGCAGTAATGGACTGTTGCCGGGCCGCAGGGTTACAGCCCGTGGTTAGGATTCAGACACAACTGCAACAAACCATCGTCAATTTAGTGGCCGAAGGTTTAGGCGTTTCAGTGGTCCCGGCCTCCATGCGTAAACTTCAACTGCCCGGTGCGGTATTTAAAGACATCGTCAATTCCCCGCAGATTGAATATGGAATGGTCTGGAAAAGCGGTAACGATAATCCTTGTCTGGCTACGTTCTTGCGACACGTCGAAGGCAACTAGAATTGCCGACTGCCGCGTCTAACAGGTGCTTTCCGTTGACTCGACTAATCTGAAAAGCCAAGGCTGATTACATTCAGCACTCTTTTGTCCCGCGCTTCGGGCATATAGGCGCTCATTGCCGGGACCTTTCATGAATTAACAGCATTTATGGACGGAGATGACATGCCGGATTCTCAACAGATTCTGTTTGGCTCGAGCCCGGATGCGCAGCCGGTGGGGCAAGCACTGCGGCTGGCGAATCGTCATGGCTTGATCGCCGGGGCGACGGGCACTGGCAAAACCGTGACCTTGCAGCGTCTGGCTGAAGCTTTCAGCGATGCGGGCGTGGCTGTATTCGCCGCCGATATCAAGGGTGACTTGTGCGGGCTTGGCGCGGCTGGCAACCCACAAGGAAAAATCGCTGAACGAATCGCCGGCATGCCGTGGCTCAATCATCACCCCCAAGGGTATCCGGTCACGCTGTGGGATGTGCATGGCCAGTCCGGTCATCCGTTGCGAACCACGTTGTCGGAAATGGGTCCGCTGTTGCTGGGCAGTCTTCTGGAATTGACCGACAGCCAGCAATCAACGCTGTATGCCGCCTTTAAAGTGGCAGACCGTGAGGGCTTGTTGTTGCTAGACATCAAGGACCTCAAGGCCCTGCTCAATCACCTTCGCGAACAGCCGCAGCTACTGGGCGAAGACAGCGCGTTGATGACCACTGGATCCAGCCAGGCGCTGCTTCGTCGGCTCGCGGTGCTGGAACAACAAGGCGCTGAAGCGTTGTTTGGTGAACCTGCCCTTCAGCTGGAAGACATTCTGCAACCTGCCAGTGATGGCCGAGGCCGTATCCACTTGCTGGACGCCAGCCGTCTGGTGCACGAGGCACCCAAGGTATACGCCACTTTCCTATTGTGGTTGCTGGCCGAACTGTTTGAGCAATTGCCTGAGCGAGGCGATGCCGACAAACCGCTGTTGGCATTATTTTTCGATGAAGCGCATTTGTTATTTGCCAATACGCCAAAGGCCTTGCAAGAACGTCTTGAACAGGTCGTTCGGTTGATTCGTTCCAAGGGCGTGGGCGTGTATTTCGTCACCCAATCGCCCAGCGATTTACCTGACACCATCCTCGCGCAACTGGGATTGCGCATCCAGCACGGCCTGCGCGCGTTCACCAGCAAGGAACAGCGATCCCTGCGCGCCGTGGCGGACGGTTTTCGCCCTAACCCCGAGTTCGACACCCTTGCGGTGCTGACTGAACTGGGCATTGGTGAAGCGCTGGTCGGCACGCTGCAAGAAAAAGGCACGCCGGAAAGGGTCCGGCGCGTATTGATCGCACCGCCGCAATCGCGAATCGGTCCGTTAAGTGAAGCCGAGCGCGCGGGTTTGATTGCTCAGTCGCCTTTGGCTGGACGTTATGACAAAGCAGTGGACCGCGAGTCCGCGTACGAAATGCTGTTGGCGCGCAAGGTGATCACCAAAGACGAAACCGTCGCGGCGGCAAAACAACCGAGCGGCGGACTTGCCGAGATGGCCAGCGGTTTCTTCGACGGTCTGGCCGGGCAAGCCATGAAAAGCGCTATGCGAACAGCGGCCAACCAAATCGGCCGAGAGTTGGTGCGCGGTTTGATGGGGTCATTGTTGGGTGGGGGTAAGAAGAGGAAGTAACTGGGCTCTTATCAAACGATACATAACTTATTGATTTTAAAAAATAATCTGTAGGAGCTGCCGAAGGCTGCGATTCGACCGGGAACCGGTCGCCCTCGTGAACCGCTGAAGGGGTGCCGGTCGCTGCGACCCCGGCCTATCGCAGCCTTCGGCAGGTCCTACAGCTTGAACTGCGCCCCAGCGCGGCGTCTGGACGACGGACGACCTCCTACAGATGAGTGACTCTCCTGTCCAGGCGTGGTCCCGGCTGAAGGAATGAGCCTGGTGCTGGCGGCGGCGCTATTTTCCATAACACTCAACCCCACGTTGTTCGTGGTCATTGGCCAATAAACATAGTGCGTCAGGTCTGACGCCTTCCCTAGATTCGGCGTGGGTCAGATAACGGGAACAATCCGTCCGTTAAAAATCATCCTGCACTTTGCCGTTTTTAACTTTGAATTCCCGTGTCTGCAAGTAAGCGTTACGGATAAACGTATATTTATCCCCGGTGATCAGTTTCTCGCTGGACAGCAAGCTGGCGCGTGTATCCACGACATCGAGGGCAAAAGCGCTGTTACGCACCGGGACGTCGTTTATATACGGGTACGGTGAAACGTAGGCGTCGGGGTATTTGGCAATACCGTCGCGTATTGTGCTGGGGCCGAAGAACGGCAGCATCAAATACGGGCCGGTGGGAAAGCCCCAGTGACCGAGGGTCAAACCGAAATCCTCGTCATTGCGCTGCAAACCCATTTTGGTCCCTACGTCGAAGAATCCGGCCACACCCAGCGTGGTGTTCATCAACAAACGAGCGGTATCGACCCCTGCGGCATGTGCTTTGCCTTGCAGCACATCATTGGCCAGGTTGCCGACGTCGCCGACATTTCTAAAGAAATTATGAATGCCGTCCTCTAAAAACTGTGGCGTGATGAACTCATAACCTTGCGCCAATGGTTTCAGGGCGTAGGTATCCAGGGTGTCGTTAAAGCGATAAATAACACGATTTACCCCCTCCCACGGGTCTTCATCAGCCGCTTGAGCCGCCAGCGGCATCAACGCGGCGCTGCTGATAAAACCCAACTGAGCCAGACAACGGACGACATTTCTACGGGTGATGGACATCGCTGAAACTCCTGGAGAGATCATGCTGGGACCGGTTTGGAAAGCCTATACAACAAGGCGGGAAGGAAGACAAAAGTCGAGAGCAAAACGGCAAACAGACTGAGCAGCAGCATCATCCCCATACTCGCCGTACCCGGATGGCGGGCGATGGCCAGGCTGCCGAACGCAGTGCCGGTGGTCAACGCTGAAAACAGGATGGCGCGGGCGGTGGCTGACCCGATGAACTGACGCATGCCGGTTCGCCAATTCATGACGAAGTAGACGTTGAACGATACGCCGACGCCGAGCAACAGCGGCAACGCGATGATATTAGCAAAGTTGATCGAGACCCCAAGCGCCCGCGCCAACAGGGCAGTCAGCAAGGCTGACATCAGCAGCGTGGCCATCACCAAAAGGACATCACGGACCCTTCGCAAGACCATTATCAGCACCGCAGCGATGGCCAGGGTGGCGTAAACCGCCGCGTGGGCAAACGCCTGCAGGATCGTGTCGGCCGACATCACGGTATCGAGCGCCGGGCCCACGGCCTGTGGCGCTACCGCCTGAACCGCTTGAACAAATGCACGCAGTCCCGCACTACTTTGCACCTGATCGCTTGGCGTTATTTGAACCCGCACACGGCCGTCGGCAGTGAACCAGTCTCGGGCAAGGCCGTCCGGCAGGCTTTTGCGAGTGATGGGCTGAGCCGACAGTGAATCGTTTAGCCGCTTTAACGTGTCCGGCAAAAACCGCGACAACGACAGGTCGGCCGCCATCAGGGCACCGTCCGGCGCCTGGGCCAGTTGACCCAGGGACGTACCGATATCCAGTAACGGGGAGTTGGGCTTTAACATGTTGGAGATACTGGAAATTGCAGCGCTGGTTTCGCTGGCGACCCTGCGTAACTCCGCGACGGTCGCGGGTGGCTTGAGTTCATGGGGGGCCAGCACTGAATACATCAGGTCCAGTGCCTGCTTGAGTTGCTCCAGTTTGTCGGGCTGATCGTCCGGAATAAAATCGGCACCGGAAACCACCTGCGCCACTTCTGGCAGCCCGGCAATTCGTGCCGCGAGCGCCCTGGCGTCAGGCAGATCGGCAGCAAGTACGTTCAGGGTGAAGGGGTGGGTGTTCGGGTCTCCCATCAGGGAGGTCAGGGTCTGCATCGCTTCCGTGTCCTGGCGTTTGGTATGCAGCGGATTCGCGTCGAAAGGCAGGGTCAATGCGCTCCAGAGTCCCGCAAACGCCAACAGCACAAACACGCAAAATACCCCCAGGGCGTTGCGTGACAGCCAACCGTCGACCCAAGCCCCTCCCGGCAATGCCACTTCGCCACGAGGCCGGCTATGTGCCAGTACACTTAGCAGCGCGGGCAGTACCGTCAACGTACACACCAGGGCTAGCAGCATCCCGATACCCGCAATCATCCCAAGCTCGGCCATACCGCTAAATGAGGTGGGAGCGAATGCCAAAAAACCGCACGCAGTCGCCAGGGCGGCTAGGCCGATCTGCCCGCCCACCTCATTACCGGTCCGCTGCAGCACGTCGGCGACTTTATGCTCCTGGCGCTGCAGGCTGCTGAAACGCACGGCAAACTGGATACCAAAATCGACTGCCAGGCCGATGAACAACACCGCGAACGCCACCGACACCAGGTTCAGACGGCCAACAGCAAACGCGGCAAAGCCCAGGGTGTAAATCAAACCCAACACCAGGGTCAGCATTACCGACAGCATCAATCGCCACGAGCGTAGCGCGAGAAATAGTAGAAAGACCACGAGCACAGCGCTACCTGCTGCGATGGGCAGCGCCCGATCTGTCAGTGATTGAAACTCCTCGTCTGACAGCGGTACCGAACCGGTGTAATTGATTTTGACCCGGCCAGCCCGCACATCAGGCAGATTTGCGGCGATTTTCAGCATCGCTTCGGTTGCGGCCTGCCCGGGTTCAAGGGCGCCGTGATCAAGGATTGGATGAATCAGCAGCAGCGCCTGACCGCCGTCGTGACCTGGGACGTTCGGCGTGAGCAGCGCCTGCCAGGACAGTGGCGGAGCGTTGTTAGCCAGTGCACCGCTCAACGTCGCCTCGATGTTGCCAAGCGCCGGGTCATAGTCGGACAGGTCCATGCCGAAGCTCACTGCCTGCACCATCATCCCCAGCGCGGTGAATAAGCCTCTGGCCGCGGGGTCACGGGCCAACGGCTCAAGTAGCTGCCCGGCCTTCAACATGCTGTCGATGGTGTTAGACAGCTCATCGGCGGACAGTAACAACAAGCCTTCGTGGTCAAAAAAGCGACTGATGCCAGGCGTAGTCACTGAGCGAAAGTGCTCTGGGTCGGCTACCAGCGCATGGGTCAGCGCTAGCGCCGTTTCCCGGGTTTCTTCTTCAGTCGGCCCCCGCACCACCACCGTCAAGGTGTCGCTGAACTGTGGGAATAGCGCGGCAAAGGCAAGGCTTTGCTGACGCCATGGCAGGTGCTCGGAAAACAGATGGTCCGAGTCAGTGTCAATGCTGAGGTCACGCACAGCCTCCCCTAGACTGAGCGCGGCCAGTAGCACCGCCAACAGCAGCGTAATAAAGGGATGACGAGCGCTGGAGTTCACCAGCCAACGGATGCTTGGATGCGCAACCGACGGTGAAGGCAACTGAATGTCGAGGTTGAATTTCACCATGCCGCTGTGCGCTGCAATGCAATGTCTGATTTAAATTCGGTTACAAACGGCGCCGCAGCAGCCAGTGCTGCCACGGCCTTATTCATCTGTGAGGCCAGCCCAGGCAACCGCGCCAGTATGTGGGGTCGGCGGATTAGCATCCAAACCAATTGCGTCAGTTGGGGGCGACCCCATGAATCAACTGAGCCTAGTAGCCCTTCAGGAACGGCATCGTCGTATTCGTCGACAACGGCGCGCAAGGCCAGAAATGGCAAACCGAATTGTGCCGCGACTGCGGCTACCGCAGCGCTTTCCATATCCACCGCCACTGCTTGGTAATGATGTCGGGCGACCGCCTTTTCGGCTGCGGTGAATAACGGTCTGGATACGCTGAGCAGAGTACCTTCAGGTTCCATGGGCAGCTGGGCGCTGACCAATCGGCGCTGGAGTTGATGACGCCATGGGACGTCAGCCGAGTAAACCCCACCGAGTTCGTCGAGAATGCGCTGCGGGCAGAACAACGTCCCGCTGGGTAAACCGCTGTCCAACGCCCCGCTAACGCCAAACGTCATTAGCGCCCTGGCCCCGGCTTTCACTAACGCCAACGCAGCTGTGCCCGCAGCTTCCGCGCCCATGCCGCTGAGCCACACACAACACCCGTCGTTCACATACACCACGCATTCGGGCTGTACCGAGCGCAGGGTCAACGCCGCAGCCTCTGCTTGCAACGCCACGACGATACCCATCGTTGTCAGGCCCATGGTCACGACCTTGACGAGCGCAACAGGTACCGAAAACGAGCCAGCGCGTACAGTGGAAAGTACGCCGCGTAACCATGGTATTTGAGGTAATAAACCCGAGGAAACCCAGGCGCATTGTGCGACGGATGTGACCAAAGCCCATCCGTTTGCTGGTGGTTAATCAAAAAATCCACACCGCGACGTACTGAGTCGGACTCGACCTCGCCCATGATCAGTTGGGCCAACACCGCCCACGCGGTGGTATGCGGCGTGCTGACCCCGCCGTTGGTGCCTGCCAACGCCGGGTCAAGGTAGCTGTCGTTCGTCTCGCCCCAGCCGCCGTCGTCGTGCTGTTTTGCGCGCAGCCAGTCCAGTGACTTGCGCAGGTAAGGCTGTTGGACATCTTCCCCTGCCAGCACCAATCCCGACAGCGCGCTCCAGGTTCCATAGATGTAATTGCTGCCCCACCGCCCCCACCAACTGCCATCGGTCTCTTGGCTGGTCCGCAGATAATCGACGCACCGCTGCTGGGCGGCATGGTCTTTGTCCCGCCCCAATATCCCCAGGCAGGCGGCCACTCTTCCCGAAACGTCTGCCGTCGGTGGATCAAGCAACGCCCCGTGATCGGCAAAGGGGATGGCGTTCAAATAGTAAGAGGTGTTGTCAGCATCAAAGGCCGCAAAGCCTCCGTTTTTTGATTGCAACGCGAGCATCCAATCGGCAGCGCGATCCGTGTTGAGACGGTGGAGCCCCGGCTGTTCGCGACGTCGATCCACGGCATGCAATAGCGCCGCAACCAGCGCCGTGTCGTCGATGTCAGGGTAATAGGCATTGGCATATTGAAAGGCCCAGCCACCCGGCGCGGCCCAAGGCGCCCGCGCTGCCCAGTCGCCGGCGCTGTGCAATTCCTGACGCTGCACCAGCCATTCGCAGGCACGGGTAATCGCAACGTCGGTCTGTCCATCGTCGCCACTGTGGATTAAGGCCATGGCACCCCAGCCGGTATCCCACACCGGGGAGACGCAGGGCTGGCAATAGGCCGACCCGTCGTCGCGGTGGATTACCAGCTTTTGAATTGAACGCAGGCACGTCTGCCGCGCCGGATGATTCGCTGGATAGCCCAACAACGTCATGGCCTCGTAGCTGTTGACCATCGGCGGAAAAATGGCGCCGACACCGTCCTCTCCGTTCATGCGCGGCAGGATCCAGGCTTCGGCCTTGCGAATTGCGCGGCGACGAAGCGATCTGGGCATCCACCGGTCAAGCCCACGGCACAGTGTGTCGACGCCTAGGAACAGCCTGTTTAAAACGCCGCCCTTCAGGAAATAATCCCGCTCCAGTTCTGGCGGGGTGACAAACAATTCGCGGATATCGACGCCTTTTGGATTGACCGCTTTAGCCTTGAGCGAACAAAGAATAGTCAAGGGCACCAGCGTGGTTCGAGCCCAGTAGGATATTTTTTCGATATGGATGGGTGCCCAACGCGGCAAAAGCATGATCTCGACTGGCATATACGGGACGGCCCGCCAAGGTACTTGCTGGAACATCGCCAGCAAGATCCGGGTAAAAACATTACTTTTGGCTGCCCCTCCCAACCCCAGCACCGCCTCACGCGCCTGGCACATATGCGGCGCATTTATATCTTCGCCGGCGATCTTGAGGGCGTAATACGCCTTCACCGTGCCCGAGATATCCATGGCGCCATCCACGTATTGCGACCAGCCACCATGGCCGTCTACCACCTGAACGGCGCGCAAGTAGCGCAGCATTTTGGCCTGTAATGCTTCGTCGATCTCATCGGTGAAGTGCATCATCAGGATGTATTCGGCAGTGATCGTGCAGTCGGATTCCAGTTCGAAACACCAATGGCCATCGGCACGTTGTCGCGCCAGGAGTGCATCCCGTGCACGTTGGATGGCGTGATCCAACTGTGCGTTCGAGTTGCCCTCGGCCACGCCAGGGGCAACGGATGACGAGCGCTCCATCATGGCTGCACATCGTCGGTGCCGGTGGCGCCGCGCCCTGTTGAGTCGGTGCAATAGGGCACTGCACTTTTAGGCCACATCAGCGATGACTGAGGTGAGGCGATCCATTCTGCGGACAACGGCGTCAGTGGCAGACTGTGCGCAGCTTTTTCAAACAACCAACGCAGAGCCGTGTTGGACTTTTCACTCAACCGGGTGAACGAGATAGTAAACGCCACGGCCCTATGGGAAATCTTGACTTGATCCCCTGCGCGAAAATCCAGGTGCTGCTGCAACTTACGCAGCGTCATGACTGCCAGGCCAATGTTCCACAAGCAAAACCGCCGAAACCCCGAGTGCCTGACAGGGATCATCAGCGTGTAATCCAGCGCCAGCCGCAGGTGCGCATGGGCAACACCGATCAGCTCCGACATTGCCCCCGCGTAGTTGTCGCCCTGCAGGCCTGCCTGTAACCCCGACAGGTCGACGTCATAGCGGGCGAACACATCCTGCGGCAGCCAGCAAACGCCGTGGCTGTAATCTTCCCACTGGTCTTTGAGCACGTTGGTCATCTGCAACCCTTGGCCGAAAGAAACCGCCAGCGGCATCAGCGCCGCGCGCTGGCTGGCCAATTTCGGATCAAAGTCGATGAGTAACTCAGTCAACATTTCACCCACCACCCCCGCCACGCAGTAGCAATAGCAATCCATGTCACGAAGCGTTTGCAGCCCCTGCCGACCGACCCTGCGCTGAAAATCGAACATGCCCTGGGACATGATCTTCAGGCAGTTGTTGATCGCTGTCCGTTGGGTGGTTTTCAAGCTGTGGGTGACCTGCAACACCCGCGGCAGTTGCCGTACCAAGTCGCGCTCGGCCGGGGACGTGGCGCTGGAAAACAGCGGTGCCAGCTCAACCGAGAAACGTTGCGGGTCACTTCGGCCCATGACGGCATCAATGAATGCATTCTCGTAGTGGCGCTTTTGCTCGATAGAAAAAGCCGGTTCGTCCTCGATGGTGTCGGCGACTCGGCACAACAAATAGGCATTGGTTACCGCCCGGCGCAATGGCGGCGGCAACTGGGGAATGGTGAGCGCAAAGGTTCTGGACACTTTGGGCAGTATGAGGTTTTGGTAAGCGTCCGAGTCGCTCAAGGGAACGTTTATTGTAGGTTTCGATTCCAACATTGACATGCAGTAGCCTTCCTCTTTCAAGAGCCAGGTGCGGTCAGAGGAGAACGCTTTGGCGACTCGCTCAGCTCGCGTTTCATCGAAAGATCCCTATCGCCGAGCGCGGACTGCATGCGGTAATACACGGCGGCCAGTGGGCGAAAAACCGACTACCTTCATCCTTCTGGTAGCGCATATACCCGGTCTGGATTGCTTGTTGAAATGAATAATAGTTGAGAAAATCTGGCTCAGATTAACTCATCGCGTTTAGAAGCATCTGTACGCCTGCACAGTGGACGATTCAGCACTCGCTGATATGGACCCGTCCCTACCGGTAAATAGTTCAAGAATATTGACGGTGAAAACGTGAAAATATTGGTAACGGGAGCCACCGGCTTCGTTGGCTCGGCGGTGGTGCGACGCTTGCTGCGCGACGACCATTACGTGCGGGTCCTGGTGCGGGCGAACTCCGACCGGCGCAATCTGCAAGATCTCGCGGTGCAGATCGTCGAAGGCGACCTCACTCAGGCGTCATCGTTGCAGCATGCGTGTGACGGTTGTGACGCGCTGTTCCACGTCGCGGCGGATTATCGACTGTGGGCGCCAATACCCGAGCAACTTTATCAGACCAATGTCGACGGAACGCGAGCCCTGTTAGCCGCCGCCAGACAAGTCGGTGTGCCTCGTATTGTCTACACCAGCAGCGTCGCAACCTTGGGTCTTCCGGGTGATGGCCGTCCCGGTGACGAAGACACGCCTGTCGCATTGGGTGACATGGTCGGGCATTACAAGCGCTCCAAGTTTCTCGCCGAAGCACTGGTGAAAGAATTCGCCGACGAGGGTCTGCCGGTGGTGATCGTCAATCCATCAACCCCCATCGGCCCCCACGACATCAAACCCACCCCCACCGGCCGGATTGTCCGTGATGCGATCGCTGGCCGGCTGCCCGCCTACGTCGATACGGGCCTAAATGTAGTGCATGTGGACGACGTCGCCGAGGGGCATTGGTTGGCGTTTCAGCTGGGCGTGGTGGGCGAGCGCTATGTCCTTGGCGGGCAAAACCTCAGCTTGCGCGATGTGCTGTTCCAGATCGCCGAGATTGCCGGGCGCTCACCACCCCGCTGGCGATTGCCACACGCGGTGGTTATGCCCGTGGCCCATTTGGCCGAAGCCTGGGCACGCTTGACCGGAACTCGGCCAATTGCCACCGTTGAAGAAATCAGGATGTCAAAAAAGAAAATGTTTTTCAGCAGCGCCAAGGCAGAGCGTGACCTTGGCTATATGCCCCGCCCTGCTCGCTTAGCCCTGGAGGACGCGGTCAAATGGTTCAGCCAACGCTAAGCGTTACGCCTGCGTTGATACCTCTGTAGCCCATTTTGTCCAACTATTTGGGGGCAGTTCATTAGGTTTTAAACCAACCGCAACGTTCGCTGCCTCATCTCCACCCATTGCCAGGAGATCAGCGCGGGCACGCCAAACCCCACCTCGCGCAGGCGTTTTACCAGGGACAGCGCAAGGCTGGCGTCGGCGGGTAAGCCGATCAGGCCGCCGAACAGGATCATGCCGCCTTCCTGAACGCCCAGGCCCGCCGGTACGATGAAGATGATATTACGCAGCGCCTGTGTTACCGCCTCCAGGGCGATGGCCTGACCGATGCTCACCGAGTACCCGAGCATTTTTAGCCCAAACCAGGTTTCGAGGGTGCCCAGCAGAAACCCGCCAAGCTGCCAGGCACCTGCACCGAGCAGGCGTAACGGCTGCGCGCTCAGCGCCCGAATATCCTGGTCCAGGCGCGACCCATTGATTAGCTCGGTTAACCGTGTCTGCCCACCCATTATTTTTTCGGCGACCCGCTCTACGCGCGAAAACACCTGACCGTGGCGCAGCAACAACAACAGTCCAATCGGCAGCGGCAGGCTGGCCACCAAGGCGATCAGCACCGAGTCCAACGCGTTTACCTCATGGGTCAGCACGATCAGCAAACCGATGCCCAACGCAGTGAACACGTATTGATTGATCAGGGTCAGCAGCACTTCGATGATTACGCTGGCGGCTGCCGCAGCAGCGTCGATGCCGCGCTGTTTGACCAGGCGGATGCCAACAATTTCCCCGCCGATGTTAGCCACCGGCAGTAACCGGCTGCAGGCTTCGCGAACCGTCGCAATCCAAAACAGCACCCACACCCCAGCACGATGTTCAGGGTCGCGAGGGGCCAGCAACAAGCGCCAGCCCAAGACGTCGAGCAGTAACGGCAGCGCGTGCAGTGGCAACAGCCAAAGCAGCGCCCAACCGGCATGATTGAAAGTCTCAACAATTGCTGCGCGGTCTTGATGCATCACAATCAGGATGATCGCCGCCAGCCCCAGTAGACCGGCCAGATAAGTGAGGTATTTCATGGCCCGGCCGCCGGATCGCTGAAACCATTGCACAGCCGATAGCGGACTGCGATGACGCTGCGGACCTTGGGCGATAGCAAGGCTGCCAGTTCGTCGGTATGACGATAATTGGTCATGCTCTCGCTCCATCCGTCATGCACGGCTGGGTGCAAATACAGTTCCGACAGGCCATCAGGCAATTGCCGCAGCAAGCGCAACAACATGCCTTCATCCATGCCGCCGCTGTGGCGCACGCCAAACACATAGTCGTTATGGACAACCCCGGCGCGTTTCAACCGCCAACGCATCAGACTCAGCCAGGGCCGCAACCATGGGCCCATGTCTGGATCGTTAGGTAGCCGCACCGCGCGCAAACCAAACTCACGGCCGATGGAAAGTAACAGCGACAACACGGTCGGGTGCAAATGGAAATGTTTATGCGCGTTGACGTGATCCAGCTTCAGGCCAGTGGCCGCGAAGGCTTCGAACTGCGCACGAATTTCCGCGCCCAATTGTCGTCGCACCCGCGGTAGAAAAAAGAACCGGAAGCCGTTACGCACCATGGCGCCGTTGAATTCGCCCCGTGCGTCCAGCAGATCGGGGATCTGCGCTGCGGGCAGCATCGGCTTGCCGTCGGTCAAGACCAGGTGCAAGCCAACCGCCAGACGAGGAAAGCGTCGCGCACGTTCCACGGCATCGGCCGCTGCAGGGGCTGCAACCATTAAGCTGGCGGTACTCAAAACGCCCTCGCAATAGGCGCGCTCCACGGCCTCGTTAACCGCGACGTGCAGGCCGAAGTCGTCCGCGGTGACAATCAGCCGTGGCTGCAGTGGCCGGGTTTGCACCGCATCAGGCCTCGTGCTCGCGCAAGAATCGGAAGAATTCCACCCCTTCGCGCAGGCGGCGCTTGGTCATCTCCCAGCTACCGAGCATTTCCCTGACGATCTCCCAGATTTTAGAAGGGCGGAAGTAGAAACTTCGGTAGAACGTTTCGATACCGTGAAAAATATCTTCCCGGGACAGGTGCGGGTAGCTGATCAATGCCAATTGCACACCTTTGTCGTTCACCAGGTTGATGTCACGGTTAGGCTGTAGCCAGCCGTTTTCCACGGCCTGTTTGTACATCAAGGTGCCAGGGTACGGTGCTGCCAACGAAACCTGGATGGTGTGGGGATTGATTTCCTTGGCGAAGGCGATGGTCTTGGCGATGGTCTCCCGGGTCTCGCCAGGCAGGCCGAGGATAAAGGTTCCGTGTACCTGAATGCCCAATTTGCGACAGTTCTCGGTGAACGTCCGGGCGATGTCGGTGCGCAGGCCTTTTTTGATGTTGTGCAGGATCTGATCATCACCAGACTCGTAACCCACCAACAGCAAGCGCAAACCATTATCTTTCATGATTTGCAACGATTCGTAGGGTACGTTGGCCTTGGCGTTACAGCTCCAGGTCCAGCCGAGGGCGTGCAGTCCACGGGCAATGTCGTGCACCCGGTCCATCTGAGAACTGTCGGTAAAGGTGTCGTCGTCGAACATCAGCTCCTTGACCTCGGGCATGTTCTCCTTGATCCACTTCGCCTCGGCAATGACGTTGGCGGCCGAGCGTACGCGGTAACGGTGGCCACCGACGGTTTGCGGCCACAGGCAAAAAGTGCACTTGGAACGGCAACCACGGCCCGTATAGATCGACACGTAGGGATGCTTGAGATAGCCAATGAAATAACGGTCGATCTTCAGGTCCCGTTGATAAACCGGTGCCACAAAAGGCAACTCGTCCATGTTCTCGATTATTTCCCGAGGCGGATTATGTTGCACCTTGCCGTCAGCCAATTTGTAACTGATACCTTTGACGTCCCTGAACGGCCGGCCTTCCGCGATCTCCTTGCAGGTGAAGTCAAATTCCTCCCGCGCGACAAAGTCGATTGCCCAAGAGGCAGTCAGCGAATCCGTGGGGTCGACCGCCACTTTGGCACCTACCATGCCGACCAGAATGTCGGGGCGGCGCGCTTTCAACAGTTCAGCGAATTTGGCATCAGTGGGGAACGAAGGTGTGCTGGTATGGATGATGACCAGTGCGTATTCCGCGGCGATTTTCAACGAATCTTCCACTGACAACTCTTCGACCGGAGCGTCCAGCAGCCGCGAACCAGGCACCAGTGCGGCGGGCTGGGCCAACCATGTCGGGTACCAAAAACTTTTGATTTCACGCTTGGCCTGATAACGGGAGCCCGCCCCGCCGTCGAACCCATCGAAAGACGGTGCTTGCAGAAAGAGCGTTTTCATAGCGGTTCTAGCTCCAGCGACCTTGAGGCCTACATGTGCTAATAACTGACCAACGCACCACAATTGTCCTACGGGTGGTGTGTGGGCCCGTTTGTGTTTCCGGGCAACGTATTTGCGTGCAGAGACTGCCCACGCCATTTCACTTGCCATCCGGCGAGGGCCGCAGCCCATTCCGACAACAACAGCACATCGCGCAACGGCGTCAGTGCCAAGGTAAACCATCGTGCTTTGTTGCGTTGGCCTTCGCGAACGGTAAAAAACCGTAGAGCTCGCGCGCTGATCGCAACCGCCGCAATCGCGACGTTGAACATTGAAGGCGCCAGCATCAGCCCTAACAAGCACACTGGCCAGGTAAAACAGACGAAACTCATTAAAAAGCCTTTGGGTGCAATGGCCCGAATGGTCCGCAACCAGCGCAACTCATGTTCCCATAATTCAGTCAGACCGCGTTCGTTCACGTCAGTGCCAACCCATAAATCCGACAGCACGGTACGCAACCCGGCGTCTCGCGTCAGCGCTCCCAACCAGTAATCATCGGCCAGGGTATCGCGCAATAGTTCCAATCCGCCGACGGCCAGCAATGCGTCACGGCGCAGCGCGATAGTCGAGCCAAAGGCAAACCGGGTAGAACCAAACGCGTGGGCCAGACGCACTGAAGGCCCAAACCAGTCGTCGATAAACAGGCAGCCCATACGCGACCAAAATCCGCTACGCGGTACGCCGTAGTACAGGCAGGTGACGATGCCAACGCTTGGATCTGCGAGCGGCCAGGTCACCCGTGATAAATAGTCTTCGGTCACGCTGATATCGCTGTCGGCCAGCACTAGCCAAGAGTGCCGGGCCAGCGGCAGCATGTTCAGCAGGTTGCTGACCTTGAGATTGGTGCCATGCACGCGCGGGTCGATTACCAGATCAATGAGCAGGTCGGGAAATTCCGCACGGAGCTTTTCCACGACGGCAATGGCTGGATCCTCAGGGTCGCGCACGCCGAATATCACTTGGTAACTGGGGTACGCCTGCTGGCAGCAACCGCGCAGATTTTCGTATAGACCTGGTTCAGCACCGTGCAGCGGTTTGAGTAGCGTCACCGGCGATCCGGGTTCGCCGACGGAAGGTTGCGCGCCCCTGAGCGTACGAAAACCCTTGATCCAAACAGCGCCAAGGGAAACGACTGCGAAGCCTGCAGCACCCCCGGTCAATAAGGTGCCTAGCCAAAATACGCAGGTGCTGACCAACGAAAATTTCACCATGAAAGGTATCAACTTTATGAGTCTCAATGATTGAACATAGACCCATCAAGGCCGGCTCGCTGTCCGTTCCGCGTACAATGTTCATTGAACCAATTGCATCGCTTAGATTCTCCACTACAGTGCAGTCATGTGGGATCCGGGAGGAAGTTGATCTTGAATAATCATGAATCAGACGATCAAACAGAGCGCTATTCGAGCAGCGTTGTGTCTTTTAATGATGAACTGTTGGTGCTGGTAGACCTGAACGACAAGGAGATCGGTTTTCTCGACAAGGCGTCCGCGCATGTAGGTCAGGGTGTGCTTCACAGGGCATTTTCATTGCTGGTATTTAATGACCGGGGTGAACTGTTATTGCAACGACGTGCGGCGGGTAAACGTCTTTGGCCAGGCTATTG
Organism: Pseudomonas sp.; assembly: GCF_028293835.1. Lineage (GTDB taxonomy): Bacteria > Pseudomonadota > Gammaproteobacteria > Pseudomonadales > Pseudomonadaceae > Aquipseudomonas. The sequence continues at coordinate 38,037 of NZ_JAQGNX010000144.1, forward strand.
GTCTAACACGTGTTGCAGTCATCCGCGCCGTGGCGAGTCGCTTGATCAGGCCATTGAACGCCGGCTAAACGAAGAGTTAGGCATGAAGTCTTCTGCGCAGTTTTTGTTCAAATTCAAATACCAGGCTCAATTCGATGCCGAAGGCGCCGAGCATGAGTTGTGTTGGGTCTATGCCGGGCGCAGTGACGACACACCCATTCTTAACCTCAACGAGGTGTCAGCGTTACGCTATATATCGCCGCCCGACCTCGACATTGAAATTGCAGAACAACCCCACTTATTCACCCCGTGGTTCAAGACCGAATGGCAACGTTTGCGTCGGGAACACAGCGGGCTGTTCGAAACGCTTTAAGCGGTTAGAGACACTAACAATTGCTGATTCGCTCGCCTATGCGTAGGCGGCATGTGGTGGACCAGACGAAGTGGCCAGCTGTACGGCTCCCGACAACTTCTCGCACTGTGCCAACGGCACAGGGCAGGCAGATAAAACGGAGGCCCCTTGGGCATTCCTCTTATTCAACAGGTCAAGATTGCAGGGTACATCCTTCGCAAAAAGCTGAGCGGTCAACACCGCTATCCGCTGGCGATGATGTTGGAACCGCTGTTTCAGTGCAATCTGGCCTGCGCGGGTTGCGGCAAAATTGACCATCCCAAAGACATCTTGCGCAGCAGAATGAGCGTCGAAGATGCCTTGCGTGCTGTAGACGAATGCGGCGCACCGGTGGTGTCTATTCCCGGCGGCGAGCCGCTGATTCACAAAGAAATGCCGCAGATCGTGCAGGGCATCATCGCCCGCAAAAAATTCGTTTACCTGTGCACCAACGCGATCTTGCTGGCCAGGCACATTGACGACTACACGCCGTCGCCCTACTTCACCTGGTCCATCCACCTGGACGGTCTGCAGCAGCGGCACGATGAGTCGGTGTGCATGGACGGCGTGTTTGCCAAGGCCGTCGAGGCCATTAAACTGGCGCTGTCACGCAACTATCGCGTGACCATCAACTGCACCCTGTTCAATCAGGAGCCACCCGATGACATCGCAGACTTCTTCGATTACGCCCTCTCCCTGGGAATAGAAGGCATCACCGTCTCGCCCGGCTACAGCTACCAACACGCCCCGCGCCAGGATGTATTTCTAGGGCGAACCGAGAGCAAAACCTTGTTCCGTGAAGTATTCAAGCGCGGCAAGGAACGCAACAGCAAGTGGGTCTTCAATCAGTCATCGATGTTTCTGGATTTTCTGGCGGGAAATCAGCGCTACCAGTGCACGCCATGGTCCAACCCGACGTACAACATTTTTGGCTGGCAGAAGCCCTGCTATCTGTTAGTAGACGAAGGCTACGCGCCGAGCTACCAAGCACTAATGGACGATACCCCGTGGGAAAATTACGGTGTCGGTATCAACCCCAAGTGCGATAACTGCATGGCTCACTGCGGCTTCGAAGGCAGTGCGGTCAACGACACCTTTGCCCACCCGCTCAAAGCCCTGCGTGTGGCTTTATTCGGGCCACGGACGGACGGGGCGATGGTCGAAGATTTGCCGGTGCTTTATAGCCGTGTCGATGCACGGGCCGCACAGATCCCCGTGCTCATGCTTCCTGAACAAGAGCGTGGTGAGGGGACATGATTCTGACCTACCAAAAACAATGCCAGGCGCGGGTTAACGCGACCCTGGAGTCTGCCTTGCAAACGCCATCCGAGGCGCTGCATCGACTCTATCAAGCGATGCGCTACAGCGTACTCAACGGAGGCAAACGGGTGCGGCCCCTGTTGGTTTATGCAGCGTGCGAAACGTTGCAAGGCATGCCCGAACAAGCTGACGGGGCCGCCTGCGCAGTAGAGCTGATCCATGCTTATTCGCTGGTTCACGATGACCTGCCAGCAATGGACGACGACGACCTGCGTCGCGGCCAGCCGACCACCCACAAAGCATTTGACGAGGCCAGTGCGATTCTTGCCGGAGATGGTTTGCAAGCGTTGGCCTTCGAAGTGCTTGCCGACGCGCGCTTCACTCCACAACATGCTGAGCTGCGTCTGCAGATGGTGCGTATTTTGGCTCATGCCGCAGGGCCGGCCGGCATGGTCGGCGGTCAAGCCATTGACCTTGCAGCGGTGGGGCAGCCGCTCACGCAGCATGAATTGGAAACCATGGACCGCCACAAGACCGGTGCGTTGATCGAAGCCAGCGTACAACTGGGTGCTCTCGCCAGCGGCCACGCCGATGAAGTTTCGTTGCAGGCTTTGCGGGCTTACGCACGGGCAGTCGGTCTGGCCTTTCAGGTTCAGGACGATATTCTTGATATCGAAAGCGACACCGCCACCCTCGGCAAGCGCCAAGGTGCAGATGTCGCTCATGACAAACCGACCTATCCCGCCCTGCTCGGCCTTGATGCGGCCAAGGCCTACGCACGCACCCTGTGTGATCAGGCCATCGACGCTTTACATCCATTCAGCGATTGCGCCGAACCGTTGCGTGAGCTTGCCCTCTACACCATTGAGCGACGCCATTAAATATTTCACGGCGTCACCAATGGGCTTTGCCCGCACGAGGATCTTTCAATGTCCAAGACATTCCACGAGATTCCCCCTATGCGCCCCGCTACCCCGACATTGGATCGCGCTGCGAGCCCGGCCCAATTGCGCATGCTCCGTGAGTCCGAATTGGAGGAGCTGGTGGATGAATTACGTCAGGAACTGCTTTATTTCGTTGGCCAGACGGGGGGCCATTTCGGCGCCGGCCTGGGCGTAATCGAGCTGTCTGTCGCCCTGCACTATGTGTTCAACACGCCTGACGATCGCTTGGTGTGGGACGTAGGTCATCAGGCGTATCCGCACAAAATCCTTACCGGGCGCAGAGAGCGGATGCACACCATGCGCCAAAAAGATGGAATAGCTGCCTTCCCGCGTCGTGCTGAAAGCGAGTACGACACCTTTGGCGTCGGGCACTCCAGCACGTCCATCAGCGCCGCCTTGGGCATGGCTATCGCTGCACGACTCAAGGGCGATGTGCGCAAACTCATTGCGGTCATTGGTGATGGCGCGCTGACCGCCGGCATGGCGTTCGAAGCGCTTAACCATGGTGCGGACTTACAGGCCGATATGTTGGTTATCCTCAACGACAACGACATGTCCATCTCCAACAACGTCGGCGGCCTGTCCAATTATTTGGCAAAGGTGCTGTCCAGTCGTACCTACGCCGACCTGCGAGAGGACGGTAAAAGTATTCTTTCGCGCCTGCCGGGCGCGTGGGAAATAGCACGCCGCACCGAGCAAATCGCCAAGGACATTTTGGTCCCAGGTAGTGTTTTCGAAGAATTGGGCTGGAATTACATAGGTCCCATCGATGGCCATGACCTGCCAGCGCTGTTGGACAATTTACGCAAACTAAGCGAACTTCGAGGCCCGCAATTTCTGCATGTCATCACCCGCAAAGGCAAGGGCTACTCCCCTGCCGAGGCTGACCCCATCAGCTATCACGCGGTCACTAAGCGTGAATGCGTCCAGGGTCAGCAACCGCCAAAGAAGCCGTGTGGTCCGAAATATTCGGCTGTATTTGGTCAGTGGCTGTGCGACATGGCGGCCATCGATCCGCGTCTGACCGGCATTACCCCGGCCATGAAAGAAGGCTCGGACTTAATCGCCTTCAGCGCACGCTATCCGCAACGCTATTTCGACGTGGCCATTGCCGAGCAACATGCCGTTACCCTCGCCGCCGGGATGGCGTGTGCGGGTATGAAGCCGGTGGTGGCGATCTATTCGACTTTTCTTCAGCGGGCCTACGATCAGTTGATACATGATGTCGCGTTGCAGAACCTCGATGTGCTGTTTGCAATCGACCGCGCCGGGCTGGTTGGCGAAGACGGTCCGACCCATGCGGGTAGCTTTGACCTGTCTTATCTGAGCTGTATTCCTAATATGCTGATCATGGCACCCAGCGACGAAAACGAGCTACGGCGCATGCTTAGCACGGGGTACGCTTATCCGGGTCCGGCGGCGGTGCGTTATCCCCGTGGCAGCGGGCCCAACGCAACAATCGAGCCTGGCCTTGAGCCCTTCGATATCGGTAAAGGAGTGGTGCGCCGCAGCGGTAAGCATGTCGCATTGCTGGTGTTCGGTGCGCAACTGCCGGAGGCCCTGCAGGTCGCTGAAGCATTAGATGCCACGGTGGTCGACATGCGCTTCGTTAAACCATTGGACAGTGAGTTGATCCGTGAAATGGCCAACACTCACGAGCTGCTGGTGACGGTCGAGGAAAATAGCATTCAGGGCGGTGCAGGTAGCGCAGTGGCGCTTTTTCTCGCCAACGAAAATCGGGTAATGCCAATGCTGCACCTGGGTTTACCAGATCGCTATGTGGAACCAGCGAAACCAGCAGAGATGCTCGCCGAATGCGGACTCGACGCCGCAGGCATAGCAGCTGCGGTGCGTCGACGTCTTGCGTTGATTCGCTGAATCAGCGCTGGTACGAGCTGAACGTGAATTCAGTCAGGAAAATCCGTGGGGCATTTCACCGCTGATGACCGCGCCAATAATGCTCATGGCTGGCAACAGCGCAGTGGCGATCTCAATCGCTTTATTTGTGGGGCGCATCCCCCTTCCCTCGCGCAAAAAGAGTGGATCATCAAAACATTGACGCAACCGTACCAGCGACCCACTGACCGCAGGCTGCCGGACATTCAGATATTTAGCGGCTTTAGAGACGCTTTCTTCGCGAAACATGACCATGAAAACCACTAATAAATTGAGGTCGATACCTGCAAATTTGTGCTCGTCGATATTCATAACTGAACCCCGAAAGGCTAAAGAAAATTGAACATGATGGCCGGTATTTGCCGGCATATTTAAATCTGTGGAGATCGATAGGCTGCTACGCATATTACACGTGACAGCCCGCGACCGGATCAGTTATTTCGCAGCAACGGCCTCTGGCTGGGCATTCCAGCCACCACCCAATGCTTTGTAAATGGCGGCAGCCGCCGCCGAGGAACCGATCTGCGAACCACGGGCCGCGGTGTAACCGAGGAAACCGGTGAGGCTGACCCGGGGGAAGTGAGGGGATTCTGTCGGACGCGCGTAGATGGGACGAATTGAACAGCTCGAAGATCGTGGAGGCGGAACCGAGTTCATTCGGCAAGCAGGCAGCGCGGTCTGCCTGAGACCCCTTCGCCAACACATTGGCGGCTACGGATGCGTCAATCAAACGCCGTCAACGGCCGCCGCAGCGGACGCAATACCATCATTGCCACCGCGCAGGCTGCCATCAACGCAAAGGTGCCGATAAATACCATGCGCATACCGAAATGGCCGCCCAGGTATCCGCCGGTCAAGGGCCCGAGCACTTGGCCAACATATTGACTCGACGTGGAATAGCCCAACATCCGGCCTGCGATGCTCTCGGGCACCGAGTGCCGGATAATTGCGGCGATGCAGGGCAACAGCCCACCCAATGCAAGTCCCATGAGGAACCGCAACACCACCAGTTGCCACTCGTTAGTAACGAAAGCCTGGGGAATCAGCAGCACTGCGGCCACCGACAGGCACACAGTAACCACGCGCCAGTGCCCTACCCGATCCGCGAATTTCCCTAGCCGTGAAGCCGAAATAATGCTGCCCAGGGCCGCCGCTGACATGACAACGCCAGCCATCAGGGTCAGGCTTTCAGTATGCAGCTCCATCAAATAGACGGTGATGATCGGCTCGATGGACATGGTCGCGAACATGACCAGGCAGGCCACCACGAACATGATTTTTACGGGTCGCTTGTCTTCGATCAGATCCCAGGGGCGAATAGTCACTTCGCCCTCTTTAACCACCTTACGCGGCGCGCGAGGAGCTTCTTTCAGGAAAAATGTAGTGGCAAGAAAAGTCACGAAAATCACCGCGCCTGCCAGGAAAAAGGTGTTGCGGATACCAATCAGCGGCGGCAATAAACCGCCAACCAACGGTCCGACCAGGCTGCCGGCCATGATCCCTGAAGACAGCATGCCCAGCGCCCACCCCGAGCGTGCCTTAGGGGTTTGCGTGGCCACCAGAATGGTCGCGCCTGAGGCATACCCGCCGAGTAACCCGGCGAGTAATCGCAGCAACACCAATTGCCAGACGTTCTCCGCCAAGCCGATCAGTGACATGGCCACCGCCATCCCCAGGCTTGCCCGGATCAGCATCAGTTTACGACCGTAACGGTCACCCAAACGTCCCCACAACGGAGCGGTAAATGCCGCAGAAAGAAACGTAGCGCCGAACGCCGCGCCTGACCATTGCACCACAGCGGCGGGATCGCTCACGCCTAGATGCTCGACATACAAAGGTAGAAATGGCAGTAACAAAGTCATTGCGATGATGGTTGTAAACGAGCCGAACACGCACACCACAAGGTTGCGCTGCCAATGCTGTTCGGTGGGATTCAATTCCGCTGACATGCCAATCATCCAGAGAAGGGGGATCAGGACACGCTACAGCGTTAGTTTTAATAAATAAAATTCATGTTTTTTATGCAATGGATTCCAGATAGGAATATTGGGCCCCTTATCTAACAGCAAGCCCAAAATGACCCCACGATAGTTCGCTGGCAACGACGCTATTTGATCTGCCGAACGCTGCGATCAGTCGTAAAACGGCGCTACTAACTCACGGCTGCCGAGGAAAAAGCTATCAGCTACCAGACGCAACGGCTGTAGGTCCAGGTCGCTGGTTTTGTTTTTGATCAGGCTTTCAAAGTGCCGGTAAACCACTGTGTACTCGCCTTCCTCAGCCACCGGCTGGGCGACGCCGTCGATAGTGAGCAACGCGCCGCCGCTGTCCAGGCGCAAAGTACCCTCTTCGCAACGAACCTCGATACTCCACAGCTCATCCTGACCGTGATCGAAGTCGAACTCGGCGCGAATCGGCAGATGATTTGCATCGAAAAGGTTCAACGACGCAGCAATCGGCGACTGACAATTGCTCGGCACACGTAACGTTGCGGTCTCGACAAACAGCGGCAATGGCAGCAAATGGGTAACGATGGACAGCGCGTTGATACCCGGATCGAAAACACCCAGGCCACCCGGTTGCCAGATCCAGGCCTGGCCGGGATGCCATTTACGCACGTCTTCCTTCCAGTCAATCTGCACCGACAGCACCGTACGGCTCGCCAGCCATTGGCGGGCGGGTTCAACACCGGGGGCAAACCGTGAATGCCAGGCAAACAAACCACTCACGCCTTGCGCACTGGCCTGGTCGACCAATGCCATGGCCTCGCCGAGGGTGGCGCACGGCGGTTTTTCCACCAATACGTGTTTGCCCGCCGCCAGGGCCGCGCGTACTAATGCGTAACGCCCTTGAGGCGGCGTGCAAAAAGCGATGGCGTCCAGTTCGGGGCATTGCTGCAGCATCACGTCCAATGAACTGAAATTATCCACCCCAGGGCACGCTTGCCCAAGGCTGGCAACTGCTACCAGTTGAAACGCCGAATTGGCGAGAATCGCTGGTACGTGCTGATCCTGGGCTATTTTGCCGTACCCCACCAAACCGAGACGAATCGGCTGCATGTGTAACTCCTGATTTTTGTAGTTCTGATTAAGTCATTCAAATCGATGCAGCAACCTAGACGGAAATCGTTTGGTAAACAACTGGCTCAGGCATATGAATCTACAGACTGCTGGCGAACGGAACGGTGAAGACCTTGTACCAAAAGCGGTTTCCAAGGCCCACACCCCCTTGAACGTTAGTTAGACTCCCCGCGCCATGTCCACCACAAACCGGTAGTGCACATCGCCTTTCTCCAACCGGGCAAACGCCTCGTTGATGTCGCCCATGGCGATCACTTCCACGTCGGCAACTATCTTGTGTTCTGCGCAGAACGCCAGCATCTCGTGGGTGTCGGCCGTGCCTCCCGAGCCGGAACTGGCAATACTGCGTCTGCCCATGGCCAGCAACACGGGGTTGAAATCGAACTGATCGGGGATACCCAACGAACAGAGGGTCGCGTCGATTTTCAGCGCTAAAAGAAATGGGTCCATGGGGTAACGCTTGGAAACCGTGTCCAGGATGAAGTCGAAGCGAAATGCCTGGGCGGCCATTTGCTCTGGGTCGGTGGACAGCACCACTTCGTGGGCACCCAACTGCAACGCCAACTCGGCCTTTTTCGGCGAGGTGGTAAATGCAACCACATGGGCGCCCATGGCCCTGGCGAACTTCACCGCCAAATGCCCAAGCCCGCCGATCCCGATAATACCCACGGTCTTGCCCGGACCGACATTCCAGTGGCGCAACGGCGAATAAGTAGTAACGCCTGCACACAACAGTGGCGCGGCGGCGGCCGGGTCCAGCCCTTCAGGCAGGTGATACACGAAGTGCTCGTCGGCCACGTACTGATCTGAATAGCCACCGCGGGTACGCGTGCCGTCGACTCGATCTATGCCATCAAAGGTGGTAGTCGGAAACTCGCGGCAATAGATTTCCTGATTAGCCTTGCATTGCTCGCAGTGGCGGCACGAGTCGACGATGGTGCCGATCATTACCTTATCGCCAATTTTAAACCGCGAAACCTCGGCACCCACCTCGGTCACTTCACCGACAATTTCATGCCCTGGCACCAGCGGAAACTCCTGACCCCATTCGTTCATCGAATGGATATCGGAGTGGCAAACGCCACTGAATAAAATCTTTACCGCCACGTCTTTGGGCCGTGGCGCTCGGCGTTCAAACGACCAGGGCACCATGGGCCCGCCGCGTTGCAACGCCGCATACGCTTTGGTGGTTCTAATGCCGCTACCGCTTACAGGAACATTGCTCATTGCCTTCCCCTTCGTCATGACTTTACACTTCACTGAATATGTAAAGACATTAACACCTTTACACTTATCGTCAACTGTAAGTTTTTCGGGCAGCGGCACATTATGCAAACCAAGGAAGACCGGATCATCGAGGCGTCGTTTCAACTGTTTTTGCGCCACGGTTATCGAAAAGTCAGCATGAGTGACGTGGCTGAAGCGGCACACATGTCGCGCCCTTCCCTGTACGCTTCGTTTGCGAATAAAGAGGCGATATTTGCTGCATTGGTCCGTCGTCAGTGCGTACTTAACCTGGCTGAAACCAAGGCACGCCTGCATCAGGTCAGCGGGCTGCACGAGCGCCTGAGTTGCGTGTTCGACATCTGGCTGATCGAGCCGGTCGCCTCCGTTATTGATTCGGAAAACGCCACCGAACTGCTGGCCAACTGCGCAGCATTCGCACCCCAGGCCCTGGCCGAACTGTATGAGCAGATGGAGGCGCAGCTGTTCGCGGTACTGTCGGACGGCGTAAGCGATGACCAGGCATCGGTCGCTCGGGACACCGCAAAAATCCTGCGGCTGGCCAGCGACGGCATCAAAGCCTCGACGGAAAACCTGCCAGAATTGCGGCGCTTGGTGCAGGGCTTGATTGCGATGGCGGTTGCAGCGTTGTGATTGTGTTTTGGAAATATCCGCGGCGCCTGCTCGCCAACACGTTGGCTCTTATCGAACAACGGCTAACTTATTGACTTAAAAATAATCTGTAGGATTTGCCGAAGGCTGCGATTCGACCGGGAACCGGTCGCCCTTGGAAACCGCTGAAGGAGTGCCGGTCGCCCGCGACCTCGGCCTATCGCAGCCTTCACAGGTTTTGTGTTTGCTGTGCGACAGCGCGGCGTCGGAGACGTGGCGCAATCTCCTACAGGGGTTTGTGAGCCATTGCAGTTCCGTAGGCCCCAGGACCTTCCTGGTTTACCGCAAGACACTGGTCAGAAATTGCCGCGTACGTTGATGCTGGGGCGCCGAGAACAGTTCGGCTGGCGGAGCGACTTCGACAATGCGGCCGCCGTCGAAGAACACCACACGGTCCGCGACCTCTCGGGCGAAGCCCATTTCGTGAGTGACCACAATCATGGTCATGCCTTCGCTGGCGAGCTCCTTGATGACCTTGAGCACCTCGCCTACGGTTTCCGGGTCTAACGCTGAGGTAGGTTCATCGAACAACAACAAACGTGGGCGCATGGCCAGCGCGCGGACAATGGCAACGCGTTGCTGCTGACCGCCTGATAATTCAGCAGGATAGCCATTGGCTTTATGCTTCAAGCCAACCCGATCAAGCAGCGCCAGCGCATTGCTGTGAGCGTCCGCCTTGGACATGCGTTTGAGTTTGATCGGCGCCAGGGTCATGTTCGCCAATATGGTCATGTGTGGAAACAAGGTGTAGTCCTGAAACACCATGCCCACCTCTTCGCGCAACTTCCCCAGCGCTCTGCGATCACCGGCGCGGGTAGCGGCGCCGTTACCGATGACCACCGTCCCCGCCGAGGGTTCTTCGAGGCTGTTCAGGCAGCGAATAAAGGTCGATTTTCCGGAGCCGCTGGGGCCAATAATCACCAGCACCTCGCCTTCTTCAACGTCGAGGTCCACGTTTTTAACCACTTCGTTTTCGCCGAAGCGTTTGTGCAGTCCGCGCACGGTCAGGATTGTGCTCATAGGCCAGCCTGCGCACGTGTAGCGGCTTGCAGCCGATCATGGGCGGCGGCGAAACGATCTCGGCGCGCCTGATTCAGCCCCCGCTCGGCGGTCAACCGCGCAGCAGCTCGGGTCAAACTGGGCAGCAACGATGACAACGCCGGCCCCCCTGCGGACGAACGCGCCTGCACGTTGGCCGCCGGGTCGAGGCATTCACGCACGCTCTCGGCAGACAGCTTCAGGGCATGACCCAGTTGCTCGATCGCGCATACATCGACCATTGCCGAGTCGATCTGGTTGGCCCGTAATCCCGCGTCCATGGCCATCCGTACCACCGCACCGACAACATGGTGCGCCTCACGAAAGGACAGGTCGGCTTCACGTACGATCAGGTCCGCCAGACCGGTCGCGGTGGAGAAATCTTCACTGGCACGGCGTGCCGCCAGAGGGGCATTTGGTGTCGCGGTACGCAGCACCAAATCCAGTAGTTTCAAGCAGCGCAAGGACTCTTCGGCCGCTTCCCAAAAACCACGCGTGCCTTCCCGGTTTGCGTCGCCGGTGTGGGAAAAATTGCTGCCCTTGATAGTGATGCTCGCCCCCATCAACAGGCCAACGATGTGCCCGGTGCGGCCTTTGAGGTATTCGAGCACGGTGGGATTTTTCTTTTGCGGCATGATGCTGGACGTCGCTGCAACGCTGTCGGGAAAGTCGATCAGACTGAACTCAAGGGTACTCCAGACGAAATAATCCTGGGCGACCCGGCTCCAGAATACCGAGAGCAAACTCAGGTGCGACAGGCTTTCGAGAATGAAATCCCGGGAACCCACAGCGTCCAGCGCATTGTCCAAATAGCCGTCAAAACCCAGCAATTCTGCGGTACGCGCACGATCGATACCAAACGGCGTACCGGCAAAAGCTGCAGCGCCTAATGGGCTTTGATTCATTCCATCGAGGGTTTGCGTCAAACGTCGGCAATCGCGCTCCAGCGCTTGCTCCACGGCGGATAGATAGTACCCGTAAGTAATCGGCTGTGCTGGTTGCAAGTGGGTGTAACCGGGCATCACCACGTCGGCATAGGACAGGGCATTGCTTAACGCCGTTTGCCGGACCTGATGCAGCGCATCGATCAAGTTCAACAACACTTCTCGGCAACGCAGCCGGTCCAGCGTTGCGAGAATGTCGTTGCGGCTGCGGCCGGTGTGCAGGCGACCGCCAATGTCGGTGCCGATTTGCTCGATCAGATGCGCTTCGTAGTTAAAGTATGCATCCTCCCGCGAAGGGTCCAGGGTCACAACGCCTGGGCCTGCGGCTTCCATGTCCAGCACGCCCTTGGCAAGGGCCGCAGCATGTTCGCTGCGGATCAGGCCTTGCTCGGCCAGCATGACGATGTGGGCTTTATTGACGTTCCCCAAGTTCACAAATCCATCGGCGAAGCCTTCAAGGCGTGGGCGATAGATGTACTCGTTGACTTCCGCAGCGGTGGTTTCCTTCAAGCGGCGACTGACTTTGGATTCTTGCATGCTGAAACCCCTTAACGGTTTGGACGCATCGCCGGGCGACCCAGGCGACGTTCTAAATAACGGCTGAGCCAACTCAGCGACGAACAAATGACGAAGTACACCAGCAGGACCATGCTGTAGACGGTGAACGCCGGGCTGACCCCGCTCATGACGGTCGTGCGCTCAATGATGATTTGACCGACCTTGAGGAACTCTCCCACACCGACCAATGCCCCGAGGGACGTGGCTTGCACGAGCATGGTCAACAGGCCCGTGTACGCTGGAAGAATGGCGCGCATGGATTGCGGCGCGATCACGTACAGGTAGATTTGCCATGGCCGCAGGCCCAGGGCCCAGGCGCTTTTCCATTGATGGCGCGCAACTGACTCAAGCCCGCCGCGAACGATTTCGATGCCATTGGCACTGCCCCATAACGTCAGGCCCGTGGTCACCGCCGCGAACGGGCTAAGGTCCAGCCCCAACATCGGTGCACCGAAGAAAATAAAGAACACGTTAACGATCAACGGTATTGACCGAAACAGCTCCACATAGCCATGGATCGTCCAGAACAACAGCCGGTTACGCAGCGTTGCCAACACCCCGAATACCGCCGAAATCAGCGTAGTAAAGAGCAGGATGACCAACGCCAGGCGCAGGGTCATCCACAAGCCTTTTAAGACGAAACCCCAGTTTTCGATCAGGAAATTCATCCGTGCCTCACTGCTGGAAAGGTCGTTGCAAGTGCGCCGACAAGCGCCCGGTCAGCAGCGACAAAATCGCCACCAACGTCAGGTACATCACGCAAATCGCACTGAACATTTCAATGGCTCGGAAATCGGTGGCAATACGGTCCACCGCGACGAAGGTCAATTCGGCCAGGCCTATGGCTTGCAGGTAGGACGAGTTCTTCAACAATGAAATCGCCGTATTCAGCACGGACGGCAGGCTGGTCCGAAAAGCGATGGGCAGTGCCACCAGGCGAAAATATTGGCTCGGCTTGAGGCTTAATGCCTCGCTCGCTTCACGCAACCCATGTTCGACCGTAGCCAATCCGCCGCGAATATTTTCAACCTGGTATGCCCCGGCCCATAACGACATGCACAGCACTCCAGACCAGAACAGCGACAACTCCATCCCCACCGCGGGCAAGCCGTAGAAGATGAAAAACAACTGCACCAGGATCGGTGTGTTGCGAATCAGCTCTACGTAACCCACAACGAGTTGCGACAGCACCGGAACCTTTAACGCCCGCGCTGCGCCGCCAAGGACCCCGATCACCAGCGATGCCCCAATGGCCAGCAACGAAACCCGCAGCGTCATCAACATGCCATCGAACAACGCCGGCCATTGTGCCCATAGATAATTGAGGTCGAAATCCATGCCCAGGCGCCCGATCAGAGTGCTTCGACAGGTTTGGCCTGCTCGAAAACACTGAAGTAATAGCTGCGAATATTCTCGGGCACATATTGCTCAACCCAGCCGTGGAACAGCTTTTCTTCGTGCATGCGGGCGATGGCGGCGCTCAAGTAGTCGCGCCATTGCTCTTCATTTTTGCGCACACCAATAGCTGCGTCGGAAATTTGGAATGGCTCGCCCAACAAGCGCGAATCGGGATCGTTCGCGACCACGACCACCAGCGTTGCGGCATCGTGGGTGTAGGCATCGGCGCGGCCTTGGCGAAAGGTTTGCAGGGCATCGGCGGCGCTGTTCATGCGCAAGGTTTTAACGTCCGGCATATGGTCTTCAAACCACTTGGCTTGTACCGAGCCCTTCAAGGTGGCCAAGGTTTTGCCTTTCAGGTCGGCTATGGTTTTGATCTCGCTGTTTTTCGCCACGGCAACGTCACTGGCACCCCACCGATACGGTACGGTGAAGTCGATGACCCGCTGCCGTTCCGGGGTGACACCCAGGGTCGCGATGAGAAAATCCACCTTGCGCCCTAACAGTTGCGGCACACGATTTTCCGCAGTGACACAGGTAAACGTCACCTTGTCTTTGGAACCCAATGCCCACTCGGCCACCTTGCGCGACATCTCGACTTCAATGCCGGCAAATTCGCCGTTATTGTCTTGATAGCCATACGGTGGTTGATCGCATCGCACGCCGGCACGCAGCTGTCCGGCTTGTTTGATTTGGTCTGGGACAGCGGGAAGCTCGGTGGCATAAACCGGTGACAGGGCTGCCATGGATAGGCAGGAGATTACGACGGCACGGCTTAGGGAGTTGAACGATAACGACATAATGCCTCCTGGTAACCACACACGGACTCTGCCAACTGGCAAAGTCACGTAACGAATTCGAGGGCAGAACTGAAAAGAATGCAGCGGTAGCAAGTGATGCCGACGTCGCGCTTTCCTCTGTGGGAGTTGACGTGTCGGGATCAGTTATAAAGCCTCTGGCTCATGTCAACAAATGACAATACAGTAGACGCCCATACCAATTTGATATGCCTAGCCATGAACTTCAAGCAAGTCGAAGCGTTCCGAGCGGTAATGTTGAGCGGCTCGATGACCGCCGCGGCGGAGTCGCTGCATACCTCGCAACCCAACATCAGTCGGCTTATCGCACAGCTGGAACGCAGCAGCGGCTTCAAGTTATTCGAACGTGTCGCCGGGCGATTGTTGCCCACCGATGAAGGGGCAGCGTTGTTCGCTGACGTCGAGCGGGCCTTTATCGGTCTGCAGAGCCTGCAACACTCCGCGCACAACATTCGGCGCGCTGGCACCGGCAGGCTGCGCATCGCGGCAGTACCGTCGTTGTCGCTGACGGTCTTGCCCCGAGTGATCCAACGGTTTCGCCAGCAAAATCCTGATGTGGCGATTTCAATCCATACCAATGAGTCGCCCATGGTTGCGCATTGGACTGCCTCGCACTTCTGCGACCTCGGCCTGGCTTCCTACATCGGCGATCAAACCCCAGGCGTTCGGCCGGAACTGATGTGTGACGTTCCTGGGGTCTGTGTGTTTGCTAAAGGGCACAGGCTGGCGGCATTGACCGCGATTGGCCCCGAGGATTTGAAGGACGAAGAGTTTGTGTCTTTGATACATGACGACGGCACACGGGCGCGCATTGATCGTGTATTCGCCGAGCCCAGGGACCAACGCAAGTTGAATGTCGAAACGCCCTTCGCAGCGACTATCTGTTCGTTGGTGGCACTGGGGTTGGGGGTCAGCATCGTTAATCCAATGGTTGCACTTGAATACATGCACATGGGTATCGAGATACGTCCGTTTCGGCCGCAAATCAGCTTTCCGACCTACCTGTTATTGCCCTCCGATCGCCCGCAGACACTGCTGGCCCAGCGGTTTGGAGTGCTGATTAATCAGATGCTGGGCGAGGCCACCAAGGATTGGCAGTAGGAGATATGACAGTACGAGAGCCCGCCCCCGTATTCGACGCTGCGCTGTCGTGCAGCAAACACGAAACCTGGAGCTGCCGAAGGCTGTGATAGGTCGGGTCGAGGTAAACCGGTTCTCGGTCGAATCGCAGCCTTCGGCAGCTCCTACAGATTTTATTCGTAAGACAACGAGTTATGGGTCGTTGTTAGCGCCTATAGGCCTTCGGCCAGACGCTCAACCAGCCCAGCGTTATACGCCAGGAACTCGCTGGAAAACACGTCCATCAAGCCGCCGCCTCGCTGGGTTTTCGAGCGAATGACCAAAAAGCCAGTGTCGATATGGACGCTCAGTGGGCGAACTTCCAGGCCGCGTCCGACAAAGTCCCGGGCGGTGTTGGGATCGACCACGCAAACCCCCAGCCCTTGTGCGACCAGTGCGCATGCGGTGTACGACAGACCTGTCTCGATGCGGATGGTGCGTGGCACTTCAGCAAACGCCAGGTCTACACCCGCAGCAAACAATGACCCGGAAGCGAGACCGATAAACTGCTCATTGGCCAGGTCCTCCGGTCTTAAAATGTTATGGGCGGTCAGCGGATGCCCTTGCGGCAGCACAACAACAGACGCCAGCGGCACCGACTGGATGTCCAGGCCATGACGGTCCAGCGGCCCCTCGGCGTAGCCAATATCCGCTTGCCCGGCGGCAATCATCTCCGCCACCAAATGTGAAGGCACGCCCAGTAACGTGACCTGAAGCTGTGGTCGGGTCGCGAGAAAGTCCGCCAGGAACATCGGTAGAAGGGTATTGGCCACAGCGGGCATGGCCGCGATTCGTAATGACCCCGCCGTGTGCTGACGAATGCCGACCGCGAGGCGAGCAATACGCTCCAGACCGATGAAGGAACGGTCCACCTCAGCCACTAACGCCGTGGCCCCTGCGGTTGGCAGCAGTTGGTTGCCACGTCGCTCGAACAACGCGAACGAAACGGCCTCTTCGAAATCGCGAATCAACCGAGTGACCGCAGGCTGGGTAATGGCCATCAGGTCCGCAGCGCCGGTCATGCTGCCTGTGCGCATCACCGCATGGAACGCTTCGACTTGCCTCAGGTTAAGCCTCACTCATGCCTCCATAACATTTGGTCATTTCGAAACCTCGAAAAGTGATTATGGATCATGCAGCAACAATGAGAAATTGGCCCCAGAAAAATTATTAGGCGGCCGCTAAGCGGTTGCTCGCGGGTTGTCCGCTCTCTTCGTCTCTGCCGTATCCGCTGCTCACGTTGGTGAGTCGGGAGCGTGTTGTGTCCTTCTGGCAATTAATGGGTTTCGGCGTCAATGGCTGGGCCGTCGACCTGTTATGGGCGACCGTCATCACCTGCGCCATTGCGTTATGTGGTTTCTTGCTCGGCGCGGTGATCGGCTGTTTGGGCTGCTGGGCCAAGCTGTCGTCATTGCTGTTGCCGCGTCTGATGGCGGATGCCTACACCACGGTGCTGCGCGGCGTTCCCGATTTGTTGGTGATCTACCTAATGTATTTCGGCAGCAGTATGGTTCTGACCGACGTGGCGAAATGGTTTGGGATCAGCGGCTTTTTCGGATTACCGGCCTTCCTCGTTGGCACCGTCGCCATCGGCGTTGTCTCCGGCGCTTACCAGATTGAAGTCCTGCGTGGCGCGTTCGGTTGCGTTCCGGGCGGCACCATCGAAGCCGCACGGGCATTGGGGCTTTCGGGCTGGCGCTTGCTGCTGTTGATCGTGGTCCCGCAGACCTTGCTGCATGCGCTGCCGGGATTGGGCAACGTCTGGCTATTGGTGCTGAAAGAGTCGGCCCTGATCTCCGTGGTCGGTGTCGTCGAACTGATGCGCCAAGCGCAAATCGGCGCAGGCGCAACCCATCAACCGTTTTACTTCTACCTGGCTGCAGGTGCTTTGTACCTGTTTGTCACGCTGCTCAGCGGCCACGGTTTACGCCGCCTTGAACGACGGCTGGCGCGTCCCATGGGGAGAAGTTAATGGATTGGGTCTTTTTGCTCGACTGCTTTCAACGGCTACTGCGCGGCTTGCCGCTGACGTTGAAATTGGCTGGCTTTTCCTGCCTCGCTGGTTTTTTCCTCGCTTGGTTGGTGTGTGCCATGCGCTTGTCAGGACGGCGCGCACTGGACTACCCGGCTCGGGTGTTTGTCGAGGTATTCCGCGGCACGCCGTTGCTGGTGCAATTGTTCATTTTCTATTACGGCTTCGGCCAATTTGCCTGGCTGCGGGAAAGCTTCGCCTGGACATACCTGCGCGACGCGTACTGGTGCGCATTGTTAGCCCTGACGCTGAATACCGCCGCTTACGCCAGTGAGATTCTGCGCGGAGGCGTGCTCTCGGTGGCACGCGGACCCAAGGAAGCCGCCATCGCGTTGGGCATGACGCGCACGCAAATCTGGCGCTACGTGATCCTGCCGCTGGCGTGGCGCCAAATGCTACCCGCCTACGGCAACGAAATCATTTTGATGGTCAAGTCGACGTCCCTGGCGTCGATTGTGACCTTGATGGAAGTCACGGGCATCGCCGCCAAATTGATCTCTGAAAGCTACCGGCCGGTGGAAGTTTTCCTCTGCGCCGGAGCGATTTACCTGACCCTCAACTTCCTGATTACACGCTGCATTGCACTGCTTGAGTCGCGGATGAACCGGGCTGCAAGGGCTAGGCGTTAACGATGAAAAACCGTCCGATAACCTGCTGGGGAAATGCCATGTCGTGGAAAGTAATGCTGGGAAGTGTGCTGGCGGTGTGTTTGTCAGGCACAGGAGTTCAGGCGGCGGAACAGCCGGTATTGAAGATTGTCACCGAGGGCGCTTACGCCCCTTGGAACTTCATTCGTCCCGGCGGCCAAGTGGACGGCTTCGAGATTGATCTGGCCCATGACCTTTGTACGCGGATGCAGGTGCGTTGCGAAATCACTGCGCAGGACTGGGATGGCCTGATTCCGTCACTCAATGCGGGCAAATTCGATGCAATCATGGCCGGCATGAGCATCACCGAAAAGCGCCAGGAAGTGATTGCTTTCAGCCGGCCCTACGCGGCACCGCTGAATAGCTTTCTGGTGATGGACAAAGGCTCGCTGGCAGCGCTGCCAGGGGCTCAGGCGGTGATCAACCTGGACCAGAACGAAGCGGGCGCCAAAGCCTTGGTTGAACAGATGAAACCGCTGCTCAAAGGCAAAGTGTTGGGCGTCCAAGGCTCAACCACCGCCTCGGCGTTCGCCGCGAAATACCTGTCTGACATCGTTGAAGTGCGGGAATACAAAACCGTCGATGCGCACAACCTTGATCTATTGAGCGGCCGTATCGATGCCGTGTTGGCCAATGCCGTGGTATTGAAACAGGCCACCGGCCAAGCGGACATGCAAGGTACGAAATTGGCTGGCCCCATCTTCGCCGGTGGCGTGTTTGGGCCTGGTATCGCTGTCGGCCTTCGTAAAGGCGACAGCGAGTTGAAAGCACACTTCGACCAGGCGATTACCGCCGCCGTGGCCGACGGCACCTTGAAAAAATTATCCGAAAAATGGCTGAAACTGGATGTGACACCGAATCAGTGACAGCTCCCACAGATGGAATGAATATCCGTTATGGGCGCAAAGGAGCAGTTTCAATGAGTGTCGACTCGGTAGTGGTCGTAGGCGGAGGGCTGGTGGGATTGGCCGTCGCTTACGGGCTGGCGTGCAGCGGTGCCAAGGTGCGCCTGCTGGATGAAGGCGACCGTGCCTGGCGTGCAGCTCGGGGCAATTTTGGTTTGGTGTGGGTGCAGGGCAAAGGCTACGGCAACCCCGAGTATGCCCGCTGGACCCGAACCTCGTCGGTTTTGTGGCCGCAACTGGCGAAAGACTTGCTGCATGCCACCGATATCAACGTGCAGCTGCGCCAGCCCGGTGGCTTTTTGCTGTGCCTGAGCGACGCCGAATTGGCTGAAGAAAGTGAACGTCTGCGCTGGTTGCACGAAGCCCTGGACGGCGACTACCCCTACGAAGTGCTGGACCCGGTCAGTTTACGTCGACGGTTACCTGGCGTAGGCCCGGACATTGTCGGCGCCTGCTACTCGCCCGCCGATGGCCACGTCAATCCGCTGTTATTGCTGCGGGCCTTGAGCGTCGCGGCGCAAAAACGCGGCGTGATGATTGAAACCGGACGCCACGTCACGGGCATTACTCGATCCGGCGATGGCTATTGCTTAGAGGGCACCACCCAGCAATGGCTGGCGGATAAGGTAGTGCTGGCGGCCGGTTTAGGTAATCAAACGTTGGCTGCGCAAGTCGGACTTGATGTACCGGTAAAGCCCAACCGAGGGCAGATTCTGGTCACCGAACGGATTGCGCCGTTTCTCGACTACCCGACCAATTACGTGCGGCAAACCGCCGAGGGCAGCGTCCAATTGGGCGACTCCCATGAAGCTGCGGGTTTGAATGATGACACCAGCGTCAGCGTCATGGCGGAACTGGCCCGACGCGCAGTCACCTGTTTCCCCCGGTTGGCCGGGATCAATGTAGTCAGGGCCTGGGGCGCCTTGCGGGTGTTAAGCCCGGATGGCTACCCGATTTATCAACAGTCCGTCGACTGCCCCGGCGTGTACGCGGTCACTTGCCACAGCGGGGTAACCCTGGCGGCCGCCCACGTCTATCGGATTGCCCCATGGATCGCCGGAGGTGAAGCCCCGTCGGGTCTGGAAGTGTTCAGTGATCGACGATTTGCCGCGAGTCCCCCTGATAATGGAGCGAGCCATGTGCAGTGACCCGCTGTTCCGCAGCCTTGAGCACACAGCAAACACTGTGGCTATTGAGTTCGATGGCGTTTCTTTGCAGGTGCCCGCAACGGTATCACTGGCTGCGGCACTGATTGCGGCTGGCATTCGCAAGACCCGAACCACCCCGGTCAGCCGCGCGCCGCGTACGGCATTTTGCATGATGGGTGTGTGCTTCGACTGTTTAGTAGAGATCGATGGCGTCTCGCGCCAAGCCTGTCAGGTGGTGGTTCATCCTGGCCTTGAGGTTCACAGCCACCACGCTGGCAACATCGAGGAAGACCGTAATGATTGAAACCATCGAGGTGGTCATTATTGGCGCTGGCCCTGCCGGATTGGCCGCCGCGCATCAGGCTCGAGCGTTGGGTTTGCAAGTCCGGGTGCTCGATGAGCAGCACAGCCCCGGCGGCCAGATTTATCGCGGCGTGAGGCATGCCCCTGCGGCTCGCCAAGCGTTGCTGGGTACGGACTATCAAGGGGGCGCGGCATTGGTTCGCGAGTTTCTTGCCAGTGGAGTGGATTACGTGCCCGGCGCCAGCGTGTGGTTAATCACTGCCGAGCGGCGTGTGCACTATTTAGTCGCGGGCAACGCACGGGTGGTTCAGGCGCAACGGGTAATTTTCTGTTGCGGCGCCTACGAGCGCCCCATGCCGATTCCCGGCTGGACCTTGCCCGGGGTCATGACCGCAGGCGCGGGTCAGGTGTTGTTCAAGAGTTCAGGTCAAGTGCCAGCCAGCAACGTGGTGCTGGCCGGCAGCGGCCCCCTGCTCTACTTACTGGCCTGGCAGTACCTGCAGGCCGGAATAAAAATCACTGCATTGGTGGACACCAGTAGCCGTCGTGACCTGGGCGGCGCGTTACGTCATTTGCCAGCAGCGTTCGCGGGCTGGCGGCAGTTGGCCAAGGGCATCGGCTATATAAGTGCGATCCGCCGTGCGGGAATTGCGTGGTATCGAGGCGCAACAAAACTGTCGGTTGAAGGCGTAACGTCTGC
Source organism: Pseudomonas sp. (assembly GCF_028293835.1). Classification (GTDB taxonomy): domain Bacteria; phylum Pseudomonadota; class Gammaproteobacteria; order Pseudomonadales; family Pseudomonadaceae; genus Aquipseudomonas. Next base: position 59,093 of record NZ_JAQGNX010000144.1, read on the forward strand.
TGAAGCGTTGTCCTTTGAAGTCGGCGGTCGGACCCTTCGCATTGCCAGCGAGCTGATACTGCTGCACCAAGGCATCGTCCCCAATACGCAACCGACGCTGGCGTTGGGCGCCACGCACCGTTGGGATGAACGCCAATTGTGTTGGATCGCGCAACAGAACGCATGGGGCGAACTCAGCGTCCCCGGTTGCTTCATCGCGGGCGACGCGGCAGGTATCGACGGCGCCCAAGCCGCGTATTTGCAGGGACAGGTCGTGGCCATTGGCGTCGCACTTTCGTTGCAGCGTTTATCCGCAAAAGACGCCGGCCATCGTACGGCTCCTTTGCTTAAAGCCCTACGGCGCTATCGCTGCATACGGCCTTTGCTGGAAACGCTCTATCGCCCGCAGGAGGAATTTCGCCGCCCGGCAAACGCCACGGTGGTGTGCCGCTGTGAGGAAGTCACCGCAGGCGACATTCGCGGTTATGCCGCGCTTGGCTGCCTTGGTCCCAACCAGACCAAAGCCTTCGGCCGCTGCGGCATGGGACCTTGCCAGGGTCGTATGTGTGGGCTGGCCGTCACCGAACTACTGGCTGCCGCCCACGACATGACGCCATCGGACGTCGGATATTACCGTATCCGCCCTCCCCTTAAACCCATCACGCTGGCCGAACTGGCCACTGAGCATTGACTCAAAACCTACCCAAAACTGACCAAAGGAACCTGTGCCATGAGTTCGATTCAACGCCAAGAGAGCAACGCGAAACTTAGCCGTGTAGTAGTCCATAACGGCGTCGCCTGGCTGGCCGGCGTGGCGCCCGCTGACTGCACCCAAGACATCAGCGGGCAAACACGCCAGACCTTGGCGCGAATTGACGAAGTGCTGGCACTCGCTGGCACTGACCGTCAGCGCTTGTTGTCGGTACAAATATGGATGTCTGACATGGCCCGCGACGTCGATGCCATGAACGCCGAATGGACCGCTTGGTTGGGTGACGCTGGCCGGCCCGCCCGTGCGACCTGCCAAGTCGCATTCGATGACCCTGACCTGTTAGTGGAAATCATCGTTACAGCAGCCGTTTAAGTTTTGCTGGAAGGCTGCCAGACTGATTGGCAGCCAATTTCCAGGCAGATTTGCAGAGAGCACCATGATCCAGATTCGCCCTATGACCGCCGCAGATTTCCCACGCTTCTGGCCGACCTTTCAGGCAGTCGTCATTGCCCGGGAAACCTATGCCTACGACCCGGCAACCACCGAGGAGCAAGCGCTTCAGTTGTGGCTAAATGCCCCGTTGCACACGCTGATCGCTGAAGATGATGGCGTGTTGCTCGGCAGTTATTACCTCAAGGCCAATGCCGCCGGTCCCGGCAGCCATGTCAGCAATTGCGGCTACATGGTCAGCGAGACCGCCCGTGGGCGTGGCGTTGCCCGGATGATGTGCGAACACTCGCAACAACTGGCGCGTGACAGCGGCTTTTTGGCCATGCAGTTCAACTCAGTGGTCGCCAGCAACGAAGTAGCCGTCGCGCTGTGGCACACCCTGGGCTTTGAAACAGTTGGACGCTTGCCCCGTGCGTATCAACATGCCCGGCTAGGGCTGGTAGATTGCCTGGTGATGTACAAATGGCTGGCAGAGCCCGTTGTGGAACCGGCCTCTCCACGCACGCAATTGATTGGCCGCAAGAATATCGAGTCAGTGGTGTCTCGTCCGCGCCGGGGTTAATAACGGTGGCACGTTCACCCAGGCTGCGATAAGTCGATGGACCTTCCAACCGATTGGCCCCTACGAATGCACAACTTTCCAGGGCTTTTGGCATCGTATTGACGAGCGCAGCAGAAATGCATGGCGCATTGTTTTCGATGATTCCTTTCTAAAACGCTTTGTAAAAGGAAATTCTGAATGCCCTCTCTTTTTGATCCGTTGAAAATCGGCACCCTATCTGCGCCTAACCGCGTGTTGATGGCGCCGTTGACCCGTGGCCGTGCGACCCGCGAGCATGTGCCTACCGAGTTGATGATCGAATATTATGCGCAGCGCGCCAGTGCCGGGCTGATCATCACCGAAGCCACAGGGATCAGTCAGGAAGGCCTTGGTTGGCCTTACGCCCCAGGGATATGGAGCGACGAGCAAGTTCACGCCTGGAAAAGGGTAACCGATGCGGTTCACAAGGCCGGTGGACGCATTGATCTGCAACTATGGCACATGGGCCGCATCGTTCATCCAAGCTTTCTCGGCGGTGCGCAGCCAGTATCCTCTTCGGCCACCACGGCACCGGGCAGCGCGCATACCTATGACGGCAAGCAACCCTATGCACAAGCGCGGCCGTTGAGCATCGAGGATATTAAACGCCTGCTCGACGATTACACCAAGGCCGCAAAAAATGCCATGGCCGCAGGGTTTGACGGCGTGGAGATTCACGCGGCTAACGGCTACCTGATTGACCAGTTCCTGCGCGACAACACCAACTTCCGCAAAGACGAATACGGCGGTTCCATCGAAAATCGCATCCGTCTGTTGGTAGAAGTGACTCAACGGGTTGCCGATACCGTCGGCGCCGAGCGCACCGGCGTACGTTTGTCGCCCAACGGCGACTCCCAAGGCGTCAACGACAGCGATCCAGAAGCGCTGTTTGGCGCGGCAGCTGCCGCGCTGGATAAAATCGGCATCGCCTACCTTGAACTGCGCGAACCCAACTTTGCCGGCACGTTTGGCAAAGCCGATCGTCCTCCAGTGCATCCAGTGATTCGCAAGGCCTTCAGCGGCAAGCTGTTCTTGAATTCCGATTACACCTTTGCGCGCGCCCAGGCGACATTGGCTGCCGGTGAAGCCGACGGCATCGCGTTCGGTCGCCCGTTCCTGGCCAATCCCGACCTGCCGTATCGATTCGCAAAGAATTTGCCGCTCAACGAAGACGTCATGCAAACCTGGTACAGCCAAGGGCCAGAAGGCTATGTGGACTACCCGACCGCCGAGGACTGAAAAGTCGTAGCGGGTCGAAAAAAATGGGCTGATTAATCAGCCCTTTTTTTAAGACGCTTCTTTGAACGGACTCGAATCCAATCTCCAGGTTGGCACCAGATCAGGTATGGAACGGTGCCTCTGCGTCAACGAACGGTGTACAAGCGAGCTTCGGTGTCTCCGACTTTGAACTCTTTTTCCTTGTTCCAATTATTCGGAATGGAGTGGAAGTCATCCGGCGCGTAGCTTCCGCTGATCAGCCACACTCGTCCCGTACCTTTGGGCACCGCTTGCAGGCGGTCAACGTAGATTTTATCCGCGTTCTCGTCGACCAAGGTGCCGAACCCGTAGGCATTAGGACGGCCAGAGCCGCCATCGGGCAATGATGGCGTGTAGAGCAATGGCTGTGCGCCAGTCTTGTTGTAATAGACGTAGCCGAAATACCAGAACAAATCACTGACCACAATCCGGTCCCCCGCAACGTAATTCTGATTCACATAGTTGACCAGCACATCGAATTGATCGGCATCGACGCTGTAGTCATTTTTCAGACCGACCGCTTCTAACCCCAATACTGCGACTAACAAGCCGATGGCCAGAACCCGAAAGCTCCGCTCAAGCTGATCAATGGCAACCGCCAGAACCAGCGGCAAGCCAATGGCAGCAAACATTAAATAGCGTTCGACCAATAGCGGCGTGAAGAACGACACCGCAAAAATCACCAACACCGGCAGAAACGTGTACGACACCAGCAACGCGTTGAAGCGCAAATGGCTGCGGTCACGCAAGACAACCGCGGCCGCAACGGCGGCGATCATCAGCGGCATCAGTACGTACAGCGGAAACCAAACGTCCGTGCCGTCTTTCAAGGTCATGAACTGCCAGACCGCCGACGGTAAAGAGTCCAATGTAACCGGCGGGATCCAGCCGACATCACCCCCCACCCGCAGTTGATCAAGGTGCGTCAACTGATCCACCAGGCTTGGAATCCACGGGGCATACAGCGCAACGATGGCGACGTTGCTCACCCACCATGCCGGACGGGTGAGCAGCTTGAGTTTGTCGTCCGACTTGCAGCGCAGCGCCAGCAAGTAAGACCAGTGGGCCAATACGCAGAGGCAGGTGAAGTAATGGGTATAGAAGCTAGCGGTCATCAGCAGCGCGTAAATAACCAGATACCGCTGGCGATCGGGGTTTTTGACCCAATAGACCAGCGCAACGGTGGCGCCCATCAACCAAAAACCCATCAGGGAATACATGCGTACTTCCTGGCTGTAACGCACGGTAATCGGCATCAACGCCAACAAGATGCCGCCGAGGACGGCAGCGCGCGGGGTGGCGACCATGCGCATCAACCAGAACGCCAGGCCGACCGTGGCAACGCCGGGCAAAGCACTCATGGCCCGAATCGAAAAGATGCCGTCGCCGAACAGGCTCATCCAGGCGTGCAGCAGCAGGTAATAAAGAGGGGGATGAACGTCGTGGGCGCTGTGAAACCAAGTCAGTGCGGGGGAATATTGACTCATCAGCAGGCTGGAGCCTTCATCGCACCAGATTGCAGTTCGGGTCAAACCGTAGAAACGCGCGATGGTCGCCAATACCAGAACAGGCACAAGCCACAACGCATGTATCCACAGGCCATCAGTCGACAGTGAACGGCGTTGGGTTTCTTCCATCTGCCGACGGTAGAAAGGTTCTCCCAACTCGATATCCCGTTGTAGCTTCATTCGCCCTCCGCCTTAAACCGACAATAATGGTATTGCCATACTCGCCACATCAAAGGTTCAAGGCACGGCGCTGCACTTGAAAATGCGAAGGCGAACCGTTCCAGACAACGCTTTACTGACCTGGACGCAATGGTACCTGCGCACTTATTCAAACGTCCAACTGTGAAGGGGATTTAGCCGTTCAGGTCACACGTATTGCGCTATTGAGGGTTAATTCTCGAACAAGTTCCGAACGAGGCCACTGGACAGCAAAAAGCCTCGACCGGCAGGGTGTATGCCAGGCGAGGCAGCTTTTCGTAAACGGCTACCTAGCGGCGGTCAACCCATACGGTCTGCGCGTTGCAGAACTCATGCAGGCCAAAGTGTGACAACTCACGACCGAAACCGCTTTTTTTCACGCCGCCGATCGGTACGCGGGGGTCTGAGGCGGTGTAACCGTTGATAAACACGCCTCCGGTTTCCAGACGTGCGGCAATACATTTCGCCAATTCTACATCGGCCGTCCATACGCTGCCCGCCAGTCCAAACTCGCTGTCATTGGCTAACTCGATGGCATGTTCAGCGTCGCGGGCGCAAATCAGCGAAGCAACCGGGCCGAACAACTCTTGTACGAAGGAGGTCATTCCGGGACGAACGTTGGTCAATACGGTCGGTGCATAGTAGTTGCCCTCCCCCGAAATTTTATGGCCGCCATAAAGCAGTTGCGCCCCTTCGGCGAGGGTCGCTTGCACCTGAGCGTCCAGCTCATCGCGCAAGTCATAGCGCGCCATTGGGCCGATGTAAGTGTCTTCGGCCAGTGGATCGCCCACCTTGAGCGCCTTGACCGCGGCCAGGAATTTCTCGGTGAACGGCTCAAGCACGCTTTCTTCGACAATGATTCGTTTGGCGGCAACGCATACTTGGCCACTGTTTTGGAAACGACCTGCGGTGGCGGCTTTGACGGCTTCATCCAGGTCTGCGTCAGCGAGCACGATAAACGGATCGGAGCCACCCAGTTCCAGAATACATTTCTTCAGCGCCGCGCCCGCCTGGGAAGCAATGGCTGAACCGGCACGCACGCTACCGGTGACCGCGACTGCAGCAATCCGCGGGTCGGCTATGGCTACCGACACGCCTTCGGGGGTGACGTTAAGCACTTCGAATACACCTTCCGGTAAGCCGGCCTCTACCCACGCGTCGCGCAACAAATAGGCGCAGCCCATGATGTTCGGCGCATGTTTAAGCACATAACTATTGCCGGCCAGAATAATCGGCACCGCGCCGCGTAGCACCTGCCACATGGGGAAGTTCCACGGCATCACCGCCAACACCGGACCCAGCGGCAGATAGGACACGTAAGCTTTATCGTTTTCCACCATGGTTTTTTCCGGCTGCAGAATCGCTGGACCCTGTTCGGCATACCACTCGCACAACGCCGCACACTTTTCGACTTCCGCCCGGCCTTGGGCCACCGGCTTGCCCATCTCCAATGCCGCCATCCGCGCCATGGGTTCAAGCGCGCGGCGCAATGCTTTGGCCATTTTCAGCAGCACAGCGGCACGATCAGCGATAGAAACCGCACGCCAGGCTTTGAAACCTTTGGTGGTGCGCACCAGCGCTTGCTCCAGTTCGGCGGCGTTTTCGAAGGGGTACTGCGCAATCGTTTCGCCAGTGGTAGGGTTGAGCGAAATCGCGTGCTGGGGGAATGTGGAAGCGGTCATGTGCAAACTCCTCATGTCAGTTCAAGCCATCGAGCGGTAAGTGAAACGCACCGTTGATGGAAGTTGAGGCCTACGGTAGGCTGAGTTGACACAACTTAATAATGAATAATAATCACAGAATCATTCTTTTTAAGAGAAGGCATTAGATCGAATCATGGACCTGACCCAACTCGAGCTGTTTAAAGCGGTGGCCGAAGACGGCAGTATCAGCGCTGCCGCGCAACGTTTGCACCGGGTGCCTTCGAACCTCACCACGCGAATCAAACAGTTGGAGCAAGAACTGGGCGTCGATTTGTTCATTCGCGAAAAACTGCGTTTACGGCTGTCGGCCACCGGCTGGACCTTTCTTGATTACGCACGGCGTATCCTCGACCTGGTGGATGAAGCGAAACAGGCGGCCTCGGGCAGCGAACCACAGGGCAGTTTCACCTTGGGTTCACTGGAAAGTACCGCAGCAGTGCGTATTCCTTCAGTGTTGGCGGCGTTTCACCAACGCTACCCCAAGGTTGAGTTGGACTTTTCCACGGGCCCGTCAGGGGACATGATCGAAGGCGTATTGTCTGGACGTTTAAGCGCGGCGTTCACCGATGGTCCGTTGCGACACCCGAACCTTGAAGGTGTTGAGGTGTTCGAGGAGGAAATGGTCGTGATCACCGCCGCCGGCCACCCGCCCGTGACCCGCCCGCAGGACGTCAATGGCAGAACAATCTATGCGTTTCGCGCCAACTGCTCATACCGACGGCATTTTGAACAATGGTTCATGTCCGACCAGGCAGCACCGGGGAAAATCTTCGAAATCGAGTCGTACCACGGCATGCTTGCCTGCGTGACGGCGGGGGCTGGTGTAGCCATGATCCCGCTCAGCATGCTGGAAAGCATGCCCGGTAGCAGTAGCGTCAATGCGTACCCCATGGAAGAAAAATTTCGTCACCTGACGACGTGGCTGGTCTGGCGCAACGGCGTGCGCTCGCCCAATTTGAATGCGTTTATCGAATTGGTTCAGATGAGGTAATGGCGCCAATTGGTGCGGCCTCAGGATTCCGTAAGACCAAGGTTTGCCCCTGAATGATTCGTCTCGATATCAACGACTGGAGAACCCACCTTTGACAACCCCAGAATCCGTAGGACTGTCTTCCGAACGATTGGCGCGAATCGATGCCTTCATTCAGGAAAAATACATCGACAGCGGCAAATTGCCTTGCGCCCTCACCCAGATTTGGCGCCGCGGCCAGTTGGCTTATACGTCGGTGCTGGGTTCAGCGGATGTAGAGCGCGGTCTGCCATTAAAAGCCGACAGCCTTTTTCGTATTTACTCGATGACCAAGCCGATTACTTCCATCGCCTTCATGATGCTCGTCGAGGAAGGCAAAGTCGCACTCGACGACCCCGTGGCGCGCTACATCCCCTCCTGGGCTGGGCTGGGTGTGTTTCAAGCCGGGCTGACCGGTGCGTTCCAGACCCGCAAGCCGGCACAGGCAATGCGCGTTATTGACCTGCTACGTCACACGTCGGGCCTTACCTATGGCTTTCAGCAACGCAGCAACGTTGATGCTGCCTATCGCGAGTTAAAGCTGGATGGCGTTAATACCAAGGGCGGACTCGAGGAATTCGTCGCGACCCTGGCCCGCGTGCCGCTTGAATTCGATCCCGGCGATACCTGGAATTATTCGGTGTCTACCGACGTCCTGGGTTATCTGGTGCAAGTCATTTCGGGCATGCCATTCGAGGCTTTCCTCCGCAAACGGGTCTTCGAACCCCTGAATATGGTCGACACCGGCTTTTTCGTCCCTGAAGCCCAACAGCAGCGCTTAACTGCCTGTTACGTCCTCAATCAACAAGGCAACGTGGTGCTGCAAGACGATCCGGCCACCAGCCATTTCCTGACCGAACCGGCCACCAAGTCAGGCGGCGGCGGTCTGGTCTCGACTGCTGACGACTACATGCGCTTCAGCCGCATGCTGCTTAACGGCGGCGAGCTTGAAGGGGTACGGATCGTCAGCCCGAAAACCCTGAAGCTGATGACCATGAACCACCTGCCGGGCGGCAAAGAGTTAGGAGAAATGTCGAATTCGCCGTTCAGCGAGTCCTTGGTGGACGGTCTGGGGTTTGGCTTGGGTTTCGCTGTAACGATCAACCAGGCCCGTACCATGAACAATGGTTCACAGGGTGAATTCTTCTGGGGCGGCATGGCCTCTACCGGATTCTGGATTGATCCAGTGGAGGACATTGCAGTGGTATTCATGACCCAGTTGATCCCGTCGAACGCTTATCCGATTCGACGAGAACTGCGCACATTGGTGTATGCGGCGCTGACTGAATCAGACGCCTGATCCGAGGTTCAGTTGTTACCGAGATTTGCCAACAAGTCTGCCTGGACGATCTCAATCCAGTAGTTGTCTGGATCACTGATAAAGGCCACGTGCTTCATGCCCTTGTCCAGACGTTTGACGAAGGGCACCTGCAAGGCATCGAAGCGCACACAAGCGGCTTCGATGTCCGGCACAGAAAAGCAGATATGACCAAAACCACGTGGGTCTTGATTGCCGTTGTGGTACTGCGAACCATCGCTTTCCGTGCCCCAGTTATGCGTCAACTCCAGCACTGACTCACGGCCGAAGGTATACACCTGACGCGCGCCCGACTCTTCCGGCACCTCTTCGCCCCTGGTCATGGCCAGGAACATCAGCGAAAACCTGGCCTCCGGAAAATCCACCTTGCGTAGCAGCCGCATACCCAGCACACGGCTATAAAAATCCAGTGAACGCTGAGGATCTTTAACCCGCAACATGGTGTGGTTGAACACGTAATCCTGAGTGACTGCATCGGGTGCCAGGCAGACGCCGGGCTGATTTTCGCTGACAAAGGACATGACCAGGTTCGCTCTTGTTGGGTTGAGAGCAGTTTAATCGGGGTGCCGGCAGGTGGGTAATACGGGGTTACTACGGGGAGCGATCAAGTAAATACCACGTGCCCTTATAACCACGTAGTAGCTCGCTACAACTGATACGTAAAAACCATAATAACTATTAAAATCAAATAGTTAATCGGTTTTACTTGCCTATAAACGCGTACGAATACGTTCATATGAGGTCGTTAGATTTCAATCACTTACGCGATAGTTTTGGGGAAAGATCCCGCTAGCAGTCCGGATCTCCCCGACCCACTACCCTCCGCCCCGCCTCCTGGCTTTCTGCCAAATGCATCCCCTCCCTTTGCTACATCTCGTCACCCCGAATGGCGTCCAATCACTTTCTCGATTACTGTACATCCAACCAGCACAAACCAAAGAGCAAGACCATGGACGCCGATGATGAATTCGGATGCCTCGGCATTCCTACGCCTGTCGAAATGTGGAAGCAGCACGCTATCCTGCTCACAGCCGAAATTGAAGAACTGACAGTGGAAAATCGTAAGGCCAGGCAGAACATTGCCAAACTGGTGGAGATGCATAGCCAGGTAGCAGCGGAGCTAGCGTTGGCGTCGAAGCGACTATCTGAATGCTATTTGAGCTGTTCAAACCTCGGAAACAAGGTGAATAGCCTGACGATGTCCAGCGAAAAAGCGCACCTATACTTCGATCAGAAATGTACAGCCGAAAAGGCGTTGTTCGAACTGCGCAAACGAATTGAGGCAAACTTAAGCTCACCCCCCACTGTCGACAGTGAGAGCCATTGACCGGAGCTTTCAGCATGTGCGGACGACTGACGCAGTACCGCGGCACCCATGATTTCGTTGCAACGCTGAGCATGCCGAATCCTATGGTCAACACCACGGGCGATTTGCCTTTCGAATGCTACAACGTTGCGCCAACCACTCAAGTCGCCCTTCTCCACATGGATGGCGAGACCTTGCGAGCGGATCGTGTGCGCTGGGGATGGCGACCGTTCTGGGCCAAAGACCGCGCAGCTCCGATCAATGCCAGAGTCGAAAAAGTCGCCAACGGGCCTTTCTTTCGTAATGCCTGGCCTAACCGCGCCATTGCACCTGTTGATGGCTGGTTTGAATGGGTCGATGAAGGTGGGCCGAAGAAACAGCCCTATCTGATCCGGCGCCGCGACGGGGCGCCGATCCTGTGTGCTGCCATCGGCCAATTCCCCAGGGAAGAACCGCGTGACGATGACGGCTTCGTGATCATCACCGCCGACAGCGAAGGTGGAATGGTTGATGTGCATGACCGCAGGCCGGTTGTGCTATCGCCGGAATTAGCCAGGGAGTGGCTTGATTCGGCTACGCCCAAGGAACGTGCTGAGCAGATGGCCTTGTTTCAGGGTGAGCCAACGGAGGTCTTTGAGTGGTTCAAGGTGTCGGCAGCCGTGGGGAATACGAGGAATCAGGGGGTTGAGTTGATTGAGCCTCTATATGCCGAAGAATGATAGTCAAGGTGGTGAGAACATGATCCCTGACGACATGGCGCTGCCCACTTTAGTCCGACAGGAAGTCGAGAGCTTGCTGGACACAATCAAGCGCTCATCCGGCCGAGAGGGAGCTGAGCGTGCAGGTCTTCGGGCAGAGGGTTTCGTTCTAGGGATTGAGCGGTTGCGAGCCCTGCGGCCAGCCGACATCGAGGCGCTGTATCTAGTGTTCGAGCAGGCCGTCGAGCTGCGCTGCGGTGAGCTTTCCGCCGAATCTAGCGTTTAGCCGTTCACGGAACATATTTGAACAAAATAGGATGGCCAAGCTTCAGCGCGCGCTTCGCTTTCGCGAGCCAGGCCTTGGGCACGATTGTCGCGTTTTTCCGGTGACTTGCTTTCGGTATAATTCGATTGATTTTCTTTATGGGGCGGCGCCTTGCGGAAACTACCAAAAAACACTTCTTTAGAAAGCGATCTCAACCAGGCAGCTGACGACCTACAGCAGGTGGCGGGTGACCTTTTAGTGCTTTCGCTCGAAATGATTCAAGGTTGTAATGAGCCCGTCGCTAAGTTGATGGAGAAGATGATTCTGTCGGTCAAAAAAAATGAATCCATACTGCGCAATCGCGCAAACAGCTTGAAAAACGGAAGGCTTGGGCGAAGGTCGGGCGATTAGGGGTTTTCATGGGATTAAACAAGCCAGAGCAAGACTTGAGTCGCGACCTCCAGGGTGCTGCTTCCGATCTGAAGTGGTCGGCGGTCGAGCTGTTGCGGATCGCTGAGCGGCTGAGCCTGGCGGGCAATGAGCCAGATGCCCAGGCATTGCTGAGAATGCGCGCCGTGTTTCAGGCGGATGAAGACCGGCTGACGGCTTATGCTAATGACGTGAAGGCGGGAAGGATTTTGCGAGCCGGGGCTGAGTAGGTGGCGTGGCGGGGATTTGTAGAGAGGGGTGAGATCCTGCGGCGGTGCAACACCGATGTTTATTTGCAAGCATACTGCTTGCAAATAAACATAAATATGATAGTTTGCAAGCTCAATTCCTTGATTTGAGGTAGTTATGAGCGGTGCTGAACCAACAGGAAAAGCAAAAGGCGCAGCTGCGCGGGCTAGCTCGCTCACCCCTGAGCGGCGCAAGGAGATCGCAAGAAATGCTGCCCTAGCAAAGCAGGAGATTGCAAAGTTACCCAAGGCAACTCACGGCTCGGCTGATCACCCTCTCCGTATTGGGGACATAGAGATACCCTGCTACGTCCTAGAGGATGGATCACGAATTCTTTCTCAGCGTGGAGTAATGTCCGGTATAGGTATAAGTCGAGGATCAGCGTACAGCAGCAGCGATAGGCTGACCGCCTTGATGGAAAGTTCAGCTCTGGTTGAATATGTTTCAGACGCTGTGCTGAGCTCACTGAAGGACCCCATAAAATTTGTCCACGGTTCAGGTGGCGGCTTTGCTTACGGCTATCCCGCTACCATGCTTGCGGAAATATGCGATTCCATACTTGCTGCGAGACTCAGCGGCAAGCTTCCGGCGCGCCAAAGTAAAATTGCTGATCAAGCCGAGCTTCTGGTCAGGGGTTTTGCTAGGGTCGGTATTATCGCGCTTGTCGATGAGGCGACGGGGTATCAGAAAGATC